>NZ_JAFCUN010000005.1:0-346973 GCF_049896565.1 Bacillus sp. DWP3-1
GGTCGCAGGTTCAAATCCTGCCCCCGCAACCAAAATGGTCCGGTAGTTCAGTTGGTTAGAATGCCTGCCTGTCACGCAGGAGGTCGCGGGTTCGAGTCCCGTCCGGACCGCCATTTTTATGACTTGTAAACGAAAACGTATAGTTTCGTTTTTTTTTATGTCTTTTTCTTTTCGTACGTATCCAAGATGCAATGAATTGGTTTGTGTTTGGCTACACGTTATGTGAAAAGAAAAAGATAGATCACTTCAACCCAGCCTGGTTTTTCATACCAGGCTTTCTTTATATCATTTTCAATTGGAATTGAAACTCATATTGGCTTACACTAATACTAATTATGTCTGACATCGTGTCTACTCAATCAATTGATTGCATGAAGGGGCTGCTTTTTATGGATGAATTTGATCTTATTCGCCGAATTACACCAAAAGAAACACATCAGCGTTCTTTGGTTATGGGCATCGGTGATGATGCAAGTGTTTATCAACCTCATTCACATTGTGAAGAGGTCGTTTGTGTTGATACAATGGTGGAGTATGTTCATTTTCGCTTTGATTTTTCCACACCTTTTGATATTGGCTTTAAAGCACTAGCGGTCAATGTCAGTGATATCGCCGCAATGGGAGGAACCCCAAAGTATTATCTTGTATCGATTGCGATCCCCCCTCATGGTGATGAGACGATCGTCTCAGCTCTTTACGAGGGAATGAAAGCATTGGCTGACACCTATCATATGGATTTAATTGGTGGAGATACGGTCGCCACTCGCAGTGACTTTGTCATTACAGTGACGGTCATTGGCGAGGTTCCCAAGGGAACAGCTTGTTATCGTCACAGTGCTCAGACAGGAGACGTCGTCTTTGTCACAGGTGAGCTTGGTTCATCAGCTGCTGGCTTATCAATTTTAATGAACGAAGTAACCCCTACCAAGGCAGTCGACAAAGCCTTTTTTCTTGAGCGTCATAAAAAGCCTCAGCCTCACATTGCTGCTGGACATATTTGCTCAAGCTTCCCACGGGTCACCTTGAATGATGTGAGTGATGGATTAGCGAGTGAGCTGAATGAGATAGCCGAAGCGAGTCATGTGACGATAGAGATAGAAGCAAACAAGCTCCCCACACATCCAGATTTACCAGTGCTGCGTAAAGACTGGCTGGAATGGGTGTTATTTGGCGGGGAAGACTTTGTATTAACTGGTACGATTCCAGAGGCTGATTGGGAAAGCTTTGAAATGCAATGTAGAAAAGAAGACATTCAAGTCAAACGCATTGGACAAGTCAAAGGTGATCAAGCAGCAAGCGTTATATTAAAAGACAATGAACAGCAAACAATGTTAATGAAAAAAGGATATAATCATTTTAAGAAATGAGGTGACATAACTGTGAAATTAACATGGACGACAAAAGGTGCGGATGAGACGAAACGAATTGCCGCTGCTTTGGCCAAACTTGTGATGCCAGGCGATGTTTTGACATTAGAAGGGGATTTAGGTGCAGGCAAAACTACTTTTTCAAAAGGTTTTGCAGAAGGCTTAGGGATTACCCGTATCGTCAACAGCCCTACCTTTACGATTATTAAAGAATATACCGATGGCAGACTGCCACTTTATCATATGGACGTGTACCGCATGGAAGATGCGGAAGAAGATATTGGGCTCGAAGAATATTTTGAGGGCGAAGGTGTATGCTTGGTTGAGTGGGCACATCTCATTGGACCTCAATTGCCTTCCACCTATTTGAAAATAGAAATGCTGAGAACAGAACGTGAAGAAGAACGTCATCTCACGTTTAGTGCAAAAGGGGAACGCTATAAGACCCTTTGTAAGGAGATGAAAGAATTTGACCATACTGGCAATTGATACGTCTAACCATACACTAGGAATTGCCCTTGTAAAAGATTCCACAGTGATTGGTGAGAGCATCACGTATTTAAAAAAGAACCATTCCGTCCGAGCGATGCCGACTGTTGAGGCATTAATGAAAGAATGTGGTGTAGCGCCAAGTGAACTAAGTAAAATCGTTGTAGCGAAAGGACCTGGCTCCTACACCGGTGTCCGAATTGGTGTGACCATTGCAAAAACACTCGCGTGGACGCTGTCTATCCCGATATCGGCTGTTTCAAGTTTAGAAACACTTGCGGCAAATGGTCAATACTTTGATGGATGGATCTCGCCACTATTTGATGCGAGAAGAGGACAAGTTTATACTGGGCTATATACGTTTGAAGAAGGAAAAATTAAAGAGATCAAACCAGACCAAAATATCTTGCTCACGGATTGGCTTCATGAGCTGAAGCAGACAGGAAAGCCTGTCCTATTTCTTGGGCAGGATGTGCATCTTCATGAAGAGAGCATTCGCTCCATTTTAGGAGAAACTGCTGTGAAAGTAGAGGGAGCTTTTCATAACCCAAGACCTTCAATGCTTGCGTTTTTAGGGACAGATCGTCCTGCTGAAGATGTTCATCAGCTTGTTCCTAACTATATTCGTTTGGCAGAAGCGGAAGTGAAATGGCTTGAAGGACAAAAATAATCTTAACATAACAGAGATTCGAAAAATGACGGTAGCGGACATTCCAGAGGTGTATACGATTGAAGTGCATTCGTTTACTGCACCTTGGAAAAAAGAATCATTTGTCTATGAGATTCTCCATAACCAGTACAGCCATTATTTCCTCATTGAAGAAGATAAACAGCCTGTTGGGTATTGCGGGGTCTGGATCGTCATGGACGATGCACAAATTACGAACATTGCGATTCTCCCTGAGCATAGAGGAAAGGGCTACGGGGAAGCATTGCTGCGATATGTCATGGAATTTTGCAAAGAAAAAAAGACAGATCATCTTTCTTTAGAGGTGCGGGTTTCGAATACACCTGCACAATCCCTTTATGAAAAGCTTGGTTTCAGACCAGCTTCTATTCGAAAGAATTATTATACGGATAATGGGGAAGATGCATTGGTCATGTGGGTGAATATAAATGAGTGAACAAACAGATCGATTCATATTAGGTATAGAGACAAGCTGTGATGAAACAGCTGCATCCATTGTAAAAAATGGGAAAGAAATTGTGGCGAATGTTGTGGCCTCGCAAATAGAAAGTCATAAACGATTTGGCGGTGTTGTACCAGAAATCGCTTCAAGACATCACGTGGAACAAGTTACCATCGTATTGGAAGAAGTGATGACACAGGCCAATATGAGCTTTCAGGATTTAGATGCCATTGCTGTTACAGAAGGACCGGGCTTAGTCGGTGCCCTTCTGATCGGTGTCAACGCAGCCAAGGCACTAAGCTTTGCTCATCAGATTCCTCTTGTTGGTGTACATCATATTGCTGGGCATATTTATGCAAACCAGCTTGTAGATGAATTACAGTTTCCATGTTTGGCTCTTGTTGTCTCTGGTGGACATACTGAACTTGTGCTAATGAAGGAGCATGGATCTTTTGAGGTCATCGGAGAAACATTAGATGATGCGGCTGGAGAAGCCTACGATAAAGTGGCTCGAACGATGGGTCTCCCGTATCCAGGTGGACCTCATATTGATCGGTTAGCACATGAAGGAGAGCCAACGATTAAACTTCCTCGTGCATGGCTTGAAGAAGGTTCCTATCACTTTAGCTTTAGTGGATTAAAATCAGCTGTAATTAACACATTACACAATGCATCTCAAAAGGGAGAAACAATTGCTCCAGAGAATTTGGCAGCAAGTTTTCAAGCAAGCGTCATTGAGGTGCTTGTTGGGAAAACATTAAAAGCGGCTGAGGCCTATGGCGTAAAGCAGGTTGTCCTAGCTGGTGGAGTCGCTGCCAATAAAGGACTGAGAGAAGCTTTGACGACAGCATTCACAAAGCTACCTGACGTGAAGGTCATTATTCCGCCGTTATCTCTTTGCACAGACAATGCAGCCATGATCGCTGCTGCTGGAACCATTGCGTTTGAAAAGGGAATAAGAGGCGATATGGCGATGAATGGCCAGCCGGGCTTACCGCTTGTCTCATATGAATGAAAACTCCTGTGGATACACAGGTTTTTTTCATTTTCAATGAAAGCGATTTATTCACATGTAAACGTTATATATCCACAATTATTTGAAAATTTTGTTTTAAAATGAAGAGAATGTGTATAAAAAAGAAATTTTGTGTGGATATGTGATTAAAAACCTGTGTATAAAGTGGATAAGTCCAAAATTTTTAAGAATAACAAAGAGGTTTTTGTGGATATTAATGTGGATAATAAATTTTCACTGAAAGAAAAAAGAGCACCCATTTGGGCACTCTTTAAGATTCGGATAGCTCTTCCCACTCCGCGAAAAGTGATTCAAGCTCTTGATTAAGCGTATCATTTTCTGTTTGAATGTCTTGGACCTTCTCATGATTTTGGAAAATAGCAGGATCACATAGAAGCTCTTCATTTTCACCAAGTTTCTCTTCAATGACAGCAATCCGCTTTTCAATTTCCTCGATTCTGCGCTGCTTTTGTCTTTCTTTCTTTTTCAGTTCTTTTTCTTCCGCATAAGAAAGCTTTGCTGTTTCTACTGGCTTTGCTGCTTGTTTTTTAAGCGGTTCATTTTCTTGAAGCGCCTCAAGCTCTAATTGTTCATTTTTCTTTTCAAGGTAGTAGTCATAGTCACCAAGGTATTCTTTTGTTTCCACTCGCGACAGCTCGAATACTTTCGTTGCTAGTCGATTAATAAAATAACGGTCATGCGAGACAAATAAGATGGTTCCTGGATAATCGATCAGCGCATTCTCTAAAATTTCCTTACTATCTAAGTCCAAATGGTTCGTAGGCTCATCAAGTATTAGGAAATTGGCTTTTTGGAGCATCAGCTTTGCCAGGGCAAGCCGGGCTTTTTCTCCACCGCTTAATGCATGAACGGGCTTTAAGACGTCATCACCAGAAAAAAGGAAATTCCCTAAACATGTCCGAATTTCTTTTTCATTCATATGAGGATAGTCATCCCAAAGCTCATTGAGCACTTTTTTGGATGATGTCAGTTTGGCTTGTTCTTGGTCATAGTAGCCGATCGTGACATGAGATCCAAAGGTGATGTCGCCTTTTACAGGCGTTAATGTGTTCGTTAACGTTTTTAAAAGGGTTGATTTCCCGATCCCGTTAGGACCAATGAGTGCCACGCTATCCTCACGTTTGATCTGAAAAGAAAGGGAGGATAGGAGCGGTGTTTTTTCATCATAACGAATGTCGAGATCATGTACCTTCAGCACATCATTGCCGCTTTGTCTCGTAATATCAAAATGAAAGTTTGCGGATTTTTCATCACCTAATGGCTTATCTAAACGATCCATCCGTTCCAGCTGCTTGCGTCTGCTCTGAGCGCGCTTTGTGGTTGAGGCTCTTGCCAGGTTGCGATCTACGAAGTCTTGGAGCTTTGAGATTTCTCCTTGTTGCTTTTCGTAGAGCTTCATATCACGCTCTAGCTGCTCAGCTTTCAGTTCAAGATACTTACTATAGTTGCCTGCGAACTTTTTCATGGCAGTTCTTGAGACTTCATACACATGGTTCACCACTTTGTCTAAGAAGTAGCGGTCATGGGACACGATCAGAATGGCGCCTGTATAATTTTGCAAATATTGCTCCAGCCATGATAAGGTATCAATATCTAAATGGTTGGTCGGCTCGTCCAGAATTAAGAGTTCTGGTTTCATTAATAAGAGCTTTCCAAGCGCTAGACGGGTTTTCTGGCCGCCGCTTAAGGATTGAACGGTTGTCTCATCTTCAAAGTGACTAAAGCCCAGCCCATGAAGAATGGAGCGGACATCTGCTTCGTATTGATAGCCGCCTTGATCTTTAAATTCCTGCTGCAGTCTGTCATAGGTTTTCATGAGGGAATCCAGCTCAGAACCTGTGGAGGAAGCCATTTTCTCCTCAATGATTCTCATCTCTTGTTCCATCCCTTTTAAATGATCAAAAACCGATAATAATTCGTCTTTTAACGTACGTGTAGATGTCACATCGGTATGCTGTGCTAAATAGCCGATCGATAGGTCTTTCGGTTTGATGATCTCACCTTGCTCGTAAGACAATTGACCGGCAATGATTTTCAAAAGCGTGGATTTGCCTGCGCCGTTACGACCTACAATGGCAATCCGATCCCTTGCTTTGACTTCTAATTTTATATTCGTTAAAACGGTATCAGCACCAAACGATTTGGACAGCTGATTCACTTGTAGAATCATCATGTAACTTCACCTCTGTTATAATATGTTAAGTGTAGCTTATCAGCAGTAAACCGGCAAATGTTACATACAATCGCCATATTCAAATGAAAGACAGATAGGAAAAAATAGTGTATCATTTGAGTGAGGGAGCGTTGAAAGATGAGTCAATTTAGCCACTTTAACGAACAGGGAAGAGCAAAGATGGTCGACATTAGTGACAAATCGTCTACAGTGAGAACCGCCGTTGCTGCTTCAAGCGTTCGTATGATAAAAGAAGTGTTTCATAAAATACAACAACGTGAAATTGGAAAAGGGGATGTGCTGTCTGTTGCACAGGTTGCTGGCATCATGGCAGCAAAGCAAACATCTACCATCATTCCAATGTGTCATCCGCTTGCACTAAAAGGCGTGGATATCTCCTTTGATTGGGAGGAAGACGGAAATGCGCACATTCTGAACATACAAGTACAGGTGAAAACAAAAGGAAGTACGGGTGTGGAGATGGAAGCGCTCACTTCTGCTTCAGTATGTGCACTGACCGTTTACGACATGTGCAAAGCGATTGATAAAGGCATGATCATCGGTCCTACCTATTTAATTGAAAAGACAGGCGGGAAAAACGGTGATTTTCACAGAGCATCTGATATTTAAGTTGGAGGACCTTATATGAATATAGATCAGTCAAAAATTCCACAAGCGACAGCCAAACGTTTGCCGCTATATTACCGTTTTTTAAAAAATCTGCATGCATCAGGAAAACAAAGGGTGTCATCGGCAGAGCTTAGTGATGCAGTCAAAGTGGATTCTGCCACCATTCGCCGAGATTTTTCGTACTTTGGTGCACTTGGGAAGAAAGGGTATGGCTATAATGTCGATTACCTCTTGACCTTCTTCAGAAAGACACTTGACCAAGATGAAATGACCAATGTTATGCTCATCGGTGTCGGGAATTTAGGGACTGCTTTTTTACACTATAATTTCATCAAAAATAATAATACAAAAATTTCAATGGCTTTTGACGTCAATGAGAGTAAAATAGGAAGTGAGATAGGCGGCGTGCCTGTCTATGATTTGGATAAGCTTGAAGAGCATGTTCAAGAGGTAGGAGATATTCCTGTTGCCATTTTGACAGTACCTGCCGTAGCAGCTCAATCCATTACAGATCGTTTGATTGCCCTTGGCATCAAAGGAATCCTTAACTTTACGCCGGCTCGATTGAATGTGCCGGAACACATTCGAATTCATCATATAGATTTGGCGGTTGAACTTCAGTCTCTTGTGTATTTCTTAAAGCATTACTCTGTTACACAGGAGGATTGACGAAAAGGGGTAAAGGGGGTGGAGCAAATGGGTCCGATCGGTCCTGGAAGTTTGGTTCTGATTGCGATTGTTGCGCTCATTATTTTTGGGCCGAAAAAGCTTCCTGAATTAGGAAGAGCAGCAGGAGATACATTACGTGAATTCAAAAATGCCACAAAAGGTTTAGCTGATGATCAGGAAGAAAAAAAGAAAAAAGAAGATCAGTAGAATAGGATGAGCTTCATGAATGTCAAAGATATGCCGCTTATGGAGCATATTGTGGAACTGCGAAAACGTTTAGTGATCATTGCGATGTTTTTTGTCGCCTTTATGGTGGCTGGTTTTTTTCTTGCTAAGCCGGTCATTGTGTATTTACAAAATACCGATGAAGCGGCCACACTGACACTGAATGCATTTAAGCTCACAGATCCGCTGTACGTGTTTATGCAGTTCGCATTTGTCATTGCTTTGGTTTTGACGTGTCCCGTGATTTTATATCAGCTTTGGGCGTTTGTCAGCCCCGGCTTATATGAAAAAGAGAGAAAGGTGACACTTGCTTATATTCCGATTGCACTGCTTTTATTTTTGAGCGGTGTGGCTTTCTCTTATTTTATTTTGTTTCCGTTTGTCGTTGATTTTATGATGCGAATGTCGAATGATTTAAATGTAGAGCAAGTGATTGGGATTCATGAGTATTTTACATTTCTGATGCAGTTAACACTTCCATTTGGCTTTTTGTTTCAGATGCCCGTTGTGTTGATGTTTCTCACAAGACTTGGCATCATCACACCGATGTTTTTATCAAAAATACGGAAGTATGCCTATTTTGTCCTCCTTGTCATTGCCGCACTGATTACACCGCCAGAGATCGTTTCTCACCTCATGGTTACCTTGCCGATGCTCGTTTTGTACGAAGTGAGTATTGTCATTTCGAGAGTGACCTATCGCAAAATGCAGCAAACAGAGACAGAGGAGAAAAAAAATTATGATGTCTCATAAAAAAGCATCGTGATCCGAATAAGGGTCACGATGCTTTTTCTATTGTAAAAGGAATTGATTGATCGCTTGAAATAGATGCTGATAATAGGCAGGCTCATGCGGTACAAAATCTTGTATACAGACTACTCTGCTTTCTTCACATCGTTCTCCGGATTCATCAACTTCAAAGCCATCAAGCTGCATGTTTTCACATTTTCTTGTGAAAAGCTGCTGTGCATCCATTAGCTTTGCTCTGTAAAGTCCAGCGACTTCTTCTTTTTGTAATTGAATGTTCATCTGCTCTTCTTGATGGACGTAAAGATAGACATGGCAAAATTCACGATCAGTAAAATCGGGTAGATGAATTTCATCCTGTATAACACCTGCAAAGGATAGATCTTCAAAAGGGACAGTAAGACCAAGCTCTTCTTCTACCTCTCTCACACCGTCAGAAGGCTGTTCATTTGCTAGAAGGTGACCTGCCGCGGTGATATCAAAAAGAGAAGGGAAATCCTTTTTTGCGGGGCTTCTTAGCTGAAAATAGAGATACACGGTGTCAAGTTCCTTTTTGAGAAGCCAGAAATGAAAGGTTTCATGCCAAAGGCCTTGCGCGTGGACATCTGAACGGGGTGCAACTCCAATCGCTTCATGCTGCTCATTTAAGATGTTCAGTTTTTCTTGTTCCATGAAAACTTGTCCTCCATAAAAAAACCATTTTCCAGAGATTAGAAAATGGTTTTTGATTTATTTTTGCTGCTGTTTTTTGAGTTTGACAGAGAAGGCAAACATTTTAAACGCGATATTGATATTATAGGCCGCAAACACCATCAGCAAAATGCTGTAAAATGACCACATGTCACCTGGATTTTGAATGGCCATATAGGTGAAAGCAACACCTACGGCAAAATAAATGACGCCCCATACGACAGGGTTTCTCATGAGAAAAAGCCTCCAATAATCATTTGCATTGTTTGAGATTGTTCTTCAATCATTTTTCTTACTGGCTCAATCTGCACAAGAATGACGAGCGAGTTCATCAGCATATGTGCACCGATTGGAACGATGATACGTTTTGTTTTCGCATATAAAAAGGCAAAGGTAAAGCCCATTGCGGTATAGAGAAAGAAGTGGTCAAAATCAGAGTGTGCAGCAGCGAAAAATACTGAACTAACAAGTGCCGCAATAAAAAAATTCGACCTTTCATAAATTACACCAAAAACGATTTTTCGGAAAATAATCTCCTCAAGTATCGGTCCAATTAGTGCAATAATAACAACCAGAAAAGGAAAAGCATCCATAATAGATAAGATATTTTGCGTGTTTTCTGACTCACGTCCAATGCCGAATGCATATTGTTCAATCATTCCTACAATCGATTGGGTGAGAAGCGAAAGAAAGAAACCGCCAATGATCCAAGCGATTGCCGCGCCGACTGAAGCCGGTGCTTCATTTCGAAGTGAAGCTTTTGGCACAGTCCGAAGGATGAGCAGAATAATGATTAGTCCAATACAGAAGCTAATGATTGTCCATGTACCTGACAATTTAGAGAGCTCTGCTTGTGTCATCGGTGTCTGAATATAACCTAACCACTTCATGATGAACACATACGGAAACGCAGAAACCTGCACCAATATATACGTTAAGATGATGTACCAATATTGTTTTTTCAAGTAACGAAAACCCCTTTACTAAAAGAACTAGATTTATTGTAACACAAGTCTTCTTTTTCGATGAAAAGGAAAGAATCTGAGTTGAAAAAAGATCATGAAAGCGTAAAAATTTTTAAAGGTTTTTACTTGAAATTACAGAAGACATTCTTTATTATAATAAATGTGTTAGCACTCACTGGTGATGAGTGCTAAAAAAGACTACATATAAAAATTGAGGAGGTTGTTTCTTATGTTAAAGCCATTAGGCGATCGCGTAATCATTGAACTCGTTGAATCTGAGGAAAAAACCGCTAGCGGTATTGTGTTACCGGATTCTGCAAAAGAAAAACCGCAAGAAGGTAAAATTGTTGCAGCAGGTTCAGGCCGTGTACTTGAAAGTGGTGAGCGCGTTGCGTTAGAAGTAAACACAGGCGACCGCATTATCTTCTCAAAATATGCAGGCACTGAAGTGAAATATGAAGGCAAAGAATATTTAATTCTTCGTGAGAGCGACATTTTAGCTGTTATTGGTTAATCACATAAAAAAACATTGAGATATATTTTTAAAAAGACTGAGGAGGTTTCGTTATTATGGCAAAAGATATTAAGTTCAGTGAAGAAGCACGTCGCGCGATGTTACGTGGTGTAGATGCACTTGCAGATGCTGTAAAAGTAACTTTAGGACCTAAAGGACGTAACGTGGTTCTTGAGAAAAAATTCGGTTCTCCACTTATCACAAATGATGGTGTAACGATTGCAAAAGAAATCGAATTAGAAGATGCATTTGAAAACATGGGTGCAAAACTTGTGGCTGAAGTTGCAAGCAAAACAAACGACGTAGCTGGTGATGGTACAACAACTGCAACGGTTCTAGCTCAGGCAATGATCCGTGAAGGTCTTAAAAACGTAACAGCTGGTGCAAACCCTGTTGGCGTTCGTAAAGGGATCGAAGAAGCAGTGAAAGTAGCACTTGAAGGCTTGCACGAGATTTCTAAACCAATCGAAGGCAAAGAATCAATTGCTCAAGTTGCGTCTATTTCTGCAGCAGATGAAGAAGTAGGCAGCCTAATCGCTGAAGCAATGGAGCGTGTAGGTAACGACGGCGTTATCACAATCGAAGAATCTAAAGGGTTCACAACTGAGCTTGAAGTGGTTGAAGGAATGCAGTTTGACCGCGGATATGCTTCACCATACATGGTGACTGATTCTGATAAGATGGAAGCGGTTCTTGAAAATCCTTATATCTTAATCACTGATAAAAAGATCACGAACATTCAAGAAATCCTTCCTGTACTTGAGCAAGTTGTACAACAAGGAAAACCATTATTGATCATTGCTGAAGATGTAGAAGGCGAAGCACTTGCAACTCTTGTTGTGAACAAACTTCGTGGTACATTCAACGCAGTGGCAGTCAAAGCACCTGGATTCGGTGACCGTCGTAAAGCAATGCTTGAAGACATCTCTGTTCTAACTGGCGGAGAGTTAATCACAGAAGACCTAGGACTTGACCTGAAATCAACTGAAATCGGTCAGCTTGGCCGCGCGTCTAAAGTTGTTGTGACAAAAGAAAACACAACCATCGTAGAAGGCTCAGGAGATTCTGCTCAAATCGCAGCACGCGTCAACCAAATCCGTGCGCAAGTAGAAGAAACAACTTCTGAATTCGATAAAGAAAAATTACAAGAACGTCTTGCAAAACTAGCTGGCGGCGTCGCTGTCATCAAAGTTGGTGCTGCAACTGAAACAGAACTAAAAGAGCGTAAACTGCGCATCGAGGATGCATTGAACTCAACTCGTGCAGCAGTTGAAGAAGGTATCGTATCCGGTGGTGGTACAGCACTTGTGAATGTATACAAAAAAGTCGCTTCAATCGAAGCAGATGGTGACGTTCAAACAGGTGTAAACATCGTTCTACGTTCTCTTGAAGAGCCAATCCGTCAAATCGCTCACAACGCAGGTCTTGAAGGATCAGTCATCGTTGAGCGCTTGAAAAACGAAGAAATTGGCGTAGGCTTCAACGCAGCAACAAACGAATGGGTAAACATGATCGAAAAAGGAATCGTTGACCCAACAAAAGTAACTCGCTCTGCACTTCAAAACGCAGCTTCTGTTGCAGCAATGCTTCTAACAACTGAAGCAGTCGTTGCTGACAAACCAGAAGAAGGCGGCTCAGGCGGCGGAATGCCGGATATGGGCGGCATGGGTGGTATGGGCGGCATGATGTAATCAGGGTTTCAAAACCTTGTTATATCAACATCTGAAATAATAATATGCTTTTCTTGTCGTCGTATTTGTCCTTGTGTTATTAAAAACAAGGCAACCTGTGACAAATAAGCTAACTATAGAAGAAGGCCTTTCATCAGTTTGCAAAACTGTTGGGAGGCCTTTTCTTCCATATTAACAGTCATATGAACATAGATATTCCTTGTAGTATGACTAACCTTTATGTCCACTACGCTATTGTTTTTCATTAATGACGATTCGATCTCAAGCAGTATGGTATGAGCAACCTTGTTGATTAAATGGAACCTCGGAACGGGCCCGACTTTATGCTGCAATTGCAAGGACTATAATAGAGAAAGGTTACTCTCGAAGTTTTTACCACTGGTTAGTTGCTATCAATGTTTAAACAACCTATAGTAATAGGAGCTTTTAAATCTGAGGAAGATATTTTTAGGTATATTAAAGGAATTGATCTTCTAGTGCTGATGATGTTGGCTCAGAGGCAATCGATGGGAATGGCAAAATATAGTGACTGTAAAGAGAGTGAAGGAGAGTTTTCAATTTGTAGAAAGTTTAAAGCTTAGCAAGAAAAGAGTAAACCCTAAAGGTCTACTCTTTAATGTTTAATCATCTTATGATTAGCAATCTTCTGCTTTGCTATGATGAAGAGGTGGTGGAATTAACCATCCTTTTTCTTTGTTAAGTCTAAGGACTTTTGCTCCAAGTGCTGTCTTTTGAACATGAAACTGTCCAAACATCATAGCTATGTCTTCTCGAATGGATTGCCCCATAATTGTGCTACACGATACTAAGCCTGCCGCAATGTTCGCCGAAAGACCAGCGGCTATTTCTGGATCTTGAAAACGTGCCCCTACTGGAATATCGTCTATACAAGCTTTAGGTCGTTCAGGAGGTGTTGGAGGTAAGCCAATTCCATTTTCTTTTAATAAAGTTTCAATTTCTTTGATTTCTTGTTGCCCACCCTGAATAGCTTCTTCAATTAATTTTTGTAAGTCTTCGTCACCTGCATGGTTTAAGTGGGTTTGATAACCAGCAACTAAACCTTTAGCTACCATCAAGTAAGACCATGTACCAAACACTTCACCATAGTGCATAGGTTCATCCGTTGGATTTCCACTTAAAATTCCCATTGTCATCCTCCCTAATTGTAAAATATTCATTAAGCGACCTTCCTTTCTTGACGATTGGTCACCTTTTTATAGTTCCTAAATTAAACCATTATATTCATCATTTTAATGATGGTTGTTAAAGGTAAAATTCTAATTTTAATCTATGTGGACTCTAACGAATAATGGCTAATAAAACTGGAGAGATTATGTTATAAAAAGAGCGGTTGCATAAAGGGAAATTATCTTCTAGCAACGAATATATATGATAAAATGTAGTGGCATATTATGAGGCTCTCTTCTTCTTTTTCCCATTGCCTAACCACCTTCGTTCGCGATGATCAGAGATCGTTATTTTTTGTAACGATTACCACTATTAAAGAAACGAGCGAAATAAAGAAAATGAAAAAAACACTTTCTCAATGAAGGTGTTTTTTTATTGTGTTTACAACAAAAATAAACTATAATGTTGTTATGTTTTATGTTGTAAATGCAACAAAAGGAGTCGTGATAAATGAGAGAGATTTTGCGAGAGATTGGCGTCATCGCTCGGGCGCTTGATTCTATAAGTAATATTGAATTTAAAGAGTACGATTTAACGAAGGGGCAGTATTTGTATCTTGTGCGTATCTGTGAAGAGCCTGGCATCATTCAGGAAAAGCTGGCGGAAATGATCAAGGTGGATCGAACAACGGCTGCTCGTGCTATCAAAAAATTAGAACTGCATGGTTTTATTGAGAAGAAAGATGATCGAGTGAATAAAAAAATCAAAAAGCTGTTTCCCACTGATAAAGGGGAAGCGGTATATCCAATGATCAAACGAGAAAATGATTATTCGAATCAAGTAGCGCTGGATGGATTTTCTGAAGAGGAAGCAGAACAGATATATGAGTATCTTCTAAGGGTGAGAAAAAATATCGAAAAAGATTGGGATTATGTGAAAAAAGGAAATAAGAGACGCTACTAAATGATAAGGAGAGATGACTTCAATGACCGTCACTTTTATTCCATGTAATGAACAGCATATAGAAGAGCTGCAAAAAGTCGGTATCGACACATTTATAGAAACCTTTCAGAATCAAAACAAAGCGGAACATATCGATGCTTACGTAAAGACAGCCTTTCATCCGAACCAGCTGTTAAAAGAATTACATCATCCATCTTCACAGTTCTATTTTGTTCAAGTGAATGGCGAAGTTGCTGGTTATTTGAAGGTCAATATGGATGATGCGCAGTCAGAAGAGATGGGAAGTGAAGCGTTAGAGATTGAAAGAATTTATATTAAGCAGTCCTTTCAAAAACAAGGATTAGGCCGATATTTAATCAATCAAGCCTTTGAGATCGCGAAGAAATATCATAAACGTGATGTTTGGCTTGGGGTGTGGGAGCACAACAAAGCGGCCATCGCATTTTATCAAAAGCTTGGGTTTGTTCAAACAGGGGTGCACGCATTCCTTATGGGGGACGAAGAGCAAATGGATCTCATTATGACCAAAACACTGAGCTGATCTAAAAGGGGGAAGAGAACATGCATGTTCCATCATTTTTTCAAGTGAAAGATATGGAGAAAATCAAATCATTTATTCAATCAAATTCATTTGCTACAGTTGTGACCACAACAGATGAGAAGCCCATTGCGACACATATTCCAGTGAGTTTTCATCAAGTTGAAGATTCGTATGTGATTACAGGGCATATGGCGATTGGAAATCCTCAGTGGAAAACGTTTGAAGAAAATGAGAAGGTGCTCGTCATCTTTCAAGGACCACATGCCTATATATCCTCTTCATGGTATGAAAAAGAAGCCGTACCGACATGGAATTATCAGGCTGTCCATGTATATGGAAAGGCTGTGCTGTTAGAAAAAGGGGAACTGGTAAAAGAATTAACCACGATGCTGGAAACATACGAAAGCCACAGAGAACAGCCTGTTTTATGGGATACATTGTCTGATGAACTGTTAGAGAAACAAATGAAAGGGATTGTGGGCTTTAAAATCATCATTGATGAAGTTCAGGCTGCTTTTAAACTAAGCCAAAATCGCCATGAAAGGGATTATGCTCACATCATTGAAAAGTTGGAAGCAGAGGGTGACGTGGAAATGGCTGAGGCGATGAAAAAGAGAGTAAAGGATGTATGAGAAAAGCACTCTTATGATCAAGAGTGCTTTTTTTTGTTTTGAGAGAAATGAGATATCTTGGCTTATAATGTCACATTTTCTTTAAAATTACATAAAAAAATCCACTATTTCCATAAAAAATCAGATCAATTCCTTATAATAAAGGTATCTGAGAATGGGGAGTGAGTCGAGATGGACCAAAACTTGCTGCAAATGAATCAAGTGAGATCAGAGGATGAATTAGCGGTTGTTAATATATCTTCTACAGAAATTGGGGCGCTGTCAAAGGAAGCGGCTGAGCGGATTTTACAAACGAAGGATACGGATGATATTCATTTACTGATGTATGTCCCGATTGAAAAGAAAGCAGATTTGATTTGGTTGATTGAAAGTGTTGGACAGGCGTTAGAAGATGAGGATGAAGATAACGTTGCACTTGAATTTGCTGATTTGCTCTATTTCTTTGTCATTCCATTTTATAAGGAGTATATTTTGAGGGAACATCATTTGTATGAGTGTATAGATGATTTGTTGGTACGATTAGCATCAAGGACTCACTCAGATATTCACACACTAGTTGATGCGATGAGAGACGATTTGACTGAATAAACATGAAAAAAGGCTTGTAGAGAGGTCCTCTACAAGCTTTTTTCATCGTAAAAAACCATAAATTACTGGGCTCTTTCCCACGTGATTTTTGTTTCATTTGTTTTTTTCTTTCCTTTTGCCAGTACTTTGCCGTTTTCTTGTTTCACGGTGATGTTTAGGTCGTAAAAGGAATAGAGGGCGCCAAGGCTGTCATTTTCTGGTTTGTGCAGGTTGTTTTCTTTTTCAGTTGATGCCCCAATGGCCAGCGTCTTGGCAAAGTTTAAACCGATGACTTCAGCGTAATCACTATTGGTATCAGATGAAGCGGTCACGTTTAAAGAAATGACTTTTTTCTTTAGATCAACGGTGATGTCAGTATCTTTTATGAGTTTAGACTGCTCCATGACTTCTTTCGTTTCATTTTGAATGCGGTCATTAATCGTTGGAAGTGCCTTAGATTCTGTTTTTTGTTCTTTCGTCGTATTCGAGCAAGCTGCTAGAATGAAGAGACTTGCAACTAGGCTCATGAAAACAAGTAGACTTTTTCTCACGTTCGTTCTCCTTTTTTCTGCGAAGTATGTATGTTTATGTTACCACGAATCCTTGTTTTGATTAAAAGAGAAGTGTTGATAAGCTGTGAACAATAAAAAGCACCCAAAATAGGGCGCTTTTTTCTTATTGTGCTGAAAGGCTTGTACTTAATGGAACAGAAGAAATGACGGTGAATTTAGGAGCCGCAGCACCAGACTCTAAATTTTTACGTAAAAGCGATGATTTGATTGTTCCATCCCATTTTTTATAGACACTTCCTGAAGTATTCGCACGAAGCTGTACATTCGAGAAACTTGCTTGTGAGTAGCTGTTTGTTCCATTATCTTGGACGCCGTGAACCATTTTGACGACATCGAGGTTTTTCAGACGACTAGGGTTGAAAACAGGCTGCTTATAGCGCAATTTCCCATTGACGTATAGTGACACTGTGCCATCACCATTGTTGATGAGCTTTAAGTTGACACGTGCACCATCCGTAATGCTCTTATCGTACTCACTGTTCCAGTATTGACTGCCGCCTTGTGAGCCGCTGCCAAGAAAGACCTTATAGCCAGAAGACGTTTTTGAAATACCGCTCTCTACAACGGCAGAGCCGAGACCGAGGTACCAGTCTGCATAGCCATTTTTAATAGTGGCTGTTTTCGGCAGCACAATATCAGCAGAGATACCTGACCATTTTGCCTCATCCGTTTGTGTCACAATCGCGCCGTGACGAGGACCAGCTGCTGAGGCAGGGATACTTGATAGCATCAAAACGAAGGCCAAACTTACACTCAAAACGATGAACCACTTTTTCATAAAAATTCCTCCTTAAATTGGATTCACTTTTATTATATAAAATGAAAGAGAGGGGCTACTTACATTCTTCTGGCCGATTTTGGTATTTTTTGTGAACAAAATCGGTCATAAAGTGGTCAACTTGTATTCGAATTGTAATGTGACTGTAAAATAACTGGGGGCATCTTCATGTATAATAAGTGCAGAAACCAAATACGGAGGATTTTTTAATGAATAAAAAGCTTATCGCGACAATCGTAACAGTAGCTAGTTTATTTTTGGCGTTTAGTTTCTCACATGGAGCAAGTGCAAAAAAAGTAAGCGGCAATATTACTTGGTATAATGGTGTCGGTAAAAAGGGCGCAGATGGAAAAAAACTCGGTCATTGGGATGCAGCAACTAAAATGGGATTTGACGTACCGAAAAAAGGTACAAAACTTAGAGTGACAACAAAAGCGAAACCACATAAAGTGATTACAGTATATAAATATGATGTAGGCAGAATGCCAAACGCTGTATTAGACGTCAGTCCAAAAGCATTCAAAGCACTAGGGTATAAAACAAGTAAAGGTGTCGTAAAAGGGCATTACACTTATTAATACATAGGCATGCAGAGAAGCGGGAAAAGTTCATTTTCTGGCTTCTTTTCTTGTAGAGAGGGTCTGAAAGGCAATGAAAAAATCAACATGGTGGATCATCACGGTCATCGGAGTCGCAGTGATTGCGGCAGTCATTTTCTTCATGATGAAGCCGGGGCAAGAGGCAAAGCATGCAGGAAAAGTGAAAACAAATCAAGATGCAAAAGACGAATTACTCGTTTCATTTACAGATCAACAGTTAAACAATACGTATTACCTGCATGACCGGGCGCTTCATACGGAGAAACTGACAGCATATCCTTCGATTGCTTATGATTCTACGAAACAGCTTTTATATTACACGTATACGGATGAAGACACGCAAAAAGTGAGTATTCGAGAATTGAATGTGAAAACAGATGAAGAAAAAACGCTGTTTACGAGTGATGATTCCATCGACAGTATGAGGCTGTCTGGGGACGGGAAGCAGTTATATCTCAGGTATAATAAGGATTCTGGGGAACAATTTTATGTCGCTATGTTTGATGTAAACACACACAAAGTGAAGGTATTGTATCCAGAAAAAAGCAAGGATGATACGGTGAGTTCTTTTGCTTATGATCCGATGTCAAACCTTCTGGCAATCCAGCATTATTCCTTAAAAGAAGATTACAAGAAAACCGATGAAGCGAATGAACAGGGAAGAGACCCTGAACCCACGACCATGAAGATCACCCTTCAAACAGGTGCGAAGGGGAAGCGTATTACACGTATCTCGCAAACGATCAATGATATTTCATTTTCACCAGATCATAAGACATTGATTTATACAGAAGTGAAGGTGCGAAACGAAAAAGAAGTATCCTCTATTAAAATGCTTGATGTAGAAACAGGAAAACAGGCGACACTCGTTAAGAACAGTGAGGATATGCATATTTTAAGTGCCGCACAGCCGCAATTTTCTACGGACGGATCTTCTGTTTATTTCTTAGGTGTTGCTAAAAACGCAAAGGAATTAAAGGATGACACCGGACGAAAAGCAAAGGTAAGAACGATATTTGAATACAATATCAAGAAGAAAACAGTGGAAGCCGCTTGGGAGAAGGATGGCGGAATTGTTAACAATTTCACTGTCAATCGATAAAGGGTACGTTCAGTTATTTGATATAACTGGACGTTTTTTTATTTTGCCGCTTGAAATGATGGTGAAATTGAGGAATTCATGGAAGGGAAAGCAATTTTTAAGCAGGAAACGTGTGGTATTTTCGTATTTTGCTTATGTGACAGAGGAAAAGAAAGAGAGTAATATGAGTGTACATAAAAAACGAGAGGACAGATGACTTCTCGTTTTCACTGATTTATTTGGTGTTATTGTCTAATAAATTTTGAAAGATAAACAGGGCATTAATGGAGTGAGGGAATCCAGCAACTTTTGTACAGTGCTTAATAATCTCCATGATCTCTATGACAGAAAGTCCGATATGTAATGCTTGTTCAAAATGAGTCTTTAATTCTTCATCACAATCGCCTTTTGTAATGAGGGCAGATAATGTGCTGATGGCCTTTTGTTTTTCATCTAAAATGAAGTGGTTGAATTCTTTTTGTTCACCGAGTTCAATTGTTAGCTGTTCAATATTTGACCAAATGCTCTCGTTTTCCTGAATTGAAAGCTTCTCTATGTTACCTGCCGCTGTTTCTTGTGTGACCTGGCAAGTCTCTTTTTCTTCATTCAAATTGAACTCCTCCGTTTTTTATCGCAATTTTCCATTTGTTCGTTCATTGTGGCTTATGTGCCTTTTGATAGATGCAATGGGTATATAGTAGTATTATCGGTTTGCTGCGTCAACATTTTAAGTGTTGAATGCTCAAAGAAACCATTCATGCGATTTATTATTCCATTTTGAAAGGGCTAATGAATGGATGTCCGTTAGCCCTTTGGTGTATCAGAAGTTTTATACAAGTTTCTACGCATTTACGGGAAGAGTGGTTTCATTTTTATTAAATGATATCCATCGGCCTCATCATGTCATAATCTTCATGCTCTAAAATATGACAATGCCACACATATCGGCCGCTGTATGGAACAAATCGAGCAACGATCCGAATGACTTCACCAGCATGCGCCTGAATGGTGTCCTTGTAGCCTTGTTCATGTAAAGGAGGCGCTTCGTTTGGTCCTGTATACACGATTTCTCCTGTCGATTGATAGACTTCTGTATCAAATGGTCTTCTGTCTAAAACCCTAAATTGAACAAGGTGCAAATGAATAGGGTGTGTGCCCCTGGTTGGATTGACGATGGACCAAACCTCTAGACTGCCAAGACGAGGATTTTCGGTGACAGGGTCATTCCAAAATTGATTATCCAACAATAGGATAGGGCGGCCGTATTTATCCTGCGTTCCGCTAAGTGTGAGTGTACGCTCTCTATCAGCTTGACTTGGCCGAAGCGTTGGCAGCGGTTTGAAAATCGGACGTAATGTTTTAGGTACTCTCCCTTTTAGCGGACGTGTGACTTTGAATTGCATAATGTTCGCATCTGTTTCAGGATTCACATCCTGTCCGCAGCCGGCTGTATTTTTGAGAGTGATCGTTTTGTTTTCGTAAGCTGAAAAGTCGATGATGACATCGAAACGTTCAGCAGGTGCGATGCTAAAGGATTGATGGCGAACAGGTCTTGGCAAAAAGCCCCCATCGGAACCAATTTGCAAGATTGTGGCGTCGTTATCTAGATGCAGCTCGTAAGTTCTAGTATTGGACGCATTTAAGATACGAAAGCGGTATTTTCGCGGCTCTACTTCTAAATAAGGCCATACTTTTCCATTGACTAAAATCGTTTCTCCACAAAAAAAGGGCACGATGGATGGGTCTGGTAGGTCACTGTCTTCTGGCGTGTCGTTTGGTCTGCTAGGATAAAACAGTGAGCCATCCTCCTGAAACGTACGGTCCATGATCATCAAAGGAATGTCATAGTCATCTTTCGGCAGCTCTAAGGACTTTTCAAACGCATCAGAGATCAAATAAAACCCAGCTAAGCCGGCGTACACATTTAATCGTGTCAATGCCATCGCATGATCGTGATACCACAATGTGCAGGCTTGCTGATGATTTGGGTATACGTATACCTCTCGTTCAAAGAAGGGGCCGGTTGCTTCAAAGTCTCGTGAAAACCAAGCCTCTGGATAGCCGTCACTGCTTGCTGGTGTGACGCCGCCATGTAAATGAACGACGGTTTTGACTTCTGGTTCGTCATGATGGCCTTCGTGAATGGTGTGATCGACCGGCAGAAAATGCTTAAGTGGCAATTTGTTCATCCATTTCACTTTGACCTTTTCATTTCGATTCGCTTGAATGGTTGGACCAGGCAAGCTGCCATTATAGGTCCATAGCTTGGTTGGGGGCAGGTCTCTATGAACTTTTAGGAATACCTCCTCCATAGCAATTTCATAATACGTTTGTCTTGGGTTCTTTTTGACGGGCTTCGCGACTTCTGGAATTGGAAGCTCGTCAACAAATTTTTCTAGGTTCATGTCGTCTAATCCTCACTTATAATCCAATTTGATACAGTATAAGTGCGGACATGAAAATAGGTGAATAAAATAAAAAAACCCGCTTTTCAGCGGGAGCATTACGGGTGTTTATTTTCAAGCGCTGCATTTGCAGGCACTTTTTTATTCGGTTTAAAGACGAAATAAGCGGCAAGCACACCGAAGGTAATGATACTTGTCAAAATGAGCTGTGGTCTCATTGATTCGATAAACAGCATCGATGCCAAGATGGCGCAAATGACCAAAATGGTAAAGTACGTGAGATATGGGAACAGCCACATTTTGATTTTGAGCTGCTCTGGATTTTCTTTTTCGATTTTACGGCGCATTCTTAATTGTGAAACAGCAATGACCAAGTAGACAAGAAGGGCAATGGCGCCGGATGCATTGACTAAGAACAAAAAGATGGTTTCAGGATAAAAGTAGTTCATCATGACGGCAATGTAGGAAAAGAAGGTGCCTGCGACTGTAGCCGCTACAGGAACACCACGTTTGCTGATTTTCATAAAGCGTTTCGGTGCTTCGCCTCTTTCCGCTAATGAATAAAGCATTCTGGACGTTGTGTACAAACCGGAGTTTAAGCAAGATAGAACGGCTGTTAAAACAATGACGTTCATGACTTGAGCTGCTGATGGGACGCCGATGTATTCTAATACCGCAACGAACGGGCTTGTTAAAATACTCGCTGAATTCCATGGAAGCAAGGTCACAACGACAGCGATGGATCCGACATAGAACACGATGATACGCCATACAACAGAGCGGGTAGCTGTTGTCACAGACTTGACTGGGTCTGCTGATTCTCCGGCTGCTATTGCCACAATCTCGGTTCCCATGAAGGAAAAGATGACGACGACAATTCCGAGTAAAACAGAGCTGAATCCATTTGGAAGGAAACCGCCGTTCCCCGTTAAATTGGCAAGACCTGCAGTATGATGACCGCCAAAACCAAAGATAAATGCAAAACCGATGAGTAGAAAGAGAATAATGCTGACGACTTTTATTAATGAGAACCAGTATTCAAATTCGCCAAAAGATTTAACAGAAAAGATATTCGTTAATGTTAAGAGGATAGTGAGGATAAGACTTGTGAGCCAAACAGGTGCATCTCCATACCAATACTGAATAATGGCAGCACCGGCAATGGCTTCGATGGCGATGACGATGACCCAGAAGAACCAGTAAAGCCAGCCAATTGTAAACCCGGCCCAAGGACCGATGGCATCACTCGCATATTGTGAGAAGGAACCGCTTGTCGGATAGGCGCATGCCATTTCTCCAAGCATTCTCATAATAAAGATCACCAGAAGTCCGGCAAAAGAATAGGAAAGAATGGCTCCAGGCCCTGCAGAATGAATGACAGCGCCGCTACCAACAAATAGCCCTGCGCCAATAACCCCAGCAATGGAGATCATTGAAATATGTCTTGTTTTCAGATTTTTTTGAAGACCGTTTGTCATGTTGGACATGTCTTTACCTCCAAACATTTCTCTTCATAGAGAAATTGTTTTTAGAATATTTTAAATTTTATCATACTGAATTGTCATTCAGCATTGGACAGGTTATCAAACTGACATTTCAAACCTCTTAACATGATGTTAAAAAGTATAAAGGATTTGAGAGATTATGTTCCCTCTTTTTCCTCTGTTCATTCTTAAAAATAGCATAAGATAGGATGGGGAGAAGTTGTCTCTCAAAATAAAATTATTCTGACAATTTTCCAGAAAGAGTAATATTGCCAGATGTTCATCACAGAGTGAATTGGAAAAAGGTTGATGGGAGTAGGTCTTGAGGTCAATTGACCTTATAAAAATAAGTTTACTTAGGTCAACACATTTCTATGTATCCTATTTTGCTGACACAAGCGAATCATGTTGCTGTAGACCCACACGGGCTTTGCTTTGTAAGATAAATAATAGAAAAGTGATGTGTGAGGAGGCGCGGTTCGACATGGAGCGCTATAACGAATTAAGACAAGGTGAAACAGGTGCTTGGGTCAGCATCATTGCCTATGTGATCTTATCAGCGGTGAAACTTCTAATTGGGTATGTGTTTCATTCAGAGGCTCTTTCGGCAGATGGATTGAATA
Source organism: Bacillus sp. DWP3-1 (assembly GCF_049896565.1). Taxonomy (NCBI): domain Bacteria; kingdom Bacillati; phylum Bacillota; class Bacilli; order Caryophanales; family Bacillaceae; genus Bacillus; species Bacillus sp. DWP3-1. The sequence continues at coordinate 23,700 of NZ_JAFCUN010000005.1, forward strand.
ATACGACGGATATTATTGCATCCCTTGCTGTGTTGATTGGGCTGCGTATTTCTCAAAAGCCGCCTGATGAAGATCATCCATACGGTCATTTTCGAGCAGAGAATATTGCGTCTCTTGTGGCGTCCTTTATTATGATGCTTGTTGGACTTCAGGTTCTGCTGAGTGCGGGCCGGTCGCTCTTCTCATCTGAGCATCAAACGCCCGATATGATCGCAGCTTGGACGGCAGCAGGAAGTGCTGTGGTGATGTACGGCGTGTATATTTACAACCGCAATCTGTCCAAACGGATCAATAGCCAGGCTCTTCATGCAGCAGCAGCTGATAATAAATCAGATGCGTATGTGAGTATTGGAACATTTGTAGGGATTATCGCCTCTCAATTTCAGCTGGCATGGATTGATACGCTTGCAGCGTTTGTCATTGGCCTCATTATTTGTAAAACGGCGTGGGAGATTTTCAGAGATGCTTCTCATTCGTTAACGGACGGTTTTCATATAAAAGATATGTCCAAATATAAAGAGACCATTGAAGCAACACCTGGAGTGGGCGATTTGAAAGATATTAAGGCACGGTATCTCGGAAGTACGGTCCATGTGGATGTAGTAGTGGAGGTCGAGCCGCACTTGAACATTGCAGAAAGCCATGATATTGCAGATGAGATCGAACGTAGAATGAAGAAGGAACATGATATTTTACACTCTCATGTTCATATGGAGCCAGCAGGTGAGACAAAAGAAGAGAAGAAGTCTTTTCCATCGTGAGAAGGCTTCTTTTTTCTACATGCTGATGTTTTATGCAAATGCGCGTTGTATGGTAAAGTTAGACTATATGAAATTTAACGGAAACGTGATAGGAGGATCAGGATGGCATTTGATGAACCGATGCATTCAGATTTACAAAAAATCGTAGATAACATCAATAAAGTCATGGTTGGGAAAAAAGACATTGCGATATTAAGCCTTGTTGCGATTTTGGCGAAGGGGCATGTGCTACTAGAGGATGTGCCTGGTGTTGGGAAGACGATGATGGTTCGTGCTTTGGCAAAATCGATTGGCTGTGAGTTTAAGCGAATCCAATTCACTCCTGACCTTTTGCCTTCAGATGTAACAGGTGTGTCGATTTATAATAAAAAGACAAATGAATTTGAATTTAGGCAAGGACCGATTATGGGGCAGATTATTTTGGCTGATGAGATCAACCGGACCTCTCCTAAAACACAGTCGGCATTGCTCGAAGCGATGGAGGAAGGCAGTGTCACAGTGGACGGAGAAACCATGCCGCTTGCGGATCCTTTTTTCGTCATGGCGACGCAGAATCCAGTGGAATATGAAGGGACCTATCCGCTCCCAGAAGCGCAAATGGACCGGTTTTTATTCAAGCTGCAAATGGGGTATCCGACCATGCTGGAGGAGCTGGAGGTGCTCAATTTGCAGGAAAAGCAGTCCCCGATTAATACGCTCCAAGCAGTGATGACAAAGGATCATATCCATGCGTTGCAGCAAGCTGTTCAGACCATTCATGTGGATGCATCCATTAAAGAATATATTGTGGAAATCGCTCAAGCGACGCGTCAACATCCATCTGTTTATTTAGGTGTGAGTCCAAGGGGATCGATCGCCCTCATGAAAGCGGCTCAGGCGTATGCACTGTTGAATCAGCGAGATTATGTGATTCCTGATGATGTACAGTATTTGGCGCCATATACATTGCCGCATCGAATGATTTTGACATCAGAAGCGACGTATGAAGGGAAGAAGGCGGAGACACTGCTGCGACAAATGCTTGAGCAAATTGGCGTGCCAGTTCAAAAGTCGATGACTCAATGAAGTCACGTCATCGTTTCGCTGTTTCATTATGGTTACGGGTAATGATGCTCATCATCCTCACTGCGGCAGTCTTTTGTTATGCCATGTTTCAGGGGGGGTTTGTGAGTTGGTTCCTTTTTTATGCATTTTTACCATATACTTTGTATGCTTTGCTGTTTGCGCTCATTCCGCTGCGAGCGACAGCCAAAAGGACATTACAGCAAACCCGCTTGAAGGCGGGAGACGTGCTGTCCGTTGACCTTGAAATCAAGCGGACAAATCCATTTCCATACGTTTACGTCTTGATTGAGGATGATCCGCCGGACACCTTTCATTTACAGGAACAAATTGAAATGAAGCAAATGCTGTTTCCTTGGTTTCGAAAAACGTGGCGTTTTTCCTATCAATTGAACGATGTCATGCGCGGGGAACATCATTTGGCAGCGGTTCGAATCAAAACGGGTGATATGTTTGGTTTTGTGGAGAAAGAAGTGATCATTCTGTTAGAAAAAAAGCTGCTTGTCTATCCGAAAATGCTGGATCTTCAGGTGGAGTCAGCTGAGTCAGCGAATGAAAATGGAGGCAAAGCGGTTCACTCGTGGTTCAATGAACCGACCCATGTGACAACAGGCGTGCGGGAATACCAGCAAGGAGACCGTTTTGCTTGGGTGGACTGGAAGACGACGGCTAGAAGGGATCAGCTGATGACGAAGGAATTTGAACAGAATCAAACAAAGGATCTTGTCGTGTTTGCTGATTTTACAGATGAAGCGGTTTTTGAGACCGTCGTGTCTATTACAGCTTCTGTTCTCCAAACGGCAGTGAAAAAAGGGGTGCCTTCAGGTTTTGTACCTCTAGGAGATCAGCATGCCTTTCGAGTGGATCAAGGAGAACTTCATTTACAGGACATGCTCTATTATTTAACAAGGGTGCAGCATCAACCTTCTCGCGCACAAGAATATAAGGCGTTAGCAGCGAGTGAGTACCAGCACTCTGGAAAATATGTCGTCACGGGTCAGCTGCAAGAAGAGCTTGCTGCGAGCCTGCTTGGAAATCGAAACAGAAAGAACATCACTGTTCTTTTAGTGAAGAGAGCTTTAGATCGATTCACGACAAAAGAAAAACAGCTTGTAGACCGGCTCAAGGCATCTGGAATACGCACGACCCTTTTATTTGAAGACCGGCTGCACGAAAGAACTGTGAGGTGACAAACATTTATGCTGCATACGCATCAGCGGCAAAGCCGTTTTGAGTTGTTCATCTATTATGCTGTAGCATTTCTGCTGCTTTGGGAGTGGCTTCGTCCGCTTCAAGATTTTACAGAGACGAGTCATACGTCTTATTTCATCATTTTTATAGGGCTTACGTGTTTGTTTACATTCTTTCGTTTGAAGTGGTATGTGACGTTTCCTATTTGTACTGGCATGATCTTGCTCGCCTTATATTTGATCTTTTATCAAGCAGAGCCAAGCTATCCGGCTGCATTATTTGCTGATATCAAAGATAATATCACCTTCATGAGCACAGGCATGTGGAGTGACATGTACCCCTCCTTCCGCACATTATTGTTTTATATTTTGCTGTGGCTGCTTGTCTACTTGCTTCATTATTGGGTGGTCTATCAGCAGCGTATCTTTTTCTTTTTACTCATGACGATTGTGTATGTCACGATTCTGGATACGTTTACGCCATATAATGCTGCCTTTGCGATCGTTCGCATTATGGTGTTTGGTTTTTGTTTGCTTGGGTTGCTGTATTTCGATCGACTGCGTTCGGCTGAAGGCATCCGGGTGTCACAGAAGGCGCGTCTAAAATGGTTTTTGCCCATGTTGGCGCTCGTTCTTCTATCAGCGGCACTCGGCGCTTCTTTGCCAAAGTCTGATCCGAAATGGCCTGATCCTGTCCCGTTTTTTAAGGCGGTCACGAATCAAGATGGTACAGCCGGGCAGAATAAAGTGGGATATAGTACAGATGATTCATCGCTTGGCGGACCGTTTAGTGAGGATCGCACACCGGTCTTTAAATGGAGCGGAAAGAAGCCATCTTACTTTCGTGTCGAAACAAAAAGCATCTACACAGGAAAGGGCTGGGAGGATGCCTCAAATGATACAAAGCCTACTCGGCTAAAGGACGACGATGTGCCAAATCGGTGGTTTACCGAGCGTGTAAAAACAGAGGTGCACGAAACGAGAGTCGATATGGAATCTGACTATCGATTTAATCATGCTGTCTATCCGATTGGGACGATCACTCTGATGCCAATGGAAAATATTCCGCTGCAAATGATGGGGAAAACGGAAAAAATTGTCCCATCCAGTCAAAATCCGCCGAAAAATTTAGGGAACTACCAAGTCACCTTCTTATCTCCTACATTTATCCTTGAGGATTTGCAGAGGATTAAAGTGCCAACAAAGAAGCAGGTAAATCAGGAGGTTGGCCGTGAATACTTGCAGCTTCCTTCCTCATTGCCAGAGCGTGTGAAGACGCTGGCAAACAGCTTAACGGAAACGAAGGATAATATGTATGATAAAACCAAAGCGATCGAGGATTATTTAGGATCTGCGAAGTTTTCATATGAAACGCAAAATGTCGCTGTGCCTGGTCGTAATGAAGATTATGTAGACCAATTTTTATTTGATACGATGGTCGGCTACTGTGATAACTTTTCATCCTCTATGATTGTGATGCTTCGTTCGATCGGGATTCCGGCGAGATGGGTGAAAGGGTATACGTCAGGTCAGTTATATGAAACACAGATGGATGGAGACAATGTGTATGAAGTGACCAATAACAATGCGCATTCATGGGTAGAGGTTTATTTTCCAAACAGAGGCTGGGTCACCTTCGAACCGACAAAAGGATTTACGAACCCAGAGACATTTACGAATGAAGCCGTTTCAAGCGATCAAACGGATGATCAAAAGAAAGAAGATCAGCCTAGCTCTGATGCACGCGAAGATCAGCCGGCAGAACAGCCGCAGCAGCAGGAGACAGAGCAGCCGGCAGAACCAAAGAAACAAACAGCACAAGCAAAGCCAAGTATGGTGCATGTTGGTTCGATCTTGGGATTTGCGGCAGGATCTATGGTCCTTCTAGGGTTGATGAGCTGGCTACTTTATCGATTCAGAGCAAGATGGCTGCCATTCTTTATTGTGAGAAAGGTGAAAGGTCTGCCAGAGGAGGAAGCATTCTTCTATGCGTATGCTGCTCTATTAAAGCAGCTGAAGCGCAGGGGAATTGAGAAAAAACCTGGCATGACGCTAAGAGAATTTGCTTCATTGATCGATGACAAGCATGGAGATCATCGCATGTCAGAGCTGACGCAGTTCTATGAGCGGGCACTCTATCGACGAGAGGATGCGTCGGTGCTTTGGCGGCAATCGGCAAAGTTATGGGAAAATTTAATAAACAGGAGATAGTCTTGACCCCGTACCTTCCTGTTGTTAGAATAGGTGAATATTAAAACCTTCTAAAATACATGAAATTGAAGCGTTCGGATGTGAGTCTGGGCGCTTCAAAAGCGTGATTCACACTGAGAGCAGGTTTTCTCCTCTCATTTTTTCTGTGCGTTTATAAAAAACTATATTGGACATAGAGGTGACACCATGACAAATTTAGTAAATGAAATGATTTTGGTTCTAGATTTCGGCAGTCAGTACAATCAGCTGATCACACGCCGTATTCGTGAATTTGGTGTGTACAGTGAGCTTCATCCGCACACTTTAACTGCTGAAGAAATTAAAGAAATGGCGCCTAAAGGAATCATCCTTTCTGGCGGACCGAACAGTGTTTATGATGAAGGATCTTTCCGCTGTGATGAAAAGATTTTTGATCTAGACATTCCGGTTCTAGGCATTTGCTACGGCATGCAGCTCATGACTCACTATTTAGGCGGGAAAGTAGAAGCAGCAAGCCAGCGTGAATATGGAAAAGCAGATATCCACATTAATGGAACGCCTGCTTTATTCAAAGACCTTCCGACTGATCAAGTCGTTTGGATGAGCCATGGTGACCTCGTTGTTGAAGTACCAGAAGGCTTTACAGTTGATGCAACAAGTGCACATTGTCCAAACTCAGCGATGAGCTTAGCTGAGAAGAATTTTTATGGTGTTCAGTTCCACCCAGAGGTTCGTCACTCTGAGTACGGAAATGACCTATTGAAAAACTTTGTCTTCGGCGTGTGTGACTGCGGTGGCAAATGGTCAATGGAGAACTTCATTGAAATCGAAATGCAGAAAATCCGTGAAACAGTAGGCGACAAGCAAGTATTGTGCGCACTAAGCGGCGGTGTGGATTCATCTGTTGTGGCGGTATTGATCCACAAAGCAATCGGCGATCAGCTGACATGTATTTTCGTTGACCACGGTCTTCTTCGCAAAGGCGAAGCAGAAGGGGTTATGAAAACATTTAGCGAAGGTTTCAACATGAACGTGATTAAAGTAGATGCGAAAGATCGTTTCTTAAATAAGCTAAAAGGTGTATCTGATCCTGAGCAAAAACGTAAAATCATCGGTAACGAATTCATCTATGTATTCGATGATGAATCGGACAAGCTAAAAGGAATCGACTACTTAGCACAAGGAACACTTTATACAGACATCATTGAGAGCGGAACAGCAACGGCACAAACAATCAAATCTCACCACAACGTAGGCGGTCTTCCAGAAGACATGCAGTTCGAATTGATTGAGCCTTTGAATACACTATTCAAGGATGAAGTCCGTGCCCTAGGTTCAGAGCTGGGCATTCCTGACGACATCGTCTGGAGACAGCCATTCCCAGGTCCAGGACTAGGTATCCGTGTACTAGGTGAAATTTCTGAAGAAAAACTAGAAATCGTCCGTGAATCGGATGCGATTCTACGCGAAGAAATTGCCAACTTCGGCCTTGAGCGCGACATCTGGCAATACTTCACGGTTCTCCCAGACATCCGCAGCGTAGGCGTCATGGGTGACGCAAGAACATACGACTACACAATCGGTATCCGTGCTGTTACTTCGATTGATGGGATGACGAGTGACTGGGCAAGAATCCCTTGGGATGTGCTTGAAAAGATCTCAACTCGTATCGTGAATGAAGTGAAGCATATTAACCGCGTGGTGTATGATATTACGAGTAAGCCGCCTGCTACGATTGAGTGGGAATAATTGTAAAAGAGCTAGAAACCTTTGTGTATCAATGGTTTCTAGCTCTTTTTTATTTTTAACTGTACTTTTCCCTTCCGTCTTCATGTGTTCATTCATCATTCCATCCCTTACACACATCAATCCATTGTGAATAACCGGAGTATTTTTCTAATTGTTTTATTGTGAGTTCAATAGCACTGTTACTGCTCCCGCAGGCTGGATAGACTGTCTCAAAACGTTTTAGTGAAATATCTAAATAAACAGAAACGCCATTCTTTAAAGCAAAAGGACATACTCCGCCAATTTCATGACCGACCAAGTCAACGACCTCATGAGGAGAAAGCATTTTAGCTTTTGTTTTAAAATATTCCTTGAATTTTTTGTTATCAACTTTTGCATCGCCAGAGGTCACAACTAAAATAGCTTGTCCATTTACTAGAAAGGAGAGTGTTTTTGCGATTCTTTCAGGTTCGCAGCCCAATGCAGAAGCAGCCAAGTCTACGGTGGCACTAGACACTGAAAATTCTTGAATTCGAGTATCCATATCATATTGTTTAAAATAATCTTTTACTTGTTTGATGGACATTATCATTTCTCCCTCTTTATTATCTATTATTTAATCGATATTGATGTGGTGTTAGGTGATACTTTCTCTTAAATAAACGAATGAAATGCTCTACATTTTGATAACCAACGGCTGCCGCAATATGATCTACTTGTGAATTGCTGCCAGTGAGCATTTCGCAGGCTTTTTCCAATCTTATTTCTTGTCTAATCTCACTAAATGATTTGCCAAGCTTACGAGCTATATATTTTGACAGATAAGATTGTGAAAGGTTAAATTTCTCTGCCATCTCCTGGATGGTGATATGCTCACAACATTGCTGAATATATTGGAGCATTTGAATAATACGTATATCACGATATTGTTTGACCTGATTTACGTTCATATGACTTGGTTTGAATCTTAATAAGAGACATAATAATATCTCAAACAAATTATTCATAATCAACTGGTAACTAGGAAACCGATTATAATTTTCTGTAAATAGTTGAAGAGAGCAGTCTAGCAAATGTTTATCCAAGTGACTATGGAAAATAAGAATATTTTTATTTTCTTTTATATACAATGCATTCAAAAAGAATTCTGAAATGACATTATTTCCTTTTAACATTTTAAAAAACACTTTTTGAAAAGTACTCTTACGGATCATGATTTGCATGGCGATTGTATTCTCCATTACAATTGGCTTGTGTATGGTGTCAGGTGGAATAAAGGCAATATCTCCTGATTTTAAAGTCATTTTTTTGTCTTCCACTTCTACATACATCTCATTTTCCAGAACATAGATCATTTCAAAGAAATCATGGATAGCCGACAATTGAGGCATAAAACGGCTATACTTTCTCACTTCGATATCTTTCTCCTGATCTAACCACATGGTATCTTCCTTTTCAAATTCGTTCTGCCCTTTTTGCAAAAATTCTTCTATATATATTTGCTTATGCATTAAATTGTGTTTATCATAATCCTTCAAAAATAATTGCAATGATTGATTGTCATGCTTTTTCTGTTGGTATTGTTGATAAAAGATTTCTTGCTCGTTATATTCTCTTAAATATTGCATCACTTCATGTTTTTCAAGTTTATCTTTTTCCATCTACATCCAAACCTCTAGTTTATTTACTGCAACCACCAGGGCCTTCACTGTTGCTTCTATAATATCTTTATCAATTCCAGCACCCCAATGCATTTTTCCTTGATATGAAATTCCAATCTGTGCACAGGCTTTTGCTTGGGAATCTTTGCCCAAAGAATTCTGTTCATAGACTTCCAAAACATACTCGAGATGAAAATATGCTTTTAACGCATTACTGATGGCATCTAAACTTCCAGTGCCAGTTCCTTGTATTTCAATTTGTTGATTATCTCTCAGCAAAGTTAAGGTGACTTCCTGCTTCTCTCCTTTATGAAATTGATAATCAAGCAGCTGGAAATGAGGGTGATAATCAACATACTGTTCTTTAAAAACATGATATATTTCTTCGACAGACAATTCCTTACTTGCCTGATCAGATACTTTCTTCGCTTCATATCCCATGGCTTCGTTCATTTGATAAGGAAGTTGAATGCCATAATTTGTTTCTAGTATATAGCCTATGCCGCCTTTTCCAGACTGGCTATTGATTCGAATCACATCCGTTTGATAATTCCTACCCAAGTCAACTGGATCTACTGGGATATACGGAACGTCCCATTTATCAACTTTATTTTCTTTTCTATATTTCATACCTTTAGATATCGCATCTTGATGTGAACCAGAGAATGCGGTGAAAACCATCTCCCCAGAATAGGGCTGCCTCTCGGGAACAGTGATTTTTGTTAGTTTTTCATATTTTTTACGAATAGCTTCTAGGTTATTGAAATTCAATTTTGGATCATAACCTTGTGAATACATATTCATCGCCAAGGTAATTAAGTCTACATTCCCTGTACGTTCACCGATACCAAATAATGTACCTTCGACTCTTTCTGCGCCAGCTAGAGCACCAAATTCTGCATCACTCACCCCAGAGCCACGGTCATTATGAGGATGAACAGATAATGTCACACTGTCTCGGTAAGACAGATTTTTGTGTATATACTCAATCTGACTTGCAAAGATATGAGGCATTGAATATTCAACTGTTGTCGGAATATTGATGATCGCTTTATGATTTGGTGTCGGTTTCCAAATATCTAAAACACTATTACAAATATCTAACGCATAATCAACTTCTGTTCCTGGAAAGCTTTCAGGACTATATTGAAAATAAATATCACTATTTGTTTTTTCGGCCAGTTCTTTTACTAAAATAGCTCCATCAATGGCAATTTGTTTAATTTCATCTTTTGTTTTCTTAAATACCTGTCTGCGCTGCGCTTCTGAAGTCGAATTATATAAATGAACAATCGCTTTCGGTACTCCCTTAATGGCTTCGAAGGTTCGGCGGATAATATGCTCTCTCGCTTGTGTGATCACCATAATCGTGACATCGTCTGGAATCATATGATGATCAATCAGTGTCCGTAATAGCCTAAACTCCGTATCAGAAGCAGCTGGAAATGCGATTTCAATTTCTTTAAAACCTATCTCTACTAGTAACTGAAACATTTCCAATTTTTCTTCTAAATTCATAGGAATAGGTAATGCTTGATTTCCATCCCGTAAGTCCACACTGCACCATATCGGAGCACTTTCTAATGTTTCTTTCTTCACCCAATCATAAGTAAGGTTCGGTGGCAAAAAGTATTTCTTTTCGTATTTTTTGTGGTTAAACATAATCGATTCCTCCTGTAATTGGAATATAAAAAAAGCCTATCATCTCCAAGATTTAACTTGGAGACGAAAGACTTCTTCTTACGCGGTACCACCCCTGTTTCATGATAACCATACATTATCATGCCCTTATTCGGATACAGATTGTTATATCTTATATCCTTCCCATATAACGGTGGGGTGCCGACCTTAACTACATCAATACTTTTCATTTCACTAAGGCTACTCTAAGGTGAGTTCCCTACCTTTTTGTTATTGCTTCTCATCAACCAGCAACTTTCTGAAAACATTTCGGCAAGTACTATTCCTTATCATCGCATTCTAATTTTTCTGATTTTTTCTATTATACCAAGTCTACAAAAAAGAGATAGTGATAGGGATATCTTTTTTAATTGATTTTTTTTGTTCTATGGGTGCTTATCTTTAATCCTCTTCACCAAATAAAATTCCAAGGCCACAAATAAAGGTGAGTGAATTCATAGCGAACAATAAAATCGCACCAATTTTTTTCATGGCAATTAACCTCCTCTTAAATTCAGTCTGCTAGCCTTCAAAATTTAAATTCACTGGTTCATCCTCTAAATGATCCACGGTATTTTGTTCTGTCACTGGCACACTTTCATCTACAATTTTAAAACTAAGTTCGTCCATCCAAATGTGACCTGGACCATGTAGTAATATGCCAAACGCAATGACTTCACTTTTGACTGGAACATCCAATACTACACTAAAATGATTCCAGCCGTTTGTTCCTGTAATGGGACGGTTCATCATGTTGTCAAACGCAAGAACTTCACCTGAAGAATGGTCAATCCTCATCCATAAACCAGCTGAACCTTTCACATCTTCGCTTTTGACAAAAGCAGAAAATTGAAGGCGTTCTCCACGGTAACGATCAGACTTAATTTGCTGCATCAAGGTCGCAAATCCTCGTGCTTTTTCATCCTTTGACTTCAGGTAAGCGGAGTACGTACCACTGTGTACAATTCTGTCATCCAAACCTGTTTCATAGTCAGATGGTGTTTCTCCCGTCATAATCCAGCCGGTAGGTGTGTTCTTATTTGCAGCCATATTCATTTCCTCCTTATCAATGACATTCCTTAGTAATCTCCGATAACGTGCGGGTGACATATCATAGATCTTCTTAAAGGCTCTAGTGAAGGATTCCTGTGAACCAAATCGATACTGCAATGCAATGTCAATCACCCTTTGGTCCGTATGAATTAAATCCTTCGCCGCTTGGGTCATTCGACGTTCCCTTATATAATCGACAACTGACTTCTTAATCACTTTTTTGAATATACGGTGAAAGTGAAACCTAGAATAACCAGCGTGTTTCGCTAGAGTTTGAAATGGTAAATCATCTTTCAGATGCTGTTCAATATAATTCAATGTTTCTTGAATCGTTTTCTCATGTTCTTGATAGGACAACCGAGCACCTCCTTGCCTTACGAGTTTAGTATAGCGGAAATGCTTTGTAGGAAATTTGACTTTTTGTGCTATGTTGTAATTTTAGAATGGACCTTCTAGTCCTAGGTTTAGGACTGGGTATCCGTGTACTGGGTGGAGTTTCTGAAGAAGAACTTGAAATCGTACGGGAAGCGGATGCGATTTACACTAAGAAATCTTTCTTGAACATAAAAAAGAGTAGTCGATAAAATAAATGGAGAAGTATTTACTTTTTGCTTTATATTTTAATTAGTATTAGTAGGAGGAATTTATATGAAAAGAGAAAGTAGAGCTGGAAATTCATTCAATACATTAATTCTTTTTATTTATTTGTGTATACTAATTTTTTTATTGTCAAAAAAATTGTATTTGTTGTCTAGTATTTATGTTGTATTAATTAGTTTATGGCTAATTTGGGTGAATAGAAAACCCATTACTAGAAACATCAATACTCTCTTTGTTGAGCTGAAAAAGTTAAATCAATTAAAATATTATTATATTACAGATGATAATAAATATATTGATTTAGAGAAGAGACAGTATATCTTTAATTTATTCCGTGATGCAGCGGTGGGGACATTTTTTATTTCATTAGTTAACATCATAGCAATACGAAGTTTACTTGAACATTTTTTAGGTAAATCAGAAATTGTGAATTTATTCACTATCATCAGCATCAGTTTTGTATTAATTATTGGTTATGGGGGTATAATAGCAGGTTTAGTTTATAAATATACAACAGCTACATATGTTTTGATACCAATTATTAATGCTTTCATCTACTTTTTCTTTTTGCATCCAATAATTAATTCTTTACCTTATTTCGTTGGATTTTTGACTTACTTATTTACTACAGTGATACTGTATTCTGCGTTAACATATGCTTTTCCAGTTCATATTTTAAGGAAATTAAATGGAAAGACAGTATTAATTAGTTCATTTACAACAATTTCAGCTGCACTGTTAAGTCCAATTTTGTTGTTCTATTTTTCTAGTTATATCAAATCCGGAAAATATTTATTAACTATTGAAACTGTAAAAAAAGAGACTGACATCTCGGATACATTAAAAAACATTATTTTGGATAATCCTGATCTAGTAGATGTGATTAATCACTTTTTGTTGAAAGAAGTTTCGAGTCAGTTGACTTCAATGATAAGTTTAGGAATAACTGCATTTACAATATCTTATATTATAGGTGGTTTATTAATTAATAGAAAAATAACGAAAAATAAATTGAAAGCAAAATCTATTTATAGAAAATTAATTAAAGAAGAATACCCAATGGAATATAAGAATTTAGTTGCATGCTCGTATTACGGCGGAGAAGATTATGAAAACCTTTTATTAAATAATGATATAACTTCAAAAATAATCAAAGATAACGAGGTTAAATTAGATATTCCAAATTATTCAATAAAAACACAGTTTACAGCTTGGTTGAAAAGAAAAATAATTGTATACTCTATTTTCTCCTCATATAAAAAAATATTTAGTGAATTAAGGAAGTAGTTCAAAATCACTTGAAGTTACAAAATAGTTCTTGAAATCTCCCAATGACGCCCTTTTTCTTGACTCTAGTGATTCTCCAAGCTGTTGAATCACACTCTCGAACCGATGACAAGAACTACTTTATATTTCTGATTGATATGAACGTGTATGTTTTGCTACTGGTTTATTTCTCGATTATTTACTTATATAGGTTACATGCCATTCAGTATTGGAGACATTTGTTACTTTAGGGTTTTATCATTCTATAGACACTTTTTATATATAAAATTTCGTTGTAATAGCACTTTAGCACACCTTTCTTCTCCGAATCTTTCCGAGGGAGAAAGGGTGCTGAATGTTCAATTTGCTAGACAAGTTTTCAATATATGGGTTTAGCTCGTAAATGTGACGGAGCATATTCGGGTTGTGATTTTGAATGAAAAAAGTATTTGTTTTTCCTTGGTCCGTTATGACTTTATATAGTATGATCAAATGAATATGCAAGACTTAATGAATTCTATTTTGTTTCAAAATCCCTCTTCAAAATCGAATACATAAACACATCATCAAACCCATGTTGACCAAGATCATACTCCCTCAATAAACCTTCTCGTACAAAATCAAACTTCTCCAATAATTGAACAGAAGACGTGTTTGCTGGATCAATGATGGCTTCAATCCGGTTCAGGTTCATCTCCTGAAATCCATATCGTAACACCGCAGCAATGGCTTCCTTCATAATGCCTTTTCTCCAATGATCGTGATGTAATTCATAGCCGATTTCCGTGCGGCAGTGCTGTTTTTCTAGATTGAGAAAGCCGCAGCTGCCGATAATGGCTGGATTGTCTTTTAGAGAAATGCCCCACCGGATGCCTGTTTGTTCTTTGAAGATATTGTCATACCACTTGATTTCTCCTTTTGTGTCTTCGATTGTTTTATGAACATCAATGCCCATGTAGCGGCACACGGTTTCATTGGATAAATAGATATGCATATCCTCAGCATCTTCGCTTGTTGCTTGTTTTAAGATTAGTCTTTCGGTATGTATTGTTGGAAATGATTGTGGAAATATCAATTTATGTCTAGTCATATTTATCTCCTATTGTTTATTTTATTTAAATTATACCTGTGTTGGTCGGATTTGTTGAATGCTTTGGTATAATATGAAATTATCATCGTGGGAATCAATTACATGCGAATTATACTAAAGAGGAAGAGGATAAGAGAAATGGGTATATTTCTAATCACATTTGTTTTCGTGATGATCGCCGTAACTTTAGTGATCTATTTATTTAAAAAGGGAATCATTCGTTCTAAAGTGTTAGTGATAGTAGGTTCTGTTTTAGGAGGAACCGTACTAGTTGTTTGGATAGCAATGTTTTTTAATTTTTACTCTATCGCTTTAACAGATGAATCAATAGGTCATTTTAAGATCGGTCAAACATTCAAGGGAGATCATAATTTTGTGGAGAATTCTCAATTCTCTCATCCTAAACAGACGGTCTATATGGAAAAAGAAAATCAAGATTTTGTCGTATCAGTTGATCAACATGATCGAGTTATAACTATTTACAATCACTCAACACAAAAAAATCTTCAAACATCTAAGGGAGTTAAAATTGGAGAAGATTATTCATCTGTGATACAAACATATGGAGATCAATTCAAGAAGCTCTGGTTTGTCGAAGGGTATAGCAAAGGTATACAATATCAAGATCAATCAAACGGTATCATTTTGGAGTTCTTTTTCAATGACAATACACTAGCACTCATTGAACTTCGTAGTAAGCGGAAATAAAAAAGTAGATCGACATACTCCTTTTTGTAGATATTTCTTCCATTATATCAAAAGTTCAAGTTGCTCTTTCGACTCCATTTTTCACTACGCTAGTCAATAAATAAAAGAGCGAACATGGTTATACATGTTCGCTTTTTGTCTGCTTTTGGACCAGCCGATTACGATAGAACGAGTACCGAATCAACATGAATGCGACAAAACTGGCTAAACCGCCAATCCAGCTTAGATTCGTTACGTTTGTATACTGTATAATCACACCGCCGATTGACGATCCGAGCATCATGCCGATATTCATAATCGCTGTATTAAAACTCAGCACGGTTTCTGATGCTTGGGGTTTTAGAGAGATGAGGTAAAACTGCTTCGCTGGAGTTGTCGTCCATGTAGCGATGCCCCATATGGCTAGTGTGATCAAGACACTAATTGTAGAGAATTGCGTAAAAAATAAGGCAAAGAGAGCGAACATCTGGATCATGATGCTGATCGAGATGGTTCGGTTTGGCCCCCATTGATCAACGGCGAAGCCGCCAAAGCGTGAGCCTATAAAAGCAGCAATTCCTAATATAAGTAAGGAAATACTTGTCATTTCAAGAGAAAAGCCTGCGGTCTGTCGTAATAAAGGAGAGATATAAGCGAATACCATTGTGTAGCCTAAGATCCAAAAGACGGTCGTGGCTAAGCCGCTGATCACCCTGCGGTCTTGAAGGATGTGTAATTGCTGCTTCAATGGCAGATGTGAATGTCCCTCCATTCGTGGCAGTAATTGATAAAGCAGGACCAAGAGACAAGCAGTACCTAGCGCAATGATGAGAAAAATATAGTGCCAATCCACATGACCTGATAGAAATGTGCCAATAGGAACACCAAGTACGAGTGAAACGGTAAAACCAGTAATGACCGTCGCCATCGCGCTTCCTTTTTTTTCTGGAGGGGCGATCTGCGCTGCATAATTCGTGGCGACCACAATATATAAGCCGCCGCTCATGGCCATGATGACTCGAGATAGCAGGAGCAGCACAAAGTGATGGCTAAAAAAGGCGACCACATTGCCTAAAATAAACACAAAAATAGCCGATAACAGAACCTTTTTTCGGTTCAATTTCGATGTTGCCATGACTAAAAAGAGAGCGCCTACTGCATAAAATAGAGAGTAAACGGTGATAAGCTGCCCGGCAGCAGGAATGGAGATGTGTAAATCAACTGCAATTATATCTAGAATGCCAGACACGACGAATTCTGAAGTGCCTGTGACAAATGAACCGACAGCTAAAAGAATAATCAATAGCTGATGAGATGTGTTTTTCATTTTTGAACCCTTCCTTCATTTTGATACGTTGTATTTAGTTTAAATTCCGTGCTAACATAAGTAAAATTGATGTTTTTCATGAAGGGGATGAGTGAATACTCATGAGCTTTGTTCGCTTTGATATTATCGCAAAAGTGGTGGAGCTTGGCAGTTTTACCGCAGCAGCTGAAGCATTAAATATGACGCAGTCCGCCGTGAGTCATGCAGTGGCAAGTTTAGAAACGGAGTGGGGTGTGTCTTTATTCATTCGCGACCGAAAAAAGGGCATTATGCTGACGGACATCGGTCAAACTCTTCTCCCGCATATTAGAGAAGTGTTAAATAGGATGGAGAAGATCCAGCAAGAAATTGCGTTAACGAAAAATATTGAAACAGGCTTGATTCGTATCGGTACATTTGCCAGTGCATCTGCTTGTTTATTGCCTAAGCTGCTTGTAAGCTATCAGAAAAAGCATCCGAAAATCGAATTTAAATTTTATGAGGGGACGTATGAAGAAATATTGGAGTGGCTGGATTCTGGCATTATTGATGTTGGATTTGTTGTGAAAGGCCATGCGGATGAAGCCTTCGACTTGCTGCCGCTGATCAAAGATGAGATGGTGGTCGCTTATCATCCTCATCATCGATTCCACCAGCAGCCCATTGTAGACATAACAGATTTGGCGGATGAACCTTTTATTATGCCGACTGGCATGTATCAATCACATGTAGAGGATATTTTTTCTGAGGCCCAATTGAAGCCGGCTACTTTATTTGAAGTACATGATTGTACGACTATTGCTCGTATGGTCGGGGAAGGGCTTGGTGTCACGATAGGCCCTGAGTTGTTTTTAAAAACGCAGCAGCTTGTGCACATTCGTCAGCTGAATGTGTCTCATCATCGTGAGGTTGCGCTCGCCTGTCCTTCTCTCTCCCAAGCTTCTCCGGCAGTGAAAGAGTTTTTCCATGTGGCCGAAACGGTTTTTGTAAAAGAGAAGGATTTAGAGAAGGGTGTATAAAGAACTAGATGTGGTTTTCCAAATTCGTGTAATAAGACGAATGAAGCGGACATTTCTTTGAAAATTGTTCGCTTTTTGTATTGTGTTTTAAAAATGAAGTTGGTACAATAGACACAGAAATCAAATAGATAGAAGTCGTATAATCGCGGGGATATGGCCCGCAAGTTTCTACCAAGCTACCGTAAATGGCTTGACTACGTCAATTCACACTCGTTTGATATAAATCATGCATTGTTCTTGTTTTATGTCACGGTCTGAATTCACACTTGTAGTCAAGCGTCCCAAAACTGTTGGGGCGTTTTTTATTTGACTTGTGAATGGGACAGACTAAAGCAAAAGGACATGAAGGGAGTCAGTTGGCTTTGAAACAGTTTTTTCAGTTTGATGAGTTAGGAACGAATTACCGCAGAGAAATCATCGGTGGTTTAACCACATTTTTGTCGATGGCTTACATTTTGTTTGTCAATCCGATCACACTTGCTTTAGTAGCAGTACCGGATTTTCCAGATAAATTACGAATTGATCAGGGCGCTGTCTTTACAGCGACGGCGTTAGCCTCTGCCGCAGGGTGTATTCTGATGGGGTTGATTGCCAGGTATCCGATTGCGATTGCACCAGGTATGGGTTTGAATGCCTTCTTCGCCTTCTCGGTTGTTCTTGGCATGGGCATCACATGGGAAGCAGCACTTTCTGGTGTGTTTGTTTCAGGATTGATCTTTGTTGCCCTTTCTTTAACAGGTTTCCGTGAAAAAATCATCAATGCCATTCCGGCTGAGCTGAAGCTGGCGGTTGGTGCGGGTATTGGTTTGTTCATTACGTTTGTCGGTCTGCAAGGCTCTGGCATTATCGCCAATAATGATAATACGCTCGTTTCGATTGGAAACATTCACAGTGGCCCTGTCTTATTAACGGTGTTTGGTATCGTTGTGACTGTCATTTTAATGGTTCTTCGAGTGAATGCAGGTGTCTTCATCGGGATGCTTGTGACAGCTATTGCAGGAATGATCGTTGGTCTTGTACCAGTACCGACGCAAATTGTGGGAAGTATTCCAAGCTTATCTCCAACCTTTGGCCAAGCCTTGATTCATTTACCAGAAATTTTCTCAATTCAAATGCTTGTCGTGATTTTAACGTTCTTATTCGTTGGGTTCTTTGATACAGCAGGAACGCTTGTGGCTGTTGCAACCCAAGCTGGTTTAATGAAAAATAATGAGCTGCCGCGTGCAGGAAGAGCACTTCTGGCGGATTCATCTTCAATCGTTGTAGGTTCTGTCCTTGGAACATCCACAACGACATCTTATGTTGAATCCAGCTCAGGTGTAGCTGCTGGTGCGCGTTCTGGATTTGCAGCTGTCGTAACAGGTATTTTCTTCTTACTTGCGATGTTCTTCTCGCCGCTATTATCCATCGTTACATCGAATGTGACAGCACCTGCTTTAATCATTGTCGGTGCACTGATGGTCGCTCCGCTTGCGAAGATTGCCTGGGATCGTTTTGAAATTGCCGTACCAGCCTTCTTAACGATGATTATGATGCCACTCACATACAGTATTGCAACAGGGATTGCGGTTGGCTTTATTTTCTACCCGATTACGATGATCTTTAAAGGGAAAGCCAAAGAAGTACATCCGATTATGTACGGATTGTTTGTGATCTTTATTCTTTACTTTGCTTTCTTAAATCATTAATTGTTGACAAAGGGTTAAAATGATCTTTATTTTAACCCTTTGTCTTCTTTTTTCAGTGTGATAGAAAACCTTTGCAGTCTAGAAAGGACGAGCACTGACGCGGAGCGAATTTGACATTCGTGAGCATCAGCGCGCAGGACTGACAAAGAATGCGAGGGTTTGTCTACACGCTGAAGCAGTAGCTCATGGAAGCTGCTGTTTTTTTGTTTTGTCTAATTTTCTTACCATTTTAAAACCTCTGCTGCCCTTTATCCGTCTATTCGTATGAACGTCAAGGCATCTTGACTGAACAGAGAGACTCCGCTACTTTAAGAGGAGTCATCCGAACAGGACATTCGTATGAGCCTGTTTGGATTGTGCTGGATAGGAGTTGATATGAATGTTAGAAAAAGATCAAGAGCAAAGTACATCAGACTTAAAAAATGAAGAGCCATCAATAGATCAAGAAACGAGGCAATCCCGCCTCAGCAGAAGTGCCGCAAAACGTGGAAGAACCTCGAAAGCAAAAGCAGCAGCGGCTGATGAGCGTTCTGCCATTCAGCGTATGCTGCAAGGTGTAGGAGGCGCGTTTAAGCGCTATGGCTCATATGGACTTGCGATGTTAAAATCACCGAGCCGGGCCATCAATCAAGCGGAAACATTACGGATGAAGTACGCCTGGATCTCGATTGTGTTATTCAGCGTGTTTTTTGCTTTAGGCAACTATGTTCAATTAAAGGCGTCAAAGACCCGTTTATTAGGCTTTGGCATTCATTACTCTTTTGGTGACGCCTTTTTGAGGATAGCGGTCTTTACACTCATCCTGTTGACATTGATGATGCTTACCGTCTGGTTACTCGGAAAGTACATGCTAAAAGGAAACATATCACTGAAAGAAGTGATCATGAAGTTTGGTGCCGCCCTTGTGCCGGTTTTGGTTTTATCCATCCTTTGGCTTGTATTTGCCATGATGAATATTCCATATGTGACGGTCATTTTATCTGTGATGATGTTTTTTGGTCTCCAGTTGATTGCGATCGTACTCTTTCGCTCGATTCAATCGGAGCATGAAGCGGTGCGCGGTGATTTGATGTATGCGGGCTGGATCTTTTTATTGGTGGAGCTTGTCATCATTGCACTACTCTGGAGCATTGTCGGAGAGTATTTGATTCCTTCACTTGTTCCTGTTCGATTTGGATAAACACACTGAAAGCCTCCTTTTTTGAAAAAGGAGGCTTTCATGTTGAGAAGAGGAAAAAACGGGTAAACTCTTGGTAACAAAGACCACCTTTGTTGTCGAAAGATATATGTGTTTTTCTCGCGCAAATTTGATTGTATCAAGGTATGTTCTCTAGTAGAATATGGGGTGCTTTATTTGATTTTTAGTGCAGGGGGTTCGAATCGTGCTTCAACAACTTTTATCCAATGCGTTCACCATGGTTTTGATCATTTTAGTGATTAATATTGTCTATGTTTCTTTTTCCACTATGCGTTTGATTTTAACAATGAAAGGCAGACGGTACGCAGCTGCTTTTGCTGGTACGATTGAAATGCTTATCTATGTCATTGGGTTAAGTATCGTACTTGATAACTTAGATCAAATACAAAATGTCATTGCGTATGCGCTAGGTTATGGGATGGGAATCATTGTCGGGATGAAAATTGAAGAGAAGCTGGCACTTGGCTACACAACTGTTAACGTGATCACAAAAGAATTGGATGTCGATCTCCCAAGACAATTGAGAGAAAAAGGATATGGTGTCACCAGCTGGGTAGCAGGCGGTCTTGAAGGAGACCGGACAGCATTGCAAATTTTAACACCGAGAAAATATGAACTGCAATTATATGAAACGATTAAAACGCTGGATTCAAAGGCGTTTATCATTTCGTATGAGCCCAAATCGATTCACGGCGGCTTCTGGGTGAAGGCTGTGAAGAAAAGGAGAATTAAAGAATGACCGCAAAACCAAAGAAGAAGAAATTCTATGTGGAAGACAACATGTCGATCGATCAAGTGTTGTCCCAGATGGCAGCGGAAGGCTACTCGCCTGTCCGACGAATGGAGGAGCCGATTTTTCAAGAAAAGAAGGAAAATGGGTCGATTCAGATCATTCCGATTGGGAAAAAAATCGTATTTGAAGGAAAAATAGTCTAAATCCGAACATTAAAACGACGACTTCGTAGATTGTTCGATAAATCCGTTGACATCATGAACATCCGTTGTTAAGATAAACATGAATTCAAAACACGAACCTCATATAATCTTGGGAATATGGCCCATAAGTTTCTACCCAGTTACCGTAAATGACTGGACTATGCAGGATAGTGAACAAAACTGACATGGCGTTTCAAAAGCGAACAGCGCTTACCATGGCCCGGTTTGTGTTGCTTCCTAACAATGCAATGCAAATCGGGCCTTTTTGTTCGGCGTTTGACAAGCTGCTTAGGTTTGGGAAGCGTGTCAAACGATACAAAATCGAATATCAGCTTAAAGGTGGGGACAAAATGAAGCCGCTTGTAGGTGTCATCATGGGAAGTACATCTGATTGGGAAACAATGAAAAATGCGTGCGATATCTTAGAGGAATTAGACATTCCGTATGAAAAACAGGTGGTATCCGCACATCGGACACCTGACTTGATGTTTGAATATGCGACAGAAGCAAGAGGTAAAGGACTAAAAGTCATCATTGCCGGTGCTGGAGGCGCAGCACATTTACCGGGGATGGTCGCAGCGAAAACGACACTGCCGGTCATTGGTGTGCCCGTACAATCAAAAGCACTAAATGGGCTGGATTCCTTATTATCCATCGTTCAAATGCCAGGCGGTGTACCGGTTGCTACAGTGGCGATTGGCAAAGCCGGTGCAACAAATGCAGGGCTTCTTGCCGCGCAAATGATTTCAGCATTTGATGAAACAATCGCTGCTCGCCTTGAAGAAAGAAGAGAGCAAACAAAACAGACTGTACTAGAAAGCAGTGATCAGCTTGGCTAAGCAGACCATTTTTCCAAACGCAACCATCGGTATTATCGGCGGAGGACAGCTTGGCAGATATATGGCCGTCAGCGCAAAACAAATGGGATACCGGGCAGCTGTGTTAGATCCAGTCGCACAATCTCCTTGTGGACAGGTTGCTGATACAGAAATCACAGCTGCATATAGTGACCTCGAAGCGATTCGACAGCTGGCAGAAATCAGCGATGTCGTGACATATGAATTTGAAAATATTGATTATGATGCACTTAATCAATTGAAGGAAGAAGCCAATTTACCGCAAGGAAGTGAACTTCTTCTTTTAACTCAAAATCGTGAAACGGAGAAAAAAGGGATTGTAGACGCAGGCTGTGAAGTCGCGCCTTATCGCATCATTCATGATGAAAAAGAGCTGGAAGACGCAGTGGCCGTGCTTGGTTTGCCAGCCGTTCTGAAAACGTGCAGAGGCGGCTACGACGGAAAAGGGCAGTATGTGATCAAGGAAAAAGGACAGCTTCATGAAGCAGCAGCATTGCTCACACATGGAACTTGTATTTTAGAAAGCTGGGTCCCATTTCAAATGGAGCTCTCGGTGATCGTCACTCGTTCTATTCATGGGGAGATTGCGGTATTCCCAGTCGCTGAGAACATTCATAAGCATAACATTTTGTTCCAAAGCATTGTGCCTGCAAGGGTAGAGGAACGTATTCAGGAGAAGGCAAAAGAGCTGGCAACGACACTGGCTGAAAAGCTGGGGCTAGTCGGTACACTTGCTGTAGAACTGTTCCTGACAAACGAGGGAGAGCTGCTCGTCAATGAACTGGCGCCTCGCCCGCATAATTCTGGTCATTATACGCTCGATTTATGTGAGACGAGTCAGTTTGAACAGCACGTTCGCGCGATATGTGGTTTGCCGCTTGGCGGTACAGCCCTTTTCTCAGAGGGCATGATGGTGAACTTATTAGGCGATGAAGTGGACATCCCAACAGAGCATCCTGAGCTTCTCAAAGAAGCGAAGCTTTATCTATATGGAAAGCATGAAGTAAAAGCCGGCCGCAAAATGGGGCATATGACATTTATGAAACAGCTTGATGATGAATGGATGACAAACATCACAAAGATATGGACTGAAAGAGATGGAGGAAACGGGAAATGATCGAACGTTACGCACGACCAGAAATGTCAGCAATCTGGACAGAGGAAAACAAATTTAATGCATGGCTTGAAGTAGAAATTCTCGCTTGTGAAGCTTGGGCAGAGCTTGGTGTTATTCCGAAAGAAGACGTTGTGACCATGCGCAAAAATGCAAGCTTTGATATTGATCGTATTCTAGAGATTGAACAAGACACGCGCCATGACGTGGTAGCCTTTACGCGTGCTGTATCTGAATCTCTAGGAGAAGAAAGAAAGTGGGTTCATTACGGGTTAACATCTACAGACGTAGTGGATACGGCGCTTTCATATCTATTAAAACAGGCGAACGATATCTTGCTCAAGGACATTGAGAGATTTGTTGACATCCTAAAAGAAAAAGCAAAAGAGCACAAATATACCGTCATGATGGGCCGTACACACGGTGTACACGCTGAACCGACAACATTTGGGCTGAAGCTTGGTCTTTGGTACGAAGAAATGAAGCGTAACCTAGAACGTTTTAAACAAGCAAAAGCTGGCATCGAATACGGCAAAATTTCTGGTGCTGTTGGCACATATGCGAACATCGACCCGTTTGTTGAGCAATATGTATGTGAGAAGCTTGGCATCAAAGCTGCACCAATTTCAACCCAAACCTTGCAGCGTGATCGTCATGCAGATTACATGGCTACTCTTGCACTCGTCGCAACAAGCATTGAGAAATTTGCTGTTGAAATTCGTGGACTTCAAAAGAGTGAAACACGTGAAGTAGAAGAGTTCTTCGCAAAAGGACAAAAAGGATCATCAGCGATGCCGCATAAACGGAACCCAATCGGCTCTGAAAATATGACGGGAATTGCCCGCGTCATCCGTGGATATATGCTGACAGCTTATGAAAATGTACCGCTTTGGCATGAGCGTGATATTTCTCATTCCTCTGCTGAGCGCATCATTTTACCAGATGCAACGATTGCACTGAACTATATGCTGAACCGTTTCTCAAACATCGTAAAGAACTTGACGGTCTTCCCTGAGAACATGAAACGCAACATGGACCGCACACTTGGCTTGATTTACTCACAGCGCGTTCTTCTTGCATTAATCGATACAGGCATGGCACGTGAAGAGGCATATGATACGGTTCAGCCAAAGGCAATGGAAGCGTGGGAAAAGCAAGTGCCATTCCGTTCATTAGTAGAAGCGGAGGAAAAAATCACATCACGCTTAACACCTGAACAAATCGCTGACTGCTTCGATTACAACTATCACTTGAAAAATGTCGATATGATTTTCGAACGTCTAGGTCTTGCGTAAGAAATGGGCCGCCTGCTCGTCAGGCACCCAATCCTGAAAATTGCCAACATTCAAATTAGGAGGCCAACCTGAATGACTGTGAAACAAGAACTTCTCTACGAAGGCAAAGCGAAAAAAATCTATCGGACCGATGACGAGCATATTTTATATGTCGAATATAAAGACTCAGCGACAGCATTTAACGGCGAAAAGAAAGCTGAAATTGAAGGCAAAGGCAGACTGAATAACGAAATTTCGAGCTTAATCTTTCAAATGCTGCATGAGAAAGGGATCAACAATCACTTTGTGAAACGACTCTCTGACACAGAACAGCTCATTCAAAAGGTGCAGATTGTTCCGCTTGAAGTAGTAGTACGAAATGTGGTGGCAGGCAGTATGTCAAAGCGCCTTGGCATTCCAGAGGGAACAAAACTGGATACACCATTGATCGAGTTTTACTACAAGGATGATGCACTCGGCGATCCGCTCATTACAGAAGATCATATTCACATTTTACATGCAGCGACACCAGAACAGGTCGAGGAAATGAAACAGATCACAAGACAAGTGAATGAAGAGTTAAAGCAAATCTTCTCAGACTGCCATGTAAATTTAATTGATTTCAAGCTTGAATTCGGAATAGATCACGAGAATCGTATTTTGCTAGCTGATGAGATTTCACCTGATACGTGCAGGCTTTGGGACAAAGATACAAACGAAAAGCTTGATAAAGACGTGTTCAGACGAAACCTGGGCGGCTTAACGAATGCATACGAAGAAATTTTCAAAAGACTTGGAGGCCAAAAACATGTATAAAGTGAAAATTTTTGTCAGCTTAAAAGAGAGCGTTCTTGATCCACAAGGAAGTGCCGTGCAGCACGCCTTGCACAGCATGTCTTATCAGGAAGTAAAGGATGTCCGTATCGGGAAATACATGGAGCTTGTCATTGAAAAATCAGATCGTGATTTAGACACAGTCGTCAAAGAAATGTGTGAAAAATTACTGGCCAACACGGTGATTGAAGATTACCGCTATGAGGTGGAGGAGGTTGTCGCACAGTGAAGTTTGCAGTGATCGTCTTGCCTGGCTCTAACTGTGATATCGATATGTACCATGCGATTCAAGATGAGTTAGGCGAACAAGTTGAATATGTATGGCACGACGAAACGAGTCTAGACGGATTTGACGGTGTACTCGTACCAGGCGGTTTCTCTTATGGGGATTACTTAAGATGTGGTGCGATTGCTCGCTTCTCAAACATCATGCCGGCGGTGAAAAAAGCAGCTGCGGAAGGAAAGCCTGTTCTTGGAGTTTGTAACGGGTTCCAAATTCTTCAGGAGCTTGGCATTCTTCCAGGTGCGATGAGACGAAATAAAGACTTGAAATTTATCTGTCGTCCAGTTGAACTCATTGTAGAGAACAACGAAACGCAATTTACAAGCGGCTATCAAAAAGGCGAATCCATTACGATTCCTGTAGCGCACGGTGAAGGCAACTTCTACTGTGATGAAGACACTTTAGCGAAGCTCATTCAAAATGGCCAAATCGCTTTCACTTACGGAGACGATATTAACGGCAGTGTCAATCGAATTGCAGGTATAACGAATGAAGAGGGCAATGTACTCGGCATGATGCCGCACCCTGAGCGCGCGGTTGATTCATTACTAGGCAGCGCAGACGGACTTAAATTGTTTCAATCTATCGTGAAAAATTGGAGGGACACTCATGTCACTACTGCTTGAACCAAGTCACAAGCAAATTAAAGAAGAGAAATTGTATCAGCAAATGGGATTGAGTGATGAAGAATTCGCTTTAATTGAATCCATTATTGGCAGGCTGCCAAACTACACAGAAACGGGTATTTTTTCTGTCATGTGGTCAGAGCATTGCAGTTATAAAAACTCAAAGCCTGTTTTAAGCAAATTCCCGACAAAAGGAGAGCATGTGCTTCAAGGTCCTGGGGAAGGCGCTGGAATCGTTGATATTGGAGACAACCAAGCGGTTGTATTTAAAATCGAATCACATAACCATCCATCTGCGATTGAACCGTATCAAGGAGCGGCTACAGGTGTCGGCGGAATTATCCGTGATGTATTCTCCATGGGTGCGCGTCCAATTGCTGTATTAAACTCTCTTCGTTTTGGTGAACTGACTTCACCGCGCGTGAAGTACTTGTTTGAAGAAGTAGTGGCAGGGATCGCAGGCTATGGAAACTGTATCGGAATTCCAACAGTCGGCGGAGAGGTTCATTTTGATCAAAGCTATGAAGGCAATCCGCTCGTAAATGCGATGTGTGTTGGATTAATCAACCATGAGGACATCAAAAAAGGGCAGGCCAAAGGTGTCGGCAACACGGTGATGTACGTTGGTGCTAAAACGGGACGTGACGGTATTCACGGTGCAACATTTGCGTCTGAAGAATTTTCTGATGAATCAGAAGAAAAACGTTCAGCGGTTCAAGTCGGCGATCCGTTCATGGAAAAGCTGCTGCTTGAAGCGTGCCTTGAAGTCATCAAAAACGATGCGCTCGTTGGGATTCAAGATATGGGAGCGGCTGGCTTAACAAGCTCAAGCGCGGAAATGGCAAGTAAAGCAGGTTCTGGAATCGAGATGAATCTAGATCTCATTCCGCAGCGTGAAACAGGTATGTCGGCATACGAAATGATGCTGTCTGAATCGCAAGAGAGAATGCTGCTGGTCATTGAAAAAGGCCGCGAACAAGAAATCATTGATATATTCGAAAAATACGATCTTGAAGCGGTATCAGTCGGTCATGTGACAGACGATAAAATGCTTCGTTTACTCCATCAAGGTGAAGTCGTATGTGAGCTTCCTGTTGACGCTCTTGCAGAAGAAGCACCGGTTTATCACAAGCCGTCAAGTGAGCCTGCATACTATCGTGAGTTTTTAGAAACAAAAGTTGAAGCTCCAGCCATCACAGATGCAGCCGAAACGTTAAAGCAGCTCCTTCAGCAGCCAACAATTGCAAGTAAAGAATGGGTTTATGATCAGTATGACTACATGGTTCGGACAAATACAGTCGTTGCACCGGGCTCTGATGCGGGCGTACTAAGAATCCGCGGAACGAAAAAAGCCCTAGCGATGACAACAGATTGTAACGCACGCTATCTCTACCTTGATCCAGAGGTTGGCGGGAAAATCGCAGTCGCTGAAGCAGCACGTAACATTGTCTGCTCAGGCGCTCGTCCGCTTGCAGTGACAGATAACCTGAACTTCGGTAACCCGGAGAAACCAGAAATTTTCTGGCAAATAGAAAAGTCAGCTGACGGGATTAGCGAAGCATGCCGCACGCTAAGCACACCAGTTATCGGTGGGAACGTCTCTTTATATAACGAATCAAATGGAACAGCGATTTACCCAACTCCAGTCATTGGAATGGTTGGTTTGGTTGAAGATACTGCTCATATTACGACTCAATCGTTCCAGCAGGCTGGCGATGTGATTTTCGTCATTGGTGAGACGAAGGAAGAATTCGCAGGCAGTGAGCTTCAAAAGATGACAGAAGGCCGTATTTACGGAAAAGCACCAGACATTGATTTGGATGTAGAGCTGACGCGTCAAGAAGCCCTTCTAGCCGCGATTCAAAACGGTCTCGTTCAATCAGCACACGATGTGTCTGAAGGCGGACTTGGTGTAGCACTTGCTGAAAGTACATTTGGAACAGACGGTCTTGGCGCTGATATCCAAATCGATTTAAACAGCGAAGCTTCCTTATTCAGTGAAACACAGTCACGTTTTGTTGTCACAGTCAGACCAGAGCACCGCGAAGCGTTTGCTGCAGCTGTCAAAGATGCGAAAGAAGTCGGAACGGTCACAAATGATGGTGTATTTACCGTCAAAAATCAAGAAGGACAACAATGGATTCATGCAGCGGTCAACGAGCTTGAACGTGCATGGAAAGGAGCGATCCCATGCTTGCTGAAATCAGAGGCTTAAATGAAGAGTGTGGTGTCTTTGGGGTTTGGGGACACGAAGAAGCCCCGCAAATCACATATTACGGATTGCATAGCCTTCAGCACCGAGGACAAGAAGGTGCGGGAATCATTGCAACAGATGGTGAGAACCTGACATCACACAAAGGCCTTGGACTGATTACGGAAGTCTTTCAAAACGGTGAGCTAAAGGATTTGAAAGGAAAAGGGGCGATCGGACACGTTCGGTATGCGACAGCAGGCGGAGGCGGCTTTGAAAATGTGCAGCCCCTCTTCTTCCGCTCGCAAAACAACGGCAGTCTTGCCCTTGCTCATAATGGAAACTTAGTGAATGCAACGCAGTTAAAGCAGCAGCTAGAGAACCAAGGGAGCATTTTCCAGACCTCTTCTGATACCGAAGTGCTGGCTCATTTAATTAAGCGCAGCGGGCATATTGAATTAAAAGAGCAGATCAAAAATGCGCTGTCCATGCTGAAAGGAGCATATGCTTTCTTAATAATGACGGAAACAGAAATGATCGTGGCGCTTGATCCGAACGGCTTACGCCCACTTTCACTTGGTATGCTTGGAGATGCTTATGTTGTCGCTTCTGAAACATGTGCATTTGATGTCGTCGGCGCTACGTATTTACGTGATGTGGAGCCTGGCGAAATGCTGATCATTAATGATGAAGGCTTGAAATCTGAGCGCTTCTCGATGAACATAAACCGCAGCATGTGCAGCATGGAATACATTTATTTCTCAAGACCTGACAGCAATATCAACGGCATCAATGTGCATAGTGCGAGAAAGAATCTAGGCAAAAAGCTTGCCGAAGAAGCGCATGTCGAAGCAGATGTTGTGACAGGTGTACCAGATTCCAGTATTTCTGCAGCGATTGGATATGCCGAAGCAACAGGTATTCCGTATGAGCTCGGTTTGATTAAAAACCGTTATGTCGGCCGGACCTTTATCCAGCCGTCTCAAGCATTGCGTGAGCAGGGCGTACGGATGAAGCTGTCTGCTGTGCGCGGGGTTGTCGAAGGAAAACGTGTCGTGATGGTGGATGATTCCATCGTACGCGGTACAACGAGCCGCAGAATTGTCACGATGCTAAGAGAAGCGGGCGCGACGGAAGTCCATGTACGCATTAGTTCACCGCCAATCGCGCATCCATGTTTTTATGGAATTGATACGTCCACACACGAAGAGCTGATTGCTTCTTCTCATTCAGTGGAAGAAATTAGACAGGAAATCGGTGCAGACTCCATTGCATTTTTATCTGTAGACGGTTTAATGGACGGGATTGGCAGGAAGTATGATGATCCGCAGCGCGGTCAGTGTTTAGCATGCTTTACTGGGAAATACCCGACTGAAATTTATGAAGATACAGTTCTTCCGCATGTGAAGGAAACGGTCCTGACGAAATAATCGAATAAAGGAGCAGCAGTCAAGATGAGTTGATATGCTGCTCTTTCATTCTGCCGAAAATACATGGAAAGCAGCAGCTAAAAGGAGTGAATGGGATGTCAGAAGCATATAAAAACGCCGGTGTCGACATCGAAGCAGGGTATGAAGCCGTCAAACGAATGAAAACACACGTAGAACGTACAAAACGAGCAGGTGTCATGGGCGCTCTAGGTGGATTTGGCGGTATGTTTGATCTATCTGAGCTGCCATATAAAAAGCCTGTTCTTGTTTCAGGAACAGATGGTGTCGGAACGAAATTAAAGCTTGCCTTTTTAATGGATAAACACGATACGATCGGCGTCGATGCCGTGGCCATGTGTGTCAACGATGTGCTTGCACAAGGGGCAGAACCGCTCTTTTTCTTAGATTACTTAGCCGTTGGAAAAGCAGATCCGCTAAAAATTGAATCCATTGTCAAAGGGGTGGCTGACGGCTGTGAGCAGTCTGGTTCAGCACTTGTCGGCGGTGAGACAGCCGAAATGCCGGGTCTTTACACAGAAGAAGAATATGATATTGCTGGTTTTTCGGTAGGTGTCGTTGAAAAGAATGAAATCGTGACAGGAGACAGCATCAAAGAGGGACATTTGCTCATTGGACTGAGCTCAAGCGGAATTCATAGCAATGGCTACTCTCTCGTTCGTAAAGTTTTGCTGGAAGACGCTGGTCTTGATCTGCACCAAACGTATGAACCTTTTACAAGACCGCTTGGAGAAGAGCTTCTTGAACCGACAAAAATTTATGTGAAGCCCGTTCTCAAACAAGTGAAAGCCTGCAAAGTTGACGGCATGGCACATGTGACAGGCGGTGGCTTTATCGAGAATTTACCACGTATGCTGCCTGAAGGTCTTGGCGTTGAGATTGATAACGGCTCATGGCCAGTACCACCAATTTTCTCCTTTATTCAAGAAAAGGGTCAGTTGAAGGCAGAAGAGATGTTCAACGTGTTTAATATGGGCATTGGCTTTGTCCTAGCTGTAAAAGAGGACGATCTTGTGGATGTGATTAGTGAACTTGAACAAGATGGAGAGAAAGCATTTCTCATCGGTCGTGTTCAAAAAGGAGAAGGTGTCACATTCGGCGGTGGAAGCCTCTCATGAAGAAGTTTGCGATCTTCGCCTCTGGAAGCGGGACAAACTTTCAAGCCATTATAGATACGTTAAAAGAAGAACAGTGGCAGGCAGAGGCCGCCATTGTGATTTGTGATAAACCGGGTGCGAAGGTGCTGGAGCGTGCTGAGAAAGAGGGCATTGCCTCCTTTGCTTTTACCCCGAAGGCTTTTCCGAATAAAGCCGCTTTTGAACAAACGATCATCGAACAGCTTAGGCTTCATGAAGTAGAATGGGTTTTCCTTGCTGGGTATATGAGACTGATCGGTCCGACATTACTTGAAGCGTATAGAGGGAAAATCGTGAATATTCACCCATCTTTGCTGCCAGCCTTCCCAGGTCTTGATGCCATCGGACAAGCCTATCAAGCAGGTGTCAAAGTGGCAGGCATCACTGTCCATTTTGTCGATGAAGGGATGGATACAGGTCCGATTATTGATCAAGCCGCGATTTATATTGAACAAGGCGAAGAGCTTGCATCGATTGAAAAAAGAATGCATGAACTAGAACACACACTATATCCAAAAGTGATCAAATCACTTTTAGAATTATCTTAATGAGGTGACGAAGGCATGACGATCAAACGCGCATTAATCAGTGTTTCCGATAAAACGAATCTAGTACCTTTTGTGAAAGAATTAACAGAACTTGGTGTTGAAGTGATTTCAACTGGAGGTACACATAAGCTTCTTCAAGAGAATGGCATTGATGTCATTGGGATTTCTGAAGTCACTGGATTCCCTGAAATCATGGACGGACGACTCAAAACACTTCACCCAAACATTCATGGTGGATTATTGGCAGTGAGAGAAAACGATGAGCATATGGCACAGATTGAAAAGCATGGCATTCAGCCGATTGATCTTGTTGTCGTGAATCTCTATCCTTTCAAAGAGACGATCTCAAAAGACGATGTAACGTATGAAGAAGCAATTGAAAACATTGATATTGGCGGACCGGGAATGCTTCGTGCGGCATCGAAAAACCACCAAGACGTCACAGTGATTGTCGATCCTCGTGATTATGGTACAGTCGTTCAGCAAATCAAAGAAGGCGGCGTGTCACTTGAGAAAAAACGTGAGCTTGCGGCGAAGGTATTCCGTCATACAGCTGCTTACGATGCCCTCATTGCAGATTATTTAACGAACTTTGTTGGCGAAACAGAGCCAGAGCAGTTCACCGTCACGTTTGAGAAAAAACAATCCCTTCGTTATGGAGAAAACCCGCACCAAGCGGCGACTTTCTATGAAAATGCTCTTCCAAGCAAAGGCTCTTTGGCTACTGCAACGCAATTACATGGAAAAGAACTTTCTTATAACAATATCAAAGATGCAGATGCAGCTCTTCAAATCGTACGTGAATTTACGGAGCCAGCGGCTGTGGCTGTAAAACATATGAATCCGTGCGGCGTTGGTACAGGAGAAACGATTGCTGAAGCCTTTGACCGTGCATTCAAAGCAGATGAAACCTCTATTTTTGGCGGCATTGTGGCGCTTAACCGTGAAGTAGACAAACAAACGGCTGACGTGCTGCATACGATTTTCTTAGAAATCGTCATCGCCCCATCTTTTAGTCAAGAAGCACTTGACGTGTTAACAGCGAAAAAGAATCTTCGTCTATTAACACTAGATGTAGAAGCGAATCTTGAGAAAAAAGAAAAGCAGCTGACAAGTGTCCATGGCGGACTGCTCGTGCAGGATATTGACACGTACGGCTTAGAGGAAGCAACCATCTCTATTCCAACGAAAAGAGAACCAACAGAAGACGAATGGAAAGATTTAAAGCTTGCATGGAAAGTCGTCAAGCATGTGAAATCAAATGCCATTGTCCTCGCGAAGGATCAAATGACAGCAGGTATAGGCGCTGGTCAGATGAACCGTGTGGGCTCAGCGAACATTGCGATTGAACAAGCAGGTGAAAAAGCGAAAGGAAGCGCACTAGGCTCTGATGCATTCTTCCCAATGGGCGATACAGTGGAAGCTGCTGCGAAGGCAGGCGTCACAGCGATCATTCAACCAGGCGGTTCCATTCGTGATGAAGAATCGATTCAAAAGGCAGATGAATACGGCATCGCCATGGTCTTCACTGGCGTTAGACATTTCAAACATTAAGGGGATGACAGTGTGAACGTATTAATTATCGGCAGAGGCGGAAGAGAGCATACCATCGCATGGAAAGTGAAGCAAAGTGAACTTGTCAGCCAAGTATTTGTCGCACCCGGCAATGATGGAATGACAGATGCTGCGAAGCTTGTCCCAATCGATGAAGGTAATCATGAGGCATTAATTCGTTTTGCAAAAGATAATGAAATCGGCTTAACGATTGTCGGTCCAGAGGTTCCTTTAATTGCAGGTGTAGTGGATGCATTTGAAGAGGCAGATCTAAAGGTATTTGGACCAAATGCAAAAGCTGCGGTGATTGAGGGCTCAAAGGAATTTGCAAAAGACTTAATGAAAAACTATGATATCCCGACCGCCGCTTACGCTACCTTCACATCGTTTGAAGAAGCGAAGGCTTATGTGGAAGAAAAGGGTGCGCCAATTGTCATTAAAGCAGACGGTCTTGCAGCAGGAAAAGGCGTGACAGTCGCTATGACACTTGAAGAGGCGATCAACTGTCTGCACGACTTTTTGGAAGATGAAAAGTTTGGCGATGCGAGTGCATCTGTCGTCATCGAGGAATTTTTAACAGGCGAGGAATTTTCACTGATGGCCTTTGTCAATGGAGAAAAGGTGTATCCAATGGTGATCGCGCAGGATCACAAACGGGCATTCGAAGATGACAAAGGGCCGAATACCGGCGGGATGGGGGCTTATTCGCCAGTTCCGCAAATTTCAGAAGAAGTCGTCCAAAAAGCGGTGGAAGATGTCGTCAAACCGGCGGCTCGCGCAATGGTGCAGGAAGAGCGTCCGTTTACAGGCATTTTATATGCAGGCTTAATGCTGACACCAGAAGGCTCAAAAGTCATTGAGTTCAACGCACGCTTTGGTGATCCTGAAACGCAGGTGGTTCTCCCTCGTCTTGAATCAGATCTAGTTCAAGTCTTCCTCGACATTCTGGACGGAAAAGATGTGGACTTACAGTGGAAAGACACTGCCGCTATCAGTGTCGTTCTTGCTTCAGAAGGATACCCGGAGGACTACGCAAAAGGCACACCGATTGGTGCTTTGCAAACAACGGTGTCTGATGTCGTGACCTTCCACGCAGGAACAAAAAAAGAAAACGATCAATTCGTCACAAATGGCGGCCGTGTAGCGAATGTGACGGCATTTGACGATACATTTGAAGCGGCAAGATCAAGAGTGTATGAAGCGGTTGAAGAAATCATGCAGCCAGGTCTATTTTACCGCCGTGACATTGGCGCCCGTGCACTGAAGGCTGCGGGGAAATCCGTTTAATTAAAACACCTTTCTATCTGATGAGATGGAAAGGTGTTTTTTGTTCATGAGAAGGGATGCCGATAGAATATGAAGAAGTAGTATGGGATCACGAATAGATATAGGGAGGAAACATGGAAATCAAAGCATTTATCATCTTTGCAATCGTCATGCTTATTTTATATCTCATAACTATAAATAACATCATGTTGACTGCCATTAAGCAGAATAAATTGAAAAAAGGCTTAGCCATTAGTTATATGATCATTTCAATTGTTTCTGGCATTGCTATTTCTTCATTTTTAATTTGGAAGTTTTTCATTAGCTAAGAGAGGATGAGTATATGGTGCAATTGAAGAAACTTGCAAACGAGCGTTTTTCTGCCTTGATCTGTATTGATTCATTTAATGAGCGAATCCGTTTGGATGACTATAGCGGCAGGGTGCGGGATGTGATTCAGTCGGTACTTCAGGAAGCGGCGGACTGTAAGGTTTCTAAGGTCATTGTGAAAGTAAGACGTGAGCATGTACCTCTTTTTTTAGAAAAAGGCTTTCGGCTTGAAGGGGTGTTTTCTCATTATTTCCTCGGAAGTGATGCGTACGGCATGTCGCTTTTTCTCACTGAGGATCGAATGAACAGTTCGTATTGGCTGGAGGAAGATAAGATCGTCGCATCCATTCAAGCGAAGGAGATGAAAAAAGACCAAGGCACGTGGCAGGATGAGTATGTGATGAGGAAAGCCGATCCGAAGGATATTCACAAGCTGGCAAAGCTCTATGATACGGTCTTTGAAACGTATCCTACGCCAATGAACGAGCCAGATTATATCCAAAAGGTAATGGCGGAAGGGACTGTCTTTTATGTTGTTGAACATGACGGACACATTGTGAGTGCAGCATCCGCTGAAATCAATGCGTTATATGGCCATGCGGAATTAACAGATTGTGCGACCCTTCCATCATACAGAAAACTAGGATTCATGCATCATTTGATTCTAGCACTTGAAAAAGAACTCCAGTCGATGCATATCTATGTCTTTTATTCTCTTGCACGTGCACTGTCCTATGGGATGAATCAAGTGTTTTATCAGCTCGGGTATACGTATACCGGGCGCTTCCAAAACAACTGCTATATTTTTGACAAAATTGAAGATATGAATCTATGGGTCAAAACGCCGAATGAATCATGAAATGGTTCTCATCTGATCTAGCAGACCAGATAGACGGTACGCCATGATACTGAGCTGCAGCTTCATCCGATCATCAGTGGATTTGAGGCTGCAGCCTGTTCTCGTTTCAATTTGTTTCAGCCGGTAGCTTAATGTATGTCTATGAATAAACAATTCTCCCGCAGATTTTTGAATATTTTCATTGTGTGCCAAATACACTTCGAGTGTATGGATCAGGTCAGCCCCTTGTTTTTTCGTAAAAAGCAAAGGACTTAACAGCTCCACGTAAAAGTCATGCAAATTCATACCCGCTTCATTCATTTCAAGAAGCATGCCATATAAGCCAAGCTTTTGATAATGAATGATGCTTTCGTCTGTTTTTAAAAGCGGAAGGAGCCTTGCTGCATACTGCGCTTCCTTCGCGCTTTTTGCAAAGAGACTGATCTGGTCATAGGCTCTCCCGATGCCAATGACAATCGGATGGACGGGAAAAAAATACGACCAAGTGCTCCGGCACTCCTCTGCTGCGCGATACCACTCCGCTTCTTGAAACGCTTTTTTTCCTGCGGGTGTCAGGACAAAAATGGAATCGAGCCTTGCCTTTAGTAAAAAGGGAATATGTCTGCGTTCAAAGATCGATGTGAGTAATTGAGAGAGGCGCTGCATCATTTGATGATCGAGCTGTGTGTGCTGATGCTGAAATTGAAAGTAGATCACCACCTGCTCATCGCTCATATCATATTGCAGCTTTGTTGCTTGTTCGACCACGTAGCTTTCTTCTGTATATTGCTGCTGCAAAATATCATCTAACAAATGTCCCTGCATTTGGTTTTCTGTATCTTGAATGGCCTTTTGCTTCAGCCATTCAATCGCATACACTGCCCCGGCATGCTCGATGGCAATCGCGTCGAGATGATGCCACGTATCCTTTTTCTTTAAAGACACAATAAACCCGAAAATATCCCCCATCGCAATCACCGGACATGCGGCGAGGACAAACGCTCCGTACGTGTCATAGACGAGCCGGCCTTTCTCCTCTGCCTGCTTAAGAAGGGGCATGGTTTCAATTGGTTCACGATCTGTCAGAAAGCCAAAGGCAGGAGAGTACGTCACTTCATCTTTGATGAGATGAGCCGCTGTTTGATGTAAAAAGACATCAAGCACGACAATGTTCGCTGCAGTGAGATGTGCCAGTTCATCTGTAATTTGCGTCACATTTTTATTCCTTACATTTAATTGGGTCAGTCTTTGATGAATCGCTGATGAATATTTAAGCTGATGGAGCTGACTGCTCACGATTTGTTCTAGGACGGCTTTTGTAATGTCTGAGAAATTGATGTGCGGCGGAATTTCGATGAGCGGAATGCCGCTATTTTTCGCTGCTTGAATGAGTGATGCTGGAATGTCGCTTAAGTATACACCTTTATAAATAGCGATGGCTGATAGCCTTTGAGATTGAATCAATTCCTCAAGCCGGTCGCGTCTTTCTTGATTGTCCGCGAGTCCGAATCCGGTTGTGACGAGTAATTCCCCTTCGGAAAGCCTCGAGGTGTCCTCGATAATTTCCACGATGGTCACCCACTGTATGAGGCGGTCCAGTCCATTTTCTCCAGCAAGCAGCTTTGTTCCCTTCATGATATCGAGCGAGAGTGCATCTTTGACGAGAATCGCCATAGACTCATGACCTCCTTTTGAACACTCTTATACACGATGTATAAAAAATGCGTGTGAAATTCGGGCATGTGGCGAATGGAGGATGACTGCCCTCTTGATTAAGCTAATCTTATAACAAGTATACAAAATTTTCTTGCGATTCATGAAAAAAGAAAGATGCAGCTGCTGACAAGAGAGGGAGGAATGGCAAAGTGGAGACCCGGGATTACTTAATCAAACCGATGTTGAATCAGCATTATCCTGTGGCTGTGAAAGGAGAGGGGATTTATTTATATGATCGGGACGGGAAAAAATATTTAGACGGCTCTTCGGGGGCTGTCACGGCAAGTATTGGACATGGCATACGTGAGATCATTGATGCCATGACAGAGCAAGCGGAAAAAGTGAGCTTTACGTACAGATCGCAATTCACAAATGAACCAGCAGAAGAACTTGCCTATGAATTGAGTACGCTTTGCCCAGGTAACCTGAACTGGTCTTTTTTTGTCGGAAGCGGATCAGAGGCAACGGAAACGGCTATGAAAATTGCTATTCAGCATTGGCAGGAGCAGGGGAAGGCTGAGAAAAATCACATTATCTCAAGATGGATGAGTTATCACGGCATCACACTCGGTGCGCTGTCGATGTCAGGACATATTGCAAGGAGAGAGCGCTTTGAACCATTGCTCGAAAAGCATCCGGTGCTGTCTCCGCCATATAGCTATCGTTCATGGCTGCCAAAGGAAGAGGTCAAGCAGGTCGAATGGTATGTCCAGGAATTTAAAACCGTCATTCAGCGTATAGGAAAAGAGAGGATTGCCGCTTTTATTGCAGAGCCGATTGTTGGAGCATCGGGAGCGGCGCTTGTACCGCCAGACGGATATTTTGAAGCGATGAAGCGTGTCTGTGAGGAAAACGGTATTTTAATGATTGCAGACGAAGTCATGACAGGCTTTGGACGAACTGGGAAAATGTTTGCGATGGAACATTGGGGCGTCGTACCAGATATTATGGTTCTCGGCAAAGGCATGAGTGCCGGCTATTCACCGATTGCGGCAGCCGTCTCAGCAGATCATGTTATCGCACCGATTCTGAGCGGTTCAGGTTCTGTGATGGCAGGTCACACCTATAGCGGCAATCCGCTTTCAGCAGCCGTCTCACTAGCTGTCATACGATATATGAAAAAACATCAGCTTCCTGAACGAGCGGATCTGTCTGGCCGATATTTAATGAATGCTTTAAAGGATTTGCAAACAAACCATTTCATCATAGGAGATGTGAGAGGAAAGGGACTGCTCATTGGCATTGAGTTTGTCGCAGACCGCTTATCGAAAACACCATTTCCTGCCCATGCTCAAATGACGCATTTAGTCGTTGAGACGGCCAAGCAAAATGGCTTGCTTGTTTACCCAGCAAGCGCTGGAGAGGATGGAGTGGGAGGTGCAGCGGTCATGATTGCACCGCCGCTTTCCATCACGCAGCAGGAGATGGATGAACTCATTCAATTATTTGAGCAGACAATCACGCAGGTCGAACAAGAAGTCATCAACCGAGGGTTTTTCCCATCTGCGATGTAGGGAGGAAAGATGATGAACAAAACAGCGAATGTTGATGAAGTGATCACGCATTTTAGGGACGGCATGACCATCATGTTTGGCGGGTTTGGCGGCGTAGGGTCCCCGCCATCATTGATCGACGCCATCCTAGAAGCGAATATCAAAGATCTGACATTGATCGGAAACGATGCAGGCTTCCCGCAAATAGGTGTTGGCCGGCTGATCACAGAAGGAAGAGTCAAGAAGATCATTGCTTCTCATATTGGCTCAAATCCAATAGCCGGACAGAAAATGCAGGCAGGTACACTAGACGTTCATTTTTACCCGCAAGGCATTCTAGCAGAAAAAATTCGAGCAGGCGGGATGGGCTTGGCAGGCATTGTGACAGATGTCGGCATGGATAGCCTCAATCTCGATGAGAAGCAGCTCGTTCCGCTAAACGGGAACACATATATCCTTGAGCCTGCGCTAACAGCGGATATTGCCATTGTGAATGCCCTCAAAGCAGACGAAGCAGGAAATCTGATTTTTGATAAAAGTGCACGGAATACAAACCCGATTGTGGCGATGGCAGGAGACTGGACCATTGCGGAAGTGGAAGAGATTGTGCCTGTGGGCAGTCTTCATCCAGAAGAAATCGTGACACCAGGGGTATTTGTGAACCAGATCGTGCAATCAAAAGGAGTGAACTGGACATGGGCATGGGAGACATCGATTTAAGACACCGCATAGCCAAACGCGCGGCGCAGGAAATTGAAGATGGT
The DNA here is from genome assembly GCF_049896565.1 of Bacillus sp. DWP3-1. Lineage (NCBI taxonomy): Bacteria > Bacillati > Bacillota > Bacilli > Caryophanales > Bacillaceae > Bacillus > Bacillus sp. DWP3-1. The sequence goes on from NZ_JAFCUN010000005.1 coordinate 63,087, forward strand.
ATGATCGTCAATCTAGGGATCGGCATCCCGACACTTGCAGCTGAATACATCCCAGCGCATTACAGGGTGTGGCTGCATGCAGAAAACGGCATTATGGGGGCAGGAGCCTCACCAGCACAAGGAGAAGAAGATCCGAATTTGTGCAATGCAGGCGGTTTTCCCATTACATTAACAAAAGGCGGTTCATACATGGACAGCACGACAGCTTTTGGCATCATTCGAAAAGGCATGCTGGATATGACCATTTTAGGTGCACTTGAAGTAAGCAGTCAGGGTGATCTTGCGAATTGGATTGTGCCGGGCAAACGAGTACCGGGGATGGGCGGAGCGATTGAGCTTGCGCAAAAGGCGAAAAAGGTTGTGGTGGTGATGAGCCACCTTGATAAACACGGTGAGTCAAAGGTGAAATCTGCCTGTACACTGCCCTTAACCGCTAAGTCTTGTGTGGATCTGATTATTACGGATATGGCAGTCATTGAGGTCAAATCACAGCTGCTCATTTTACGTGAAGTCATGCCGCCGTTTCAGCCGGAAGATGTCATAAGGGCGACAGAGGCCCCATTAATTTTAGCGCCTGATGTCAAATCTGTTGTGTAGAAAGGATGACTGACTTGCAGCCAATTACACGTATCAGAAGCTGGATGAGAGAGCACCAAGATGAAGCGATTGCGCTTCTTCAGCAAATGGTGCAATGTGAAAGCACCCAAGGGAATGAACAAGATGTGCAGCAAATCGTAACAAATAAGCTTTCCGCAATTGGTTTTGATGTAGATGTATGGGATATTGGCGGAGAAGACCTGCTGGAACATCCGTATTTCTATTCCCCGAGGCGTTCCTTTAAAGGAAGTCCCAATGTCGCCGGACGATTGAAGGGGAAAGGCGGCGGCAAATCCATTTTATTAAATGGGCACGTGGATGTTGTTCCAGCAGGAGATACGAAACAATGGACATATCCGCCCTACAGCGGGCATATCATAAACGGGAGACTTTATGGACGCGGGGCAACAGATATGAAAGGCGGAAATGTTTCTTTACTCTTCGCACTAGAGGCACTGCATGCGCTTCAGATTCCGCTGAAAGGAGATGTTGTGTTTCATAGTGTCGTCGAAGAAGAAAGCGGCGGTGCAGGCACCCTTGCAGCCATACTGAGAGGGTATACAGCAGATGCGGCCATCATTCCAGAACCAAGTCATATGAAAATCTTTCCGATTCAGCAGGGATCTAAGTGGTTCAGACTGTATATTAAAGGAAGGGCAGCTCATGGCGGAACAAGATATCACGGTGTTTCCGCTATTGAAAAGAGTATGATCGTTCTTACGCATATAGCGGCACTTGAAGAAGAACGAAATCAGCGCATCACCGAGCCGTTATTTCAGCATATCCCAATTCCGATCCCCATCAACATGGGGAAAATTCAAGGCGGTGATTGGCCGTCCTCTGTAGCAGATCTGGTCACAATGGAGGGCAGACTTGGAGTGATGCCAGGTGAGACGGTTGAGCAGGCAGAGAAGGAATTAGAAAATTGGATGACGGGACTTGGGGAAAAGGATGAATGGTTCAAAGATCATCCTGTCGAGGTCGAATGGTTTGGGGCAAGATGGCTTCCAGGCTCAATCGATACGGATCATCCACTTTTATGTCTATTGAAGGAACAATATGAAGCAGTCAAGAAGGAGCCGCCAAAGATCGAAGCCGCTCCTTGGGGAACAGACGGCGGATTACTGTCACAGGCGGCAGGTATTCCGATCATCGTGTTTGGACCTGGAACAACAGAGCTTGCCCATTTTCCGAATGAATCCATCGACATTGAGCATGTGATTGAAGCAGCAGAAATTATCGCAGGTACGATGGTGGAATGGTGTGAAGCAGCGGAGTGATATGAAAACGATCACAAAAAAAGAAGGCTGTTCACTCAGCCTTCTCTTTATGTGTGTCCTGCTGCTCACACATATATGTCACTGGACAAAAACGAAGAATGCCAGATGCCAGTTTCATCCCGCCGCACATGATGCTGAAAAGCAGCATTTTACTCCATGGTTTTCTAGCATATAAAGAACCAGCCACAGTACATATTGTCATTCCGCAGGCAATTCGAATGAGCGCTTCCATTAAGCCGAGATTAGGTTTCATTGAAGGTGAATCTCCTTTTTTAAATATTTTAAGTGTGATTTCAAGAAATTGTAACGTTTCATTAATGCGTAACGTGGTTCGTTATGTTACGATAGTGCTAATACAAATGAAGGAGAGTATGTGAATGTCCGAACGTACTTTTAATTGGAGAAACAATGACATCCGCACACAAATCGATGTAGTCGACTCAAAAATAGTTCCAACACTCCTTTTAACGAATGGACTCGTGCTAAACCCATTTTTGAAACAATGGGTGAAGGCAAATATTTGGATACATGATGATCGAATTGTTTATGTCGGAGCAGAGCTTCCTCAAAATAAATTAGCTAAACGTGTGATTGATTGTGAAGGGAAATACATTGTGCCTGGGTATATAGAGCCTCACGCGCATCCGTTCCATATTTATAATCCCCAATCACTTGCAGAATATGTGTCTCAATTTGGCACAACAACGATGGTCAGCGATAACTTATTTCTTCTTTTGCAGAGCAATGAAAAGAAAGCGCTTTCCGCTCTGTGTGAATTAAAACAGCAGCCATTTCAGTATTTCTGGTGGTCTAGATACGATCTTCAGACTGAAGTCAGATATGAAGATGAGATGCTTCCTATCAACTATCGCAAGGAATGGATTGATCATCCTGATGTCCTTCAAGGCGGCGAATTAACAAGCTGGCCAAGATTGATGGACGGTGATGATCTCATTTTATATTGCATGCAAGAAACGAAGAAGCAGAGAAAACGAATTGAAGGGCATTTCCCCGGAGCTTCCGAGAAAACGCTAACAAAAATGAAGCTGTTTGGCGCGGACAGCGATCATGAAGCGATGAATGCGGACGATGTGCTAAAACGCTTGTCCCTTGGCTACCATGTCTCACTTCGTCATTCTTCCATCCGCCCAGATTTAGTGAACATTTTAAGAGAACTGCACGAGCGTGATTTTAGACACTATGATCACTTTTTCTATACAACAGACGGAGCTGCGCCTCATTTTTATGAGGAAGGTATGATTAATCGTTTGATTTCAATTGCCCTTGAAGAAGGCGTGCCTATCATTGATGCGTATAATATGGCGACATTTAACATTGCAAAATACTATCAAATTGATGACCTATTAGGTGTTGTCGGTCCCGGCCGGCTGGCTTCTTTGAATATTTTAGATGATCCGATGAACCCAAATCCTGAAACGGTGATATCTAAAGGGGTTATTCTCAAATTGGATGGCGAGAACCAGCATCAATTTCAAGAAACTAAATGGAAAAATGGCGGGCTTGTTCCATTAGATTTATGCTATGATCTGACGATGAGTGATTTGCAATTTTCCATGCCGCTAGGTGTCAAAATGAGAAATGCTGTCATCATGGAGCCTTATACAGTGGAGATTGATAACTCGGTGAACCAGCTGTCCTGTGACCATGATCAAAGTTTCTTTAGCTTGATTGACCGAAAAGGCGAGTGGCGTGTGAATACGATGCTCAAAGGTTTCGCAAACAAAGTGCAAGGCTTTGTCAGCTCATTTTCGCTCACGGGTGACATTTTAGTGATTGGGAAAAATAAAGAGGACATGATGCTGGCACATAAGAGAATGAAAGAAATCGGCGGGGGGATCGTCCTCACAGAGAACGGGAAAATTTTGCACGAAATCCCGCTGCAATTATCAGGCTGTGCATCGGCTGAACCGTTTGAGACTGTTCTTCAGCAGATACAAACATTACGCGAGCTGCTCATTGAGCGAGGCTATCCATTTGATTGCCCAATTGATACACTTGTCTTTTTCCAAAGTACACATTTGCCGTATATTCGAGTGACACCAAGAGGAATATTTGATGTCATGAAAAAAACTGTACTCTTTCCGTCTATAATGCGTTAAAATATAACAGAGTGGAGCTGTATCATCTTTGCCACATTTCTGACAGCTGTTATAGGGCAGAAGTGAGCAATGGATCTCTTCGCTGCCATGTAAGTGAAAATGCTTATGTGGAGTTGTTGAAGCAGAGGGCTTTGACATGACGAGTGAAATGCCCTAATTGAAAAATGAATCTGTCGGTTACGCTGGCCGACCAACATATTTTGAATAATTGAGCGAGGCGGGGCGCATGTTTGTGGTCTCGCCGAGCTTTCCGCACAACCTGTATTTTAGGGCATACCTAATCAAGCAGAAGTGATTCTGATATCGAAAGCAAACAAGTTTGTCAGATTGTCGTACAAGGAAAATGACAGAACTTGTCGAATTTGTATACGATAAAGAAGCTTCGGCTTACGAAAGAACTGACGGCATTTCCAGCGTAGAACCAAACCTGTCATGATTCGTTCAAAGCTCATTGCTGAGGTTGAAAAAAATTAGTCAGGAAAGATACCGCTTTTCTTCTTAGAATGTCGTGCGAAGCGGTGTGCCAATAGTAAAGGAGAAGATGTATAAAGATGCAAATTGATAAATTAAGGGGCAAAAGCTTAGATCAGTTATTCAACTCCATCTTATCCCTTAAAGACCTGGAAGAATGCTATCGATTCTTTGATGATTTGTGTACCATCAATGAAATCCAATCTTTATCACAGCGTCTTGAAGTAGCGCGTATGCTTCGCGAGGGGAACACGTATCATAAAATTGAGACGGAAACAGGTGCGAGCACTGCAACCATCTCACGTGTCAAACGCTGCTTGAACTACGGAAATGATGCCTATACGATGGCACTTGACCGCGTAGCAGAACAGCAGGCAAATGACGAAACAAAATAAAACAGCTTTCACTGTAAACAATCCTTTTCAACAAGAATGGAGTTGTTTACAGTTTTTTTATGGAGAGCGCTGAAAAGACAAGCAAGGACTGGCTGAATCAAGCGGTCCTGTTTTTTATTTTAGCTCGCCTATAACCAACACGCATCCTCCATCTCCTATCATTTGTCTAAGTTCTTTATACGCGATTGAGCCAAAATGTCAACGAAAAAAAGGTGCGAAAACGCACCTTTTCTCAAACTAGACAGATGGCTGTGTCCCTGAAAACATCGGCACTTCACTTGTCTGGCCATTTTCTTGTCTGTAGATAATATGTTTTTCATTAAAATGAATGGGAGATTCAATTCCAGCGGCTGCGGATAAGTTAAACAAACCTTCTCTTAGAGAAAGGATATAATTGCAGACTCGGTATTTCTTTTCTTCAATTGATAAACCCTTTTGCAGCTTTGGATCCGTAGTGGCGACCCCGACTGGGCATTTATTCGTGTGGCACACTTGTGCGCGAATGCATCCGACTGAAAACATGAGTCCCCGTGCGATATTTACAAAGTCAGCACCCATGGAAAGGGCAATCGCAATTTTATCAGGTGAGAGAAGTTTGCCGGAAGCAAAGAGTTTTACCTGATCTCTGACACCGTATTCTTTCAATATTTGATGAACCATTGGGAGCGCCGTGAAAATGGGCAGCCCTGCGGAATCTGCCAATTCATGAAAGGATGCGCCAGTGCCGCCTTCTCCGCCATCCACTGTAATGAAATCAGGATGCTTTCCGCTTTTTTTCATATACGCTGCAAGCTCTTCAATGTTTTCTTTATGTCCGACCACAAGCTTGATGCCAACAGGCTTTCCGCCTATACTTCGCAGCTGTTCAATGAAATCAAACATATCAGGAATGGAGTGGAACATCTCAAATCGGTTTGGGCTGTCAATGGATTGATGGGGCGGCAATTTACGGATATTCGCAATTTCTTCGGTGACCTTTTCGCCGTCAATATGACCGCCGCGTGTTTTTGCTCCTTGTGCCAGCTTCAGCTCAAAGGCTTTGACTTCCTCGTGCTCACTTTTTTTCTTAAATTCTTCAAAGGAGAAAGCACCATCCTCTGTTCTGACACCAAATAGACCAGGCCCAATCTGGCAAATGATATCGGCTCCGCCTTTGAGGTGATATGGGGAAAGCCCGCCTTCACCTGTGTTCATCCACGTACCGCCAGCCATTTTTAATCCAGAGGATAGTGCTGTAATGGCCCTGTCGCCTAAAGATCCGTAGCTCATGGCAGACTGTCCAATCAGGCCTTTTACACGGAAAGGCTTTTGACATGTGTGTTCGCCAATCACTTGTACATCGTCTTGATGGAGATAGTAAGGTTTTGCTTCGACCTCTTTGGTATGTTCACTTCTTCGCAGTAAATTGTCTTGATCAATCTGATACACTTTTGTATGAATTTTTTCAGATTGATCGATGCGTAACTCATCTCGTTGCTTTGGAAATAGGACGTTGCGAATGTAGTAACCAGGCTTGTCAAAATCACGTTTTGATCCAAAGCCCATCGTCCGGCTTTTGTACTTCCCAGACATGACAGCTTGCTCATATTCTCTTCTTGAGAAAGGAAGCTCCTCCCGATCATTCAGAAAAAGATATTGGCGCAGCTCAGGTCCTATTTTTTCAAAAATAAACCGCAGCTTTCCAATGACCGGATAATTTCGCAGGACAGAATGCTCTTCCTGTTTTTCATCTCGCATCCAAATCCAGATGAATAAAATGATTGGTAAGATGAAACAAATCACTAATAGTGCGCCAATGACAATGAAAGTTGTTGTCACGAAGATCCCCTCTTTTCTCTATCATTGCTGTTGTTATTCCACTTTTCATTGAAAGAGAAACCACTTCAACAGATTGTGACGTTTAGAAATAAAAAGGCGGGGTAACTTACAAATAAGATCATAAGGGGAGGGAACATACATGAATAAGCGTCCAAATGCGTATGTACTTGCAGGATTAGGGGTTGGTGGTGCTGTGTTATTAGCGGTAAAAAATAAACAGCATCTCAAAAAATGGGCAAGCATGTTCCGCTCAGATGAAAAGATTCCTGAAAAAGCCGGACACCCTGATCCATTAGATATTCAAGACAACAAGATGGTCGATGAAGGGGCCATGACATCCGTCCATTATTTCAATGAAGTGAGACAATAGTTTGGAAAAACCGTTTTGACCATTCAAAACGGTTTTTTCTTGTCTTTATTTTGACGTTATATCGAAGAGGATCGACAATCGTAAAACCGATCAGCCCTTTGTGATCAGGCGTCGAGAATTGAAATTCAATGCCTGACAAATGATAGGTTGAGAGAACTTCCTGATCCGTAAAACGTAACGAAAGCTCGTCCTCATAAACGGGTGCATGCTTCAAAACCTCGGCTTCTTCTGCAAATAGCTCCAGCCCAGCCACTCGGCCCTCTTTATCAATATCTGCATTCACACATTCATTTACGTCAAATTCAATGGTTTCTTTGATTGTTCCGATTCTAGGCGGGATGAGATCAATGTATCCGATGTCGATCGTTTGATCATATGTGATGGTTCTTTTCAAATCATTCACCTGCTTATTAGATAGTAAAATGTTCCTTTATTGTATAATATCATGTGATGAGACGAAGCAGCTCGCATTTCAGTTCAGTATTAATATATTTATCTCCCTTAGTCCTCTTGAAGTGGATCTTTTCACATAGTCTCCATTAGCCTCATTTAGAGTTAAAATCGTCCATTTTCAAAAGAATGAAACTTTTAGCTGAAGGAGGTTACCCATTTTTTGCGGTCACTGATTTTGTTATAATATTTAAATGGAATGAAACGAATGGAGGAACGTTTTTCATGTATGATGTTACCGAGTGGAAGCATGTCTTTAAACTCGATCCAAATAAAGAAATATCCGATGAACAGCTGGAGGCGATTTGTGAATCTGGTACGGATGCCATATTGATTGGCGGCAGTGACAATGTGACAGAGGACAATGTGCTCCAATTGATGTCAAAGGTCCGCCGATTTCTTGTGCCATGTGTGCTCGAAATCTCAACACATGAGATGATTGTGCCGGGCTTCGATCTGTATTTCATCCCGACCGTCTTAAACAGCTCTCATCCTGATTGGATTGTTGGGCTTCATAAGGACGCGATGAAGGAATTCGGTGATTTGATGTCAATGGAAGAGATTGTGCCTGAAGGCTATGTTATTTTAAATGAAGAGTGTAAAGCGGCCAAGCTCACAGAGGCAAATACAGCGCTGGACATCGATGACGTAAGGGCATATGCAAGAGTGGCAGAGCATTTGATGAAGCTGCCCATTTTTTATCTAGAATACAGCGGAACGCTTGGAGATATAGAGCTTGTGAAAGAAACAAAAGCAGTGCTTCATGAAACGGTCCTTTTTTATGGCGGGGGCATTGAAAACGCGAAGCAGGCAACAGACTTTGCACAGCATGCAGACGTGGTTGTTGTAGGAAACGTCATTTATGACAATTTCAAAGAAGCATTAAAGACAGTGGGCGCAGTCAAAAAGTCATCATAGTCAAACAAGACGAAACGGGTTAAAATAGAACATAAGTTCGAATTGGCGGTGAATGGAATGAATGAAATATCGAATCATCTATTAGAAGGGCTGAATGACGCGCAGAAAGAAGCGGTCAAAGCAACAGACGGTCCCCTCCTCTTGATGGCAGGAGCAGGAAGCGGGAAGACACGGGTGCTCACACATCGAATTGCCTACTTAATGGCCGAAAAGCATGTGGCTCCGTGGAACATTTTAGCGATTACGTTTACAAATAAAGCAGCACGTGAAATGCGTGAGCGTGTACAAGCCATTTTAGGGCCTGGTGCCGATGACATTTGGATCTCTACGTTCCACAGCATGTGTGTGCGCATTTTACGACGCGATATTGACCGTATTGGTGTAAATCGCAACTTCTCTATATTAGACACATCTGATCAGCTTTCAGTCATAAAAAATATTCTGAAAGAACGAAATATCGATCCTAAAAAGTTTGATCCACGCAGCATTTTAGGTTCAATCAGCAGTGCAAAAAACGAACTCATAGACGCAGAGGAATACGCCAAAACAGCTGGTGATTTCTATGATCAAGTGGTCAGCGACGTCTATACAGATTATCAAAAACGGTTACTCAAAAACCAATCACTCGATTTTGATGATTTAATTATGATGACGATTCGTCTGTTTGAGCGCATCCCTGAAGTATTAGAACACTATCAGCGGAAATTCCAATACATTCATGTCGATGAGTATCAGGATACGAACAGAGCGCAGTACATGCTTGTGAAACTGCTCGCTCAGCGTTTTCAAAATATATGTGTTGTCGGTGACTCGGATCAGTCCATTTACCGCTGGCGCGGAGCGGATATTACAAACATTCTCTCCTTTGAAAAAGATTATCCGTCCAGTGAAGTGATTCTGCTTGAGCAAAATTACAGATCGACTAAACGTATTCTAAATGCCGCAAACACGGTGATCCAAAACAATTCAAACCGTAAGCCGAAAAATCTTTGGACAGAAAATGATGAAGGAGCGAAGATTGCCTATTACCGTGCAGATAATGAATTCGGTGAAGGTCAATTTGTTGCTGGAAAGATTCATCAGCTTCATCAGAGCGGTAAGCGTAAATTATCCGATTTTGCGATTCTTTATCGAACCAATGCCCAGTCTCGTGTCATAGAGGAAACATTATTGAAGTCAAACATTCAATACAACATTGTCGGCGGCACGAAGTTCTATGACAGGAAAGAGATCAAGGACATTTTGGCTTACTTACGCCTAGTAGCTAACCCAGATGACGACATTAGCTTTGCACGTATTGTCAACGTACCAAAGCGTGGAATCGGTGCGACATCTGTTGATAAAATCGCAGCATATGCGGAGATGAATGACCTGTCTATGTTTGAAGCGCTTGGTCAGGTAGATTTCATTGGACTCAGTGCAAGGGCAGCCAATGCGCTTGATGAGTTCAAACAGCTCATTGATCAAATGACGAACATGCAGGATTATTTATCTGTCACAGAATTAACAGAAGAAATCCTAGAGAAAACAGGCTATCGTGAAGCACTGAAGGTTGAAAAAACGATTGAAGCACAAAGCCGTCTAGAAAATATTGACGAGTTTCTCTCCGTGACTAAGAACTTTGAAGAACAAAATGAAGACAAGTCTCTCGTGACTTTCCTGACAGATCTCGCCCTCGTCGCAGACATTGATAAGCTGGATGAGAATGAGGAAGAAGATCAGGATGCCGTCATCTTAATGACTCTTCATGCTGCAAAAGGTCTAGAATTCCCTGTTGTTTTCTTAATGGGCATGGAGGAAGGTGTTTTCCCGCACAGCCGTTCATTAATGGAAGATGCAGAGATGGAAGAAGAGCGCCGCCTTGCCTATGTAGGCATCACACGGGCGGAAAAAGAGCTCTATTTATCAAGTGCCAAGATGAGAACACTCTTCGGCCGGACAAACATGAACCTTGAATCAAGATTCATTCGAGAAATACCAGCTGATTTATTGGACAACCTAAATGAGAAGAAAGAAACGAAAACACCGTTTGGCCAAACAAGAGAAAGACCGCAAAGACGGGGACCTGTCTCACGTCCGCAAACTCAAACCATTCAAAACACAGGCGGCGGAAGTATTGGCTGGGCTGTGGGTGATAAAGCGGCTCATAAAAAATGGGGCGTTGGAACGGTTGTGAGTGTAAAAGGCAGTGGAGACAGCACAGAGCTTGATATTGCCTTCCCAAGCCCTACAGGCATTAAGCGTCTTCTCGCAGCATTTGCGCCAATTGAGAAGCAATAAACCGATAGCACTTATAAAACGGATGAATTGAAAGGAAGAAGCAGATGGATAAAGAAGCAGCGAAACGCCGGATCGAGGAACTGCACCAGATTTTGAACCAATACAACTACGAATATCATACACTTGATCGTCCAAGTGTTCCTGACGCTGAATATGATGCGCGGATGCGTGAGCTGATCTCTTTAGAGGAAGAGCACCCTGATTTAAAAGCAGCGGACTCCCCTTCACAAAGAGTAGGAGGCGCTGTGTTAGACGCCTTCCAAAAAGTGCTTCACGGCACACCGATGCTCAGCCTCGGGAATGCGTTTAATGAACAGGACCTTCTTGATTTTGACCGACGGGTTCGTCAAGCAGTTGGTGACGATGTCGCATACAATGTCGAGCTGAAAATTGACGGACTCGCTGTTTCTCTCCGTTATGAAAACGGTGTGTTTGTCCGAGGTGCCACGCGTGGAGATGGGACAACGGGTGAGGATATTACTGAAAACCTCAAAACCATTCGTTCCATCCCGCTCAAAATCAAACGTCCTCTGTCGATTGAAGTGAGAGGCGAGGCATTTATGCCAAAACCTTCTTTTGAAGCATTAAATGAAAAAAGATTACAAAACGAAGAAGAGCCGTTTGCGAACCCGCGTAATGCGGCTGCAGGCTCGCTTCGTCAGCTTGATACGAAAATTGCGGCGAAACGAAACCTTGATATCTTCGTCTACAGTATAGCGGAGCTTGATGAAATCGGTGTTGAATCGCAAAGCGAGGGACTTGATCTTCTCGACGAACTTGGCTTTAAAACGAACAAAGAAAGACGGATGTGCCACACGATTGAAGAAGTGATCGACCTCATTGAAACATTGAAAACGAAGCGTGCCGATTTTTCATATGAAATCGATGGAATTGTGATCAAAGTCGATTCGTTAGCTCAGCAGGAAGAGCTCGGCTTTACAGCAAAAAGTCCCCGCTGGGCTGTTGCGTACAAGTTTCCGGCTGAAGAGGTCGTGACAAAGCTGCTTGATATTGAACTAAGTGTAGGACGTACAGGCGTCATCACACCAACGGCGATTCTTGAACCTGTCAAAGTAGCAGGGACGACAGTGCAGCGTGCTTCTCTTCATAATGAAGATTTGATCAAAGAAAAGGATATTCGCCTTTTTGATCAAGTGATTGTGAAAAAAGCGGGCGATATTATTCCGGAAGTCGCAGGCGTACTGATCGATCAGCGTACAGGAGAAGAAAAGCCGTTTCACATGCCGACTGAATGCCCAGAGTGTCATAGTGAGCTGGTGAGAATTGAAGGCGAAGTGGCTTTGCGTTGCATCAATCCAGAATGCCCTGCTCAAATACGTGAGGGACTCATTCACTTTGTTTCCCGTAATGCAATGAACATTGATGGGCTTGGCGAGCGGGTCATTACACAGCTTTTCCAAGAACAGCTTGTGTCTCGTGTGTCCGATCTTTACCGATTAACGAAAGAAGAGCTCATTCAGCTTGAGCGAATGGGCGAAAAATCTGTCGACAATTTACTGCGTTCGATTGAGCAATCGAAAGAAAACTCTCTAGAGCGTTTACTATTTGGACTCGGTATTCGATTTATTGGCTCTAAAGCGGCAAAGACCTTGGCGATGCATTTCGGCGACATCGATCAATTAAAGCAAGCGACGAAAGAACAATTACTCGAAGTCGACGAAATCGGTGAAAAAATGGCTGATGCCGTCGTCACGTACTTTGAGAAAGAAGAAATTCTCAACCTGCTAAATGAACTAAAAGAGCTAGGGGTCAATATGACCTATACAGGACCAAAGCCGGTGAAGGTTGAAGAAAGTGATTCCTATTTTGCAGGCAAAACCATTGTACTGACAGGGAAATTAGAAGAAATGGCCCGAAACGATGCAAAAGCAGCGATCGAAGCATTAGGCGGCAAACTGGCAGGTAGTGTGAGTAAAAAAACAGATTTAGTCATTGCCGGAGAAGCAGCGGGAAGTAAGCTGACAAAGGCAGAAGAACTCAATATTGAAATTTGGGACGAAGCTAAAATGCTCGAGGAGCTAAAGAAATAAGAGGAGTGTTTTCTATTGAAAAAGTTGTTATTGCTGCTGACAATGCTCACACTGGTATTGTCAGCGTGTGCACCTTTTGGGGGAAAGGAAGAAGAAGAGGTTACACAAAAAACGGATGAAACGAAGGAAACAGCCATCATCCCGATGTACAATATCTCTGACTCCTATTACAAAATGGTGCTGCCGTTTAAACAAGGGGCTGCGCGAGGATTAACAGCAGAGCGTCTCAACACACGCCTGGACATCGATGAATTTGAAACAGGACTTATGCGCCTTGCAACAGAGTCATTTAATACAAACGACTATCTTTTCCAAGAAGGACAGCATTTAGATGAGGACACCGTTCTCAGCTGGCTGTCGCGCAAAAAAACAGGCAGTGATCTGAAAAAGGCAGAAAAAGAAGATAAAGACTTTAAGAATCTCGGCTTAAACCCAGCTCTTCCAAACTCAGGTTCAACAAAGTCTAAAAATGAAAATAGTCCAATTTACTTAGCTTCGATGCTAGAACATAATTACTTAATTCGAAAAGATAAAAACAGCTTACAGCTTGGCGGAGTTGTCATTGGTCTTGCACTGAACTCTGTTTATTATTACCGTGAAAATATCGGTGATCCGCAGCAAGAGGTGACGATCGATTCATCGAAAAGTTCAAAGAAACTTTTGGCAGAAGGTGAAAAAATCGCTGAACAAGTGATCAAGCGAATTCGTCAAATGGATGGACTGCAAAAAGTGCCTGTCATGATTGCACTTTATAAGCAAGCACCAAAATCATCTATCGTTCCAGGAAACTTTATCGCCAAAACGGATGTGAAAGCAGGCTCAGCTGATATCGGCAATTGGGATACGATCAAAGAGGAGAATGTCTTCTTCCCTTCAGATAATGCGAAAGGCAACTACAAAGATGATTCCGAGCGATTTGACCGCTTCAAAACAAAAGTCGAAGACTACTTCCCGAATTACACTGGTGTCGTAGGAAAAGGCTTTTACAAAAACGGCAACCTGCAAAAAATGAAAGTCGAAATTCCAATGCAGTTCTATGGAAAAACGGAAGTTGTAGCCTTCACGCAATATTTAACAGGTGAAGTCATGGATTACTATAAGAGTACCAATATCGAAATTAACATCACATCTTCTGATCAACAAGAAGCCCTGATCACGAAAAATGCTGAAGACAAAGAACCAACTGTTCATATATATGACTAAATAAAAACCGCCTTTTGGCGGTTTTTTAGATTAGGTAAAATGTATCAAGTTATGAAAATATTGTTATAAAAAGTAGAAGTGTAGAAAATAATGTATTATTATGGGTGATAATGAAGAGAAAATGGAGATCAATATGAAAAACAAATCATTTTACTTTTTATTAGGGGGACAATCCCTAGCTAATTTTGGGGATTCGTTATATGTCCTCGTTCTGACCATCCTGACATATCAATTAACAAATTCTACACTGATTGCTTCAATGGTGGCTGTTTCGCAGTTTGTTGGACAAGCCCTTGGAGCGGTACTCATTCCTTTCTTTATGTATCAATTTAAGCTGAAAAGACTCATTATCTATTTGCAAATGTGTCAAATTGCTTTCTTCGGTTGCTTGATTTTCATTTATATTCTACAACTATCAACTTTTACTATTCCTTTCTTTTTTATCATTGTATTTTTCCTGTCTTTGATAGATGGAGGAACTATTCCTGTTCGAAATTCGATGATCCCGCGTTTAGTAGAAAAGAACTTTTTACTAAAAGCCAATAGTTATATCTTAACTTCTGATCAAATTGTTCTTTTACTAGGCTGGCTTTTAGGAGGGCTGTTTATTGGTATTCTTGGACCGCAGTTTCTCCTATTGACGACACTTGTTTTATACAGTTTGTCGCTCATATCTATGCTCTTTATGATTGATACTGGGGCTGCAGCTAAACATGAGCAACAGTCTGAATCATTTGCTACAAGGGTCTTTTCAGGGTGGAAGCTCATGTATGAAAAGCCAACTATTCGAACATTAACGGTTTTAGAAATGCTATCCATGAGCGGTAGAAGTATCTGGACTGGAGCCATTATCCTTGTGTATGTCACAGAAGTCTTACACCAGCCTGAAACATGGTGGGGCTTTATTAACGCAAGCTATTTTGGCGGAACCATTCTAGGCGGCCTGCTCGTGCTGCGGTTCGCAAAGCATGTGGAACAGCGTTTGTTTGATCACATTTTTTACAGTTCGGTGATCGTAGCTGTGCTAACCCTTTGCTTAGGATTGAATCATTCAGCATGGATGAGTTTGTTGTTTGTCTTTTTATTAGGGCCAGCTTTTCAGCTTCGCAGCATTTCTATTCGTACCTATGTACAAGATACACTGAGTGAAATTGAATTGCCCAAAATACTGTCAGCTCAACATACACTATCAACTTTTATATACGGAATGTCCATCCTTGTTATGAGCACCATGACCGATCTCTTTGGGGCAAGAGTCGTCTTTTTTATAAACGTTGCTCTGTTTACTGTGTCGGCTTTCCTAGCGTCTAGATTAAAAAATGAACAAATTTAGACATTTTATCTCAATTATTTACAAAAATACCGTTATATGATTTAATATGTTCGTAGAAATGTTAACTATATGAAAAGTAGAGGTGGCGTAATTGACTAGTAGTTTAGTATATTGGCCATTAACACATCCGCAGCGGCGCGTGATGAACATGGAAACATTTTATCCAGAAACACCGATCAATCATATTGGCGGTATCATTTTCGTCAATGGGCCGTTGCAGCTTGATAAACTGAAGCAGGCCATTGCATCTTGTATCATGATGACAGAATCTCTTCGTCTCAAGCTAGTAGAGAAAGATGGTGAGACGCTTCAATACGTTGATCCAAACGCCGATAATCCAATTCCTGCCTATGAGTTTTCCACACATGAAGACATGCTAGAATGGGCCGAAAAAGCCTTCAAAACACCATTTCAATTAACAGAAACCCCTCTCGCCGAATTTGCTGTATTAAAAGTCGGTGAACAACAATCCGGTTATTTCATCAAATGCCATCATACAGTAGCAGATGGATGGTCGATGAAAGTAATCATCGATAAAATTAGCCAGCTTTACACTGCTCTTACCCAAAGCTCCTCTATCGAACAAGAAGCAGACAATCATTCTGTATTTATTGATAAAGAATCAAAATATATGAACTCCCCAAGATTTAAAAAAGATCAGCAATTTTGGAAAGAAACATTATCTGATGTGTCTGATAGTTATTTGGTACAGGGAACTGACCAAATCAAAGGCCATCGGCACAGCCATTACCTTGATCGACAACTCTCAGAACGAATCTATGAATTTATAGATACCCATCATTGTTCAATCAACTCTTTATTTACTTTAGGACTCTTCGTTTACTTGCATAAAAGATACCAGCAAAAAGATTTTATTATTGGGACGCCAGTTCTCAATCGTTCCGGACAAAAGGAAAAAGCCACGTCCGGTATGACCGTCAGTACAATGCCATATCGAATGAAGATCGATCCTCATCTATCTTTGTTAGAAAGTCTGACAGACGTTCAAAAAAGCTATAAGGCTTACTTTCTGCATCAGCGTTATCCTTATGATGCACTTGTCAAAGATTTAGAGCTTGCCAAAGCAGGATATGATCAGCTTTTTCAAATCTATATCAACTCCTACAGCACAAATATGGTGCAGGAGATGGAAGGATACAAAGTTGAATACATAGAGCTTTACAATGGCTTCCAGCCATATGGCTTACAAGTTGCTGTGAAAGAATGGGATGAAAAAGGGCAAATCGAACTTCAATATGACTACAAGATCTCAGATTACAGCAATGAAGACATCGGCTTTCTACACGAAAGAATGCTTCTCTTTGTCGAAACCATACTCGCTCAGCCAAAGCAGCTGTTAAAAGACGTACTTCTCATGACAGAAGACGAGGAACATCGAGAGCTATATCAATGGAACGACACAGGCGTGCTATTTCCACAGAAACAAAAAATCCATGAATTGATCACAGACATGTCAAAGACTTCTCCTGATCGAATCGCGATTCAGGACGGATCTTGTATCATGACATACGGTGAACTTGAGAGAAAAACCAATCAAATGGCTCATTTCCTACAAACACATGGCTTACAGAGGCATGACTTTGTTGCAGTATGTATGAATCATTCACCAGAACTTATCGTGCTGCTGCTGGGGATTTTAAAGGCTGGAGGTGCATATGTGCCGATTGATCCTGAGTATCCGCAGGAACGCATTCAGTTTATTTTGGATGACAGCCAGGCAAAGCTGTTTTTCACAGATGACGCATCTGCATACCATTTTAATGGCGATACGTACAATATCTACAACGTGTGGGATCAGTTGGATCAGTATGATGCGGTACATCCATTCAGTGGGGATGCTGAAGACGTCGCATATATGATTTATACGTCTGGCTCTACAGGCCAGCCAAAGGGAGTCATGATTGAGCACCGAAGCTTAGTGAACTATATCATGTCTGCCAAAACACACTATACTGATTCATCGGATGATCATTTTGCCTTGTATTCATCTATTGCGTTTGATTTAACCGTGACATCCATTTATACGCCATTGGTCATTGGCAGTACAGTGGTGATCTATCGTCAAGAGGATCAGCCAGGCTTTTTATTAGAACATATTTTGTTTGATCAAAAAGCAAAGGTCATCAAGCTGACACCAGCTCATATGGCACTATTAACAGATGCTGCACTGTCTCAATCAGTTGTGAAACGGATGATTGTGGGAGGAGAACAATTATCGACCGCTTTGGCCAAAAGAATCACAGAGGCAAGTGATGGAAGGATATCCATCTTTAATGAATATGGACCAACTGAAGCAACCGTCGGCTGTATGATTCATCAATTCCATCAAGATGATGGGGGGACATCGGTGTCAATTGGTGTGCCAATGCCAAATACAGAGATTTACCTTTTAGATGAGAATCAGCAAGCCGTGCTGCCAGGGACAGTAGGAGAAATATATATTTCAGGCGCGGGTGTTGGAAGAGGATATTGGCAAAGACCTGATTTGCATGAATCGCGCTTTCTGCCCAATCCATTTGTAAGCGGTCGCCGCATGTATCGAACAGGTGATATAGCCAAACGAGCAAATGATGGAAAGATTGATTACATTGGCAGGATTGATCATCAAATCAAGCTGCGAGGCTACCGGATTGAGCTGGGTGAAATTGAACTTGCACTTATGGCACTTGAAGAAGTTGATAAAGCAGCTGTTATTGATCTAACCGATGCATCTGGAGAAAAACAGCTGGCTGCATATATTGAATTGAAAGAAAAAGAGCTGACGTCCTTTTTACTTAGAAAGAAATTATCAGATCAGCTTCCAGCTTATATGGTACCTGCCTATTTTGTTGTACTAGATGAACTCCCGCTTACTCAAAACGGAAAAATCAATCGGACAGCACTGCCTGATCCATTGCTGTCTCAAGTGGAAACAGCCGTTGAATGGTCCAAGGAAACAGCGGACATTGAAGAGATCATAGTAGATACAGCAAAAGACATCTTAGGGCATGAAACGATCGAACCGGCTGATCATTTTTATCAGCTTGGCGGTGATTCCATTAAGGCGATTCAATTTATTGCGAAGTTAAAAGACAAAGGACTCTATTTAAAAACCAAAGATCTTTTTACGTATCCCATTTTTCGAGAAATGGCACAAGTCGTTCAGCAGGAACCAGTCTTACATATTTCACAAGAGCAGGCTGCGGGCGATGTGAAATCGATCCCAATCATCGAATGGTTCTGGTCCCAGCGGTTAAAAGATGAACATTTTTGGCATCAATCCATCATTGTTCATTCAAATAAAAAGATGGATGAAAGAATCGTGCAGGATGCTTTAAAAGAGCTCGTCATTCATCACGACGGACTAAGGTTAAAAGTACATGAGGCAACAAACACGCTTCATTATGATGAAGACATTCAGGGTATTCCGCTGATGATCCACGATTTTACGGCATTGTCAGAAGAGAATGTGGAAGAAGCGCTACAAGAAGTAGGGTGTCAGGTCAAGCAAAGAACTCATCTTTATCAAGGACCATTGATTCAGGCAGCGCTTTGTCAAACTGCTTTTCAATCACATCTCATTTTTGCCGCCCATCATCTTTTAGCTGATGGTATGTCATGGCAAATTCTTGTGGAGGACTTGATTCAATTATTGCATGCAGAGAAGGTCACAGCTGAAGTGCTTCCGCCTAAAACCCATTCCTATCAAACATTTACAGAGCGGGTGAACGAGTATGCAGTATCAGAGGAGGTAAAAGAGTCGCTCAGCTATTGGCAAAAAGCGGTGCAGGATATTCAGCCTCTGTATCCAGTTTCTTCAAATGAGGGATATGTCAGAGACGAAGTCAAATTAACCAAGGCATTATCAGTGGAGCTCACGGATCAATTGATCAATCAAGCGAATAAAGCGTATCAAACGCAGCCTCACGAACTGTTAATTTCAGCCTTAACGCAAGCCTGTTATCAGCAAACGAATCAAAAGAGGATTTCTTTGGAATTAGAAGGTCATGGCAGGGATGCTGTGGAGGAAGATATTGATGTATCTAGAACGTTCGGCTGGTTCACCACCATGTACCCTGTGAATGTTCATGTGTCTGAATCTCTCTCAGATCACATACGGGCTGTCAAAGAAACGATACGTGAAGTGCCAAATAAAGGTGCAGACTATGGGCTGCTCTCACTCATCAATAGGCAGCTTCCTAATCATTCAGCGCCGCAATTACGCTTTAACTATCTAGGTGAAATTGATCAGGTGCTGAAACAATCATCTGATTATGAGATGTCTTACTTTACATCGGGGATTGATTCGTCATTGGATAATCCGTTAACAACCGTCATCGATATGGTCGCTACCATCAAGGGCGGTCAGCTGATTTTTCATCTTTCTTTTAGCGCAAAACAGCTGTGTGAAACAGACATGACGCAACTATTACAAGAGGTAGAGCGGCAAATTGAGCGTCTGATACAGCATTGCTTAGAGAAAGAAGGAATCGAATTTACACCGTCTGATTTTGAAACAGTGGATATGTCTCTTGAAGAAATGGATTCATTATTTACATGAGGAAAAATCAGTATGTTATCTATCTTTCATTTTTATTAGCGATCTTATGGATAAGCAGCTTTGCTGGGGGAATACATGCAAAAGCAGTGATTTCATCTAAAGCCATTGATCAAGTGATAGAGGAACAGATGGAGCTTGGACGCATTCCAGGCATGTCCGTTGTGGTTGTGAAAAAGGACGAAGTGGTGTACCAAAAAGGCTTTGGTTATGCGGATCGAAAGAAAAAGGAGCAAGTGACAGCCAGCACTTTCTTTGAAATTGGTTCTACATCAAAGGCGTTTACGGCCCTTGCTATTGTGGAGTTAGAGAAGCAAGGAAAACTTCATATAAAAGATCCAGTGAGCAGCTATATTCCAGGTTTTTTTCCAACATACCATGGAAAGCCTCAGCGTTTGACGGTGGAGCAATTAATGCATCACACAAGCGGCATTCCCTTTCAATCCATTGCGCTTATCCAGCCTGATCATGCAAAGGATGCGCTGAAAAAAACAGTCCATCAGCTGAAATCAATTGAGCTTAATCGTAAGCCAGGCAGCTCCTTTGAATATGCCACCATCAACTATGATGTCCTTGGTTTCATCATTGAAAATGTAACAGGAACGTCCTATGAGGCTTATATGAAAGAACTGTTTAAAAGGCATCATCTTGACCAAACGGAGGCTGGGCTAAAACGTATGAAGTCCGGTGTTGTCTCAGAAGGATTTAAACTGCAATTCCTTGCTCCGCATGCTTATGAAGCACCAGAATATCGAGGCAACACCCCTGCAGGCTATATCGTGATGAATAGTCAGGATGTGGGGACTTGGCTGCAATATCAATTGACCGATTCAACTTGGTCTCGCTTTGTCATAAATCCTGATCATTTAACTGTGAATGTCCCAGAAGAAGGGAAGCATGTCTATTACAATGCCGGCTGGTATATAGAAAAGGCGCATGGGCAGGTGGACTCGCTTTTTCATGCAGGCTCTAACCCAAACTATTCATCATTTTTTCTGATCCAGCCAAAAGAAGATATTGCTATCGGAGTGTTAGCAAATATGAATAGCAGCTACACCGAGCAAACGGCACGTCTTATTGCCAATACGATCGCGGGTACAAATGAAGAAGCAGAGTCATCAATAGATCCATTTCAGCTCATTGATCAATTGAGTTTAGCAGCGACATGTCTTTTTATTTTGCTGCAAATGGTGTCTATCGTTCGTTTTATCAAGTGGAAAAAGC
This sequence comes from Bacillus sp. DWP3-1, assembly GCF_049896565.1. NCBI lineage: Bacteria > Bacillati > Bacillota > Bacilli > Caryophanales > Bacillaceae > Bacillus > Bacillus sp. DWP3-1. The sequence goes on from NZ_JAFCUN010000005.1 coordinate 84,155, forward strand.
GTGTAAGAAACGGCGCTTTAGTTCGCAGGGACATGTCACTTGGCGTCTGGCTGAAAAGCATCGGCTGGGTGCTGCTGCTAATTGGGATATTGCTCCTGCCAATGATTCTTTCGCAACTAGCCTTTAATGGGCTGCCTTGGAAAATGACTTTTGTATGGGGACCTTCCTCTCTCATTGAATTAGCGATTTCTTATTATTTGTTTTTCATTTGGTTTTGTACGATTGGTTTCATCAAAGGATTTATGGTGACATCTACTGCTGGAAAGAGAGGAAAAAAAGATGACCGTCAAACAGATTTCGGGCATTCATCCTTATAATGATTTGTTTTATCGAAGCTGTTTCTTCAATTGCTTTTTTCCAATTGTGAAGCTGCATGATCAAGAAGTCGCTCCATACTTATTAAATGATCAATTTGCCTATGGGCTTTCAGAGGACGGCTTGCTGCAGATTGACTGGATGTCGGCACACGATCCAGAAAAGATTATGAATTTACAAGGCATTCAAGTTGAAAAAATGACGTATTGTGTCAATCTCATTGAAAAGGTCAAACAAGATGTGATGCGGGACCGCCCCGTCATTGTGTGGGTAGACCCTTACGTTCAGAGAGGCAGAAAAGAGTATTTGACAACCCATAGCCGTCATTCAATTTTAATTAAGGGTTTCGATGAAAATCAGCAAACCTTTCAAGTATTAGAGAATCGGCATTTAGATAATTTGTCTTATGAGCATCAAGTGCTGTCATTTAAAGATGTACAGAAAGGGTATGACACCTTTCATGATCATTTTCAACCGAATGATCAATTTCATTCCTATGCGTCCTTCTACTTTGATCCGGACAAGCTCTCGACTGAATTATTTGATCAAAAAACGACTTATTTCCTGAGAAATATGCATGGTGAGATAGACGTAATCGAAAAAGGAATCACAGCTCTTGAAACATTTTATGAGCAGTATCCGCAATTGGATGATATCGAGAAGCTCGTGGCGTCGTTCAATCAGATCATCAATACGAAGAAAGTGGAGCTGTATCGGCTGAATCTCATCAAAGGCGATCTACCTGAGCTGGTGGGATGGATGGAACGTATTGTATCAGAATGGGAGAAAGCGAGGCATCAGGCAGCAAAACTCCTTTTTTCAGGTGAGATGTCTAGTAGGTACCAAGCCAATATCAAAGCTTCTTTAGAACAAATCATCGTTGATGAAAAAGACTGGCTGGAAGCGTTGGCAATCAAATGCAAAAGGGAGTGTGGCGTGTCGTGAAGTTATTTTGCTTACCGTACGCAGGTGGGGCAAGTACCGTATTCAGTACATGGAAATCTTATATAGACCAGTCGATAGAAATTCATGCCCTTGAACTCCCTGGGCACGGGACAAGAATGACAGAGCCTGTTCTAACCGATTTACAGCAGGTCGCAGATGATCTTTATGTACAGGCGTCCTCCTCTTTAAAAGAAGGAGAGCCCTATGCCATTTTCGGTCATAGCATGGGAGCCGTCCTTGCGTATGAATTACAAAAAAGAATGAAAACAAGGTTAAACAAAGAGCCTGTCCATGTCTTTTATTCTGGGCGCTTTCCACCACATATTCCAGAAAAGAAAGTCTATCATCAACTGTCAGATTCCAAACTAAAAGAGGCGATCATTGCGATGGGAGGCGTTCCTGAGGAACTTGCCGATAACCATGCAGTGCTTGATTTCTTTCTGCCGATTTTAAGAGCAGACTTTCAGCTTTTGGAGACCTATCTGTGTGATGAAGTCGTTCCAGCTGCTTGTCCAATTTCTATTTTTTATGGTACACGTGATTTGCCTTCTGTGCTGTTCGATTTAGACGATTGGGATCAATATACAAGCGAAGATTGTGCGTTTTTTGAATTCGATGGAGATCACTTTTTTATTCATTCATTAACAAATGAAGTCGTAGAAAAAATCAATGTCATTTTAAAGCGAATTGGAGTGTTGGAGAAATGAACACGAAGCACGTAGGTGTGATTGGAGCAGGTGTGATGGGGGCTGATATGGCATTAGACCTTTCAGCAAATGGCTATCAAGTCACATTAGTTGATGTCACAGAAGAAAAACTAAATGAAGCGCTGGAAAAAATCAAGAAGACCTATCAACTGGTTCAATTTGTGAGAAAGAAGAAAATCTCATTGTCTTTAGAAGATGTATTGTCTCAAATCCAGCTGTCAACTTCACTTGAAGGCTTACATGACGCGCATATCGTCATTGAAAATGTGACGGAAGATTGGGAGATTAAAAAACCCATTTATGAAGAGCTGCGAGATATTTGTGCGAAAGAAACCATCTATTTTGTAAACACGAGCTGTATTTCGATTACAAAGGTAGGGTCCCTTATGCATCACCCTGAGAAGGTCATTGGGGCGCACTTTATGAACCCTGTTCCTCTTAAAGCGTTGGTTGAAGTGATTAGAGGAAAAGCAACTTCTGATGACACAGTTGAAACCGCAAAAGGTTTCTTGAAATCGTTTGATAAAACACCTGTTGTGGTGCATGATTTTCCGGGATTTGTTTCCAACCGTGTGCTTATGCTGACAATCAACGAAGCGATTTGGGCGGTGCAAGATCAAGTCGCCACACCAGCGGATGTCGATAAAATTTTCCGCGGAGGTTTCGGCCATAAAATGGGACCACTTGCGACAGGGGACTTAATTGGACTTGATACGATTTTGAATTCATTGCTTGTTTTATACGAGAGCTACAAAGATCCGAAGTTCCGTCCATGTCCTCTACTTGTCAAAATGGTCGACGCAGGCGAGTACGGCAAAAAATCAGGTAAAGGCTTTTTCCAATATGACATGTGAGAGGAGAAAAACAAATGGCTAAGCAAATCAAGTGTGTTGTCTGGGATTTAGATCATACATTATGGGATGGAATTTTACTTGAATCAGATGAAGTGATGTTAAAGCCTTCGATGAAGGAAGTGCTAACAGAATTAGATGAGCGCGGTATCCTTCTTTCTATTGCAAGCCGGAATGATGAAGCAGCCGTGAGGGAAAAGCTCTCCGCCTTTGGGATCGAGCATTTCTTTCTCTATCCAGAGATTCATTGGAATGCCAAATCTAGTTCTTTAGAGAGAATCAGCGAGCGCCTAAATATTCATAAAGATACCATTCTCTTTATTGATGATCAGCCATTTGAACGAGAGGAAGTGAAGGCTGTTCATCCAGAGATTACGTGCTGGGATGCAGTGGATTATATGTCATTACTCACTGATGATCGGCTGCGTCCAGTCTTTATCACAGAAGATGCCAGACGACGCAGAAGAATGTATTTAGAAGCGGACCAAAGGCAGCAGGAAGAAGAGAAATATGAAGGGCCGCCTGAGAAATTCTTGGCGTCTTTACATATGAAATTCGTGATTTCAGAAGCAGGAGAACAAGACCTCCAGCGAGCTGAAGAACTGACCGTCCGTACCAATCAATTAAATGCGAGCGGGAAAACCTATGATTATGAAGAACTTGATTTCTTCCGTCAATCAGATTCTCACTTGCTGCTTGTCTGTGAACTTGAAGATAAATTCGGTTCCTATGGAAAAATTGGACTCTCATTAATAGAAGAAACAGGCGACACCTGGCATGTCAAACTGCTGCTTATGTCTTGCCGCGTCATGTCTCGTGGTGTCGGGACCATTTTACTCACAACGATTTTGCAAGAAGCGAAAAAGCGAGGAAAGCGGCTTGTGGCTGACTTTAAACAAACCGACCGAAACCGCATGATGTATATCACATACAAGTTTGCGAATTTCAAAGAAATCGAGAAGGGGGAGGATGGCTATATCTTGTTTGAAAATGATTTAAGCATGATTCAGCCTTTCCCAGAATACGTAGATGTCAATATTGAATTAAATCAGAAAGATCCAGCCAAACAATAAAAAAGCGAAAAGCGAGGAGATTAAATCATGAACCTACACGAACAAGTAAGAGCCTATATCGAGCAAAACCTAGTGGTATTTGATGAGGAAATTGAGCTTGGAAATGATGATCATATTTTTGAACAAGGCTTTGTCAATTCTCTATTTGCGATGAAACTAGTGAACTATATCGAACATGATTTTCACTTCCAATTAGATAACGAAGACCTCGACATTGCTCATTTTAGTACGGTCAATCGCATTGTCGCCTTAATTGAGAGAAAACAACAGGGGGCCGCTCTTCATGAAAACAGCTGAACAAACGATCGATGCCATTGAAGAAATACGACAGTATTGCAATGAACATATCCGTCCGTTTGCCAATGAATTCGATGAGACGGAACATTTACCAGAGTCGCTCATTCGAGATATGGCGAAACGAGGCTACTTGGCAGCAGGTATCCCGTCTTCCTATCAAGGGCTGGGGCTTGATCCAATCGCATATGGACAGTTCACAGAACAAGTGGGAAAAGCTTGCTGTAATGTACGGACATTATTGACAGTGAATTCACTTGTAGGAGAAGCCATTCTTCGTTATGGAACAGAAGACCAAAAACAAGGCTGGCTTGTTGAATTAGCTAAAGGAGAAAAAATCGGTGCCTTTGCTTTGTCAGAGCCGAATATTGGTTCAGATGCCAATCATGTTGAAACAAGCTATCAAAAAGAAGGACAATCCTATGTATTAAATGGGAAGAAAAAGTGGATTTCCTTTGGAGCGATTGCAGATTTCTTTATTGTGATTGCAAGAGACGGTGAACAAGTCACGGCATTCCTTGTCGATCGAGATCAGCCGGGTGTAGAGATTGAGAGAATTACAGGAATGATGGCCAATCGAGCATCATATTTAGCGGAAATCACTCTAGATCATGTCCAGGTGCATGAAGACTGTGTCTTAGGACCTGTTGGGGGTGGATTTAACCACGTGGTGTCACTCGCATTAGATCATGGAAGATACAGTGTCGCTTGGGCAGGGCTTGCCATCGCACAAGAAGCCGTTGATTCTCTTGTCACGTATTCACGTAAAAGAACACAGTTTAATGAAAAATTGTACAAGCATCAAATGATCAAAGGCATGATCGGAGATGCGGTTACCCAACTCCATGCAGCGAGAGCCTTATGCCTAAAGGCTGGAGAAATGAGAGAAGCGAATCACCCTGATGCGATCACAGAAACATCCATTGCAAAATATTTCACCTCTAAAATCGCCGTTGACATTACAAATACAAATGTCCAAATCCATGGCGGAAGTGGATTTAGCCGGGAAAACTCAGCTTCAAGACTATATCGTGAAGCGAAGGTGCTTGAAATTATTGAAGGAACTTCGCAAATTCAGCAGCAGGTTATTGCTAACTATGGTTTACGCCATTATTTCGTGAAACATTCTTAGAGAGAAAGGAGATGATCCCATGGCTTTACAGCCGCAGAAGCTGGATAAACAGAACATTGAAAATATGTTAGGTATCACTACGATCCAAGAGGGACTGCTGTTTCATCATTTAATGGAACCGAACGGAACGGCTTATTTTGAACAACTGCTGATCGAAATAGACGGACCGATAGATCGAGACATTTTTGAACAATCATGGACGAATGTCACCAAACAGCATGAAATGCTTAGAACATTGTTCAGATGGCAGGAACTCGCAAGACCAGTACAAATTGTGCTGAAGCAGCACCAGCCAGACATTCGATATCGTGATTTGACACAAGCGAAGGAGCCTCTTCATGTGCTGAAAGAGGAGGTGACGGCACAGAACCGAGAAGAACGCTTTGATCTGCAGGAAGTCCCATTTCGCCTGACGTTATGTGAAGTGAATGATGAAGTAAGCTGGGTTCTCATTAGCTTCCATCACATTTTATTGGACGGATGGAGCCTTGGGATTGTATTAAGCGATTGGATGAGTGCATATGAGCGCTTATCGAATGGGGACAAACCTCTTCTTGAACAAAGACCGTCCTACCAATCATTTGTCAAATGGCAGCAGAAAAGCCTTCAACAGACAGAAGCACAAGCCGCCTATTGGAAAAATGTTTTCAATGGCTGGAGTTATGCAGAACTGCTTCCGAAGTCAAGCGGCGCATATGAAAATTCAGAAGTTTTTCATCAATATGAACATCAAGTGGATACTTCCATTGCGGAGAGCCTGAGCAAATTCACGAATCAATATGACGTGACGCTCGCATCTGTGATGTATACGCTGTGGGGAGTTTTGCTATCTAAGTATGCCAACCAAGATGATATTGTCTTTGGGACAACAGTATCAGGGAGAAATGCGGATGTCCCTCATATTGAAAAGATGACAGGGCTGTTCATTAACACATTACCGCTGCGGGTCTCATTCGAACAAGAGCGGCCGATTCTTGAACAGATGCAGGAAGTGAGTCGTGAGATAGCTATAAGAAATGAATATGAACATACACCGCTATCTGATTTAAAGAAATATGCAGGAATGACGGCAGAGCAATCGTTATTTGATTCAATCGTCGTCATTGAAAACTATCCACTAGATCAAATGCTCACGAAAAACGATCAGCCTATTCGTATTCGTGGATTTGAGATGACTGAGCAGACAGAATTCGATCTCACGCTTAGTGTCCAGGCGTTTGATGATCAGCTGCACTTTTCATTGGTGTATAACCCCGTCAGCTTTTCAGCTGAACAAATCGAAAAGTGGTGTCAGCATTTTCTTCATCTCCTGTCTGATGCCTGTGCTCATCCGCACAAATCTGCTGCTCAGCTACAGCTGCTATCAGAAGAAGAGAAAGAAAAGCAATTAGCGGTCTTCCGGCAGTATGGCGGGGCAACATCTAGCAATGAACCAACGGTGATTGACCTTTTTGAAGCACAAGTGGAACGAACGCCAGCGGCAGCCGCAGTTGAGTTTGGCGATACGACGGTTACATATGAACAACTCAATAAGAGAGTGAACCAGCTCGCACATTATTTACAAAACAAAGGAGTCAAACAGGAGCAGCGTGTCGGCATTTTAGCAGAGCATTCCATTGAAATGGTGATAGCATGCTTAGCGATCTTAAAAGCTGGCGGTGCATACGTACCGATTGATCCTGAATACCCGCAGGAACGAATAGAATATCTATTAGAAGACAGCGGAGTAGAATGGCTCTTAACTCATCCAATTAAAGGGCTCACCTATGCTTATCATGGAGAAAAAATTGATATCACACAGCCGGATCTATACACCGGACCATCAGACAACTTGGCAGAAGCCATCACCTCAGACCAAACAGCCTACTGCATTTATACATCAGGTACGACCGGAAGACCTAAAGGTGTACTCATTCATCATCTTGGCTTAGCCAACTATATTGATTGGGCGAAGCAAGTATATGTTCGAGGAGAAACAAGGCATTTTGCTTTATATACTTCACTGTCCTTTGACCTGACGGTTACTTCTATTTTCACGCCGCTCATTTCAGGAAATACCATCATGATTTACCACCATGAAAACCGGCAGCTGCTTGTCGAAGACATCATAAAAGATAATCGCGTACATGTGATGAAACTGACACCATCTCATTTACATTTTATTAAGCATTTGTCTTTCCCAGACAGCCAAATGAAATGTTTCATTTTAGGCGGAGAACAGCTGGAAACATCTCTAGCGAAATCCATTCAGCAGTCCTTCCCGCAGCCAATTGAAATTGTGAATGAATATGGACCAACTGAAACGGTGGTTGGCTGCATGATTCATCGATATGACCAGGATTTTGATCAAGACGTGTATGTACCGATTGGAAAGCCTGCACAGCATACAGATATTCTTCTTTTTGACAGACATATGAATCTCATGCCGGAAGGAACCGTCGGTGAATTATATATTGGCGGGAAAGGTGTCGCAAAAGGGTATTTGAATCGACCGGAACTCACCGAAGAAAGGTTTGTCGATCACCCTTTCCAGCCAGGTGAAAAAATTTATAAAACAGGTGATGCAGCCCGCATTCTGCCTAATGGGCTCATTCAATTTTTAGGTCGAAATGATGATCAAGTGAAGCTGAGAGGCTATCGTATTGAAACAGGTGAAATTGAATTTTGGCTGAATGAACAGCCAGGTATGAAAGCAGCAGCTGTTGTTCTAAAGCCAGATGCTTCTGGTACACCATGTTTGGCCGCATATGTTGTCACGACAGCCAGACTTGATCAAGCTGCAATGAAACAAGCGTTGGCTGATCAGCTGCCGGATTATATGATCCCAACTCACTTTGTTCAATTGGACGATATGCCGCTGACTGCCAATGGCAAACTAGATAAACGGGCATTACCTGCTTTGAAACAGGCGCAGCAAACGAATAAGCAGGCGGGCGCTGCCAATCTTTCTGATACTGAGAAAGTCATTCAAGACATCTGGAAAAAAGTCCTCGGCTTAGATGAGGTAAGTGTTCATGACAAATTCTTTGACATTGGCGGGCATTCACTCAACTTAATCCACGTCAATCAACAGCTCGCTAAGCAATTGAATCAAAGCATTCCAATGGTCGAAATGTTCCGCCGTCCAACGATTAGAGAGCTTGCCGCATATTTAAGCGGCGATTCAGAGCAGGTAGCGGCAGGCACGCAGCCTGTGAAACAAAAGACAAGAAAAGCCAATGAGCCGATTGCCATTATTGGAATGGCTGGTAAATTCCCTGGTGCGAAAAATGTTGAGGCATTTTGGCGAAATTTGAAGAATGGAGAAGAATCAATTTCCTTCTTTTCCGATGAAGAACTGCTTGAAGCTGGTATTGACCGTCAGACCTTCGAACGACCCGATTATGTGAGGGCAAAAGGTGTGATTGATGGACCTGATTTATTTGATGCATCCTTCTTCGGCTATTCGCCAGGTCAGGCAGAAATGATGGATCCTCAAATACGCCTCCTGCATGAGTACGCCTATAAGGCGCTGGAAGATGCGGGGTATGTGCAAGAAGATTATACGGGTAAAGTTGGGTTGTTTACTGGGTCCACATCGAACTTTCAATGGATTCAGCGTTTTGCAGCTTCCCTTGATAGCAGCATGTCAGAGCTGTTTGAAGTGGGTTCACTCAATGATACGTATACCGTGAGTACAAGAATTGCCCATAAATTGAATTTGAAAGGACCGGCGCTCACGCTGCAAACCGCTTGTTCGACTTCTTTGGTCGCTTTGCATTTGGCCTGTCAATCCATTGCAAATGGTGATTCAGATGTAGCACTTGCGGGAGGTGTGTCGATCCTGCACCCAGTGAAATCAGGCTACGTTTATCAGCAGAACATGGTGAAATCAAGCGATGGCCATTGCCGCGCCTTTGACGATCAAGCAGATGGAACGGTTGGCGGAGATGGTGTTGGTCTTGTTGCTTTAAAAGCACTGAGTGAAGCCATAGAAGATGGTGACCATATTTATGCGGTCATTAAGGGCTCTGCCATCAACAATGATGGTGATCAAAAGGTTGGTTTCAATGCTCCAAGCGTTGAAGGACAGACACGTGTCATTCAGGATGCCCTGCATCAAGCAGATGTTTCACCAGATACGATTGAATATGTAGAAACACATGGAACTGGAACATCACTTGGTGATCCGATTGAAATAGAGGCGCTAACAAAGGCTTTCGACACAGAGAAAAAACAATTTTGCCGTATTGGGTCTGTCAAAACCAATATTGGACATTTGGATGCAGCGGCAGGAGCAGCTGGCTTGATCAAAGCTGTGCTTTCGCTTCAGCATCACACATTTGTACCTAGTCTTCACTTCAAAAAAGCCAATGAAAACATTGCATTTGAGCATAGCCCTTTCTTTGTAAACACTGAGCTGACTGACTGGAAGCAGCCAGCTTCACATTTGCGGCGGGCTGGGGTGAGCTCATTTGGAATGGGTGGAACCAATGCACATGTCATATTAGAAGAAGCACCACAAAGAGATCGTCAGCAAATGCCTCGTTCTGCTGAGCTGCTTGTTCTTTCAGCAAAGAGCAAAACGAGCTTGGAACGAATGAAAGACAAACTCGTAAACCAAATAGAAAACACGCCTTCTATCAATTTGGCAGACGCAGCTTATACTCTGCAAACAGGAAGACAGTTCTTTGGTTTCCGTCAGGCATTTGTTGCGGCAAGCAGAGAAGATGCTTTGCGAGTATTAACAGAAAAGCAAGGCAAGGGCATTGGAAAGCTCATGCATTCGCATGTGGAGCAACAAAAGATTATTTTTATGTTTTCTGGACAAGGCAATCAATATCTCAATATGGGATTAGATTTGTACCGGGAAGAGCCTTACTTTAAGAAGCAAATGGATGCTTGTTTTCAAGCATATGAAGAAGCAACGGGGCGAAGTCTTGCCCGTATTCTTTACCCATTAGCGGCTGAAACAGAAAAGGCGCGTGAAAAATTAGCAAGTACTCAATATGCACAGCCGGCCATTTTTGCCATTGAATATGCCTTATCCATGCTCTTCATTGAATGGGGCATTCGTCCTGATGCAATGATCGGCTATAGCTTTGGCGAATTAACAGCGGCCGCTATATCAGGGCTATTCAGCTTAAAGGACGCAATGTCCATGGTCGCCTATCGTGCGAATGCGATGCAATCGTCACCAGCTGGCGTCATGATGAGTGTTCCATTACCTGAGGCAGAGCTAAAACCGATGCTTCCAAAAAATATTTCTCTCGCGGTTGTCAATGATTCATCATGTATCGTGTCAGGTCTAGAAGAGGCGATAAGTGAATTTGAACAAGAGCTGAAAAGCAACAGATTGATGTGTATGCGGTTAGGTGGAACCATTGCTGCCCACTCACATGTCATGAAGGAGGCAGCGGAGCAATTCGGAGAAAAATTAAAGCATATGAAAGCCAAAACACTTCGTATTCCATTTATTTCGAATTTGTCAGGAGATTGGATGACAGATACGAGTGCGAAAGATATGTCTTATTGGAAAAGGCATATGACCGATACAGTTCGCTTTGCTGAAGGCATCACCAATATTTTACAAGAGGACAATATTCAATTAATTGAGATTGGACCAGGACAAGATTTAAGCGTGATGGTCAACAGGTCATTGAACGGCCTGAATCAGCATGTATGTCATGTGTTAAGACATGCAAAACAAGATGTGACGGATACTGAATTTTTACTTAGTCAAATGGGACGTCTATGGACAAACGGATTATCTATTGATTGGGACAGGTTCCATCTAAACCGTCAGCCGCGGAAAATGCCGCTGCCAACGTATGCGTTTGATCAAACCTCCTATTGGTATGATGCAGCAGATCGTGTGAAACAAGAAAAACCAAAGCAGTCTGGACGAAAGCAGCAAATGGATGAATGGTTCTATACCCCTCATTGGGAAGCGGATCTTTTACCTTGCGTGCCGTCAGAAGATACATCTGGCGGAGCCTTGCTTTTGTTTGCAGAGCCATCTGCTTTCGGAGAGAAGATTGCGGCTGAGCTCCTGACGAAACGGAACGAGTTCGTAGTGGTTCGTAAAGGAAATGAATTTACGAAGCATGACGAAAAAAGCTATACCATTCGGTCACATGAGCCATCTGATTATGAAAGGCTCATATCAAATCTGGCAGATGACGAAATGAACGTGTCAGAAGTTTGTCATCTATGGGGGCTTTCAGAACGACAGCCATCTCACACGGAAGAAGAATGGGTGAAGCAAACGCAGCAAGATGCTTATTACTCCTTGCTTTATATCGGCCAGGCATTGAAAAAATATGTTTTGGACCAAAAGGTATCGATTACCGTTCTTTCCTCATTGACATATGCTGTTGGCGGTGAACCTGTACTTTATCCTGAAAAAGCGATCCATCTAGGACCTGCCATGGTTATATCACAAGAAACACCGAACTTGCGTTACCGCATTCTTGATATTGATCGCCCGGTGGAAAATGGGGTTCAAGAAAAGCGATTGCTGAAGCAAATAAGCGATGAGCTAGATCGAGCGTATGGACAGCTTCTCACGGTCTATCGACGAAATAAGCGATATGTGAAAAAGTATGCGAAAGGATCAGTTCCCGAAACAGGACATGCTCATTTGGCTAAAAAAGATGGTGTATACATTTTAATTGGCGGACTTGGGTTTATTGGATTGAATATCGCCCAGACTTTGGCCGAGCAAACGAAGGGAACCTTAATCTTAACGAGCAGGTCTGGACTCCCTGATAGAAGCAAGTGGCAAGAATGGCTGTCTACGCACGATGAACAGGATCCAACAAAGAAAAAAATACAAAAGGTAATGGCACTGGAAGAGACAGGCGCAGACGTTCTCATACAGAAAGTAGACGTTCGTCACAGGGAAGATATCCAGCAATTGATCAACACAGTGGATGCGTCATATGGACAGATCGACGGTGTGATCTATGCAGCTGGAGTGACAGGCGACCAATCTTTCCAGGTGATGGAGCAAACAGATGTCACATTTTCGGAGCCGCATTTTGAAGCGAAGATGAATGGCGTACTTCATCTTGATGCCGCCTTAGGTGATCGATCCCTTGATTTCTGTTTTGTACTGTCATCTTTGTCACCGATCTTGGGCGGACTCGGTTTTACAGCCTATACAGCTGTGAATCATTTCATCGATGCGTACGTGTATGAACGCAATCTGCGTTCAGAAACACAGTGGTCTGTCATTAGCTTTGACGGCTGGGAATTTGAGCAGGGGAAGCAGCTCGATCTTCCAATCGGAGATGATGTCACCGAAACGTTAATTACAGAAAAAGAAGGAAGAATGATCTTCGAACGATTGCTTTCACTGGAGCAAGTGGAACAAATGGTTATTTCGACAACATCTTTACATGATCGTATTCACAGATATGTAGACCGTTTATCCCGTGAGGAAGAGAGCGGCGAAGAGCATGTACAAGATGGGAACTTGTATTCTCGGCCAGCGCTTTCAACGAATTATGCGGCACCTGAAACAGAGCTGGAGAAGGAATTAAGTCAACATTGGCAAGCATTCTTTAAGATTGATGAAATTGGCATAGATGATCATTTCTTTGAAATGGGTGGAGATTCTCTTAAGGCGATTACCTTCATTGGCATCATTCATCGTGCATTTAGTGTAGAGCTGACACTGCCACAATTTTTCCAAATACCTACGATACGATTAATGGCAGCATATATCGACCAAGCAGATACTGCTGCTTATCATGCGATTGAAAAAGCCGAAGTGAAGGAGCATTATCCTCTGTCGTCTGCGCAAAAACGGTTGTATCTCATGCAGCAAATGGATGTAAACAGCACAGGATACAACGAGTTTAAAGCGGGGCGAATCAAAGGAAAACTCGATATCAGCAGGTTGGAATGGGCATTTCAGCAGCTCATTAAGAGACACGAAAGTTTGCGGACAGCGTTTGTACTAGAGAATGGCGTCCCTTATCAAAAGATTGAAGAAGAGGTACCATTTGCAGTCACATTGTTTGACCTCACAAAGGGATCGACACAAGGATCTGAGGAAGATCAAAAACAAGTGATTGAACAATTTTTGACTGCCTTTACGTTAAGTGAGGCTCCATTGATGAGAGTCGGTGTGATGAAGCTGGCAGAAGAGGAATTCGTGCTCATGCTGGACATGCACCACATTATCTCAGACGGTCTTTCTCAAGATATTTTGGTCAACGACTTTATGCAGTTATATGACGGCAGGACGCTTGAGCCTCTCGCTCTGCAATATAAAGATTTTTCAGAATGGCAAAATGACATGCTTGCGTCTGAAGCACTGAAAGAATCGAGTGATTACTGGAAAAACCGGTTAGAGGGTGCCCCGCTACTTGATCTGCCAACAGATTTCGATCGGCCAGAGGTGAGACAATTCCGCGGCGGACATTATACATTCCGTATAGAAGAAGCGGAGCTGAACGCGTTTAAGCAAATGATTTTAAAAGAAGACGCCACTCTGTTTATGGGTCTGTTAAGTGTGTATCAGATTTTGCTTCATAAATTAAGCGGACAATCAGATATCACGGTCGGGGTTCCGGTAGCAGGCAGAAAACAAGAGGAGCTGCAGCAAGTCATCGGTATCTTTGTCAATATGCTGCCACTTCGTTTATATCCTAAAGCAGAGCTGACGTACCAGCAATTCCTTCAGGATGTGAAGGCACATGTCATCGGCGATTTCGGACATCAAGAATATCAATATGAACAAATGGTTCAAGACCTCCAGTTAAGCCGGAGTGTCAGCCGGAATCTATTGTTTGATGCTGTGTTCGCTTTGCAAAATATGAATCAGCCAGAACTGAAGGTAGGCGGTTTAACCTTTAGTGATTATCCGTATGAGACAGGAACGTCGCGCTTTGATTTACTCTGGATTGCGTATGAGCAGGAAGACGGTCTTTCTTCAACGATTGAATATAATACTGAGCTTTTCAGTGAGGAAACCATTCAGCGGATTGCAGGCTTGCTGAAAGACATCATGCGGGCTGTTTCAGCAGAAGCGATGAGAATAGAAGAGATCGAACTGACTTCTTCATTCAAGCAATTAGACGACGTATCTCTTTTCGAATTAGATGACTTAAAAATATAAGTAAAGAGGTGAATGGAAGAGTGATTGAACATGATGATTTTCAACTGAAAGCAGCGGCGAAGGAAAAGGCGAGGGAAAGAGCCTACTGGACATCTATTTTATCAGGTGTCCAGCTTGATGGCCGCATTCCTCATACGGTTTCGCAAGCCAAGCCTGCTGAAATAAACCGATCGCTTCATTCGTCCTTCCCGGTGGCTATGAACCATTCGTTAAAGCAATTATGTGGAGATTCTGATTTACGCCTGTTTATCGTGCTGACCACAGCTGCTTTTGGCTTGCTTCAACGTTATAGCGGAAAAACTGAGTTGATGGTGACTGTTCCTACAATGGAACAGTCTGCCAATCAATCAGCCATTAATCATATGCTGCCGCTTAAGGCAGAGATTGAGCCTCATATGAGCTTTAGCGCAGGGCTAGAGGCAGTGAAACAATCGTTTCAGGAGGCAGTGCGTCATCAAAACTATCCTGTTCATATTTTAATGGATGAGCTTTGGCATTCAGTAGGAGAAGACAAGAGGCGTGTCAATCTGGCATGTACGTTTGAGACATTGCATGGGCATGCTGACCGAGAGCAGCTGCATGCGGATGTGCTCATTGTTTGGAAGAAAGAACAAGATCACCTTCATGCTGAAGTTCACTGGGATGCTTCCATTTATGACGATCAAATGATGGAGCAGTTCTCCAGACATTTCATGACACTCACAGAGCAATGTCTCAAAACCCCGGAACAAGCGATGAGCACACACTCATTTTTATCTGATATGGAGAAAAGTCAGCTGTTTGATTCGTTTCAAGGAGAGTCGCTCGCTTATCCAGTGGATCGTGATATTGTGTCGTTATTTCAAGAACAAGTCCAATTGCATCCAGCACGAACGGCTGTTGTGTTTGGCACCACCTCCTATACATATGAAGAGGTTGATGATTTATCGAATCGCATTGCACTTAGACTGTCTCAAAGTGAGATGACACGTGAGACTCCTGTTGGACTCAGAATGAATCGGTCTGCTGAACTGGTCATTGCCATTCTTGGCATTTTAAAGGCTGGCTATGCTTATTTACCGATTGATGTCCATCTGCCGAACGAAAGAATTCGGTATATGCTCAAAAACAGCGGTGCTGCAGCTATTGTCTCGGATGCAGAAGGATATGAAGGATTGGATGTCGAGGTTCATGTTATTCAAGACATGCTTCAAGAATCGCCAATAAAAGAGAATCTGACTTGGTCTATTTCGCCTTCGGATATGGCGTATGTCCTGTATACATCAGGAACGACAGGCCATCCAAAAGGGGTCGTTATTGAACATCGTCATGTCATTAATTTGGTATATGGAATGAAAACGCGCTTTTTTGATCTGCTCCCTGATCCTTTGCAAGTAGGGATGCTGGCTTCACACATTTTTGATGCGTCTGTTCAAACATTGTTCCCGGCATTGCTCCTCGGGCATACGCTGCATATTGCCAAAGATGAAGTCCGTATGGATGGGCATGCGTTATGGTCGTTTTACCAAGAAAACCACATTCAGCTGTCAGATGTGACCCCTTCTCACTTAAAGCTGATGAACAAGGCAGCAGCGCAATCAAAACAAGACCTGCCTGCTTTGAACATGCTGCTAGTGGGCGGAGAGGTGTTCACAAAAGAGCTGATGGATCAATTTTTACAGCATGTATCAGGTGAAAAACCGATCATGATTAACGCGTATGGTCCGACTGAA
Source organism: Bacillus sp. DWP3-1 (assembly GCF_049896565.1). Classification (NCBI taxonomy): domain Bacteria; kingdom Bacillati; phylum Bacillota; class Bacilli; order Caryophanales; family Bacillaceae; genus Bacillus; species Bacillus sp. DWP3-1. The sequence goes on from NZ_JAFCUN010000005.1 coordinate 100,293, forward strand.
TGTACGGTTCAGTCATCATCCTTTTTGATTCCCCATGACTGGGACGAGCAGGTCATTCCTATTGGGCAGCCGATGCCGAATGAGCATATTTTCATATGTGACGCGCAAGGGGAGCCAGTTCCGATTGGCGTCTTTGGCGAACTATATATAGCAGGCGATGGTGTAGGTCGTGGATACATCAATCACCCTGATCTGAGCAAGGAGAAATTTATCAAAAAACCAGAGCTGAGCAGCGGGATGTTATACGGTACGGGGGACCTTGCAAGGTGGCGGTTTGATGGGTTGATAGAATTTGCTAAAAGAAACGACGACCAAGTGAAAATCAGAGGATATCGAATTGAGCTCGAGGAGATCCGCAGAGCCATTCTTGATGACCCGCATATGCAAGGGCTGATTCAAGATGTCATTGTCATTCCTAAGGAAACGAAGGATCAGGACCAATACATTTGCGCATATATGATGGCAAAACAAGCGATAGATCAGCGTGCGCTTCGTCAGTCTTTAAGTGAAAGGTTACCAGGTTATATGGTGCCGAGGCATGTCATTCAAATAGAACAATTTCCTTTGAATCTATCAGGGAAATTGGATATCCAAGCACTGCCGAATCCAGAAGATCAGGCGGCAGGCAATCAAGAGCCGTTGACCATTCAAGCACATAATGAAACAGAGCAGAAGCTTGTTCGCATTTTCGCATCTATTTTACAAGTCCCTGCTGCGCAGATTCGTATAGATGAACCGTTTTTCGATTTAGGCGGGAACTCTTTTAATATCGTTGAGCTGTCCAATAAAGTGAAAGAGGAATTTCAGCAGGAGCTGACAGTGATGGAGCTGTTCCAATATACAACTGTTTCGCAAATAGCCGCTCAATTGAGAAACAAAGTCTCAGGGCAAGAGAAACAGATCGAAAATGATGGAGAAAATGAAGCGGATGACTTAGAAAGTGCCGCTCAACTGTTAGGCGGGATGATAGATGAGTAAGTTCACAGGATTAGAGGTTGCAGTGGTTGGGATGGCCTGCCGTTTTCCGGGAGCAAAGAATATTCATCACTTTTGGGACAACCTTGCAAATGGAAGAGAGTCCATTACGTTCTTTTCGAAGGAAGAGCTGCTTGAGGCAGGGGTTGAGAAAAAAGCATTAGACCATGAGCAATATGTACGTGCTAAAGGAGCAGTCGATCAGCATGATCACTTTGATGCAGATTTCTTTGGTTATTCACAGCGTGAAGCAGAAGTAATGGACCCGCAAATCCGCATGTTTCATGAGGTGGCATGGGAATCCCTTGAAGATGCAGGCTATAACCCTGAAACCTATCAGGAACCGATTGGTTTATTTGGAGCTGCTTCTGCTAATTTATATTGGCAAGCTGCTTCCATGCTGATGAGAACGAATCACTCATCTGAACAATTTGCGGCTGTTCAATTAACAGATAAAGATTTCATGAACACAAAGGTATCCTACAAATTGAATTTGAAGGGACCGAGCGTAGCTGTTGATACAGCTTGTTCTTCCTCTTTGACTGCCATTCATATGGCGGCGCGCGCCCTGATTACCGGAGAATGTAAAATGGCACTCGCCGGCGGCGTCACCATTACGACCCCTCACAAAAAAGGATACATGTATCAAGAGGGCATGATCATGTCGCCGGATGGGCACTGCCGGACTTTTGATGAACAGGCAGAAGGGACCGTTGGCGGCGAGGGCTGTGGAGTTGTTGTGCTCAAATCATTAAAGCAGGCACTAAAGGATAAGGATCATATCTATGGCGTGATTAAAGGTTCAGCCTATAACAATGACGGCGGACGGAAGGTTGGCTACACAGCACCAAGTATAGAAGGACAAAGCGAAGTGATTAAAAAGGCACTCAACATCAGTCGTGTAGAAGCTGAGAGTATATCTTATATTGAAGCACATGGCACAGGTACGACTCTTGGAGATCCGGTTGAAATTGAGTCACTAAAGCAAGCCTTTCAAACGGATAAAAAACAGTTTTGTGCGATTGGGTCTGTGAAAACCAATATTGGTCATCTTGACTCAGCCGCAGGGATTGCAGGTTTTATCAAGACAACGCTTAGTCTGTACCATCAGATGCTGCCGCCTAGCCTTCATTATAAAAAACCGAATCCGAAAATTGATTTTGAATCAAGCCCATTTTATGTAAATGCAACACCCGTACCATGGACGAAATCAGAGCAGCCGCTGCGTGCCGGGGTCAGTTCATTTGGAGTCGGCGGAACGAATGTACATCTGATCATGGAAGAGGCACCCGTCGCCGACAAACCGTCAGTAGAAAGAGATCATGAACTAATGGTGATTTCGGCAAGATCGAAGCAGGCGGTTCAAAAGTCTGCTGAACAAATGACATCTTATTTAAAAGAACATAAGCATGTCACACTATCCGATGCTGCATTTACCCTGCAAGAGGGACGAAAGCATTTTCCTTATCGACAAGCTTTTCTTGCAGGTCCGGGCCGCACATTCCAGTCAGCCGGCCAGCCGCAAAAGGCCTTTCAACAGCCTGCGATCGTTTGGATGTTTTCTGGACAAGGTGCTCAGTATGTGAATATGGGCAAGGATTTATATGAGAAAGACCCTGTATTTAAAGAAACGCTTCAGAAATGTTTTGCCATCATTTTATCGTTATCAGGTGTTGAGATCGAGAACGTGTTATATCCAACAACCGAAGAAGAGTTCATAGAAGCAGAACAACTTATGCAGCAAACATCATATACACAAATCATCTTGTTTAGTTTTGAGTATGCGCTCGCATCGAAGCTGATGGGACTAGGCATACGTCCGCATTATTTCATTGGTCATAGTATTGGAGAAATCACAGCTGCCTGCGTGGCCGGTATGATCAACCTTGAAGATGCCATCCGGATCGTTTTAAAAAGAGGCAGTTTGATGCAAAAAATGCCTCCAGGTGAAATGGCCGGTGTGTCACTCCCTGCCGATGAGATTGAACATGATCTTCCAGAAGGTGTCGAGCTTTCTGCAGTGAATAGCTCACAATTATCCGTTGTTTCCGGTTCTTCAGAACGGTTACAGATTTATCTCGAACAAGCTGAAAAAAGAGGAGCTTCTGTCCAAAAGCTGAAAACCTCTCACGCCTTTCATACGAGTATGATGGCTGAAGCGTCCGAACAGTTTAAGAACGTTCTCTCGGAGATCACCTATCAGCAGGGCGAGGTTCCGATCCTTTCGAATGTGACAGGGAGCTGGTTAACAAATGAACAAGCCGCATCACCTGATTACTGGGCATCTCATATCAGGCAGCCTGTTTTATTTAGTCAAGGAGTAGAGACGTTACTTGGACTTGGAGAAGTGGTTTTCATTGAAGTGGGGCCAGGTCATACGTTAACTCAATTTGTGAGACGACATGATGACTATGATGTGAACAAAGCAGCGGCTGTTTCATTGGTGAGACATCCAAAAGAACAAGCTGCTGATGATGAATATATGAAAAAGGCTATAGGGAAGCTGTGGAGTTTCGGAGTGGAACCGAACTGGAGCACTGTCAGAAAAGAAAAGGCCCCATATCGAGTGTCACTGCCAACATATCCATTCGAGCATCAAATATTCCCCTCTCCGCAGTTTAAAGCGGATCAGCTGATGACCGCTTTAGCGCCATCAGAAAAGGGGGAGAAACTCTCAGCTGATTTTCAAGACTGGTTTTACATCCCGGTATGGGAGCGCTCTGCACCTGTACTAAAAGAGCAGCATCATCAAGGGAAGCGTATCTTGGTTTTTGAGAAAAATGGTCATATTGGCGCTTATTTGAAAGAACGGCATGCAGAGGTTGTCAGCGTATGTCAAAGTGATCATACGATCAAAGAAAATGACCAGTTGATGAAGGCTGACGTTCATATGCTGTCACATTTAGAGTGGGTGATGGCTGAACTGCAGCAATCTGAATTTATACCGGAAGAGATCATCTGGATGCATGATGAACTAACAGAAGATACCGATGATCAGCCAAACTACTTATCTGTGCTCGATCTCGTCAGGCTGATCAGCCAGTATCATAACACAGCCATCCGTCTTCATCTTGTGACAAACCAAGCGCATGATGTAATCGGGATGGAGAAGGTCAATCCTCTTCAAGCAACATGTACTGGGCTGGCTCTGACCATTCCTCAAGAATATCAGCATATTGCGTGTCAGCACATTGATTTATGTCAGGAAACAAAGGCGGACTGGCCGCTATTTCTTTCATACGAGGTTGCAATGCACGATCAAGATGCGGTCGTGGCGTATCGCGTGAACAGCAGGTGGGTTCGAAAGGCTTCAAGCACCCCTTTAAACAAAGAGGAATCGTCTAAGCAGCCTTTCAGGACTCATGGCGTTTACCTCATGACCGGCGGTATGGGGGGCATTGGCTTCACATTAGCTAAACATTTAGCAGAAACGTATCAAGCGAAACTTGTGTTCATGAGCCGATTACAAATACGTAAACGCTCTGCATGGCATGAGCTGCGTGATGCAGATGGGAAAGAAGCTGAGACCGTGAAAAAGCTGATGACTCTTGAAGAGTTAGGAGCTGATGTACAAGTTGTACACGGTGATGTGTCAGATCAAGATGCTGTGCAGAAAGCGGTCCAGCTGGCTCATACGTCATTTGGTGATTTACATGGTGTCATTCATGCGGCAGGAGAGGCAGATGGGAAGATCATCCAAGCAAGAACAGCAGACGATGAAATTCGCATGTGTCAGGCAAAAATCAACGGGACCTATGTGCTGGATGAAGCACTCAAGGATGAAACGCTCGACTTCTTTTTACTTTGTTCATCCCTAGTGTCCTTTCTTGGAGCGGCTGGACAAGTGGCTTATGCGGCTTCCAATGCTTTTATGGACAGCTTTGCTCATGCGAAGAGGCAGGAAGGAAAGCCAGTGATTTCTTTAAACTGGGATCGGTGGGAAAAAGTCGGTATGGCACACGACTCAGCATTAGCGGCCAAAGTCAATGACATGATGGCACTTGAGGAGCAGGCGGGAATTTTGCCAGAACAAGGGATAAAGGCCTTTCAGGAAGTGCTGCGTCTAGATTATCCGCAAATTCTTGTTTCTGTTCGAGACATGGGTGAGAGAATGAAACATCGATTAACACCTATGCAGCAGGAAGAAGAGCCGTCTCAACAAATATCGAAGGTCATAGATGATCGTCTAGAAGCATCATTGAGTGATGTACTCAGCTCCTTTTTTCATCATGAACCGGATGTGAATGAGAACTTCTTTGAAATGGGTGCGACATCCCTTGATTTGCTGCAGATGAGCGGTCATATCAAATCAATTTATGGCATAGAGGTTCCGGTAGTCATGATGTATAGCCACCCGACGATCGCGTCATTGGCTGCAGAACTGAAGAAGATACATGGGGTAAAGGAAGAAAAGCAAGCTGTCACTGAATCATCTAATCTCCGTAAACAGGCGATGGCAGATGGGAAAAACCGCCGTAAACAGAGATTAAAACGAAAATAGATGGGAGAAATGCAGCGTATGTCTGATCAAGAGCAATGGACCGAATCTGGACTTGAAATTGCAGTCGTAGGATTAGCAGGTACGTTTCCCGGAGCACCGAATGTGCAAACGTTTTGGGAAAATGTATCGCAAGGGAAAGAATCCGTTACGTTTTTCACTGATGAAGAATTAAAGGCAGCGGGTGTAGATGAGACGCTGCTAAAGCGTTCTGATTATGTGAAGGCAAAGCCATTTTTACAAAATGCATCATCATTTGATGCAGACTTTTTTGGCTACTCTCCGCGAGAGGCATCCATTATGGACCCGCAAATTCGATTGATGCATGAATGCACATGGCATGCGCTAGAGGACGCAGGCTATGAGCCTGAGCAATACGAAGGATTAATTGGTCTTTATGCCGGGGCATCTAGCAATCTATCGTGGATGGGGCAGCATATGTCGTCACTTGAAAAGAACGAAGATGTATTTCAAATCATGCATCTCAATGACCCGTCCTTTGCTTCTCGGATTGCTTATAAATTAAATCTAAAAGGTCCAAGCGTATCGGTACAAACGGCTTGCTCCACGTCGCTTGTTGCTATTCATATGGCCTGTCAAGGATTAATCGGAGGTGAATGCGACCTTGCGTTAGCAGGAGGTGTCACACTCCATCAGCCGCAAATCACAGGCTATCAATACCAAGAAGGAATGATTTACTCTCCTGATGGCCATTGCCGTCCGTTTGATGAAAAAGCAAAAGGAACCATTTTTGGTGAGGGTGCAGGCGTGGTTGCGCTAAAACGATTGAAAGATGCGATAGAAGACGGAGATTTTATTTATGCCGTCGTAAAAGGATCTGCAACGAACAATGATGGAAGCAATAAAGTCGGCTATACAGCCCCAAGTGTGAGTGGACAGGCAAGTGTCATTGAATCTGCGTTAGAAATGGCTGAGACAGAACCAGAGACGATTTCTTATATCGAAGCACATGGAACGGGTACGCCTGTTGGAGATCCGATTGAGATTGAGGCGCTTACTCGTGCTTTTCAAACAGATCAACAAGGCTATTGCCGGATTGGATCAGTTAAAGCCAATATTGGGCATTTAGATGCCGCAAGCGGCGTGGCTGGTTTTATCAAAACAGTCATGATGCTGCATCATCGTCAATTTGCCCCGATGCCGCATTTTGACAAGCCGAATCACCGTATTCCGTTTGATCAAACGCCATTTTATGTTGGGACAGACAAAGAGGAGTGGAAGACGTCTCATTTGCCAAGGAGAGCTGGAGTCAGTGCCTTTGGTATAGGGGGAGCAAATGCTCATGTCATCTTAGAAGAGGCGAAGCCGAGAAAAGCAAACGGCACGGCCTCGTCCAAAGAATTAATTGTGCTTTCAGCTAGATCAACGCATGATATGAAGAACATGACAAAAAACTTGAAGGAATATGTCTCCTCACATCATGAACTCTCACTTGGCCAAGCAGCTTACACCTTACAAAGTGGAAGAAAAGCCTTCAAATATCGAAAAACGTTTGTCTGTTCGTCGCGGGATGAATTATTAGAGCAACTGCAAGTGCAAGATACAGCAGGTAGAGAAAGTCTTCTTTATAAACGGATCAGCATGAGGCTGACGGGGTATCATGAGTCAGGTTTACGTGATTACATCAAGCTGTATGAGAAAGATCATTCTTTCAAAACAGAAGTGGATCGATTAATGAGCCTCGTCCAATCTGCGGTACCTATCAAAAAAGACGAGCTGTTCCATTCCAAACAAAGCAGACAATCAGAAGTGGCTATGCTGATCATGACATCGGCTTTTGCCAACGAGCTAAGGTCACTCGGAATTGAACCAGATGGTTGGATTGGAGAAGGCAGCGGAGTCTGGACAGCTTTATATGCAGCAGGCGGGCTTGAGCTAAAAGATGCGGCATCTATTGTGTACCATCTTCATGACATCGAGACGGTTAATCAAAGGCTGGCTTCCCTGTCTCAGAGGACACTCCAACAGCCTGTTTACTTGCAGCAAACCGGGGAGGAACTAACCACTTTCCATCCATCGTCTGCAAAGCGTTTTCTTGATATGGATCAGCCTGTAAAACCGCCTTTGATTGAGCAAGAATCAACAGCCTTGATCATTGATCTTTCAATAAAACAAAGCATTGTGGTTGAAAAGGGAGCAGAAAAATCAACCGAATCACTTGATGGAGACATTCTTCAAATCGCCGGTGTTCTTTGGGAAATGGGGGTCGGCTTATCCTTTCCTTTAACAGAGGAGAAGAACAGGCAGCGCATTCCGCTACCTGGGTATCCATTTCATAAAACCGATTTTTCTGCACAAACAAATACGATGGCAGCCATTGAGCCACAAAAGCCGCAGGATGTAAAGCGTGTTTTTACTTCGCTCGCTTCTTTACAAAAAGATATTCACGACATTGTTCAAACTCATTTTGGGTTTGATCAAATGGATGATGAATCGCCATTTTTTGAATTTGGTGCGACATCACTTGATATATCTCAGCTTGCAGCGAAAATATCTGAGCGAATGGATCAACAAATTGACACTGTTCAATTGTATCGGTTTGCTACAGTGGCAAGCCTTGCTGAATATTTGTTTGAAGAACAGATGGAACGTGATCAAACATCTGCTTCTCTCCCAATAAAGAACACGTCCCAGGAGCATACGGATATTGCGATTGTCGGAATGGCAGGAAGATTCCCAGGGGCTTCGTCGCTAGAAGACTTTTGGCAGCGTCTTGTGAATGGCGAGGAAATGATTCACTTTTTCACAGAAGAAGAACTCAAGAAAGCAGGGCTGGATGCGTCTGTTTATCAGCATCCGAATTTCATTGGAGCAAAAGGCCGTTTACAAGAGATCGAAGGCTTTGATGCAGACTTCTTCAACTATTCTGCTAGAGAGGCAGAGCTCATGGATCCGCAGTTCAGGCTCTTGCATGAATGTGCTTGGGAAGCGCTGGAGGATGCTGGCTGTGACCCTGATCGAATGGCAGGGAAAATTGGCGTTTATACAGGAACGAGTCCAAATCATGAGTGGCTGACGCGCTTTGCACATCAAATGGAAGCAACCGAGCAATTCAGCGCAATGCTGTTAAATGATCGTGAATTTTTTAGTACGCAGCTTTCTTATAAATTGAATTTACACGGGCCTAGCGTGACCATGCAGACAGCTTGTTCGACCTCACTTGTCAACATTGGCATGGCCTGTCAAGCATTATTGAATCAAGAATGTGATGCAGCACTGGCTGGCGGTGTGACGGTCAGTTCTCCAGAAAATATCGGCTACATCTATCAAGATGGGATGATTCAATCAAAAGATGGACATTGCCGTCCGTTTGACCAAGAGGCGAGCGGAACCATTTTCGGAGATGGAGCAGGGATTGTTCTGCTAAAACGTTATGAAGATGCGATGAGAGACGGCAACCCGATTCATGCGGTCATCAAAGGGGTTGGTGTGAACAATGATGGCAGCCGAAAAGCTGGTTTTACCGCTCCAAGTGTGGAAGGACAGGCAGAGGTTTTAAAAGAAACGTATGAAAAATCAGGTATCGATCCCGCATCCATTGGTTATGTAGAAGCACATGGTACGGGGACAAAAATGGGAGATCCAATTGAGGTATCTGCCCTTAGTCAAGTGTTCAAAGGGACAGATCCGCTGACGATTCCGATCGGTTCTGTGAAAAGTAATGTCGGCCACTTAAATAGTGCGGCAGGGATTGCAGGTCTGTTTAAAGCCATTTTGGCCCTCCAGCATAAAACGATCCCGCCAACCATTCATTATGAATCACCCAATCAGGAGATCCCTTTCAAAGATACACCGTTTTATGTGAATCAAAAGGCGTTGTATTGGAAGGAAGCAGATGGCCCGAGAAGAGCGGGGGTTAGCTCTTTCGGTATCGGTGGAACGAACGCCCATATGATCATAGAAGAGGGCATACAGGCGAAGCAAAAACCAGCTTCTAACCAAAAGCAGCTGCTCGTCTTATCAGCAAAAACGGATACTGCTTTAGCGAAAATGACAGAGCAATTAAAGCAGTATGTGATCCAGCACCCTCAAGTTCCGCTTGAAGATATTGCTTATACATTGCGGTATGGCAGAAAGCAATTTCCATACCGAAAAGCCATCGTGCTCGCGTCTGCTGATGAATGGATGCAGCAGAACCAGCTTGAAACGAGTGTGTTCCGAAGCAAAAAATGGCGTAAAGCGACCTTTATGTTTTCAGGTCAAGGCGCTCAGTATGCTGGTATGATGCGCGGATTATACGATGCAGAGCCAGTGTTCAAATGGGAAGTAGATAGATGCTTTAAATATGTAATGGAAACGGAGCAAGTTGATTTAAAGGGCTTTGTTTTTTCCAAGAATGAAACGAACGAAGACATCACAAAAACGTCAAATGCTCAGCCGCTTCTCTTTATATTTGAGTATGCATTAGCCAAATTGCTTCAGCATAGCGGTGTTGAGCCAGAATCAATGATTGGACACAGTATCGGCGAATACGTTGCCGCTTGCTTGTCAGGGGTCTTTTCTCTGGAGTCTGCATTAACACTCGTGATGGCAAGAGGAAGATTGATGCAAGACATGGAAAAAGGCGCCATGCTTAGTGTGCAATTACCCGAGGTAGAGCTGACTTCGATGATTGATGAATCGCTTTCTGTTGCTGCTGTCAATGCAAAAGACCTTTGTGTCGTTTCTGGAAGAGAAGAGCATATCACTGCATTTGAAAAGAAACTGCAAGACAAAGGAATTGTCACAAGACAGCTCCATACTTCTCATGCCTTTCATTCCTATATGATGGAGCCGATGCTTGAGGCGTTTCAACAATTCGTAGAGAAAGTAGAATTGCATGAGCCGACGATTCCGTTTATATCGAATGTGACAGGCACTTGGGCGACAAGTGAAGAGGTGATGACAGCATCTTATTGGACGAACCACCTGCGTGGAACCGTTCGTTTTCATGAAGGTCTATCTCAGCTGTTAACCGATGAAGTACGAGCGCTCATTGAAGTTGGACCTGGAAACAGCTTGACGGCATTAGCGAAACGTCATGAAAACAAAGAGTCTCATCATGATGTTCTGAATATGGTGAGGCATGCAAGAGAACAAGCGGATGACCATGCATATTTCTTAAAAAGAATAGGAGAGCTATGGGCAGGCGGCTACGAGGTCAAAGCGCAGCAACAACCAACTCAAGAGGAACGTCAGCTCGTATCGCTGCCGACCTATCCATTCGAACGGAAACGATATTGGATTGAAGCAGGAAAGCCGGCTTCTCCGCAGCTATCCGCTCCTAAGGAAACGAAGAAGAAAGAGATGGAAGAATGGTTCTACCTGCCTTCATGGGAGCAGCAGCCGCTAAAACCTGTTTTCGAAAAAGAAACAGAAGAACAAACGTGGCTCATTTTCAGGGAACAGGATGCTTTTCATGAACTGTTTACCCATTCATTTAAGCAACAAGGTATCAAGGTCATTTCTGTCACAAAGGGTGAAGCTTATCAAGAGCAAGATCAGTCGTTTACGATCAATCCGGCAGAAGGCCAGCACTACCGTAACATGCTAGATTCATTGTCTAATAGAGGTGTCAATATCCATCGGATTCTGCATTTATGGGAAGCTGCGAAAGAAAATGACAACTCGAATCGTCAATCCGCTTTTCAGGCGCACATTGAAAAAGGCTATTACAGCTTAATTTTCTTATCTCAAGCGATTGCTGCCCAAAAAAATATTCGAGAATGCCGTCTGTTTACGATCACTAGCGGAATTCAGCCAGTCACAGGCAATGAGACGATATGTGCAGAGAAAAGTGCAATGCTTGGACCGTGTAAAGTGATTTCACAGGAATACCATCATATCAAATGCTGGAATATCGATGTGGAAGATGTGCCAGAAGTCATGTCTTGGAAGGAACAAGTACTTGTCGATCTTATTGTGCAGGAAATCATGCAGCCTGGAAAGGACCAGCTTGTGGCGTATCGCAATCGTCAACGCTGGGTGCAGAGCTACAAACGTTTGCCGCTGCAAAAAGAAGATGGACTTCCGAAGATGATCAGGCCAAATGGTGTGTATCTGATCACAGGAGGTTTAGGCGGCATCGGATTTGTTCTATCAAAGATGCTGGCGAAGGAAGGAAATGTACATCTTTATTTAACTGGAAGAACGGCATTGCCGCCGAGAGATGAATGGGCGTCATACGTTCACCAAGTAAATGCCGATGAAGCGCAGCGTACGAGAATTGAGAAGGTGCTTGAGCTCGAACGATTAGGTGCAACAGTAGAAGCGGTGCAGGCGAATGCAGGAGATCTGGATCAGATGAAACGTGTATTTGATGCCATTCGCAAAAAGCATGGCGGCGTTCATGGTGTATTCCATGCGGCAGGATTACCAGGAAGTACATCCTTCCGTGCAATCAAAGATATCCCTTCTACACTGGCGCAGGGAGAGGATCAATTCCAATCAAAGGTGAAAGGGCTCGATGTGCTAGAGCAGCTGCTGGAACAAGAACAAGCAGATTTTTGTCTTCTCTTTTCTTCCATTAGTGCATTGCTTGGGGGCTTAGGATTCTCCGCTTACTCAGCGGCTAACTTATATATGGATGCATTTGCAGCTAGACTTAATCAACATAGTCAAACCCCGTGGATGTGTGTGAACTGGGATGCGTGGAATTTCTGGGGTGAGCTAGAATCCACAATTGGTGAATCGATAAATGAGCTTGCGATATTACCAGAAGAGGGTGCTGAGCTGTTCCAGTATGTTCTGTCTAACCGGCAGAATCGACACATGCTCGTGTCCACGGGAAATCTTGAAGAACGAATGGATCAATGGCTGTCACTAGAGCCGAAGGCAGCAGCGAATGAGGATTCATATGAGGTGTCTAAGCACGAAAGACCAGAGCTCGGCAATCCATATGTGGCTCCTCGAAATGAAACTGAAAAAGCGATCTGTCAAGTTTGGCAGGATTTTATGGGCATGGAACAAGTGGGCATTCACGACAATTTCTTTGATCTCGGCGCAAGCTCGCTGGATATTGTTCAAGTCACCAATCGGTTAAATCAAGCACTTCAAACAAATGAAGCGGTTGTGACCTTGTTTACGTACCCATCTGTTGCTGAGCTTGCGAAATATATCCAGCCTTCTGAGGACTCGCAGGAAGAAGCGATGGAAGAAGAACTAGCCGTCGTCACTTCAGGTGATCGAAGAGCTCGTTTTAAACAGCAACGGAATAAAAGATTGAGAGGCGGAATCGAGAATGAATGATACAACGAATCACTATCATGGCGCAGAAATTGCTGTTATCGGTCTTGCAGGTCGTTTTCCAGGGGCCAAAAATGTAGAAGAGTACTGGGAGAATCTGAAAAAGGGAAAAGAAACCATCTCTTTTTTTACAGAGGAAGAATTACGGCGTGAAGGTACAGATGAAGCCTTATTGAAAAACCCCCGTTTTGTTAAAGCAAAAGGGATGCTAGATGATGTTGATTTATTTGATGCGGATTTCTTTGACTATACACCAAAGGAAGCGGCTATGATGGATCCGCAGTTCAGACTGTTTCATGAATGTGTGTGGACGGCGCTTGAAGACGCTGGGTACGATCCGTTTGAATATAAAGGGCAAATTGGTCTTTATACAGGTGCAGGAATCAATACAGAATGGGTCATGAGAGCACTTCAAGGGGCGGCTCAAGGTGAGGATTCGAAAACACTGGAAGCTGCCGTTCTGAATATGCGTGATTATTTAGCGACGATGATTTCATATAAATTAAATCTGAAGGGACCGAGTATGGTGGTGCAAACCGCCTGCTCGACCTCAATGGTGTCGATTCATTTAGCCGTTCAGGCTTTATTAAGCGGCGACTGTCATATGGCTGTTGCAGGCGGCGTGTCCATTCGCCTGCCGCAAAAATCGGGCTATCTTTATCAAGAAGGCATGATCCATTCATCTGACGGACATTGCCGCGTCTTTGATAACAAGGCCGATGGAACCGTTTTTGGTGATGGTGCAGGAGCCGTTATTTTAAAAAATTTAGAGGATGCCATTGAAGACGGCGATCACATTTATGCTGTCATTAAAGGATCATCTATTAATAATGACGGAAATAGAAAAGTAGGATATACAGCGCCGAGTACGAAAGGTCAAGTATCAGCGATTAAAACAGCACTTCGAATGGCTGAGGTGGAACCTGAAACCATTTCGTACATTGAAGCACATGGAACCGGGACTACCCTCGGAGATCCGATCGAAATTGAAGCGCTCAAGCAAGCGTTTGATACAGATAAAAAAGGCTTTTGCCGCATTGGTTCTGTCAAATCAAATGTTGGTCATTTGAATGATGCGTCAGGTGTCGCCGGCTTTATTAAAACCGTTTTAAGCTTAAAGCATCAAGTGATTCCGCCGACGATTCATTTTGAAACGCCGAATGAAAAAATTGAATTTGCCAATTCGCCTTTCGTTGTAAACACAGACTTGACGCCATGGAGCAAGCAGGAATCTCCTCGCCGTGCAGGTGTAAGCTCATTTGGGATTGGTGGAACAAATGCTCATGTCATTTTAGAAGAAGCACCTGCTACACGTGTCGCCGCAGATAGCCCTGAGGATAGTGAACTTCTTTTATTATCTGCCAAAACACCAGCAGCTCTTGAGAAAATGACGGATCGCCTTGCGGACTATTTACTTCAGCATCAGCAGCATGTTCGTCTAAGTGACGTTGCCTATACGCTGCAAACAGGGCGCCATCATTTCCCGCATAAACGTGTCATTCTTGGAAGTAACACGGCTGACATGTTACAGGCGCTGAATCAAAGGTCAAAAGAGGTGGTCAAGACGGCCAGCTCCCAAACTTCGAGCCGGCCAGTCGTCTTTCTTTTCCCAGGCCAAGGATCTCAGTATGTAGACATGGGGCGTCAGCTTTATGACAAATATCCAGTCTTTAAGGAAGCGCTGGATCAATGCTTGAATCAATTCAAACAGCATATCTCAGTTGACCCATTCAGCATTTTATTCTCAACAGAAGCAAGTGATGATCCTCAGCTGATCAACCAAACAGAATATACGCAGCCGCTTCTGTTTAGTGTGGAATACGCTTTGGCTAAATTGCTGATTCATTTTGGCGTCAAACCGCAGGCACTGATCGGCCACAGTATTGGAGAATACACAGCTGCTGCCGTATCTGGTTTACTATCTGTTGAAGATGCCGTAGATCTTGTGTCTTATCGCGGACAGCTCATTAGCAAGCTTTCAAAAGGCTCTATGCTGAGCGTTCCTTTGAGTGAACAGAACGTGCTGCCATATTTAACAGATGATCTTTCACTTGCAGCAGTAAATGGTCCTGAGTTATGTGTAGTGTCAGGGGAGACCGCAGCCATTGATGCACTTGCTGAGAAGCTGGAGGCTGCTGGACATGGGTGCAGGAAGCTTCACACCTCTCATGCCTTCCATTCTAAAATGATGGATGACATCCTGCCATCATTCAAAGAAAAGGTAGCTGAGTATCAATTGAATGCACCGTCTATCCCGTATATTTCTAACGTCACAGGTACGTGGATTGACCATGAAGCAGTGCAAGACCCGGCATATTGGGCTGATCACTTGCGGCAAGCGGTCCGTTTCCGTGATGGAGCGGAGACATTATTAACGGAGCTTGATCCTATTTTCGTTGAAGTCGGGCCGGGGAATACGTTAAGTGCCTTTATTCGCCAAGCCTCAAAGGAACACCATCAGCAGCCGATTCCATTGATGCGTCACCCGAAAGAAGAGGCAGCAGACGACCGCTACCTGCTGGGCAGGCTTGGTGACATCTGGCTTCAAGGGGTGCCGGTTGACTGGACAAAATGGCGAAATCAGACATCAAATCAAAAAGTATCCTTGCCGACCTATCCATTTGAACGACAAAGATATTGGATTGAAAAGGTAGATACATCCGCATTATCTTCATCCTCAGGTGTGCAAATGGTGGTGCCGAAGGAAAACAAGGCACAGGGAATAGAAAAAAACAATCAAGTCCATTCCGCCGCAGCGAATGATATTGAGGCAACGTTACAGCGGATGTGGAAAGACATTTTAGGAATTGAAAAGGTGGAAAGAGACGACCACTTCTTTGAGCTTGGCGGACATTCGTTAAATGCGACCGGTCTGATTTCTCAAATTCACAAAGAGTTTGGTGTAGAACTTACGCTCACAGACATGTTCAACAATCCGACGATTGAAAAGCTCCAAGCATTCATCGAAAAGGCAGAGAAGCATCAATATTTCAAGATTGAACCAGTGGAAAAGAAAGACACGTATCCATTATCTGCTGCTCAAAGACGGACATTCCTCATTCATCAGCGTATTGGTCAAGTGACCTCATACAACATGCCGATGGCACTAAGATGTAAAGGTGAAATTGACGTCGAGCGCTTTGAGCAGACCTTCAAGCAATTAATTGATCGTCATGAAACATTGCGAACGACCTTTGAATTAAAAGATGGAGAACCGGTTCAGCGGGTCCATGATGATTTCCACTTTGCTGTTGAAATGACAGAGGCTGATGAAGAAGGATTAGAAGCACAAATCGATGAATTCATTCGTCCATTTGACTTAAAGGCTGCACCATTGATCCGTGTGCGTTTTGTGAAAATCGCAGCACATGATCATCTCTTATTAGTCGATATGCATAATATTGTGGCGGATGGAGCGAGCATGAACATCTTTATTAAAGAATTTACTGAGCTCTATCGAGGGGAAACCTTGCCGGAACTGACCGTTCAATATAAAGATTATGCAGAATGGCAAGACAAATATTTCCGCAGCGAGATGTTTCAAAAGCAGCAGGATTATTGGAAGCAGCAAATTGGCTCAAATGTGCCAACTTTGACAATGCCATATGATTTTGAACGGAAGGAACAATCCTTCTTAGGAAGAGCGATTAAATTTAATATTGAACCGCACATCGTTGAGAAAATTGAACAGCTCGCTGAACGGTATCAACTGACAAATAACGTCATCTTGTTCCAACTCTATGGGCTGCTGCTCTCACGTTATGCGGATCAGGAGGAATTGATTGTCGGTTCACTTGTGGCTGGACGACGTCATGCAGATATCGAGCATACAATTGGCATGTTTACGAACTTCCTGCCAATTAAACTAGACATGGTACAAGAAGCAACCTTTACAGAGCAATTGGCGCAGACAAAGCAAGTACTGCTTGATGCGTATGACCATCAAGAGTACCCATTTGACCAAATGGTTGAGCATCTGAATCCAAAAACAAGACCGCATCGCAATCCATTCTTTGATACGATGCTCATTTATCATAATGAGTACGATCCGAATATTAAAATTGAAGCCGATGGACTGACATTTGAAACTCATGAGTTTGCAAAGGGAATTTCCAAACTCGATATGAAAATGGATGTTGTCAGAGAGGTAACGGGCGAGTTAAAGTGCGTGCTTCAATACAATCTAGCTCTGTTTAAACATGAGACGATGCAAGCTTTCGTCAACCACTTCCAGCACTTGGTCGAACAGGCTGTTCAAACACCTGATCAACTGCTCAAGGATTTCGCTGTTCTTTCACAGGAAGAAGAACAAGCAGCAAAAGAAAAAAGGGAGCGCGCAGAGGAAAAAGCACCGCTCGTACTGACAGTCAGCTCGACATTTACAGCAGATCCAGTCGCACCTTATATTCAGTACTGGACCAAGCAGTTTGATGTGCAGCTCGATGTTCAATTTGCACCATATGGGCAGGTTTATCAGGAATTACTAAATGAGCGCAGCCTTATCTCACAGAAGAAAAACGGTGCGAATCTTCTGCTCATTCGTTTAGAGGATATCACTGGTCCCGCTCATCTCTCACTGGAAGAAAAGAAAAAACTGGCTTCAGAGCATGCTGAAGAACTTGCTAACGTTCTGAAATCAAAAACGAAACATAACCTATATTTTGTTGGGATTCTGCCGATAAGTGCTGCTCTTAAAGACACCCTGCAAGACGTGGAACAAGAGTGGATTGCTCAGTTATCTGAGATAGGCGGTGTTCAGTTGATCGATTGTCGTCAGCTTGCTCAGCAATATCAGATGGATGACATCTTTGATGAAAAAGGAGAGCAAGCCGCACACCTCCCATTCACTGAAGTCTTTTGTGGAGCTATCGGTACAAAAGTCGCACGCGAGATCATTGCATGGCAAGGTGCACCATTTAAGGTAGCGGCCATTGACTGTGATCATACGCTTTGGAGAGGTGTCGTTTCAGAAGACGGTGTGGAAGGCATCGACATTACGCCAGAACATCAAATGCTTCAGCGCTTTTTAAAACAAAAGCAGCAAGAGGGGCTCCTGCTTGTCTTGAGCAGCAGGAACAATGAAGAAGATGTGTGGCGCGTGTTTGAAAACCACCCAGATATGATCTTGCAAAAAGACGATATCGTCGACTGGCGGATCAATTGGGAAAGTAAACCGGCACATCTAAAAGAGATGGCAGATTCTCTGAACCTTTCATTATCTCAGTTTATTTTCTTAGACGATGATCCAGCTCAGTGCTTGCGTATGAATGAAGAGCTGCCTGAAGTGATGACACTGCTGTTACCTGCCAATGAAAAAGCGATTCCATTATTCGCCCAGCATGCTTGGGCATTCGACCGCTATGATGTCACAGATGAAGATAGAGGACGAACAACGAGCTACAAGGCTGAAAAGGCTCGTCAAAAAGAGAAAGCAGAGTCGCCGTCAATGGAGCAATTTTTACAAGATTTAAATTTGACCATGAGTGTAACAGAGTGGGGAGAAGAGCACCTTGCCCGCGTGGCGCAAATGAGCAGCCGTATTAACCAATTCCGCTTAAATGATCAGCGCTTTGATGAACAGCAGCTGAGAGAGCGGATGGAAAATGAGCATGTCCAGGGCTGGGTCATTGAAGCAGCGGATCGCTTCAGTCATGAAGGGATTGTAGGGGCTATCTTGGCTCATCATGCAGACGGCACCTTGAAAATTGATGCATGGATGCTAAGCTGCCGTGCTCTAGGGAAAGGGATTGAGCAAAAATGTCTGACATGGCTCGCTGAATACAGCCGTCAGCACCAGCTTTCTTCCATTGAATTTACATTTGCATCGACTGGACGTAATGAGCTGTTCAAGTCATTTATGCAAGAGCACCAGATGCAGGAGGTTGAGGGGCAGCAAACATATCGTATACAAGTGGAAGAAATCGATTCACTGAGCAATCACATTCAGATCGTCGACCACCTGTCACCTCGTCAGCACTCGGCAGAAGAAATAGAGGGTCAAAGGGTGGAGGCAGCAAGTCATTCAGCTTCTAAAGGTTATACATGGGAAACGGTTCAACCAGATCAAACGCTGCACAGCGGTTATGTAAAAGCCCTTAAGGTACATGATCAAGAAGGTCTTCGTGCATTATTAAAGACGGAACTGACACAAGATCATGGACTTTACGCACAGCCAACCAATGAACGCGAGGCATTGCTTTTTGATATTTGGTGTGACATTCTTCATGTGGAAAAAGTAGGAATTGACAACGACTTTTTCGATTTAGGAGGAAATTCTTTACTTGCTGTCAAAATGGAAGTAGAGATTGAAAAGAAGGGTTGGTATGTTGATGATTTGAATTTTGCTGAAAAACACACCATTCGAGAATTAGCAAAATATATGAAGAGGGAGAATCAGCATGCATAAAGATGTAAAAGCCATATATGAAGAATCAAAAATTTTAGATGAGGCCACTCATTTATACGGAGTCCAGCGAAGTGACATCCACTTTATCGCAGATGCAGAAAACTATGTGTATGAACTTAAAAAAGACGGAGAGTCTTTCATTTTAAAAATTACCCATACCATCCGCAGATCACCTGATTATATTTTAGGTGAAATGGAATGGCTCCATCACTTAGCGAAGGGCGGACTTTCGGTTGCGAAACCAATTGCTTCATTAAATGGCCGTGATATCGAGCAAGTAGACGATGGGCAAGGCGGTTCATTTTTGCTTCGAGTCTATGAAAAAGCATCAGGCCATAAAGTGGAAGAGGCAGACTGGAACGATGAATTATTTTATGCCCTTGGACAGTACACAGGGCGCATGCATAAACTGACAAAAAGCTATCAGCTGTCAGACCCACGTTATAAAAGACAAGAGTGGGATGAAGAGGAGCAGCTTAAACTGCGTAAGTATGTCCCAGCCGATCAGACTCTTGTGTTTGAACAAGCGGATCGGTTGATGGAAAAGCTGGCAAAGCTTCCGAAAAATCAGGATACGTACGGATTGGTTCATGCGGATCTTCATCACGGAAACTTCCACTGGGATCAAGGGAAAATTACGACCTTTGATTTCGATGATATCGGGTACAACTGGTTTATAAATGACATCAGCATTTTGCTATACAATGTCTTGTGGTACCCAGTCATTCCATACGAAGACAAAGCTGCTTTTGCAGGAAACTTTATGAAGCAATTCCTTAAAGGCTATCGTGAAGAGAATGAACTTGGGGATGAATGGCTTGCCTACATTCCTGACTTCCTTCGCTTACGACACATGCTGATCTATGGCTTGCTGCATCAAGCATTTGATTTGGCCACCATTGGAGAAGAAGAGAAGGCCATGCTCGCTGGCTTCCGCTCCGACATTGAGCAAGCAGCACCGATTACGACGTTTGACTTTACAAAACTAAGTCAATCTTAAAATGAAAATCCCCGCCTATATGATGAGGCGGGGGTTATTTTTTATGGGCGATAGGTGGACGGTGATTCAATAATGTGAAACAGGTTCTTTCCTTGCTTTGTATTATCGATCCAGCCTTGAAATGCTGCTTTACCAGGTCCATATGCATAGACAGGGACATCCTCACCTGTATGGGCAAAGGTTGTCCAGCCTGAGAAAGAACGCTGATCAAAGATATGTTGAATGCTGAGTTGGATCGTACTGGCCTTCCCTGATTGTGCCGCTTTCTCTACCTGTGAGATTTCCTCTTTTGTGAGCGCGAAATCAATATTGGTGTGAAGGACATCACGTACAGATTGACCCCCTGCGATTTTCTTTGCCATATACACAGGCGTTTTCTTAGCAGCTAGAATGGGTGCTGGGTCCCATTTATAGCCGGTCTCACTTGTCATACCATCTGCGCCAAAGGAAAATCCTCCAGTCGCATGATCTGCTGTGATGACGACGAGGGTTTCTTGATCCTTTTTAGCGAATTGAAGAGCCGCATGAACTGCTTTCTCAAAATCCTCCATCTCACTCATTGCGCCGACCACATCATTTTCATGTCCAGCAGAATCAATGGTACTGCCTTCAAGCAGCATGAAAAATCCATGCAGGTTGTCTTGATTTAATTGGGTTAATGCTGCCTGCGTCATGTCTTTTAAAGTAGGCACATGCTTTGGGCGATCAATGGCTCGATCCAGCTCGTCCTCCTGGAATAAGCCGAGCATTTTCGAAGATGATTGAGAGGTTAAATCATCTTTTGATCGTAGAATGGAATACCCGCTCTTCTTAAATTCTTGCACAAGATTACGGTCTTTTCGATCAAAATATTGCATTCCGCCACCTAGAAGGATATCAACTTTGTGCTCTCCGCCTATTTTCTCATCAAAAAAGTGGTCTGCAATTTGTTCTTTGTTTTTTCGGGAGACGTTATGTGTGCCAAAAGCGGCAGGTGTTGCATCGGTGATGTCAGATGAGACAACAAAGGCTGTTTTCATTTGTGCTTCCTTTGCTGCTTCAACGACACTTCTAAGAGGTTCTTTTTCTTGGTTGACGGCGATGGCATCATTGTATGTCTTTTTCCCAGTCGCCATGGCCGTGGCTGCGGCTGCTGAGTCGGTAATATTATCTCGAGGATCATCTGGATGTGTGGTCTGCATCCCGACTAAATACGGGTCCCAGACGGTTTGTGCTTTTGTAGAACCAAGCTTTTCCTGCTTGAATGTGCGGTAGGCTTTGATCACGGGCATCCCCATTCCATCGCCAACGATAAAAATAATATTTTTTGGTGTTTTCGTTTGTTTCTTGTCTGCCGCATTTGTTGATACGGGAGTGACATCATGTGAGGTTAATAGAACAGCTAATACGAGTACCGCTAGAATCCCACTCATAAGAAAAATACGATTTTTACGATCCATAGAGCCCATGAAAAATCTCCTTTTATCATTTATTTCATAATTTGTATTTTATTTGAATGAAGGCGATGGTTCAACCCTTTTCCCATAAAAAAAGGCGATGAGACTTTTATCTCACCACCTTTTATACCGTATCACACTTCACGCCAACGACGCCTTCTAGATCTTTAATATCAAAGTACACATCGGTTGTATAGCGATCTTTATGCACGCGTACGCGTACTTCCATAATCGGGTAGTTCTTTTCTGTTAAATCATCAATTCGAACAGAATGAATGCGAATATTGAGGGCTTTCATTTCTTTTAAAATATCCGTCATGCGGTTTCGATCAGAAAGAGACATTCTGATGCGGATTTCTTTTTCCTGTAAGCGAATCGGCCCGATCCGCTGGAAGAGCCATGGTAGAAATTCGACACTGATCAGAATAAAGAAAAGACTGAGGAAGGCTTCTTTATAAAATCCTGCACCTGTTGCAACCCCAAGTCCTGCTGCTCCCCAGATCATCGCAGAAGTCGTGAGACCTGAGATGACATCATTGCTTTTTCGCAGAATCACACCTGCTCCAATAAAACCAACACCAGATATAATTTGCGCCGGTAACCTGAGTGGGTCCATTTGAAGCTTAGAGACTCGAGGGAAATTGTAGGCTGCATCAATGCTGATGATGGTTAATACGCAGGAGCTGACAGCAATGACAATACACGTTTTTAAGCCGAGGGGCTTTTTCTTCAGCTCTCGTTCAAGCCCGATAATCAAACCAATTAAGGTGGCCACGGCTAATTTTAAGACCGTATCCCATTCAATTGTCCAAAACATGCGTATCGCTCCTTCACTTCATGTACGTTTCACATCATGTATATGATCTTCTCACAGCCCATATGGCTGCACAACTCTTATTTTATTCAGAATCGGAAGAAAGAAAAGCTTTTTATTTTTAAAAAGAGAGTCATCCGCATAAGGCAGATGACCCTTCATGTTCTTTATTTTGTTTCTTCTTCAAGATGATTTTCCATTTTAGTAAACAGCTGTTTTGATGCTTTTGTCGGCTTACTGGTCATTAAGCTCACAATAATGGCAGCTAAACCACTTAACGTAAAGCCAGGAATCATTTCATAAATACCGGTTGCATGGTTAAGGCCTGTCGTGATCCATGTGAGAACCACAACCGCACCAACAATCATCCCAACTAGGGCACCATGATGATTCATTCGCTTCCAGTATAGGCAAAGTAAGATGACTGGACCGAATGAAGAACCAAATCCAGCCCACGCATAACCGACAAGATCAAGAATGGTATCACTTGGGTTAAGTGAAAGACAAAGGGCAATCACAGCGACAACTAGTACAGACATACGGCCAATCATCACGAGCTCTTTATCAGATGCTTTTTTTCTAAAGAACGTTCTGTATAAATCCTCTGTCATCGCACTTGCTGTGACAAGCAGCTGAGACGAAATTGAACTCATAATCGCCGCTAAAATGGCAGAAAGTAAAAATCCAGTGATATATGGATGGAACAACACTTTAGAAAAGACGATAAAGATGGTTTCTGGGTCAGCAAGGTTCATACCCGTTTCATGAACATAGGCAACACCAACTAAACCGACAGATAGTGAACCAATTACTGAAATAATCATCCAGCTCATTCCGATGCGGCGTGCTGGTTTTAAGTCTTTGACGGACGTAATCGCCATAAAGCGCACGATAATATGCGGTTGTCCAAAGTAACCTAGTCCCCAAGCGAGGAAGGATATAATGCCAATGACGCTCGTTCCTCTAAAAATATCAAGCAATTTAGGGTCAATCTGTTGAATATCTTGGAATGTGGCAACAGGTCCACCTAATTGTGTAAAGGCAACGATCGGCACGAGCACTAATGCTAAAAACATGATAGCTCCTTGGACAAAGTCCGTTAAGCTCACTGCCAGGAATCCACCAAACAATGTATACAAAATAACAATACTTGACGTCAAAATCAGTCCAAACATGTAGTGTGCACCGAATGCTGACTCAAATAAACGTCCGCCTGATACCATCCCAGACGATGTATACAGTGTAAAGAAAATTAAAATGATGACGGCTGATACAGCTTTTAATAAAGAAGATGATCCTTTGAATCGTTTATCAAAGAAATCAGGAATCGTAATGGCATCATCAGCAATCTCTGTATAAGAACGTAAACGAGGTGCAAGAATGAGATAGTTCAAGTAAGCACCGACGATGAGACCAATCGCAAGCCAGGTTGTCGATAAACCTGTTTTATACATTTCACCTGGTACACCCATCAGCATCCAGCCGCTCATATCCGCAGCACCTGCTGAAAGAGCTGTAACAAATGGACCAAGTCCGCGTCCACCAAGCATATAATCATTTAAATCATGTGTTTTCCTGAATGCATACCAACCGATGGCAAGCATCCCGATAAAATAAATAGATAAGGAAATTGTAACTTCAATACTCATTTTGTGTTCTCACCTTTTTCGTATTAATTTGACATCACCTCAATCAAAATATACAGAAGTGTCAGGGCTGGTTTTTTGATTGAATGCCCTGCTCACTGCTATGGTTACTTAACCTAACAGAGTATTCCCAAGTGATCAACCTTCTTAAACCTCCACATTTTGAAGAAAAAATAGACAGATCGGTGATGAGAATCAGTTTGTATGCGCTTACAAAGGTGAGTAAAAGTAAAAATTTTCTGAAAATAAAAGGTGATCTGTATGAATATTTTCTTTATCAGTTGGATGACAATGATGCTTCGAGAGAAAAGGCCTCTTGCCGCGCCTGCGTAAAGTTGCTTTAGAACAGTAAAATTTGATATGATAAAGTGTATATGACTTATGATCATGACCACGAACACGTATCATTTTTGGAGGTGAACCTGCATGTCTAGAATTTCAATAGAAGAAGTAAAGCACGTGGCGCATTTGGCACGGCTTGCAATCACAGAAGAAGAAGCTGAAATGTTTACTGAACAGCTTGATAGCATCATTTCATTTGCAGAGCAGTTAAACGAGGTAGATACGGAAAACGTTGAACCAACAACACACGTATTAAAAATGAAAAACGTCATGAGAGAAGATGTTCCGAATAAAGGTCTTTCCATTGAGGCAGTCATCAAAAACGCGCCTGATCATAAAGACGGCTATATTCGTGTGCCATCAATTTTGGACTAAAGGAGGCCTGAGACATGTCACTGTTTGATCACAAAATTTCTGAATTAAAAGAGCTTTTACATAAAAAGGAACTGTCTGTTTCTGATTTAGTGGACGAGTCTTATAAACGAATCAATGAAGTAGACGGGAAAGTACAAGCATTCCTTGCACTGGACGAAGAGAAAGCTCGTGCGTATGCAAAGGAATTGGACGAGGCAGTTGGTGAAAAGGACGAGCTTGGTCTATTGTTCGGTATGCCAATCGGTGTGAAAGATAACATCGTCACAAAGGATTTACGTACAACAGCATCTAGTAAAATCCTGCAAAACTTTGACCCTATTTATGATGCAACGGTTGTCAATCGTCTGAGAGATGCGGAAGCAGTCACAATCGGTAAATTAAATATGGACGAATTTGCGATGGGATCTTCTACAGAGAACTCAGGCTACAAAGCAACGAAAAACCCGTGGAATTTAAACACTGTTCCAGGTGGATCAAGTGGTGGCTCAGCAGCTTCTGTTGCAGCAGGTGAAGTACCATTCTCACTTGGATCAGATACAGGCGGTTCGATTCGCCAGCCGGCATCATTCTGCGGAGTTGTGGGACTGAAGCCGACATATGGCCGTGTATCTAGATACGGTTTAATTGCATTTGCTTCTTCATTAGATCAAATTGGGCCGATTACGCGTAACGTAGAGGACAACGCATACGTACTTCAAGCGATTGCTGGCGTCGATCAAATGGACGCAACGAGCGCAAATGTCGACGTCCCAGATTTTCTTTCTTCATTAACTGGAGACATCAAAGGCATGAAAATTGCAGTGCCAAAAGAATACCTTGGAGAAGGTGTTGGCGAGGAAGCAAAAGAGTCTGTTCTCAAAGCGTTAAAAGTATTAGAAGGACTTGGTGCAACATGGGAAGAAGTGTCTCTGCCGCATTCTAAATATGCGCTTGCGACTTACTACTTACTGTCTTCTTCAGAAGCATCTGCGAACCTTGCGCGCTTTGACGGCATCCGCTATGGCTACCGTACAGATAATGCCGACAACCTGATTGATTTATATAAAAATACACGTTCAGAAGGCTTTGGAAACGAAGTGAAACGCCGCATCATGCTTGGGACATTCGCTCTTAGCTCAGGATATTATGATGCATACTATAAGAAGGCACAAAAAGTCCGTACATTGATCAAAAAAGACTTCGAAGATGTTTTTGAAAAGTATGATGTCATTGTAGGGCCAACAACGCCAACTCCTGCATTTAACATTGGAGAAAAGACAAGCGATCCACTGACTATGTACGCGAACGATATTTTAACGATCCCTGTGAACCTTGCAGGCGTTCCAGGAATCAGTGTGCCTTGTGGATTTGCAAATGGTCTTCCGTTAGGACTGCAAATCATTGGCAAGCACTTTGATGAAGGAACGGTTTACCGCGTGGCTCACGCTTTCGAGCAAGCAACAGATCATCATAAAGCAAAACCTGAACTGTAAGGGGTGAATCAGAATGAACTTTGAAACGGTAATTGGACTTGAAGTCCACGTAGAGCTAAAAACACAATCGAAAATTTTCTCCAGCTCGCCGACACCTTTTGGTGCAGCTGCCAACACGCAAACAAGTGTCATCGACCTTGGATATCCTGGCGTACTGCCTGTATTGAACAAAGAAGCGGTGAACTTTGCGATGAAAGCGGCCATGGCGCTGAACTGTGAGATCGCAACAGATACAAAATTTGACCGTAAAAACTACTTCTATCCTGATAACCCAAAGGCGTATCAAATTTCTCAATTTGATAAACCGATCGGTGAAAACGGCTGGATTGAAATTGAAGTAGAAGGCAAAACAAAACGAATCGGTATTACGCGTCTCCATTTGGAAGAGGATGCAGGTAAACTGACGCACACAGGCGACGGTTATTCACTTGTCGATTTCAACCGTCAAGGCACACCGCTTGTTGAAATCGTATCTGAGCCAGACATTCGGACACCAGAAGAAGCGTATGCGTACTTAGAAAAACTAAAATCCATTATTCAATATACAGGCGTTTCTGACTGTAAGATGGAAGAAGGCTCACTTCGCTGTGATGCCAATATTTCACTTCGTCCGATCGGCCGTGAAGAGTTTGGAACGAAAACAGAGCTCAAGAACTTGAACTCGTTTGCTTTCGTACAAAAAGGTCTTGAATTCGAAGAGAAACGCCAAGAGCAAGTATTGCTATCTGGCGGCTTGATCGAACAGGAAACGCGCCGCTATGACGAAGCGTCTAAAAAGACGATCCTTATGCGTGTCAAAGAGGGCTCAGATGATTACCGCTACTTCCCAGAACCAGATTTGGTGGAGCTGTACATTGATGACGAGTGGAAAGAACGCGTAAGAGCATCCATTCCAGAGCTTCCAGACGAGCGCCGCAAACGCTACATCGATGAGCTTGGACTTCCTGCATATGATGCCATGGTGCTGACGCTGACAAAAGAAATGTCTGATTTCTTTGAAGCAACCATTTCAGAAGGTGCAGAAGCGAAGCAAGCTTCAAACTGGCTGATGGGTGAAGTATCTGCCTACTTAAACTCTGCTCAAAAAGAGCTGGAAGATACAAAGCTAACGCCGCAAGGGCTGGCTGGAATGATCCAACTCATTGAAAAAGGAACGATTTCCTCTAAGATTGCCAAAAAGGTATTCAAAGAGCTCATTGAAAATGGAGGAGACGCAGAAACAATCGTCAAAGAAAAAGGACTTGTCCAAATTTCTGACGAAGGTGCACTGCTCAAACTTGTCACAGAAGCACTTGATAACAACCCGCAATCCATCGAAGACTTTAAAAATGGAAAAGACCGCGCGATTGGCTTCTTAGTCGGACAAATCATGAAAGCATCGAAGGGACAAGCAAACCCGCCGATGGTCAACAAGATTCTCCTAGAAGAAATCAAAAAACGCTAAATAGCAAAAACCGCCTCATGAGAAGAGGCGGTTTTTTTGCTTGAAAGGACAGGGTCTTATCATAGATTCAGACCACCGCCGTATATCAATTCGGAGATTCTTTTCTTATAATGAAGTATAAGCGAAAGTGCACATTCGAAGGGGGATAAAGGTGAATTAACCGGAAAAACAGCACGTAAAATTATTGAAGAAACAGCTTCAATTGTTCCACTACTTTTAAGACAGCAGGGTCCTCACACTTTTCTAAATTCGTCAGCATCCCTTGAATGACTGGCTTACGAGGCTCAGCTTTCACCAGTTCTTCTTCAATGACTTCAATGGATACAAGGGTATCATCAGAAAGCAGATGCTCAAGCTTTAACAAACGAAGCTCCACTTGAAGGGAAGCAGCACTCGGCGCTTCATCGTCCCAAATGGTCTGCTTCAGGATCGGTTTCGTCTGAGAACGAAGCAAGCCTTGGACCAAATCATCGAATCGTTCGAGTATAAAGGAAGAAAGCTCATCAAATGATAATTGCATCTGATCTTGTAAAAGCAGGACCTGCACATACGATTGAATGATTCCTTGAATCATGACTGACAGGTCAGTTATATATGGTTCGATCTCCTGTCCATAAGTGGTCAAGATGGAAATTTGAATTTCATCATTCATTTGCTTTTTCACTGTTTTTGAATACTTTTTAATTTGCTGGTTTTCTGGAATAATGTTCTCGCTGAGGATCAAAATGATAAAATCCTTGTTCTCAGCAAAATGCTGAAACTGTTCAGCGATTTGTTTCTGGAAGATCTTTCTCGGCGCGAGATGCTGATTCTCTTTTCGAATCGTTTCAATACTTTGCATAGACGTGTCGATATAATATTCAAAGGCTCGATTGAAAAGCTGTTCTTTTGATTTGAAATGTAAATAAAATGCGCCTTTTGATATTCCGCACTCATCTGCAATTTCCTGAATGGTCGTAGAAGAAAAACCCTTTTTCGCAAACAACTGTATGCTTGCTTTAATGATTTTTTCTTTTTTTTCGTTCATGAAATAAGGCCCCTTCAGCTTTAGAATGTTACGTCAAACGCAAGTGAAATGGTTGACGGCATTGTATATCACCGTTTATTATGATATAGAATGACCAGTCAGTCAATACATAAAGGAAAATGGAGGACATAATGAATTCGATCATCAATTTTGTATTAAAGAATAAGTTCGCTGTATGGCTCATGACGATTATCGTAACAGTTGCTGGTCTATATGCCGGATTGAATATGAAACAAGAATCAATCCCGAATATCAACACTCCAGTCATTACGGTTTCTACAACGTATCCTGGCGCAACGCCGGACGAAGTATCAGATAAGGTGACCGACCCAATTGAGAAGTCTATTCAAAACCTCAACGGAGTCAATGTGGTCACATCCAATTCATTTGAAAATGCCTCATCTATTCAAGTCGAGTACGACTATAACAAAGACATGGATGAAGCAAAGAAGGAAATTGAAGATGCGATTAGCAATATCAATTTTCCGGAAAATGCAGAAAAACCAAAAATTGCACGCTTTAGCATCAACGCGATTCCAATCTTAGCACTCAGCGTCTCTGGTGATAAAGAATCACTAGAAGACCTTACACAGAAAGTAGAAAACGACCTTGTTCCTTCTCTTGAAGGATTAAACGGTGTCTCTTCTGTCGAAGCTTCAGGACAGCAAATCAAAGAAGTAGAATTTTCTTTTAAACAAAAGAAATTGAAAGAATACGGTTTAGATGAAGAAACCGTCCAAAACATGATCAAAGGCTCTGATGTCAACGTACCATTAGGTCTATACACATTCGGCAACAAACAAAAATCAGTTGTCGTGGACGGCAATATTTTAAGCGTCAAAGATTTGAAAAACATGCGAATCCCTGTCACACCAAGTGCAAGCGGCGGTGCGGGAAGCGCTGGAGCTGGGGCACCATCCAGCGGCACTGAAAACCCAGGTGCGCAAGGTGCAGAGCAGCAGGCTGGAAATGCTAGTCAGCAGCAAGCAGCAGCTCAGCAGCAAACTGGTGGAGGAGCAGCAAGCGGTCAATCTGTAGAGCTGCCAACAATCAAGCTTTCTGAAATTGCGGATATTAAAGTAGTAAAAGATGCAGAATCGATCTCTAGAACGAATGGAAAAGACAGCATCGGTCTGCAAATTGTCAAAGGCTCTGATGCCAATACCGTGAGTGTGGCAGAAGAAGTGACAAAAGAGCTTGAGAAATTCAAAAAAGACAACAAAGGAATCAAAGTAAGCACGACATATGATCAAGCAGAGCCGATTAAAGAGTCTGTCAGCACAATGCTAAACAAGGCAATCATCGGAGCAATCTTTGCGATCATTATCATTATGTTGTTCCTTCGAGATATCAAATCAACATTAATTTCGGTCATCTCCATTCCGTTATCTCTGTTGATTGCTGTTTTATTATTAAATCAGTTGGATATTACATTAAATATCATGACACTTGGTGCCATGACCGTCGCCATTGGGCGTGTGGTCGATGACTCGATTGTGGTCATAGAAAATATCTATCGACGAATGGCGTTAAAGGATGAACCGTTAAAAGGCAAAGCACTCGTCAGAGAAGCCACAAAAGAAATGTTTATCCCGATCATGTCTTCGACGATTGTGACGATTGCGGTATTCTTACCGTTAGCATTAGTAGGTGGAATGATTGGTGAACTATTCATCCCATTTGCCCTAACGATTGTGTTTGCTTTACTTGCTTCACTGCTTGTCGCCATTACGATTGTTCCAATGATGGCACACAGTCTATTTAAAAAGGACCTGTACGGCACAGCGAAAAAAGTAAAAGAGCATAAACCAAGCAAGCTTGCTGGCGGTTATAGACGTGTACTCAATTGGACACTGAACCATAAATGGATCACATCAGGAATTGCCATTCTTATGCTCGTCGGAAGCTTATTCTTAGCACCACTTGTCGGTGTCAGCTTCTTACCACAGCAAGCAGATAAGACGGCGATGGTAACATATACACCTGAACCTGGACAAACGAGAGAACAAGCAATCGATGAAACGAAAAAAGCAGAAGAATACTTGATCAAACGTGACCATGTCAATACTGTTCAATATTCACTAGGTTCTTCAAATGCGCTTACAGCAAGTGTAGGCGGCAACTCGAACGGTGCGTTATTCTTCGTACAATATGATGAAGACACGCCAAACTTTGATAAAGAAAAAGATAAAGTGGTCAAAGCCCTGCAGGATAAAACGTCTAAAGGGGAATGGAAATCACAAGACTTCTCATCTGCTGGTGCAAGCAATACAGTAACGTACTATGTCTACGGTGACAAAGTAAGCGATATTGAAGGCACAGTAAAAGATGTCGAGAACATCTTAAAAGATGAGAAAAACCTGAAAAATGTCAGCACAAGCTTATCTGAGAAATATGACGAATATACGTTTAATGCAGATCAAGAAAAACTGGCGAAGCTGGGTCTAACTGCTTCACAAATCGCTCAAGCGATTGCTCCCCAAAATAGTGAAACAACACTGACGAAAGTCACAGAGGACGGCAAAGAACTTGATGTGAAGCTTCAAACCGAAAAAGACGAATATAAGAGCAAAAAAGATTTAGAAAATAAAAAGATCACAACACCAACAGGACAAGAAGTCCGGATTGGTGATGTCGTAAAAGTAAAAGATGGTACGACAGCAAATACGGTGACAAAACGTGATGGAAAAATCTACGCAGAAGTGTCTGGTGACATGACAACAGACAATGTCTCAAGTGTGACACAGGATGTTCAGAAGAAAGTCGACAAGCTTGATGTGAAGTCTGGCGTAACGATTGACACAGGCGGCGTAAGTGCGGATATTGAGGAATCCTTTACACAGCTTGGACTTGCAATGCTTGCAGCGATTGCCATTGTGTACCTCGTTCTCGTCATCACATTTGGCGGAGGTCTTGCACCATTTGCGATTCTGTTCTCACTTCCATTTACGATTATTGGCGCACTCGTAGGATTGTTTTTAGCAAAAGAAACCATCAGCTTAAATGCCATGATTGGATTGCTCATGCTGATCGGAATTGTTGTGACAAATGCCATTGTGTTGATTGACCGCGTCATTCATAAAGAAAAAGAAGGTCTTTCAACAAGAGAAGCTTTACTTGAAGCAGGAACAATAAGATTACGTCCAATCTTAATGACTGCACTTGCGACGATCGGTGCACTGCTGCCACTCGCATTAGGATTTGAAGGCGGAAGCCAGATCGTATCAAAAGGACTTGGCGTGACCGTGATCGGCGGTTTAACAAGTTCTACACTTCTCACATTGGTCATCGTCCCAATCGTGTATGAAATTTTAAGCAAGTTCAGACGTAAGAAAAAGTACGCTGAAGAAGAATAAGAGGGAGCCCCGCTCATTGGCGGGGCTTTCAGCGTGTAGACAAACCCTCGCATTCCTTGTCAGTCCTGTGCTCCGGTGCTCACGAATGTTCAATTCGCTCCGCTCCGGTGCTCGTCCTTCCTAGACTTCAAAGTTTTCTATCACGCTGAAAAAAGACAAAGGACTAAAATAAAGATCATTTTAGCCCTTTGTCAATAATCTGGAATCCCCGCTCATTGGCGGGGATTTTTTATGTTGAAATCTGACAAACAGCTTTTCTCATGAGCTCTTCAAATGCTTGGAAAAAGGCATCACGATCGACATGGTCAATCACTTGTATTGACTTTCCTTCTGGATGCTCTTCGGTACGTCCTTGCTTTGGCGTCTCGGTATAAACGATCGCGCTCACTTCCTTTGAATGGGTAAATGATGAAGAAGCAAGAGTCATCGTTGTCAGCACGTCCCATAGGTAATAGGTCGAATTCGTTTCATGATGAATGAGCGGTGGACAAAAGGCGTAGCACTGACCAATAAAATCAATTCCAATGTGAGAACGAAGGGAAGCCCAGCGCTGACGCACATCAAGTGTAAGCGGAACTTGATTCGTGCTTTCAAGTGCGACCATTTCAATAGGAAAGCGTTCCTGGAAGACAGTGCTGACAGCATAAGGGTCCCAAAATGCATTCCATTCTGCTGTCCCATCATGCTCGGGTTCCTCAACATTGCCTTTTTCAAGAAACGTACCGCCCATCCACACCAATTTCTCAATTTGATTAGAGATTGAAGGATCTTCTTCTAAGGCGCGTGCAAGGTCTGTGAGTGGGCCTGTAAAGAGCAGCGTGACAGGTTCTGCTGCCTTTTTAACGGTTTCGATTAAATGAAGGTGTGCTGGAAGCTTGGACACTTTTGTATCTACAATGCCTTTCTCGTTTAGAATAGGTAAGGCATCTACATAAAAAGTATGCATGCGCCACTCTTTCGGAAAAGGATTGACGCCTCTAGAATTTGAAGCAGCGATTTCAATTTCATAGGGGCTAAATCGATCAATGATTTTTTGAGACGCACTGAGAGCAGGCTCTAAATAACAATCAGCAGGAATCACAGATGTCCCGATCACTTTCAGATGTTCCATTTGAAGGAGAAGAAATAACGAGACGAGGTCATCAACACCGCCATCATGATTAAAATAGACAGGCTTTTTCATCGCATACCATCCTTTAGAGCGTTTTCTTTTATCTTATCAGAATGCTTTCTTGTTGAGTGAAATGTGGCAGGAGATTTCTCATATTAGCTGGTTGTTCTGTTGCCATTTTCAAATCTCATAGTATAATTAAAGGTTGTTAGTGGTGAAAATAGATTGCATAATGAATATAGGATGATGATGAATGAAACGTGCTCGAATTATATACAATCCGACATCTGGGCGTGAACTCTTCAAGAAGAATTTGCCGCAGGTTTTGCAAAAATTTGAACAAGCTGGCTATGAAACATCTTGTCATGCAACCACATGTGCAGGAGATGCGACACAAGCAGCTGAAAAAGCTGCACAGAGAGACTTTGATTTAATTGTAGCAGCAGGTGGAGACGGCACGATCAATGAAGTCGTCAACGGACTAGCACCGCTTGAAAAAAGACCAAAACTAGGAATCATTCCTGTTGGAACAACAAATGACTTCGCAAGAGCACTTGGCATTCCACGAGAAGGTGTTTTAAAAGCGACAGATGCCATTATTGATGGTGTAGCGAAGCCGCTTGATATCGGTAAAGTCAACGGCCATTATTTTATTAATATTGCAGGCGGCGGCCGGTTAACAGAGCTCACTTATGAAGTGCCTAGTAAGCTGAAGACAATGCTTGGACAGCTTGCTTATTATTTAAAAGGCATGGAGATGCTTCCTTCTATCCGCCCGACAGAAGTCGAAATTGAATATGACGGCAAATTGTTTCATGGAGAAATCATGCTGTTTCTTGTTTCACTCACAAATTCAGTAGGCGGCTTTGAAAAGCTAGCGCCAGATTCCATTTTAGATGATGGAATGTTTGACCTGATTATTTTAAAGAAGGTCAATTTAGCAGAAGCCATTCGAGTAGTCAGCCTTGCACTGCGAGGCGAGCATATTCATGATAACAATGTCATCTACGCAAAAGCGAATCGCGTGAAGGTAGATGTAAAAGATAAAATGCAATTAAATTTAGATGGCGAATTCGGCGGCATGCTGCCAGGTGAATTTGAAAACCTGTATCGTCATATTGAGTTTATAGTGCCAAAAGCAACAGCTGAAAAAATAGGGTAGAGATTGAACTTGGTTCCTTATGGCGCCAAGTTTTTCTTTGCAAATGAGGTGATAAAATTGGTGAAAATGAAACCGCCTGTTGAAAAGAATGAATACTACAATGTAACCTTCGAAGACTTAACGCACGAAGGTGCAGGTGTAGCGAAAATTGAAGGGTTCCCTGTCTTTGTACCGAATGCCCTGCCTGACGAACAAGGGAAAATCAAAGTCACACGTGTGAAAAAAGGATTTGCTTTTGGACGACTCATGGAGCTGACAAAGGAAAGTCAGCACAGGCAAGATGCGCCATGTCCTATCTACAAGCAGTGCGGAGGCTGTCAAATTCAGCATATGAGCTATGAAGGCCAGCTGCTATTTAAACAGAAACAAGTAAAGGACGTTTTAGAGCGGATCGGCAAGCTTGATATGAGCCGTGTAAAAGTTCATCCTGTACTCGGCATGGAAGTCCCTTGGAATTACCGAAACAAAGCACAAGTTCCAGTTGGCGAACGGGAAGGCGGACTTGTTGCAGGATTTTATCAGCAGCGTACCCATGAAATCATTGATATGGAAAAATGTTTGATTCAGCAGTCAGAAAATGACGAAGTGGTACAGGCAGTAAAAGACATATGCAATGCGTTTGGCATCAAAGCATATAACGAAGAGCGGCACAAAGGCTGGCTGCGTCATGTGATGGTTCGCTACGGTATTGCAACAGGTGAAATGATGGTTGTGTTTGTCACAAGAACGGCTGACTTTCCGCAAAAGCAGCAGGTGATTGAGCAGATTATAGCACGCTTCCCACACGTTCGGTCAATTGTGCAAAACGTGAATTCTAAGAAAACAAATGTCATTTTCGGAGACGAAACGACTGTTTTATGGGGAGAAGAATACATTTATGACACGATTGGCGACATCAAATTTGCCATTTCAGCCCGCTCGTTTTATCAAGTGAACCCAGCCCAAACTAAGGTGCTTTACGACAAAGCGCTTGAATATGCCGAGCTGCAAGGAGAAGAAACCGTGATTGATGCGTATTGCGGAATCGGTACGATTTCCTTATTTCTCGCCCAAAAAGCAGGCAGAG
The DNA here is from genome assembly GCF_049896565.1 of Bacillus sp. DWP3-1. Lineage (NCBI taxonomy): Bacteria > Bacillati > Bacillota > Bacilli > Caryophanales > Bacillaceae > Bacillus > Bacillus sp. DWP3-1. The sequence continues at coordinate 135,668 of NZ_JAFCUN010000005.1, forward strand.
TATATGGCGTAGAAATTGTGCCAGAAGCAATTGAAGACGCAAAACGCAACGCTGCCTTAAATGAGATCAACAACGTCGAATTCGCAGTCGGCGAAGCAGAAACCGTCATCCCAAATTGGTATAAAGAAGGCATCAAAGCAGACACCCTCGTCGTCGATCCGCCAAGAAAAGGCTGTGACGAAGCACTGCTTGATACGATTTTAAAGATGAAACCAAATCGAGTTGTTTACGTGTCCTGTAATCCAGGAACGCTTGGTCGTGATTTGCGTATTCTTGAAGATGGCGGGTATGTGACAGAGGAAGTGCAGCCTGTGGATATGTTTCCGCATACGAGTCATGTGGAGTGTGTGGCGTCTTTATCCCTTAAATAATAAGGTTTGGGAAGCCATGAAAGCGCAATTGACCACATTTTGACCACTTAGCCTTATAATTTCATGTAATCACCAAATTTTTGTGCTGTTCTTGCTTTGATTTTTGGAGTTACATGAGCGTAAATATCACCAGTCATTTTAATAGATGAATGGCCAAGGCGTTCTTGAACTTCTTTTAACGATACACCAGCTTCTAATAATAACGTTGCGTGAGTGTGACGGCAGTCATGAATACGTATTTTTGGTAGAGCGGCTTCTTTAGTCGCTCTATTGAAGTTTTCAGTTAAGGTACGAGGATAAATCGGTCTGCCATCTTGTCTAGCGAAAATAAGATCCTGATCATCATATAATTTTCCTAAACTCATTTTTACTTCAAGTTGCTTAATACGATAAGATTTCAAACATTCGACTAGGTAATCTTCAATTGTAATATCTCTTTCCGATGATTCTGTTTTCAATGTCCCGAAACGGAAGCCTTCGTCATCATATATCAAATTTCTTCTTACGTGAATTGTACTATCATCAAAATCAACATCTTCCCATTTAAGCCCGAGAAGTTCACCGCGCCTCATGCCAGTGTAAAGGGCAGTTGTGAAAATAGCATGATACACAGGTGCTGTCACAAACTTAGCCACGTTTAAAAATTTGTTTACTTCTTCCCTTGTCCAAGTAACGTATTTTCTTCTACGCCCACGAGGTACCTTTACTTTGTCTAGAGGGTTTTTATTAATCAACTCCCAATCAACCGCTTTTTCCATGCATCCATACAGAACAGCAAATATATATTCTATATATCTTTCAGAAAGTCCCTCTTCTAATAACTTTGCAATAAAATGTTCAATATGTGCTGGTTTGATCTCGTTTAATTTGAAATGGCCCAGCAAAGGTATTATTTTGTTTTTAACTACTCTGCGGTAATTTTTGAAAGTTGTTTCCTTTACTTTTCTTTTTGCAACTAGATCCAACCATTTTTCTACATGTGATGAAAGAAGAACGTTACTATCTAAAATAAAAGTATTTTTATTGATCTGGTTTTCAAGTTCGTTGGCAACGACCTCAGCTTCTTTTTTTGTTTCAAATCCTCTACGCGTAACCTGTTTTCTTTTACCAGTGATAGGGTCTTTTCCTAATTCAATTGTAAAAGAGTATGTGTAGCCTTTTTTATTCTTCGCTGGAACCTTTCTAAAGTAAGCCATGTTATATAGTCTCCTCCTCAATTAATTTGTTTTAAAGTGTTTTCATATAAAGCAAAAGCAAAGCTTTTTCTTCTAAACATTTCTAAGCGGGTGGCGGCAAAAGAATAAGTCACATTAAAGGTGTCACCAATTAGTTTAATTGCTTCAGATTGCAAAGAAGGCAGGTTCAATTTTTGAAGCATAAAGGATGGCACACAGAAATGATACATAAAACTATTAGCCTGATATTCTTGCAATTCTCGAAAGAGCTTGTGCATATCAAACTGGTTGCCATAGTGCTTAATTACATGACACAGTTCGTGACCAAATTCTTCCCATTGTTGTTTTTTGTTTAAACGTTTATCAATGACCATGCTGTAAGATCCATTCACGCAAAAAACGACACTAGGCCTTCTTTCAAAGTGAAGCCATATTTTTAGTGAAGCTGCCATAAGTTCCATATCAATTGCTTCTGGTGTAAGCATATTTAATTTTGTGTAAATCTTCTTCACTTCTTCTTCTAAATGAGATAGTCCTTTCATATAAACACCCCTAAAATGAGAATGTATGTTCTGTTTTTGTTTGAAAAGAAAAGCCTTTTAATAGGCTAATCCTTAATTTTATAAGATTCATTGAATGTGTCAGGAACTGCTAGCTTTGATTGATCTTTATAAACAAAATAAATTCGGGGATCTTCAGCTATTCCGCCGCCTTTAATTCTATTTTTAATATCTAATCCAGCTTCATTAACCCATGATTCTTTTTCATATAAAGACATGGTTTTAAAATTTTCTGATACAAATGCATAAACATGTTCCCAACTGTTAGTCATAGGTTCGATTTTCATTAATAGGCCATCGCTACTGTCTACATATTCTTTAAGGCGATCTTTAGTATTATTCTCTAATTCTTTATTATTTTCTTCTTGTTTTTTCTTATTAGCGGCCTGTTTTTTGTTGAATTCTTTGGCTTCCGCAGCTTCTTTTTCTCTATCTTCCTTTTCGGTTGCTTCTTTTTTTATTTTAGCAGTTTCAATAGCTGCACGTTCTTGTTTTGCGCTTGGAAGGTTGTACGCAACAATAGGTACAACAATTAGTAGTAGTGCTAATAAGTATATTGTAGTTGCAATGATCATCTTTAATTTGTTTTGAGAGCGGAACCCTAGAAGTTTATTTTGCCACTTTCTTTTTTTGAACATCATCTTGATATTATGTTTCTCAATCTGCGCGTAAAAAGGTTTGTCTTCTGTGACTTTTAAAGTGATTTCTTTTTCTCCTAACAATGAAAATTCTGTGCTAAGAGCAAATTTATCTATCTCTACCTCAGAAAATTGTTTCCAGTTATAGGAGACCACATTGTTAACCGCTTCATCTTTTAATAAAAAGATATCAAAACCATCATCATGTACAGATATTTGAATAATATCCAACGTGCCGTATCCTTTAACACTGCCGCTTGTTAAACTTCCTTTTTTTAGACCATGATGGTCTATATATTCTTCGATAATTTGAGTGTGATTCTTTTTCTTCTTTTCACTCATCTGTAAAACACCCCTTTTATCGCTGTAATTTTTACAGTTGAGCAACTATTCAATTGTAGACTCTACTGTAATTTTTACAGTTGAATGGTCGTTCAATTGTAGGTATTACTGTAAAAATTACAGCAGAACCTTCAGCATTAATTAAACTAAATAAAACATATTAATAAATATAAACAAAACAGAATTATTTTTTGTGCTATTTATTTTCTACCCATCTTCTTTTCCTTCTCTTTGATGTAATTGATAAAGTCTATTGTTTGTCTTCTAGCTTCCTCTGAAAAATCAGAGGCTTCATTGAAAGCAATTTGAAGGTCAGGATCAGACTCTATTTTATTAGCATCAATGATTTTGTAACCAGTGTTATCACTTCTGCCAACTAGATAATCAGTTGAAACATTAAAAATCTCAGCAATTTTAATAAGTGTTTCATAATCCGGTCGTCGCTTATTTATCTCATAATGTGCGTATGTTCCTCTAGAAATGCCTATTTTTTTAGCTATTTGTTCTTGAGTAAGATTGTGCTTTTCTCTTAGGGATCTAATTCTGTCACCCAGCATTTTTATTCCTACTTTCAATATCAAAGTTGATTACATTATAACGTAGCAATAAGCTACAAAGAAAAAAAGTAGCGAAAAAGTACAAAAAGTGTTGACTGTAGCAAATCGCTACTGTATTATGTAATTAATAAGTAGCAAATCGCTACAAAAGGAGGTGCTAGTATGAAACCAAGAATATGGCTCTCTAAAATGCGTAAAGATTTAGGTAAGACACAAGAAGAAATTGCTTCAAAAGCAGGCATTAAAAGGCCGTATTATTCGCAAATTGAACTGGGATCTAGAAGTCCGAGTGTGGATGTAGCGAAACGAATCAGTAAAATTATAGGTTGTGATTGGACGATTTTTTTTGCTGTTGATTGTAGCGAAATAGAACAAAAATCAAACACTGCATAATTCAATTTGAAAGGAGCAAGATCATGGGAAACAAAAAAACGTTTCAAGTTGATTCGAAGTTAATTCAATGCACCAAGTGCAAGAAAGATAAGCATATTTTGGATGCTAACTTTTGCACTCGATGCGGATCAAAACTACCTTTGCATTCTTAGAATGGCAAATCTTCATCTGATGTGATGACTTGCTGTCTTACTACTTCTGCTCTTGGATATTCAACATCGATTAGACCTCGTTGGTTGAATAGAGATTCTGAACCACATTTAGGACAAAATGCGTTGTCTGGTTCCAAGATATAAATGTCATCACCAGAGTGGAAAGATACTCCTTCCCCATCTGTGAAATGATCAGTGGCTGTGCATTCATTTCTTAATGGAGACGCACATTTTGTACAGTATACATGGTCTTCTTGCAAATCATTTATTTCTCTTTTGCATCTTAAACAGGATTTAACAAATTTGTTTTCATGTGTAGGTATACCCATTAATTCTCACCACCTTTCAGAGATAATATCGGCTGAAAGGTAGAAAAATCCAATAGGGGGTTATGACGTGCCACAGACAGTTATCACTTTTGATGAAATGACAGCCACCGTGTTTCAAGTTCAAATGCAAAAGCTTTTCCAAGAAGCTTATGAAAAAGGCGTTGAAGACGGTCGAAACAAATATGCTCTTAAACCAGTTTTAACCCGTAAAGAAGCAATGGAAGTGCTTCGATGTAAAGAAACAAAAATGGCAGAGCTTGCAGCCAGATCAGACTTTCCTAAGAATCCGATGCTAGGAAGGAACATACCCACTAAGCAGCTGCTTGAATGGATTGATCTTCATACCGAATGGATGAAAGAAAACACAGATTACTTCAAGAAAGGAGCTACAGCATGAACAACCCACAGTTATTTAAAAATGAAATGTTTGAAGTATCAGCAACAATCGAGAATGACCTAATCATTTTTGATGCTGAACAAGTTGCTAAATCTTTAGGCTTTGTCCAAGAAAAAAATAACAAACAATACATTCGATGGGAACGAGTGAATGAATACCTTCCGAAAAATTCCCCAGAAGTGGGGAAAGGTGATTTCATTCCTGAACCATTTGTGTACAAGCTGGCGTTTAAAGCATCTAACGAAGTTGCAGAACAATTTCAAGACTGGCTGGCAATTGAAGTCATCCCTTCAATTAGAAAAAATGGTCACTTTGGTGTTCCTAAACCTTTAACCGAAAGAGAACAGCGCATTGAGTCTCTTAAACTCTTGTTGGAGACATCACAACGGCAGGATGAAATGTCTAAAAAATTAACCAATCACGAAAAGAAAATCCTTGAATTGAACACCAAAGTGGATGAGCAGATCACACTTGATCATGGTGAACAAAGACGGATTCAAAAAGCCGTTGCTTCTAGGGTTTACAGTTTTACAGAAGATGGATCAGAACGTAAGCGGCTATTCAGCGAACTTCATCGGGAAATTAAAGATCGTTTCGCCGTATCCAGCTATAAAGATTTAAAGAGAAGAGATATGCAAGTTGCTGTGAATTACATTGTTAACTGGGTTCCGCGCAGGGTTTCCTAGACCTGCCGTGTCCCTTCATTAATAAATTTTACCAATAAAAATCGTATAAAGAAGGATGAGAACAAATGAAGAACAGCCCGTATAATCAGCGGAATTTACCTGAAATCATGAGGAGAGTAAGGAAAGAAGCCGGATATTCACAGTATCAGCTAGGCACATTAATTGGAGGGCGTGATCAGAGGAATGTATCAGACATTGAAAATGGTTATGTCAGACCTACACCTGAATTGTGTATCAACTGGTTTAAAGCATGTGAAGCCTATGAACATATTGATCTCGTACACTACATTTTCAAGCTTCACCCAATGGCAGCCGCACCAATTAATCCCGCCCTAAATGATTGTGCTCATAAAGCGCTCATAAATCTTGTTCATGAAATGGAAGATGCCAAACAAGCAACTAAAGAGCTTGCGGAGTGGTTGAACAATACCCGCCCGGGCAAGCATGGTGAGCTTCCCATGCAGGCTATCAAGCAAATATACGACCTGACACAAGCAAACAAAACGCTGATGTACTCAATGTCGAGGGAGTTTGGACTAAGGATAACGGACTTAACTGACAAATGGTCGAAAAAGGCCATTGTCGCAGAGGTAGCAATGCACAAAAGACAGGATAGGGAGGCGGTTCTAGCGTGATTGAAAAACAGTTTTTAAGTGATGACGTTTCGAGAGCAAAGACCAAAATTGATTGTATAAACCAGCTTTTACATCTTGCTCATCAAGAATTACGTGACGGCAATTACGAAGAAGTGGCAAGTATGGCTGGCAGTATTAGAAACATTAGCGAGGATCTTGTACGGATGAATAACAAAGGTCTTTTAGTTAAAGCAGCTGAGTCAATTCAGAAAAAACACGGTGTACGTCTTGAGGTTGTCACACGAACTGAAAGGAGCGAGACAATTGAATATTGAGCATCCGATGGTGACGCAGATTAATAGATTTGGTTATCCGAAGAGTCATTGGAAAGATGAAGCGGAGCGCGATGGCTACGAAGAGGAAGACGATGAAGACAAATAAAAAACCCGCTTGGCATAGCGAGTTTTAAGGTGTACTGCTTCGATTAGGTACCGACAGTATACCAAATCTTTAACAAAAATTCAATGGAGGTATACACGATGTCAAAATTTCAAATCAGCTTTGATCACCGCCGTGAAGCGCAGGAGCGTTTAGAGCAAGTGGGCGGTTGGATCGACTACAAAAAAGGAAAACCCATGTTCAACTTTCCTAATGCTCAAGCGAAACAAAAATACATTCAGCTAGGACAAGCGGCATATCGCCAAAAGGTAGGTATGTAGCCATGCAAGCGAAGGTCCTTTCATCTACAGCTGAAATGTCACGCGAGGAATGGCTTCTCTCTCGTCAGAAGGGAATAGGTGGTTCTGATGCTGCTGTCGTGCTTGGCTTGAGTAAATGGAAAACGCCGTTTGAATTGTGGCTTGAAAAGACAGGGCAAGTCTTGCTGGATGATGAGCAGAGCGACGCAGCTTATTTTGGAACCATTCTTGAAGACATTGTGGCGAAAGAATTTGAGATTAGGAGCGGCAAAAAGGTTCGTAAAAAAAACGCCATTTTACAGCATCCTGAACACTCTATGATTCTAGCAAACATTGATCGGATGATCGTTGGAGAAAAATCCATTCTCGAATGCAAGACTACATCTGCCTATAACGCAAAGGAATGGATAGATGATGAGATTCCCGCCAGTTACATTGTTCAGGTTCAATACTATCTAGGGATTTTAGGTCCTGAATACAAAAAGGGTTACTTTGCTGTACTGATTGGCGGTAATCGGTTTGTTTGGAAAGAGGTTGAGCGGGATGAAGAACTGATTAACATGATCTTTTCATCTGTCGTGGATTTTTGGAATGACCATGTGTTAAAAGGTGTTGCTCCAGCACTAGACGGATCGAGCGCAGCAGAAGAGTTCTTGAAGAAGAAATATGCTGAATCAGATAGCACCAAAATTATTGATCTCACAAGCGCAAATAAAGAGCGCATCCAACACTATCTAAAACTTAAAGCAGACATTGCCACTTTACAAGAGCAAGCAAAAGAGCTTGAGAATCAAATCAAGCAAGAATTGAAAGACGCTGAAACGGGGTTTGTCGGGAAGTATCAAGCAACTTGGAAGCCTGTTGTTTCTAACAGAGTAGACACAAACAAACTGAAAGAGCACTTCCCGGATATTTACCAAAAAGTCATAAAAGAAACGAGATCTAGGCGTTTCGCAATCAAGGAGGTCGAATGATGGCTACTAATCAATCATTAAAAAACAACATTCAGAAACGGCAGAATAACGCAGCGGCACCCGCTTCACAAGGAACATCACTAAAATCATTACTTTCTTCGCCAACAGTCATGAACCGTTTTGAAGAGGTTTTAGGGAAGCGAGCACCACAGTTCACAGCGTCAATTTTAGGTCTATATAGCAGCGAGAAGATGCTTCAAAAAGCGGAACCGATGAGCGTCATTTCATCTGCAATGGTAGCGGCTACGCTTGATCTGCCAGTAGATAAGAACTTGGGTTATGCCTGGATTGTTCCCTACGGTGGAAAAGCGCAATTTCAGCTAGGCTACAAAGGTTATATCCAGCTTGCTTTAAGAACCGGACAATACAAATTTATCAACTGTATTCCTATTCGTGAGGGGGAGCTTCAAAAATGGAACCCTTTGACGGAAGAAATTGAAATAGATTTTGAAAAACGTGAATCAGAATCAGTCATTGGATATGCCGCATATTTTGAGTTGCTAAACGGCTTTAGAAAAACAACATATTGGACCAAAGCAGACGTTGAGAAGCATAAAAAACGTTTCAGCAAGTCCGATTTTGGGTGGAAAAACGATTGGGATGCTATGGCACTCAAAACGGTATTAAAAGCAATCTTGAGTAAGTGGGGCATTTTGTCGGTTGAAATGCAGTCAGCCCTGAAAGAAGACGGAGAAGAACAGCGTGAGCGCATCGACATTACGGATGAAATGCCGGAAACAGAAATCATTGATGCTGATGAAAAGCCAAGCGCAAAAGATGCCGATCCTTTTGATGGCGAAGCGGTTGATATAAAAGATGACGAACTTCCATTCAATTAGAGTGCCTATTCCCTTCTGTTATGTATGGATGACAGAAGGGGCACCCAATAGGTCTGAGTTGTTCCGCAACTATGTCGAGGGTTACATCAAAAGAACTGAGCCAAATTTGCAGCTTGTCCGCATCGACGGAATGACAGCTCTATGCGAAAGGGCGTGAGTAAGTGAACTACCTGAAAGAAATTAACGGCTTTATGAGATTTCTCGAAACAACAGAATTAAAACCTACCACTCAAGCATTGTGGTTTCACTTGATGGATATAAACAACGGTTGCACATGGAAAGAGTGGTTCACGGTGCCAAACAGTCGCCTTTATTCAAGGTTAGGAGTCAGTGAAAAGACTATGATTGAGCACCGGAAAATCTTGATAGAACATGGCCGTATCGAGTACAAGCCTAAAGGTAAATCAGCGGGCAGTTATCGCATCGTAAGTCTTGAGACTAAAGCAAGCATCGCCCCTGTACCTGATGAAGAACCTGAAAAGCCAAAAGAAGAAAAAACAACACGACAGGAGGACAAGCCAATGAACCCATTTGAATTTTACGAAAGCCACTTCGGAGGAACGTTAAACGCCTTCAATGCTGAAAAGATCAATCAAATGATTGATGACCACGGAGAAGAAAAAGTCTTGGAAATCATGAAAGAAGCCGTTGAGAAGGATAGAAAATCAATCAATTGGGTGTCGGCGGTATTGTACAGACCAATCATCAAAGGAGGCAAGCAGGATGCCAAAGGCAACGCTAGACGAAGTGTTTCAAAGAATGAAGGCAAATCTAAAGTCACGCCAATCTTCGGCACCGGTCGTCTCAGAAGAAACGTATGAATGCGATGAGTGCAAAGACAAAGGAATCATTGTTTATCGGATTCACGAGGAAACAGAAAAGCGAATGAAAGATGAAGGCAAACGCTTTGATCTAGCAGCACATGAAATGGTTCGTGAAGATGACTTTCTCGCTGGTAAAGTATGTAGCCCTCAAGATGCGAAGTATTGGAAGACAACCTTTTCCCGCCAGTGTCGATGTGTTGCCGAAAGAGCGGCGCAGAAAACACAAATGCAACTTATGAGTGCTAGCAATATATCTGAACGGTTTAAGAAAATGACTTTCAGTAGTTTTAAAACAGATGGAAAGCCTCAAGTAATCCAAGAAATGCGGGAATGCGCTTTTGAATACGCTAAAGCATTTCAAGATATAAAGAACACTGATGAAAACAGCATTGCTTTATTAGGTCAGTCAGGTGTTGGTAAAACACATCTACTATCAGCTGTTGCCAACGGATTTATTGAAACATATAAAATTCCAGTTCTGTATTTTCCGTACCTTGAAGGAATGACGGATCTTAGAAAAAATTTCGATAAGTTACCAGAGAAGATGGACCTCTTAAAAAACATAGACGTGCTTTTTATTGATGATCTATTCAAATCAAGAACAAACGAAAATGACGAGCTGAAGACATGGCCGTTTTTGCAAATGCAAGAAATTATTAACTATCGTTATCAACATCAAAAACCGATCATGCTTTCATCTGAATTAACATTTGAGGACTTCATACAAATGGATGAAGCATTCGGCACACGACTTTACTCAATGTGTAAGAACTTTGCTGTGACAATTGAAAAGAATATAAAGCTGAATCATCGGCTAGAAGGAGCATTTTAAATGTGTGAAACATGCAATGGCGAGAAAGTCGTCATAAACGAAAATACTTTCATGGCGGGCATCTTCCCTTGTCCTGAATGTAACACCACAGGGCGTAAGCAGAGCCTAAAACCAGTCATCGAAATGTTAGACAGAATGTTAGTCGAAGCAAGGGCGTTGGAAGGAAAGACAGCATGAAGACGATAGTCGCACTAATTACTATAGCCTTCACTGCTAGATTCAGAGAAACGAAGGTCCTGCAATGGTTGCGGGATGACGGGAGGTAAGGGAATGAGAGAAATCAAGTTTAGAGGTAGTCCTATTGAAGATTATGGTGATCTCAAATGGATTGAGGGAGGTATCTACTTAAACCGAGATGACCGGCTTGCGTATATTAACTCTGATGATAGAGGTGTTGTACCCGTACATTGGGAATCAGTGGGGCAATACACTGGATTGAAAGATTCAGAAGGAAATGAAATTTATGAGGGGGATATCATTCATTGTGTTCACTGGTTCTTTAATGGAGATGAAATAGAAGAGAATTTCACTGCTTCAGTAGGGTTTCGAAATGGATCGTTTACATTAGAGAACATTAAAAGCCGTTATTATTCTAATTTTACTGGTGAAGAAAACGGAAAAGGCGTCTGCTGGATTGGTGATATAAATTACTGTGAAGAAGATTACGAAGTCATCGGCAATATCTACGAAAACCCGGAGTTGTTAACAGAAAAATAATGAATCCTAGCATCACTGAACTACTGAAACGAACCAACCTAAACGAATCGGAAAAAGAAAAACTCGTTGCCGAACTGAAAAAGCACTTCCAGCAACGGAAAGCGAGGATCAACAAAACATGTCCAATAAATACGGCGCACGTAAAACGGTAGTAGACGGCATCACCTTCGACAGCAAGGCAGAAGCCAAATACTATGAGCATCTTAAATGGCTCAAGCAAGCCAAACAGATAAAAGACTTTTCATTGCAACCACGCTTTGAGCTTCAAGAAGCCTTTAAGAAACATGACAAGACTTTTCGGAAGATTGAATATATTGCAGACTTCGAAATCACTCATCTGGATGGATCAAAAGAGATAGTTGACATCAAGGGCATGGAAACAAAAGATTTTGCAATCAAGCGAAAGCTGTACGAACGCAAATTCGATACGCCATTAAAGGTTATTGCTTTTGATCGGTCTCTAGGATTCATCGAACTGGATAAACTCAAAAAGCTGAAAAGGAAGGCGGGGAAACCGAAGATTGGAGGGAGAAAACATGAGCGGAAAGCCTAACAACCCATATACTGCGGGTCCAGTCATCGAGTGGAAGATGACTAAAGAAGAGCTAGAGGCATATCTAGCGAAGCATCCTATCGTTTATCGAGAAGAGCTAAAACCGTCACCAACGTTCCAGATGGATAAATGGGCATAAAAAAACACCGAAGCCGCTGCTCCAGTGCTAATTAAAACTGACACTTTAATTATAACACATGGGGGCATGAAGCGGATGAAACCAACTGAAATTAAAGACTTTGATACAACCATTCAAAACGCAATAGAACCTGGTAAGGTCCGCATCATCGTGATTGACGGCAACGAAGGAACCGCCCACATCACAGACGCACCTGAACACGGAAAAACAATCATTCAAACGGCCAAAGGTGCTTTTGCTCGGGTCGATCATGAAATAGGATACAAGATCAAATAATTGGAGGAATCACGATGTTATCAAAAGATCAAGTAAACGTTGAGGACCTTTTGGAGGAGATCAGAAGTTTGAAAAGGGAAATAGAGAAAAAGAATCAGCAGATCGACGGATTCTCAAAGCTTTTCTTAAACGAACTGAATTGGGAGCAGCGTAATTACGAAGCATGTAAAGATGAATTCCACAGAGGCGGATTAGCAGCCATGAAAAACATCGAGAAGCAATATGAATTTGCTTTTATGAAGCGATTGGACGGTGAAAGAGTATGAGTCTACCTAAACACGTTGAACTGTCACAGGCCGTCAAAGCCTGCAAAAACAAAGCGATGACGATAGATGCTGCAGCTGCATATTTAGGCGTGCCGGAATTTTTCATACCAGTGCTTGCTGATAGTTGCCCTGATCTGATCATCGAAGGAAATGTAGTCATGGCAAAGCGTGAGTCAAACGGGCCTGTCATCTTCACGCTGCTGGCTTTCATGTCCTTTATCGTGATAGCTGGGTTGATGCAATGAAAAACATATTTTGTATTGATATAGAGAAAATTTGTGTTAAAACCCCTGAATTTGAGGTTTTTCTTATTTAATTCTACAAAAATATACAATTTGTGTGTAAAATGGAATAAAAAAAGACATGCAGAAGCTTCTACATGCCAGACAAACTATTCCATTAATAATATTGTATAAAATTTATTGTCTTGCTGTAAAGCCTCTTTGTGACAGGAGGACATAAAAATGGGTTCAAGATTTACACTGTTTCATGCACTTCATAAAACAAATAAAAACAAATTGTACGAAATCAGTGAGAAATTTGGTGCTGAATCAAAATTAAATCCAAATGCAGGAAAGACAGAGTTAGTCAAGGAATTAATCCCATTTATTCCCGACTCTGAAGGGGAGCGTATCATTGATGAAACGTTCAATACCCCAAAAACTAAGTATACAGGACACATTGGGAACATAAATGAAAATATGCCTGATGAAATTAATCTAAAAAAAGGGTGTCTGTTATTTAATAGAAAGTCTGACTATAATCAAGAGATTCCTGAATATCAAACCAATCAAAAAGAAGAAATTGAGTTAGTTCTATTAAAAGATAAAGAAGCGACTTTTTATTACACTCTATTTATAAAAGCGCCACAATATGACTATGATTCAATGGAATCTAAAGTGGTAGTCACTTCAAAAAAGATTAGAATCATAGTAAACGTTAACAAAAAAATTGTAACGGTTTTTACTGGGGATAAAGATCTGTTTAATAATGCTCTTTCTGCTTTGACTATTGTTATGGGATTTCCTTTAACTCCATTGGAGCCTAACTTAACTGGTATTTCTGAAGTTGTTAGAGGAAGCTTTTCATTTCATACTGTTAAGGTATTAGACTATGTTTTTCATGGTTTATCAATGTTGGGTACAATAGGTGCTATTAATGAAATAAATTTAGAAACCAGCAATAGGAATAAAAATGTACAAAAAGTTAAAGTTCAAGGTGGAACTAATTTAATAGATGACAAATCTATTTGTGAATATCTTTTCATTTATTCAAGGGACTTAATTGGTTTGAAACTTGATTTGAAATTAAATACTCATAATTTAGACGAGGTTATAAACCTTGATATTGGTATTAGAAGCGCACGAGTTAAAATAGGAATAAAAAAAGGCAAGAATTCGATAGAAAAATTACAGTTTATCTATGAGATTTTAGAGAATAATATCTATAGATATATTAAAGAACATGGTTTGATTAATGAAGAGAAGACTATCCAATTACTTGAAGATATTAGAAAAAAAGCGTTGGAATGATGAAGTAATAATCTAAAATTGAGGTGAAACAATGGGAATTAAATATGGCAGTTTTGATGCTTTAGAAGAACAAGTAAACAATATACTGAATACAAATGCACTTTTGATTTTGATGGGAGAGAAAGGTGTTATTAGTTCTGAAGAATTTGAGGATGCAAAAAACATAGCTTTAGAAGAATTTAAGAAAGAATATCCAGAACTGTTTAAGAGGTAAATAATGATGTTAGAGCAAATATTTAATCAAATAAATATTCAAAATTTTATTGTCTCGATATTGACTAGTGGAATCGTTACTCTTTTGTTTCAATCCTTTGTAAAAGGCGGAATTAATAATTATTTCAACAAAAAAATGGTTAAATTTAAAGATGACATTGCACAATTATCAGAGGAACGAAAACTAGACTTTGATAGAAGAATTCATGATTTTTCATTGTATTCAACTAAAAGGCATGAACTATATCCAGAGTTGTTCAAGCAAGTTTATAGAACAAGTAAATCAATTTTAAATTTAGAGGGGATGTCACATCTATCAAGAACTTTTATCAGGTCTAAATCAGAAATCATCCCTTACTATGAAAGCATCCATTTTCAATTTGATGAAGATTTAAGAAACGAGATTACACTTATATTAGAAATGTGGAATTCAAATGTAGATGAGTGTTTAGAACAAATAAGTTCAATAGTAAAGAAAAATCTTTGTAGTAAGATTTCTCTTGAATTAAAAGAAGCGAACGAGTTTTTTGAACAGAATATCTTATTCTTTTCTGATACGGCAGTAAATAAATTAGAACTATTAATGCCTGCATTATCACTTTTGTTCATGCAAAAGTCGGGTGAGTCTAGTGGGATTAGGCTTGATGAGGAAAAAGTGCAAAATGATATCGATTCATTAGAAGAATTGCTTAAAAGTGAATTGAGTAAAGGTGATTATAGTAAATAATAATTAAAACACTAATCACTTTATAAGAGAGGAAGATTAGCGTTCTTTTTTGTGGAAGTTTACGAATAGTTTAGTTTGATAAAATTATATTAAGGTGGCTTATTATGGGTGTTTTTATTTTCAAATATCTTGAAAATTTTAAAGGGAAGATAAAAAAAAACAAATTTTATGTAGCAATGATAGTAATATTATTTTTTATTCAAATTGTATCAATACTTATCAATGTGTTTATAAATCTTACTTTGTCATATAATTTTTTGGTTTTTTCTATATTTTTATTAATGTATGCATTTATCATACATTCAATATTTAAAATTAACCCCGAATATTCGAAACCGCCTAAAAATATATTTGAATGGTTAGATATTCCGATCCTTTATTATCAAGATCAATTTCTAGATGAAACTAAAAAGAAGAAAATTAATAAAGGAGATATTATGGAAAATCTAGATTACTTCCGTAAACAACTCTTAACATATACTAAACATGATTTAACTAAACTAAGGATGCTTAAGGCATACGTAAGGGCTAAAAACAGTAAGGGGAATTTTGCAATAATTATGCAAACATTAATAGCATTAATCTCAGGTCCGCTATTTGTTTTTGTTATCAGACAAGAAGCTGTTATTAACTACTTTAGCATTCCTGAAGCTAATCAAATTTTGAATAGTATTATGACTTATATATTAATATTCTTGTTATTTGTTTTTGTTTTGATTAACCTCATTTTTCTATTTTCAGGTAATAAAACCAGATTATCTTTTATAGAGGAAATGGTTGAGGTTTGTATAAAAGATATCGAAGAAGAAAAGAACAAATCCAAATAATTTGTGTATTTCTGTATGGTCTCAATGTATTTAGATTGAGTGACATGATTAATTGAAATAAGTCCAAGACGGAGAGCCTGCGGACACTGATCAACACCTTTTAAGGGTGCTGGTTGGTGTCCGTTTTTTATTTTTCAGAACGGAGGATGAACATGAAGAAGGAAAAGCCGAAAAAGGACACGCAGAAGCTCACTGACAGAGATTTAAGAGAGCTTATGGGGCAAAACATGCAGAGACTGAGAAGAGCCAAAGGCGGGGCGTACAAGCGTAAATAACGGGAGGAATATAGATGACAGATCAAATGATTGCTTGGAAGGTAGAAGAATGGATTAGAGACTATGAATTTATGCTACGAGAGATCGACAGGCTCACTAGGCTCCTGAATCGTGTTGAATTTGCAGGAGGTCAAAAGCTAACGGCAACATACGGTGATGAAGCTGCAATGCCTAAAGGATCAGCAGGAATAAGCCAAGCTGAACTAAGACATCTTGACCGCAGAGAAAAGCGACTGCTCAAATACGAAGCTATTGCTAATTTCCTTAATAAAGCCGTGGACCAAATGCAAGAGGAAAGACATTTAATCGTTTATGACTGCATGATGACTGGAATGAGTTACACCGCTATATCAGATCACCTTGAATGCTCAAGAGACACAATTAGAAAAATCAAAACTGAAATAATCGGCAACATCGTCAAAGAAGTCAAGAAAGTCAATTTTCTTCAACATTTGAAATCACTTAAAACCGCAGTGTAAACTTGAAGGCAGGACGGGGAGGCATAATTTCCCGCGTCACCACAAATTAATATATTTTCACTTGCTCTTGCGAGCTTGGGATTCGTTCGACAAATTTCGTAGACTCCTCAACTTTATCAATCTTATCCGATAATAAAATCGAGGAGTGAGTAGAGTTGGGTAAAAAAAATAAACGTGCAATTAAAAATAAAAGACAAAATGAAAAAATTAAGAAATTAGATAATGAGAACCACACGAAGAAATTAAAGGAATTAGAAGATGTGATCTACACATATCGAGATAAAGAATTACTTGCTTATTTTTTGAAAGAATTTAAATATGGTCAAGAAAAAAATTACTATAAAAAAAATGTGATACTACTTTATAATTTAGAAATTGAATGCCTAGAATTTGCGATAGCAAGGTTTTCACATATGGATAATAGTCTAGACCCTGTTAGAAGAAATCTAATGGCAATAGTGCCTTTATTCGCTGCATTTCTTACGGTCGCTTTTAATGTTAATGAAAATAAATGGTCAGGGTTTATATTTGTGACGGTATCAGTTCTAATTGTTCTGTGGCTTTTGGATAAAGACAGAAAGGATAGAATTGTTACAGGTTACATGTTAAAAACATTTGAGCAAGTAAAGGCAAGAAAAGAAAAGGATGAAAAGTGATTTTCGTTCGACAAATTTTGCGAATAGTTCCATATGCTCACTTTCTGCCGATATAAAGGAAGGAGGTGAAAAAATGGATAATCAATTGTTATTACAAGGGAAAATATTAGGTCAAATTTATCGTATCCAGAACAGACAAGGCTATTGTCCTGTCACTGAGGCAACAATATATGGCTTACTAAACGGAATTGAATCAGTGGTTAAAGATGAACTAGAAGAACTTAATTTCATTCCAGATAATAATTTAACGAAATTAAGTAAAATACTTTCTGTTTACTACAATGATAAAGAAAAGTTAAGTGAAGTAAGTGGATATTATGACATTGAATTGGATATTGAGAATGCAGGAATTACAAGAGAAGAAGCTAGACAAATATTGATTTATTTCTATGCTAGGGGTCAATTTGTTGAATTGATAAATAAATTCAATTCATCTAAATCACCTGTAGAATGCAAAATATTTGAGATTCCAGACTGGGATAAATAAATATTCACAAGACACCCTTGGGGGTGTTTTTTTTGTTCCCTGTAAACTGCTTCCGATAATTCTTTACACCAAGCATCGGCTTAAAGGTAGAGTGCGGCGGCAGTTTAGAGCGAATAAAACAAAAGGAGTGAATGACATGACAAAGGAACCGCCTTTAGGTGTTATTCCTAAGTGGCTACATGATGAACGTAGAACAGAAGATATAGCAGCAGCTATCGAACGAAGAATATCAGCAAGATCAGAAATTCCTATTGAGTGGTTTGAAGAGTACAACAACCTCATCAGGAACCAAGCGGAGAAATAAATTCCCGAAACAAACACGAATCAGAAGGAGGCGGCAGGTGAATGTAAATGGAATCGAAGCACATTCAGGCGGAGAAAGATTACGTCAAAGGCATGAAATACAAGGACCTTGCCGAGAAATACGGGGTGTCGATCAACACCATAAAATCATGGAAAAAGCGGCATGGTTGGGAAAGGAAAAAGGGTGCACCCAAAAGAAAAAGTGTGCACACAAAAAAGGGTGGTCAACCCGGTAACGTTAATGCGTTAGGTAATAGCGGGGGAGCAGCACCAATAAGAAACCAAAACGCAAAGACGCATGGATTTTATTCAAAGCACATGCCAGCTGAAGCGTTTGAGATCATGCAGGACATACAGGAGTTTTCCCCTGTTGATTTACTTTGGGAACAAATACAAATTCAGTTCACAGCTATTATAAGGGCACAAAAAATCATGTTTGTTGAAAGCAAGGATGATACTACAAAAGTTGTGTCAAAAATAAAAGGCGATCTTAGCGTAGATGAAACAGGGAATCTTAAGAAGATTCATTATGTGGAAGAGTTACAACATGACATACAATTTGCTTGGGATAAACAAGCTGCTTTCCTAAACGCTCAATCTAGGGCAATGGGCGAGCTGAGAAGCTTGATAAAGCAGTTTGACAACATTGCCCATGAGACAGACGAAAGACGGCTTAAACTGGAGCAGATGCGCTTAAATATCGAGAAGACTAAGAAGGCTATTGATGGCGGTAGTGAAAGCAGCGGAGAAAACAAAATTGCTTCAATGCTTCAAAAGATGGTGAATGAACATGGAATTGAATAAAAAGCAAAAAGAGGTATGGGACAGCTTCGTAAAAGAGCGGCCTAAAATCCTTTTATGTAGCGGGGCAAAGAGAGCGGGGAAAACATTCGTGCTCCTTTTAGCATTCCTTGCTCACATTAGTAAATATCAAAACAAGGGTCTTTCATTTATCATCGGTGGCGCTACTCAAGCAGCCATCAAGCGTAACGTATTGAATGACCTTGAATTGATCTTAGAGAAAGAACTTAAACTAGACAAAGCAAATGCCATTGAGATATTCGGCAACCGGGTCTACTGTTTCGATGGTGCCAATGTGGATGCTTGGAAAAAAGCGAGGGGTTTTACATCAGCTGGCGCATTTTTAAACGAAGCAACCGCTCTTCATGATTCATTTGTGAAGGAAGTTATATCCCGTTGTTCGTACAAAGGCGCAATGGTCTTGATGGATACAAACCCTGAAAACCCAATGCACACCGTAAAAAAGGATTACATCGACAAAGACGGGCAAAGATTAAAGAGCGGCCGCCTTAACATTAGGGCTTTTCACTTTTCTTTGTTTGATAATAACTTTCTTGATCCTGAATATGTTGAAAGTATAGTGGCATCCACACCGAGTGGCATGTTTACAGACAGGGATATTCATGGTTATTGGGTTGCGCCAGAAGGCGTGATATACAAAGATTTCAATAAAGATGTGCATTACATCAGGTCAGATCAATTAGAGAACGTCAACTTTGTAAAATACTTCGCTGGCGTTGACTGGGGGTATGAGCATTTTGGTTCCATCGTCGTTATTGGAGAGGATGATAAACAAAATTATTATCTCTTGGAAGAGCATGCAGCGCAGCATGAAGAAATAGATTATTGGGTCAAAGTGGCAAAAGATATAAAAGAGCGTTACGGCAGCATGAATTTTTATTGTGATACCGCACGGCCAGAACATGTCGTTAGATTCAGGCGTGAGAGGTTAAGAGCCTTGAATGCTGATAAGGCTGTAGTGTCTGGTATAGAAGAGGT
The DNA here is from genome assembly GCF_049896565.1 of Bacillus sp. DWP3-1. Taxonomy (NCBI): domain Bacteria; kingdom Bacillati; phylum Bacillota; class Bacilli; order Caryophanales; family Bacillaceae; genus Bacillus; species Bacillus sp. DWP3-1. The sequence continues at coordinate 155,260 of NZ_JAFCUN010000005.1, forward strand.
GGCAGGCTTGTTCAAGAAGAACAGGCTTTTTGTCGTTGAGGACAAAGTAGAGCGCTTCAAACAAGAAATATTCATGTATGTATGGAATCAAAAGACGGGTGATCCAGTTAAAGAATGGGATGATGTTCTGGACTCCATACGTTATGCCCTTTATACACATAATAAACCAATGAGGCGTAAAGGAGAGAGGTGAGCAAATGAATGAATTTGTACAGTATTTAAGAGAAAACGAGATTAACAGCAAAGTCATTGATGCGATTATAAATTCTCATAAAGAACAGCGAGATAAAATGATCAATCAATATGAGAGATACAAAGCATCCATTGAGGGCGTTCCGATTCTCCAAAGGGATGCTTTTACACTTGAGCATCAAGAGGACTTTGAAACAGGAGCGATCCTCAGAATAGATGATCGAGTAAACAACCGCTTAAACAATGGTTTTGATAGTGAGATTGTTGATACAAAAGTGGGTTACATGTTTGGTCATCCAATCACTTATGAGGTGGATAAAAACCAAGTAAGTGAATCAGGGGCTTTAGTCGAAGTGATCAATAGATTTAATCTGATGAATACTATTGAAGATGCTGATAGTGAACTTGGTAAGAAAGCGGCCATCTGTGGATATGCTGCTCGATTGGCTTATGTGGACAAGGCAGGCGAAGTGAGAACCGTGAATATTGATCCGTGGGAAGCGGTCATTATTGGTAGCGGCAATGACATAACTGAACCTGAATTTGCTCTTCGATATTATGAGGTGACAACCTGGATAGATGGAAAGCAGATCAAAAGAGAAAAAGCGGAGTTTTACGACTCTTCTCACGTTTACTATTTTGAGAAGCTTGAAAATGGATGGCAAGAAATTGAAGTTAAAAAACACTTATTTGACCACTGTCCTTTATTCGGTTTGCCAAACAATGATGAGTTTATGGGTGATGCTGAAAAGGTCCTCTCTCTTATTGATGCTTATGACCGAACATTATCAGATGCATCAAATGAAATTGAGCAGTTGCGACTTGCTTACATGATCTTTAAAGGTGCTGGTGCTGACGAGGAAACGCTTGAGAAGCTAAAGAAACATGGGGTCTTTGAGCTGTTCGGCGATAACGATGACGTGAAGTTCCTGACAAAAGATATAAACGACACAATGATCGAAAATCATTTGAATCGCTTGGAAGAAAACATTATGCGCTTCTCCAAGTCAGTTAATTTTAGTGATGAAGCGTTTGGCGGCAATCTAACAGGCGTTGCAATGCGGTACAAGCTTATGGCTCTTGAGAACAAATGTATCACTATGGAGCGGAAAATGACTGCTGCTTTGAGGTACCAATACAAGCTGTTGTGTTCAGCGTGGTCAAGAAAAAACGCTGCTATTAGTAACGACGATTTTCTGAAAGTGTGGTTCACTTTCACGCGAAATCTTCCTGCGAATATCGTTGAAGAAGCTGAAACCACAGCAAAACTCAAAGGCCTAGTAAGTGAAGAAACAAGGCTGTCACTTCTCACGTTTGTTGACGACGTACAGTATGAAATAGAAAGAATGATTGAAGCAAAAATGGATTCCATATACAGCTTTGACGAAGATGAAGAGCTAGACAAACGACCTGCCGGAAGTCGTGAAAAGACGGAAAACTTAGACGTGTAGGCTCGTACTACATGGCTTGGAGGATGAAGAATAATGAACATTGAAGAAATTAAGCAGTTTCTTGAACAAAATAAAGAAAATGAAGAAGTAAAAGCGTTTGTAGGGGAACTATCAGCCGTGTCAGCAGACAAGGTGAAAGGATTCCTAGAAACAGAAGAAGGAAAGAAGCTCTTGCAACCACGCTTGGACCAACACTTCACTAAAGGTCTAGCGACTTGGAAAGATAACAACCTTGAAAAAATCGTTGAGGAAGAGGTTTCAAAAAGGAATCCTTCTAAAACGCCTGAACAAATTGAAGTAGAAAAGCTCAGAAAAGAAATTGAAGCAGAAAAAGCGGCACGAAATAGAGAAAATTTAGTCAATAAAGCCCTTAAAGCAGCTGATGAAAAGAAGTTGCCAAAGGACGTTATTGACTTTTTTATTGGGGAAAACGAAGATTCTACACTGGAAAATTTAAGCAAGCTTGAGCAGTCATTCAATGCTGCCGTGCAAGCTGCTGTAGATGGAAAGTTTAAAGAATCAGGAAGAGAAATTGAACGAGGTAACGGAGCAGTTCATTCAAGTGGTGTAGACATTGCAAAACTAGCTTCACAATCAAGCATTAGAAAATAAGGAGGGCTATCATGCCAACATTTGATCCGAAAACAGTATTGTTACAAGACGCAGTAAACGGAAAGATTCCAACGGAGCATGCAGAAATTGTTATGAAAGAGTTCATGCAAACATCTGCTATCTCACAACTAGCAAAATATGAACCAATGACAAAGCCTGAAAAGACTTTTACTTACTTAGCAGAAGGACCGGGAGCCTACTGGGTAGGAGAGGGCGAACGAATTGAAACAAGCACGGCTAAATGGCTCACCGCAAAGATGACAACCAAAAAGTTAGGGGTAATCATCCCTGTTTCTAAAGAGTTTTTAAAATATACCGTCTCAGACTTTTTTACTCAAATGCAATCAGCTATCAGAGAAGCCTTTGCTGTGAAATTTGACCAAGCAGCATTATTCGGAACAGAATCACCGTTTGAAAAAGGTGTTTCAGTTATGGAAAGAATCAATACTTCTGGTCAAAAGGTTGAATTAGGCACAGGAGCAGGTAGCAATTCAACAATCTATGATGACTTAGCTGCTGTTATGGCGTTAGTGGAAGATGCAGACAAAGATCCTGATGCATTTACAACTATTCGTAAATTCCGCCAAAAGTTGAGAGCATCAAAAGATAACAACGGTTTACCTTTGTTCAACCAAGTAACAGCAGATGCAACGCCTCAAGCGCTAGGCTTACCAATTGGATTTGTTGACAGTAAATCTTGGGACAAAACAAAAGCTGAATTAATTACAGGTGCTTGGGATTATGCGCGATACGGAATTTTACAAGATATTGAGTATGCTATTTCAACTGACGCAACCCTAACTACAGTGGTAGATGAGAATAATGTTCCGATCAACCTTTTTGAACGTGAAATGTTTGCTCTTCGTGCGACTATGCAAGTAGGTTTCACTACTTTAGCTGATGATGCATTCGCTGCTATCACGCCAAAAGGGGCTGCTGGTGAGTAATGAAAATAAAAAAAGGTAAGCACTCACTTGATGTCACTGAAAGAGCATTTGAAGTCATCTACAAAGACTTAGGCTATAAGATCGACAAAAAGGGCGAGAAGCAGGAACAAGATGAAGTTGAAGAAGTTCCTGAAGAACTAGTAGAAGAATAAGGGGGATGACGGTGGATAAAGGGAAATTTTTAAACGAGCTTTTGAAGCCGTTGGACCTTAAAGAGCGAGGGGCCATGAGAAGGTTAAAAAAGCTTTATCGTGAAGCCTCAAAGGAATTTATGAGTTCTCTTACTGATCTGTACGAGAAATTAGATCAAGGTGACGACCTTTCATATGCTGACATTAATCAGTTTGGCGATATTGAAGCCTTGAAGTCTCAAATAATTGCTTTGGCGTCCAAGCTGGATACCCGCTCTCAAAAGGAAATCATACGGCTTTTAGAAGACACTTATGATTTCTCTTATGACTGGATGGCATCTGTTGTCGAAGCAATGATTGATCAAAAGCTAAGAAATGCAACGCCTTCTTTGCCAAAGTTAGTTGAAGAAGCTCGTAAGAACGCTGTGTATGGACTCAAGCTAACGCAAGCATTGGAAAAGCATCGCGCAATGATTGTGAAGGACATAAACGACGCAATAGAAAGAGGGTTTATTGAACGCGAACGCTTTTCAGACATTGCTAGACGTGTTAGAAATGCTTTTGATACCTCTTACTATAGAGCAACTGTAATAACCCGTACAGAAGCTCATAGAGTGCGTGAAAAGGCTACTCACAATAAAGCTGAAGAGTTTGAGCAACAAGGCATCATTATGGAAAAGGTATGGAACAACGTTAATGATGCGCGGGTCCGACAAACTCGGAAGGCAAATCATAAAGCGTTACAAGGTCAGCGTAGAAAGGTCAATGAACAATTTGATCTAGGAAATAGTGTCACAGCAGTTGCGCCTGGACAATCAGGAAGCGCAGCCAATGACATACATTGCCGCTGCTTTCTAACATATGAAGTAGTGGGATTGAGGGGTGAATAATGGATTTAATAGAGTTGAAAGCCCGCTTAGAGATCCCTTTAGAAGATGAATCACAGGATAAAAAGCTCTTACTGGAACTGCAAGACGGCATTGAATACGCACAAGAATATTGTAACAACCCCTTTTTAAACAAAGAGGGGTTACTTGAGTTGCCTTCACCAGTCAAAAAAGGAATTGCCATGATGATTAAGATTGACCGCTCGAATGAGGTCGGTGTTTCCTCTGAATCTATCGGCGGCATGAGCAAGACATACACAAGTGATTATACGCGTTACGAGGCTGTGTATAAGCTGTGGAGAAAATACAGACGAGTTAAGTTCCGAGCGTTGAGGTGATGATATGGGGCGTATAAAGATCAAAGACAAAAACCGTATTCCGAAAGTGGTAAACGCACTTGGAAATGGCGAGAGAAAAGCAAGAGTGGGCGTTCTTGGAACAGGAAAAGAAGCCATGATTGCAGCTGTGCATGAATTTGGTACACGTATCACAGTGACGCCAAAGATGCGTGCATATCTACATTCTCAAGGTCTACATTTGCGAAAAGACACCACTCACATTGTCATTCCCGAACGTTCTTTTATTAGATCAGGCTGGGATGAAAATGAACGTGAAATCCTACGGAAGCTGGACAAATTTCTGCTTGAAGCTGTCCAAAAAGGAATCAGCACTCTAAGCATAATGAATGCCATCGGTCTTGAGACAAAGGGCAAAATACAAAAATACGCCCGGGATCTGAAGTCACCAGCAAATCAACCATTTACCACTCAACAAAAAGGATCATCAAATCCGCTTGTTGATACAGGTGAGCTAATTGGTTCCATTGATTATGAGGTGCAGTGATGAGCCAATTCAATTTCATGAAACTCATAGACAAATATAGTGTGACTTTTGATCTCATTGTGCAGAGTGAAGGAGATTATGATGATATCGGACGCTGGCAAGACGGTGAACCCATAACCACCACGCAAAAAGGGGCGCTTGTTGTTCTACCTAGTCAATTAATCTATCAATCAGGTGGCCGTTTAACGACATTTGACCGCCAACTTTATATCAGCAAATCTGTGGAGATCCCTTTGAAATCTAAAGTGATTTACAAGGGAAGCTCATACCATGTTGAATCTACGAATCCTTTCGAGGATTACGCAGACTTCAATAGTTACATCTTAAAGGCGGTGAGCAGCTTTGATTGATTACGAATCCATTATAAGCACGGTGATTGGTGTCATCAGAGATAGTACCGGTCACAAAGTGATTATGGAAAATGGAACAGGAAAGCAGCCTGCTTATCCTTTTTGCACATATACCATTACATCACCGTACATTCCCCAACATCGGGGAATTATCGAAGGCGATGCGATCACTGAAGATGTAGATATTTTCTTTTCATTCACTTGGATTTCCGATGATGCTATTGAAGTGATTTCTTTAACACAACAGACTGCTACGCTTTTGAGAACAATGAAGGCGAAGCAGGTTCTTTATGATAAGGGAATCGCGTTTATTCGAGCGGAGGGAACAGGTAACAGAGATACATTTCTATCAATTGAAAATGAGCGACGTCATGGCTTTGATGCACGGTTCAGAATACGAGTAACACATAACGGGGCAGAGTCAGAGTATTTTGATTCTGTCACCATAAATAACGAGAATATAGGAGGGTAATTACATGCCTTTATCAGACGTAAAAGTCAAAATTGATATTTTAAAGCCCACAACGCTTGTAGGTCTTGGCATTCCGCTTATCTTGGTTAAAAACACTAGCGCAACTGAAAGTGTTTATCGAGAATACGGGTCACTGGAATCATTAAAGCAAAATTACGGAGAAAGTACGGCCACTTACAAAAAGGCAGCGGCTATCTTTGCACAAGGTGACAATGCGCCGAATAAGGTCGCTGTGGCTTCATTTGGGCACGAATTTGAAACAGGAGATACAGAGAACCCCAAACAGGTTTTCAGCGTTAGAAACGCATTAGAAGAGTATTTTGACAAAGACTTTCATTTTGTATTACTGGCTGCTGTTAACGCAGAAGACCGCCTTGAGGCGTCTAAATTCTTTGAAGAGAAGTCATATAAATTCGTTGTCTTGAAAGTCGCGTCATTTGAAGAGCTTGAACAATACACAGGAAAAGATCGGACCATTGTATTCCATCATCCGCTTGTTGATGAGGAACCGGATGCCGCGCTTATTGGAGCAATTGCAAACAAGCCTGTCGGGTCTGTTACGTGGAAGTTTAAGTCTCTCATTGGTGTCACACCGCAAGACTACAAAGTCGATACGTTGGAAAACATCCACAAGGCGGGTGCCATTGCATTTGTAACTAAAGCTGGCCGCAATCAAACAAGCGAGGGTATTACAGGTTCGGGTGAATTTATTGACGTGCTGCACGGCAAAGATTGGGTCAAGCTTAACATCGAGACTTCAATTCAAACCGCTCTAAGCACTACTGATAAAATCCCTTACACAAATGAAGGGTTCGCTTTACTAGAATCACAAATTATCAATGTTTTGGAAACAGCTTTTACAAACGGCATCATTGCACCAGACGAGGACGGACAGCCTGTCTATTCTGTTCAGTCTAAAGGAAGAAGCGAGATGACAGACGAAAACCGCAAAAACCGTGTGTATGACGGCTTATCGTTTAGATTTGAGCTTGCTGGAGCGGTTCACACAGCAGAAATCACAGGGGAAATCATTATTTAAAGGGGGCTTAATTAATGGCATACACATATAATCCGATGGACGTCACCATAACGGTGGCCGGTAAAATTGTAACAGGATTTTCAGAAGGCACTATGGTTTCTGCATCTAAGGATGAAGATAATTTTCAAACGAAAATGAGTGCTAAAGGCGAAGCAAGTATGGCTATTACCAACAATCGACTTGGCACAATCACTTTAACGTTGTCACAAGGTTCACCATTCGTTGCATTACTAAACCAGTACGCAAATAACGGTAAACAATTTCCTATCTGGATCAAGAATAATGGAGAGGTAAAAGAAACGTTCGGCGGGACCAAAGCTGCTGTTAAAAAGAACGCTGATGCAGAGTATTCAGACGAAGTCGGAGATAGAGAGTTTGAAATTCAAGTCTTTGATTACACAGTGAAATAATGGCTCGAAAAAAGAAAACGAACACACGAAAGCAGTCTGTAAAGGCTGCTTTTATTCATATGAACAAACCACTAAAGGAGAGAAAACCGATGGCAAAATTAGGCGAATCAAAAGAAGTAACAGTAAAAGGCGTAAAGTATACACTTGTTCACCCAGGAGTAAGAAAGGTAGTTCAATTGCAATCATCTGTAGCTGCTGGTGATGGCTCTATTAACTTAGATGCCTTGTATGACGGTTACATGAAACATGTAATTCACAGTCCTAAAGTAGATTGGTCTCATTGGGATGAGCAAGGATTGAAGGCCTTGCAGGAGGTCATGAACGAATGTGACACGTTTCTTACAGCGGAAGACGAAGAACAAGAACCACTACAAGAACAAAGCAAAGAATGAGTGGGACATGTGGCGGCTAGTGATGGAGCGAGTGATCAGTTTTGACGTTGCTAGATATATGACACCTGACGAGATCGCCGAAGCTAATGCCGCCCTTGATCTCTATATTGATGCGAAGAACAAAGCAAATCAGAAAGGAGGTAAATAAATGTCCCAACCTTTGAGGACCACTGCCATAGAGTTAAAACTCATTGCTAACTCGAAACCATTGCAACAAATGAATACTCAAGTAAATAGTATGCTCAGTAGCATTCAGGGAGTAGACCGACCAATACAAGCAATGAGTAATGGCCTTAACAATACTAGTCAGATTGCAGCAGGAGCAACTAGACAACTAAGGCTTGCTAACGGGCAGGTTGTAAACCTTTCACGTGGAATGAGAACGGCGAGTCAAAGTGTCACCTCAACAAACACCAATATTAATACAGCAAGCCGCAGTATAATGCGTTTCAATAGATCCACTGATACAAGCGCAAGAACCATTCGGGTGGCAAATAGTCAATTGTCCGCAATGAGAAATAGAATTGCAGAGACTACAACAAATACAACTTCTTTTACTCAACAAGTGAACCATATGGGCGGTCAAGTGGGTGGACAGTTCCAACAGATGGCACAAGGTGCATCTAGGTTAGGTGGAGACTTTGGAAGAATGCCCTCATCAGTTAGCTCTATGTCTAGAAGTATTGCAAACAGTGTTAAAACTGGAATTACAGCACCATTCAGAGAAGCTAAAACAGCAGTACAAGGCTATGCAGGAGCGTTAGGGCTGTTATCAGGAGGAGCTCTAGCCGCAACAGGTATGGGGCGTTTATCTGCTATTGAGCAGGCTAAAACCTCCTTATCTGTTCTGATGGGTGATGCGAAGAAGGCGCAAAGCTTTCTTGATGACATGCTAACCTTTGCGAAAACAACACCATATGCCTTTACTGACATCGCAAATAGCGGTAGAAACCTTATTGCTTTTGGTATGAATGTTAAGAATGTAATACCAACAATGCAAGCTGTTGGGGATGCCGCTGCCGCAAGTGGTAAAGGTGCCGAAGGATTCAGGCAGATCAGTGATGCCTTTGGAGCAATGCAGGTATCAGGTACCTTATCTATGGAAGAGATGAACCGTCTCATGGATGCTGGTATTCCTGCGCTTAAGATACTGGCAAACGAAACAGGTCAAGATGTTATAGATCTGAAAAAGGTCATTTCTAAAGGTGGTTTTGAGAGTGAAGAAGCCATCGCTGCGCTTGTAAAAGGAATGCAGAAAGGGACCAAAGGAGCAGCGGGCGAAACAGCAGCAATGGCTGGTATCATGAAAGATTCAAAAGATACGTGGGTCGGATCTGTTGATAGTATGAAATCATCTATCAGCTCGACAATGGCAAAGATCATGGAGCCTGCAAAGCCTCATATTCAAGCTGCAATGGGATGGTTTTCTACTCAATTTAGTAAATTGCCTGATGTTATTTTTGGCATTGGCAAAGTAATGCAACCAGTTTTCAATACGATTGGCTCTATATTTAAAAATATATCAGGTCCAGCCCAAACCGCTAAACAAGCGATTATGGGTGTATTTGGCGTTATGCAAGGTAAAGGTACAGGAGATCGGTTAGAAGGTTACGGCATATTGTCACAGCTGTTTCCTCCAAGTACGGTAGATATGATTGTGGGAGTAACGGATAAAGTGAAATCGGTTTTTGATACAGTTAAATCCTCCATTGCTAGCGTATCTCCTTATGTGCATGCATTCATTATTAGTTTTATTTCAACAATGAAAAGCATGGCGCCGGTGTTTAGTACGATTTTCAACGGATTATTGTCTGCCGTTCAATTTATCGCGCCATACATAGGGCAAGCATTGGGCGGAGTGTTTAGCTTTTTGGCGTCCGTGGGAAATCAAGTGTCGGCATTTTGGAAAGAAAATGGATCACAAATAGTTCAATCTTTGCAAAACGTCTTCGGTATTTTACAAAAGGTCTTTGTATTTTTAATGCCTGTAATCCTCTATATTGTTCAATCTGTGTGGGGAAACATCAAAGGTGTTATTACTGGTGCGCTTAACATCATAATGGGTGTTGTTAAAATCTTCACAGGCTTATTCACAGGAGATTTCGGAAAGATGTGGGAAGGAGTAAAGCAACTCTTTTTCGGTGCTATTGAATTTATATGGAATGGCATACAACTACTTTTCATAGGTCGCTTATTAAAAGGCGTTTTAGGATTGGCGAACGGAATAAGAGCACTTGTATCAGGAATGTGGACAAGTGTCAAAAGCTTTTTCATGAATGGTGCAACACATGCTTCGAATGCTGTTGTGAATATGGGACGTTTAATTATAAGGGGTTGGAGCTTTGTAAAAAGCAATGTCAGTAGATTGGCTGGAGCATTATGGGACATTGTTAAAAAGAAATTTGGCGACATGGTTGCTGGCGCAAAAGCTTTACCTGGGAAGATTGGTCAAGGTATTAAATCAATGGCATCTAAAGCAGTTAGTGGAGTTAAAAGTCTTGGGAATATGCTAGCTGGAGCACTGGCAACCGCTGTGAACGGAGTGACAGGCGGTATAAACTGGGTGCTGAGACAGATTGGCATGAAAGATGTGCAAATCCCAAAATGGACCCCTCCAAAATATGCGAATGGTACAAACGGACATCCGGGTGGTCCTGCAATTTTAGGGGATGGTGGTGGACCTGAATTATATAAAACGCCGTCCGGCCATGTTGGGTTATCCCCGGGAACTGACACGCTGATGAACTTGCCAAAAGGAACACAGGTATTATCACATAAGCAAACGCTTGAAACTCTCGGAAATGTCCCGATGTATGGCGATGGAACAAAGGGAAACAAAAAAGGAAATGGATGGCTTGGTAAAGCTGTTGAGGGAGCAAAAAACGTTGTTGGAAAAGTGAAAAGCGCTGCTTTTGATGTGTGGGATTATATTTCTAATCCTACAAAGCTTATGAACAAAGCCTTTGAGATGTTTGGTGGGAAAGTACCTTCATTAGCTGGAGGTTTTGGTGATATAGCAAAGGGTTTATTCACTAAAGTAAAAGATGGCGCAATGAGCTGGGGAAAGAAAAAGATTGAGAGCTTCGGCGGTATGTTTGGCGGCGGTGGATCTGCTGCCGTAAAAAAATGGGTAGCTCAAGCTATTTCAATTAAAGGAATTAGTCCTAGCTATGCCGGGGCCTTACAAACCGTCGCGATGAAAGAGTCTGGCGGAAATCCAAATGTAGTAAACAATTGGGATAGCAACGCAAAAGCGGGGCACCCGTCACAAGGGCTTATGCAGTTTATCCCTTCAACATTCGCTGCATACAAAGAACCGGGTTACGGCAATATCAAAAATCCAGTACACCAAATTGTTGCCGCGATTAACTATCTTAATAGAAGATACGGCGGGATCTATAACCATCCGGGCTTAAAATCAATGGCGCGCGGTGGTCCATATAAGGGTTATGCAAAAGGTGGCCGTATCATTGGTGATCAATGGGCAATGGTTGGAGAGCAGGGTCCAGAGCTTATGCGTTTGTCTGGCGGGTCAACAATTTACAACAACCGTAGAACAAACAGCATGTTAAGTGACGCAGCTTACACACCTTCATCTAGTTCGACAACATATTCTAATTCTTCAAACAGCAATAGTTTTTCACCGACAGTTTATGTCCAAGTTTCTGGAGGTACTTCAACAGGCAGTGAGAGCATTAAACAAGCGGTTCAAGAAGCTCTTAAAGAAACGTGGGAGAAACTGAATCCAATGTATGCGCCAGAGGGGGAATATTGATGGCGAAGCTAGGGAAAATCAAAATAGTGAACGAAAAAGAGTCGGACAATCCCGAAGTAGAAGTGACATCATACCCTGTTGAAAAAGGTATTCCTATAACTGATCATGTACAACGAAAACCCGAAATCACTTCAATTTCGGGTTTTTTGCTTGGCAAAAATCCAAACAAAGACTTTGCATATCTAAAAAAGCAGATGTATGCGGGAAAATTAATGAATTACACAGGGCGAAAAGTTGCAAAAAACGTAGTCATTACCAATCTATCCCGCGATATTGGGGAGTACAAAAATGGTTTTGCTATCTCGGTTGAATTACAAGAAATCCGTATTGCAAAAAGTCCATTTGTAAAAAAGAAAGTGAAAGCAGCAGGGAAAAAGAAGAAATCAAATACGAAGAAAAGCAAAGCTGTCTATCACAAAGTGAAGAAAGGCGAAACATACAGCCACATGAGAATGTGGTACGGTACTAGCCTGTCACAGCTTAGAAAGTGGAATAAGTACCCTGACCGCCGCATTCCTATAGGGGTCAAATTACGGGTGAAGTAGGGGGAGCAAAATGGCAACGAGAGACTATATTCCAATTGATATAGAAGACATTCCGCAACAGTTTGAGATCGACTTAGCTGACAGCACATTTGTTTTTCAAATCAATTATAACGATACGGATGACAGTTATTCTATCGACCTTTATGACATGGATATGGATCCAATTGTACTAGGTGAGAAAATGATCTTAAATGTGCCGTTATGGGATGACATTATAGATGATCGTTTGCCGGCTCCTTCGTTAGTACCGTTAGACGAATCAAATACAGAAACTCGGCTTTCATCAGAAAACTTCATGAAAACTGTGTTTCTGTATATTGACGATGTTGGCGAGGAAGGTGAGGAAGATGGCGACGAATAATAATAAGCTGTTATTTGGTCGGATTGTAAAAGTGACGATTGATAACGGTTCTTATAAAGGAACCTTTGATTATAAAGATTTAGAAGTGAGATTTGAAGTTCCGTTCGATGATGATGCGAAACCAAATGAAACAAAGGTTGAGATTTTCAATCTAAGTAGCAGCACTATCAACAAAATTAAAAAAGGCGCTACTATGACCGTACAGGCGGGGTATAAAAGTGACTTTGGGGTATTAGCCATCGGAAAGGTTACAAAGGTACTGACGAAGCGTACAGGGGTCGATAAAATCACTTCAATTTTCATGAAAGAGGGAGACGATTACTCTCATATTAAGGTTGATCAAAATACCGCTGATGCTCCTGTGAAATATTACGTCAACAAGCGGTATAAACTGAAGAAACCATTAAAGGTTGAAACGAAAAAAATCTACAAGTTGAAATCAGGTAAGACTTCTGTCCGCAAAAGCACACGAACGATTAAGTACAAAACAGTCCGTGAGGCGAAATACAGAAAACAATCTATGAAAATCACCTTTAAAAAAGGAACAACAGCCCGCACGATTATAAAGCGTTTGATCCGCATTCTTGATATAAAACTTGCGAAGTTGTCTTTGCCTAGAAATAAGGTATACAAAAAAGGCTACACCGTAACTGGGTCAATAGAAAAAAAGCTAGAAGAAGTTGTACATGATTGTGGTGCTTCTTTGTATTACAGGCGCGGCCGTCTTGTTATCAGATCCATTACAGAAGGGGATGATGAGCGGTTTGAATTGAAAGAATCAACAGGTTTGCTTGACTCTCCTGAAGCGTTTGAGGATGAAAAGTTGAAAGGGTACTCGGTTAAATGCTTATTGCAGCACCGCATAACCACCGCTTCAATTATTATCATTAAGAGCAAAACGGCCAACGGAAAGTATCGTGTTAAAAAGGGTAAGCATGTGTTTGATGGGAACGATTTTTACACAGAAGCGGATGTGATCTAATGGCGTCAGATACGAATTTTTTCGATAATCTTATAAAAGGGATCAAGCATTCTATTCATGTTTGCGCTCCTGGTAGGGTCGTTTCTTACGATGCTGTCAGTCATACGGCAGATGTAAAACCGCTCTTTATGACGGCTGACGACGACACTTTATATGAACAACCATTGATACAAGACGCCCTTGTGTTAAAGCATGTCGAGCCAGATATGAAGGTTGGAGCGATGGTATTCCTATCATTTGCAGATAGGGCGCTTGATAATTTAACAAACAGACCTTTTGATCCCGATAGCACCCGAACACACGATATAACGGATGCTGTAGTGATTGGAGTGTATGACGGATGAAAACTTTAAAACTGGTTAATGGTGATATTAATTTCAAAGATGGGGAACTAGAAATGATCGAAGGCGATGAAGAGCTTGCACAAGCTGTAGAAATGATCTTGAAAACAAGTTTAGGAGAGTTTGAACTAGATGAGTTTTTAGGAGTCGAGCGTGAAAATCTTCTCGGTAAAAATCTTGATGAAGAAGAAGCTCAATATGACATTATTGAGGCAATAGCTCAAGAAGAACGCATTGCCACAGTAGAAGATATAGAATTTCAGTTTGATCGAAAAGCACGCTCCAGTCGTATCAAACTAAAATTGATCAAAGAAGAAGACGGCCAAGAGTTACAGTTAGGGGGTGTTGATGTTGTTGAATGAAAATGGCTTCCAGCGAAAAACATATTCAGACATTGTAGACGAAATGGAAGATAAGGCAAAGGAACAGTTCGGGGAGGATGTAAATACATCAAGTCGCACACCTCTTGGAATCATCTTTAGAATCATTGCGTGGTTTCTAGCAGGCGTTTGGGACATAGCTGAAAGAGTATATAACAGCGGCTTTGTTAGCAAATCTGAGGGAGTGCAGCTTGATAGACTTGGAAATAACAACGGCATTTCAAGAGAGCCGGCAAGTGAATCTTATGCGACGCTTGAAATTGAAGGTGAGCCGGGTCACATCATTGAAGAAGAAACCCAGTTTGCAACGGAATCTGATATTTATTTTGAGGTGCTTGAGGAAGCAATAATTGATAATAACGGGAAAGCTTTAGTTGAGGTCATATCAGTCGATAAAGGAGCAATGAACAACGTTGCAGCTGATACAATCACTGTACAAGCTGAACCAACGGAAAACATCAAAACTGTGACCAATCCAGAAGCGGCCGCCGGCGGTTCCGATATTGAAATAGATTCGGAGTATCGTACACGAATTAAAAGATCAGTAGAAGGCAGTTCCGCATCTACACACAGCGGGGTCATTGCGGCACTGATAAAAACATCTGGGGTCCGTTCAGCTAATGTGGTGATGAATAACACAATGGAAGTAGATGCTGACGGTAATCCACCGAAAAGTATTCATGCGTATGTACTTGGCGGTATAAAAGAAAATGTGGCTGATTCACTTTTTAATAGTGTAGCGGCAGGCATTGAAACAGTAGGTAATCAATCTGTTGTCATTACTGATTTAAGCGGCATTGATCATCAAGTCAATTTTGATTTCGCTCAAGAGGTCAAAATCTATGTCCGTCTTGAATTAAAGACAAATGCATCATTCCCCATTGATGGGGATGATCTGATCAAGAATAATGTTGTATATAAAATTGGTGGTGTGGACAAATCGGGATCTTCATTCACTGGATCTCAAATGGGTGACGATGTTATCTTGTCTCAACTATATAATGCTGTGTATCAAGTGGCCGGTGTTGATGATGTTGTCATCAAGATCGGAAAAAGTTCTGATACTCTCAGCCAGTCAAACATCGAAATTGAGCCTAAGCAAGTGGCGCAAGTTCTCTTCTCGGAAATCGAGGTGGTACATGTATGATTAAGGACTTAATCAGCAAGCTGACCGATGCTTTTCAGAAAGATGAGAAGAGCAACATCGGAAAGCTTTTTTTAATTGTAGATAAACAACTTACCGCAGTGAGGAAGACGCTGGCAACCGCAGAAAAATGGCGTGATTTAGATAACGCAAAAGGTCGCGGTCTGGATCTAATAGGTGACAACGTTGCACAAAATAGAGGCAGGGCCACAGACGAAATATATCGGGTCTTGATCCGTGGCAAAGTAGCACGGAACATTTCTGATGGAACAACAAATCGTATTATAGAAGCACTTGCCAAGACTTTGAATTGTGCATATGAAGAGATTAATATTTACACAGTGAAGGAAGATAACGAAGATGAGCCTGCTGCCATCATTGTGAAAAAGGCACCGCTTGAAGCACTTAATAAAGTTGGCATGTCTGCCACGCAATTTTCATCTATTGTGCAAAAAACTGTAGCAGCTGGTGTACGGGTGGCCTATATCAATCTTAATGGAACATTTAGTTTTTCATCTATTCCTGATGAAATCGAGACAAGCCAATTCGGGTTTTCATCTGATGGTACTGATGGTGGGACATTAGGTGGCATCTTTGAACCAGAGGATGATTATCCACTACCAATCTAATAAGGAGGGAAAGCATGGCTTTTACAAAGGAGTTACCACAATGGGACAATGCAGGTCAAAAGCCTCCACAAAGTAAAATTAGCGAGGGCTTTAAACCACTAGATCATCCGCCTGCCGATTGGTTCAACTGGTATATGAATGGAACCTATGAGGCTTTAAAGGAATTACAAAGTGGAGCGGCAACAACAACTGAAGTTACAGCAGCTTTAAAAGTTTTATCGAATGAAATAGCGGCACATTCTAACGCGAAAAATAATCCACATGCTGTCACGAAATCACAAGTCGGGTTAGATAATGTCGAAAATATTAAGCAGGCTTCAAAAATTGATTTTGATAATCATGTTGGCGATAAAAAATTACACACTTCTGAAGTTGAAAAAAACAAATGGAATAATGGTCAGTTATATAGGCTTACTCCAAACGATGGTAGAGTTGCAAGGGTTCCAAATGGTACCGATATATTCAAATTACCGACAGGTCCATACATGGGAGCTCAATTGTTGAATGCACCAGTAGACAATGATACGAGTTTCTATTACATCGATGTGTTGGAGACAGCCTATGAACAAAACGAAGTAGTATATAAACGTATTATCGTTACAAGATCATTTGATAACATAACTTGGATTGGTACATTCCATGCTCAAGGTTTCAAAGGGTGGGAGAGGATTATAACCAGCGGAGATGCAAAACTCAATTGGAAGTACCCCACGATCGAAAACGGATGGAAAACATATAAGTCTGAAGTCAATAATGATTATCGGGTTCGCGTTGGAAAAGATGCGATGGGAAATGTAACTGTTAAGGGCGCAATTGCCGGAGGAACATTAGGTGATGTTCCAGCGTTTATGTTACCGAAAGGATGCGAACCAGATTCTCCTTTCTATAATCTTGGGGTCGCATCAAGCACCGGTGGATTTAAAGGACCTCAAAAGAGTAGACAATATATCGCAACCGATGGACGTTTCTGCATACAAGATACATCCAGCAATACTGAGTTCATTGTAGTAAATTGCATGTTTAAGGCAAAGGAGTGAACCATATGAAACCTATATACGCCTATGATGAAAATTTCAAGTATATACGGGGCGCAGATTCAGAAATCCCTAATGATGCGGAAGTTCCAGAGGGGTTTACAGACGTTCAACCCCAAGACGGGTTATATTCAGCAGAATACGATCCCACAAGCAAAACATGGAGCGAGTCGGCAACCCAGGAGTACATTGATAGCTTACAAATAGAGCAACCGCCGTATGATATTGATTTACTAAAACAGCAAAATGCGGTTTTAACAAAACAATTGAGCCAGCTTTCAAAGGAATCAGCTGCAGCCAAACTGCGTGAAGCACAAATGGCGAAACAATTGGCTCAACTCATGACAGAGATTCAGCAATTAAAGGGTGGTGAAAAATCATGATATATCCAACAGTTGCGGATATAAAGCAGTTCTGGGACTGGAAGTGTTATGGCCCAGAGGATATTGCCTTTTATGTAGAAATCGGTTGGATTAACAAAGAAGACTATCAAGAAATAACGGGAGAACAGTACGAAGCCTAAAGGGGCTTTTTATTTTGCCTTCTTTAAGGGGGGTGATCAAGTGAGGGAGTAGGTGATTATGGTGGAAATGGATTTGGCTCAATATTTGATGACACAAGGACCCTTTGCGGTTCTTTTTTGTTGGGTGCTGTTTTATGTATTGAACACGACAAAAGAGCGTGAGAACAAACTCAATGAACAAATCGAAGCGCAAAATGATGTGTTAGCAAAGTTTAGTGAGAAGTACGACGTTGTCATTGATAAGCTCGATAAAATCGAAAGAAATCTAAAATAAAAGAAATGGGGAATTGAATATGAAAAACTTTGACAAAGGCACTGTGATCCGCACGGTGCTTCTTTTAATTGCTTTTATTAATCAAACGCTTGTGATGTTTGGACAGACGGCGTTGCCGATTAGTGAGGAGCAAGTACAAACCGCTGGTGAGTCACTATATGTAGCAGGTTCCACCATTTTTACGATAGTTACAGCCATTATCGCATGGTTTAAAAACAACTATGTGACATCTAAAGGGCAGCTTCAGAAAGAAACATTGAAACAAAAAGGATTAACAAAATAAGAGCTGCCCCAGGCGGCTTTTTTTGTTTTTAAAAATGAATTCAGAGGAGAATGAACATGGCTGAAAAAATTGGATTGCAAACTCTTATAGATCGTTCGGTTAGGAATATGGGTGCTGGCATTCACAGTGTTGTAAAAGTAAGTGCAATTGAAATGATCAAGCGAGCTTATAAAGAAGGCATCTATGTACAGATTACTTCTGGCTACCGTTCGTTTGCAGAACAAAACAAGCTTTACGCTCAAGGTCGTACCGCTCCTGGGAAGATTGTTACCAATGCTAAGGGTGGTCAATCAAATCACAACTATGGTTTAGCGATTGATTACGTTCTATTAAGTGCGGATGGAAAAAAAGCGCTTTGGACAGTTAACGAGAAATGGCGCCGAGTAGCGCAAATCGGTAAATCACTAGGGTTTTCATGGGGGGGAGACTGGAAGAGCTTTAAAGATTACCCACACCTTGAAATGATGGGCGGTTTGACTTTATCACAGCTTCAAGCGGGTAAGCGTCCTGTCTTAGTGTCATTACTTTCAAATAAAGTTTCTGCAAAACCAATCAAGACAACGCCGGTTAAATCATCACCATCAAAAAGCACAGTTAAGCCTAAAACAACTTCTAAAAAGACATATAACCTACCTGCTGGCATTCTAAAAGTTACAAAGCCTCTTACGAAGGGAGCGGGAGTAAAAGCCGTACAGGAAGCCCTAGCCGCTCTTTTCTTCTATCCTGAAAAGGGAGCAAAAAACAACGGCGTTGATGGCTATTACGGACCGAAAACAGCGGATGCAGTGAAACGGTTCCAGCTTATGCATGGGCTTGTTGCTGACGGCATTTATGGACCGAAAACAAAGAAAGCAATTGAAAAAGCATTGAAATAAAAGCGAAAAAACCTCTCTAAAAGGGAGGTCTTTTTTTGTCTAAACTATAGACATAAGTCTATAGTTATAGTATAATAAATATAGGAGGTGAGGAAATGCTAGACAACATGATAAAAGTCCTTCAAATCATCTTTTACGTTGCATCTATAGCGTGGATTGCCCAACAATCACACGACGCAAACAAAGATAATAAGAAGGACTAACACTGGGGAAGCGAGTTAATCGCTCGCTTCTCAATATAATTATAACCAGTCTAGCATATAATATGAACCAAAAACAATTGATCTTCTTTATGATCCTCTTGAGCGCAGCTTCAATTGTAACGCGTTCAATATGGACAAATACTTTCACAACGGTAAGCATGGCGGCTTTAATACTTGCAACGCTTTTTGTAATCATCAAAGACGTAAGGAGAAAATAACATGGAATATCATTTGAAGAACCGTCAGCAAGTTGAGGACTTCATGAAAAACGAGGTCCTCACCTCATCAGAAGCACAGGAGATTTTAAAGATAAACAAGCAGCGTATGAGTCAATTAATAAATAATGATCGAATACAGCCGATAAAAAGAGTGGGGAAAACGACTTTGTTTTTAAAATCAGATATTGTTCTGCTAAAAAAAGACTTGGAAGAAGGCCGAAAAAAATTCCGTCCTTATGAAGAATGATTAAGTAAATATTTAAGTATTCAAGCATATACTGAAAAACAGATGTATAAATAATGGGAAAATGGAGAGTACTGTGCCTAGACAAAAGAAACATTTTCACCTATTATTAAATGGATAAACTTATGATTATGGCACACAAATGATGTTAAGGTGGTGCATTGAAATGAAAAAGATTATAACTGAAAAAGTTAAACGATTAAGAGAAAATCTACACCTTAGAGAAACATACATGGCAGATTTACTTGAAGTAGAATTAAGTGAATATGTAATGTTTGAAGCGGGCTATTTGGATTTAAATAGTGATCGAATCGCTCTCTTGTCTAAAGCTCTAGGGGTTAAAGAGCAATATTTATATGTAGAAGAAGTAGAAGATACACAAGTCTTAGCAAGAACAGATGATGAGGAAATCACTGATAATGACAAAAGACAAATAGCTGAATTTAAAAATTTCCAGAGGAAATTGGGAAAAAAAAGAGATAAGGAGCTAGTCCTCAATTGATTACTGATGCAATTAAAGAATTAAGAGATGGCTATTCTCAGTACGGATATTCAGCTGAAAAACTCGCCAATAACGTTTTAAAAATATATTTTAAAGACGATCCCCCAAAGTTCCCTATTAACATATTTAAAATGTTAAAGGATTTTGGGGTTTTTTATGAGTTTAGAGACTTAGACAAGTTAGAAGGCGTATATTCACCAGAAAGTGAAGATTTAGCAGCACCAGCAGCTGTGCTTATTAACAAAAATCGTCCTTATGCAAGACAAAGGTTTACTACGGCACATGAACTTTGTCATCATATTAAAGATTATGACCAAGATGTGTTATGTCCTAAGAATAGTAAGGACCCAATTGAGCAATTTGCTAATAATTTTGCGTCTAGATTACTAATGCCAAAGAAATACTTCATTATAGAAGCGGATAAACTTGCTAATGAAGATGGCTATGTAGATCCCTTTGATGCTTTTTCTCTGTGTCATATTTTTGGTACAAGCTATCAATCTGTTATGTGGACTCTATATAAGTTTGGTAAATTATCTTTTGAATTAAAAAAAAGTTTTTTTTCGACAGTTCGGGTAACAGAAAAGTTAGGGGAAATAGGTCACAAAGATTTTTTACGAAGTATAATAGATGACTATGAATACTTTCCTTCAGAGAAAAATACTCATTTATGGTTGAAAATTCAACATGAGTTAGTTTTTAATGATAGCAGATTGGAAGGGTTAGATGTCAATTTAGAAGAAGTTGCTGAGTTGCTTACAGATTTTAGGCTTAAAGGTAAGGGAAGCAAATACTATGAGAGGTTTAAAGAAGGGGATCGCGGTGAGGTTATAGGTCATAGTTTCATGTATGATTATATTAAAAGAAAAAATTTCAGCGAAGTCCCAGACCGCTTTTCACTTTTAGAATTACATAAAACCTTGTTTTGTCTATCTCCACATGCAGATGATATGGGGGTATTCAGAAAAATTGATAATATGATTTCTGGTGCAAGCATACAAACTTCTCCATACTATAGACTAGAACAAGATATACATCTTATTTGTAAAGACATTGAAGGTATTTTGAATATAAAAGATAATTTGTCAATTTCAGATTATGTGTCAAAAGTTACTGTGATTCATCATGAATTGACAAAAGTTCATCCTTTTGAAGACGGTAATGGAAGGATTATTCGAGCTTTTTCAAATTGGTTATTAAAATTGAAAAACTTACCACCAATATATATTCCATACGAAGCGAAATCAGAATATGTCGATGCTCTTCAAATGGCTGATGAAAATTTTGATTTTGAAAAATTGGATGCATTTTTTTATCAGCGTTTGTTAGAATCATTTATAATATTAAATGAGGAATTCTCATTAATTTTTGATGAGGATTACGAACTTCAACAAACTAATTAAAGCCTAAGAGTTATTAGGCTTTTTTATATTATCCATTCCTTCTTATCCTTATCCCAAGTCAATTCTTTACGGGATACAAGGTTCTTAACCGCCTTACGAATCGTCGGCTCATCCTTCCCTGTTTTTCTTTTAAGGTCATCCATTGTTGGGTTCTTACGAAACCGGCTCATATTATAAATGATTCGATATATCTTTCTTTCGAGATCAGTCATATCATCACCACCAAGAACATTTTAACAGAATGTTTGTTCGGTGTCTAAGTGTGGTGTATAATTAAAGTATACGGTTTACCCGCGGAAACGGGATTTAAAAAATTCGTATATTTCAATGATTAACTTCTTATATTACTCACAACTTGGCCGCCCAAAAGGACGGCTTTTTTTGACCACTGACCACAAAATTGACCACATTTGATCTAAAAGTTTGCGAAAGTTTGCGAACGTATATTCTCCTACATGATTATTAAGATATTAATTTATACCGGTTGCGAAAGTCGAAAAATATTGACGAGGAAGATGTTTAATACGAGTCATGTGGAGTGCTGTGCGTTACTTGAACTAGTTGACAAATCCTAAGTTAAACATGTTTTTTACATGTATAATACTCGGATGTGGCTTTGGAATACTAACTTGATATTTGTTTAAACATAAAAAGCAGACGGTTTAGAAGTGCGATAATGCACCTTTAATGGCCGTCTGCCCCATGAAAAATAGATTGTTAAAAAGAGGTGGTCCCCAAAGAACCTAAGAAATCGTTAAACAAAAAGGCAAAAAGTAAATAAATAAGTAGTTATACTTAAAGATTAACACAGACTTTTTCTTATTCGAATTACTGGATTGACTCCACATGCATCATTTTTTAACCCTACCATCGAAAACCTCCTGAAAATTAAATGAAATTTTAGAAAGTCATCCAAATTGGTCTACCTATATCTGATATAATTTATTTTCAGATTATTGTAAAATTTGTTAATGATTATTCTTTTAGGTGATATAATAGTGATTATGTTTAGATTAAGTTGAGGTGCTCATATGATTAATAAATTGAAAATCAAGAACTACAAATCTTACGAAGACTTTGAATTAAATTTAAATCCTGATTTAAATATTATCATTGGAGATAATGAAACTGGTAAATCAACATTATTAGAAGCTATAAATTTAGCTTTGACAGGTCAATTGAATAACAGGCTGCTTCACAACGAATTAAGTCCATATCTGTTTAACATTAATAGCGTAAGAACGTATTTACAGCAATTATTAACAAATCCACAAGCCGAATTACCTAAAATCAATGTTGAATTATATTTTGATAACCTAAACAACATATACAGTGAATTAAAAGGGACAAATAACTTATTAAGAATTGATACTCCAGGGGTCTCTATAAGCGTTGAATTTGATTCAACATACCAAGCTGAGTACGAAGCTTATATTCAAGATGTAAGTACAATTAAAACGTTACCAATTGAATATTACAAAGTAGTTTGGCGATCTTTTGCTGGGAATAGTCTAACTTCAAGAAGTATACCTGCCAGATCGACATTAATAGATACATCCACTTCGAAATATCAAAATGGTACAGATATATACCTGCACAAAATTTTAAATGACTCCTTAGAACCTTCACAACGCACTGAATTAACTGTTCATTATAGAAAGTTAAAAGAAACGTTTTCAGAAAACCAATCCATTTCAACAATAAATAAAAACTTAAATGAAAAGAAGGGAGATATTACTGATAAAAATTTAAATGTATCGGTCGATATCTCGAACAAATCTAATTGGGACAAAATTATTACTGCATATTTAGATGAAGTTCCATTTGATTACATAGGGAAAGGCGAACAAAGTGCTATTAAAATGAAATTAGCATTAGAAGCAAATACAGATGTAGAAGCGGTAGTCTTAATTGAAGAGCCAGAAAATCATTTATCACTTTCAAATTTAAATAAATTATTAAACGTAATCAAAACTAAGAATAAAAGTAAACAATTAATAATTACAACGCATAGTAGTTTTATTTTAAATAAATTAGACATTGGAAAGATGATTTTACTATCAAACGATAAGGAAATTACAACATTCAATGATCTTGAAGAGGAAACTAGAGAGTTCTTTATTAGGTTGCCTGGATATGATACGCTGCGCCTTGTTTTAAGCCGAAAAGTTATTTTAGTAGAGGGGCCATCTGAAGATTTAATAGTACAAAGAGCCTACAAAGATTTATATGGGAAATTACCTTTAGAAGATGGTGTGGATGTATTTTGTATAGATGGTTTGTCCTTTAAAAGGTTTATAGAGATATCCGCTAACCTTCAAAAAGAAATAACGATAATTACAGATAATGATGGAAACATTGAACAAAATATTCATAAGAAGTACGAAGAATATTCATCAAATAATTTAGTGAAAATCTACTATGGTTCAGATGAAACGCTAAAAACACTTGAGCCAAATATTGTTGAGGCCAACGAACAAAATCTATCGGTAATTAAAGAGATTTTAGCTCATCCTGAATACACAGATGAACGTTTGTTAGAGTATATGCTAAACAATAAAACAAAGTATGCATTAAAGATATTTGAATCTGACCAAATTATTCAAATGCCGAGGTATATATTAGATGCAATTGAAGAATAAAGTAATTGTCGCAGCTGCTGGTTCCGGAAAAACAACATATATAGTGAAAGAAGCTCTTAATAATACTCCCAAAAAGACTTTGATTGTTACATATACTAATAAGAATCGTGAAGAGATTGAGAAAAAAATTATAGAGTTAAATGGATTTATACCAAATCATATTATGGTGAAAAGCTGGTATACATTTTTATTATCCGACTTAATAAGACCATATCAAAATTTCATTTATGAAGAATTTATAGAAGGTGTATATTTCCCTGCAGGACCTATTAATAGATTTGCAACGAAAACTAACATTAAGGCTTATTTTTTAAATGCAAAAAATGAAGTTAACAAGGATAGACTTTCTGAATTAGCAGAGTTAATTGCGCAAAATACTGAGTATAAGAATATTAATCGTATTAGCGAATTATATAACTCTATTTTTATAGATGAAGTACAAGATATGGCAGGCTATGATTTAGAGATATTTAATTTTTTAATGCATTCTACTATAAATGTATTATTTGTAGGTGATATTAGACAAGCAACTTATGCAACAAATAATACTAATAAGAACAAAAAATATAAAGGCATAAATATTATTGATTACTTTATAGAAAGAACAAACATCTGTGAGGTTGATCAGAGTTTAAATATTAGCCACAGATGCAATCAGTTGATATGTGATTTCGCTGATAGTTTATTCGAGGGTATGGCTAGTACGGTATCAACAAATGAAGAACGAACTGGACACGATGGCGTATTTATTGTTCATCCAAATAATCTGGAAGAGTATATTCAAAGATATAATCCACAGTGTTTAAGATACGACGCTAGAACGGTCTTACCCAAAGCGATTAATTTTGGGGATTCAAAAGGTTTAACATTTGATAGGGTGCTTATAAAACCTACGATTAAGATGGAAAAGTATATGGAATCTGGGGAGTTAGATTTAGATGAAACTACTTTAGCTAAATTTTATGTTGCTCTAACAAGGGCTAAATATAGTGTAGGAATTATTAGTGCAACTGAAAAAGTTAAGATAAAAGACATTTGTCATTTTAAGGAATAAAGCATTTTAAATAATTACGATAAAGGTGATATAATGGCCAAACCTAAAAGCTTTGAAGAATTTTATTATAGTAAGACGGGTAGGACCTGTAATGTTAAAGATGTAGTGGATTATTCAAAAAAAAATCATGGTAATTACACTCCTTTTGAAGGGGCTATGTTTTGTCCAGAGTGCGAAAAAGCAGAATTGTTTTTAGTGAGAGAAACGTCTGGTAAAAGAGCGCATTTAAAAAAGAAACCGTCATCTTCTCATGACGATACTTGCTCATATATATACGAATATGCTTCTAAGACAACGATTCAAAATTATGTTAAAGGATTAACTAATGGTCAAATTCAAGATAAGTTAAATTCTATTATGCATATGTTATTTAAAGTGAAAAATCAAAAATCTAATATCTTAATTAAAAACAATATCTCTAATAGTAAAAACAACTCTAGTCCAATGTTAATCCCTGAAGTAAAAAAAGATGTTATTGAGTTAAAATCACTCAGAAGAAAAAGCTTATCGAGTTGGATTGATGAGTCTGATGGAACGAATCTTTATTTATTTTATGGGGAAGTAAAATTAGAGGTAGTTGAAAAAGAAAAAGTAAATGATGGTGGGGAAAGTTACAAATATTATCTATTAAAGTTATGGACTTTGAATAAACTTGGGCAATGGAAATATAGAACACAAATTTACAGAGGGGGAAATAAAGACGTAGTTGATATTAATAAAGTACATAGAGTTGCAATGATAGGTAATCTTAATTTTAAATGGAAACGTTGGCAAATTGATTTAATTAATCAATCTGCTATACGTATAGAACATATGAAAATAATGTAAGAAAATTCCGAGTGGAATTTATAAATGCTATAAGAGGTGACTTTTGGAAGGATATATATTACAACCAGATGTTTTAACAAATGGTGCTATTACAAGAATCATTGAAAATGCTTGGAAAAATAATAATGAGATAAATCGAAAAGATTTAATAGAAATTCATAAAGCATTACTCGCATCTAATGTTTTTGATGAAATTGCAGAATCTATATCTTTTCCTATGGATAAGACAATAGACACTGAGGAAAAATTATTAGAGGGCTTGAAAATTGCTATAGGCGCAGCGTCACATAAAAAAAATAAACAAGTTACGTTATTTGATGAACCAGGTATAATTTTAAAAGATGGGATTTATGGTGCTGCTTTTGGAAAATACAAATATATATACCGTTGTAAAGGAATAAGAATTTATTGGTTTAGTACAGGAGCTATAGAATATCATCTTGTTTATGCAACTATAGACGAAAATGGATTTTCTTATCATACAGGAAATCAGGACGGATGGAATGTTTACAATGATGAAATTGAAGACTTCTCTAGTAGTCCGATGGAAGAAGCTTTAGGCAATGGAAAGATATTAATTTCAAATCTTATAGGAATTAAAGCAAAATTCTCACGTGACTATGCTATAGAATATCTATTAATACCACCTGATGTAGAGAAACTATCTAGTTTTTCTATTCAAGTAAGGGAGGAGATTTGGAATTCAATAATTGAGTTAATGAAGGACTTGGCTGTAAATTCTAATGAAGAAAAAAGTAATCTTTTAAAATATGTATTAGATTTTATAGATTCTATTAATATTTCTCCAGCGGCTTACCATATAATTTCTTTATTTGATTTTTATAGAGAAAACCAATCATCAATTAATCAAAATGAATTTATAAAGTTATTTTCATTAATAAGAGAACAAAGTCAACCTACCACTAATCAAATAGCTAATGTGGATTTTAATACATTGATACGTAACATAGATACGATAAAAGCAGGCCGTGATTCAGCTAATCAATATCATAATTTAATTTTTGAATGTTTAAACGGAATTTTTCAAGAAAGTTTAAAAAGAGGTAAAAAAGAGGTGATTCAACATGAAGGAAGGAAAAGAATAGATATCGTTTTCGATAACTTTGACACAGAAGGATTTTTTGGACATATAAGAGATAGATATAAAATATTTTGTCCTAAAATATTCATAGAATGCAAAAATTACACTAATGATCCTACAAATCCAGAAATTGACCAATTATTAGGTAGATTAGGAGAAACAACAGGAAAGTTTGGTATATTAGTATGCCGAAAAGTTGATAATATAGAATTACTTATAAAGCGTTGTAAAGACTCAATGAATAGGGACAGAAAGTATATCTTATTTCTTGATGATAATGATATAAAAACTTTATTAACCTTAAAATCAGATAAGAATGAAGAAGGAATTGTTGATTATTTATTTGGTAAATGGGATCGGTTAGTTTTAGATAGTTGAAAGTTTCGAAGATATTTATTTTGGCTAAGTATAGATTTTGTAATTTCTACTACATACTCTTATTTTGCCTATCATCAGCACTTACCACATGTAGAATGTGTGACCTCTTTATCTCTTAAATAATAAGGGATAAAGAGCCATTATCCTTTTTGACCTTAACCTCAAATTTTCATATAAATACCGAATTTAGCTTTAATTTTCGGCATTACGAGGGAGTAAAAGTTACCAATCTGAATGACCAAGACGTTCTATATGTATGATGCCAATCATGAATGCGTATTCTGGTAGAGCTGATTCTTTAGTCGCTCTATTGTCACTTAAAGTACGAGGATAAATTGGTCTGCCATCTTGTCTGTCTGTAAAAAATAAGATCTTAATCCTCATGTAACGATCTTAAACTTATATTCAGCATCCGTTCTCTTGTCTGCAATTGATTTTATCCTTTTCGGCCAATTGAATATCATCTCTTTAATTCCTTTTAATTCCTTTTAATTCCAGTGATAATACCAATTTTGACCATGGACATTCCTCTTGAAATTATTTTGGATGACTCTTTTTTTCGTTTTGCTGTTCAAATATGCAATACATTATATTTGCTTTAAATTTAAATCTGAAGTCATATGAATAATTATCAATAATAATAGTCCGATGAGTTTGATATACAACACATATCATATGGAAAAGTAGGAGGGGTAGCGAAGTGACTCAATCAAAAACGGACACCCGAGTTCTACGCACTCGTAAATTAATTATGGATTCTTTCATAGAACTTTCAAGGAAAAAGGAATTTAAGGATATTATCATAAAGAATTAACGTCATAAGCTATGATTAAGGTGCTTCTGTAGAATTGAGAAGGAGTAGTAATCAGTATCGTCTGTTGCAATTATCTAAACCGCCGTCACTTATATTCTTTCTGACATTAAGGTCAGATAACGAATAGATATTTGTTGGAAGGTGCGACGAGTTAAGGTTATAAGTATAATTCGACTGAAAAAAACATCCTGATTTCGAGGTTTTCACGAAATTAGGATGTTTTTTTGTAGTCTTTAGTCATAAAACCAATATTTTAATGATCAAATCAGCATTAAACCCTACTTCATCACCAAATTTCCTCTTTTGCAATTTTGCCCGGTTCATATTAAAGTATATAATGATAAAAATTGTTGAATGACTTTATAGAAGGACATGCCCTTTAAGGCGCTATGTCATGAGAGGAATTGGATGAAAGATGAGTAAAAATTTCTGGCGTGATTTACCACGGCCATTTTTTATATTAGCACCAATGGAAGAAGTGACAGATGTTGTGTTTCGTCATGTTGTGAGTGAGGCGGCGAGACCTGATGTGTTTTTTACAGAGTTCACGAACAGCGAGAGCTATTGCCATCCGGATGGGATTCAAAGTGTGAAAGGGCGTTTAACGTTTACAGAGGATGAACAGCCGATTGTTGCTCATATTTGGGGAGACAAGCCTGAGAACTTTAGACAAATGAGCATTGGAATGGCGGAGTTAGGATTTCAGGGGCTTGATATTAATATGGGCTGTCCTGTCCCGAATGTCACACAAAATGGGAAGGGCAGTGGATTGATTCTACGCCCAGATGTTGCGGCAGAGCTGATTCAAGCGGCAAAAGCTGGGGGACTGCCTGTCAGTGTGAAAACAAGACTTGGTTTTACAGAAATCGATGAATGGCGCGATTGGCTTAGACACATTTTGGAGCAAGACATTGTGAACTTATCGATCCATCTTCGTACTAGAAAGGAAATGAGCCAGGTGGATGCGCATTGGGAGCTTATTCCTGAGATTATAAAACTGCGTGATGAAGTAGCACCTGATACTCTTTTGACCATCAATGGTGATATTCCTGATCGTCAAACGGGCTTAAAGCTCGCTGAGCAGTATGGAGTGGACGGAGTGATGATTGGGCGCGGGATTTTCCATAATCCATTTGCCTTTGAAAAAGAACAGAAGGAGCATACGAGTGATGAGCTGCTAGGCCTTTTAAGGTTGCATCTTGATCTACATGATCAATATTCATCACTAGGCTTGCGTCCATTCAAGGCACTGCACCGTTTCTTTAAGATTTATGTGAAAGGATTCAGAGGAGCGAGTTTCCTAAGAAATCAATTAATGAACACATCATCAACAGATGAAGTGCGTGCAATGCTGGATGAATTTGAAGCGAGAAATAAAGAACAATAACGATTGAAAAGAGGAGGAGAAGCCCTTCTCTTTTTTCTATGAATAGGACTATTAAACTAGTCGTCTCAAATGGTAAGATAAGATAGAAATAACAATTGGAGGTATTTTATTTGAAATCATTTTGGGATAAAGACAGAGAAAGTGAAGAGACATTTAAGAAAATCAATGAGAAAGGAATTGCAAAAGCGGAAAAGAAGCTAGGCGTCATCCTGCCTGATACATATAAGAAACTTATTCTTGAACAAAATGGCGGTTATACCTTGCATAATGCTTTTCCAACGGACCAGCCGAATGGATGGGCAGAGGATCATGTGTCATTTGATCATTTAAGAGGAATTGCTAAAAATGAAGGCATTATGGATAGTGATTATTTAATAGAAGAATGGGAATTGCCTGAGGGACTTGTGCTGATTTGTGGGGATGGTCATACGTGGATTGCATTGGATTACAGAGAAACAAAGGAGCATCCGCCAATTCATTACTTTGATCTAGAATATGAGACGGATTTCAAATTAGCGGATTCGTTTGATGAACTGCTTGCTGGGCATTATACTGCTGAATAACATTGAGCAGTCATCACTTATTTCAGAAAAATATTTTGGTGTTTTTTGAGAGAGACAAAAGTGTCTCTCTTTTTTATGAAGCAAAATGAATTATTTCACCACTTCACCCCAAAACTGTACCTGTTATTTTTAAGTCCTATTATTCAATTGGTTCCTTTTCCACTCACTAAATTTTCTGACGATAATATCTACCACAATGTAAAATGGCAGAAAGCTGGAGTTGTCCACTTTGTTATACAAAGGAAACGGGGTGCTGCTTACATAGATGTTAAACATGGCATTTTGCGCAAGGAGGTTATTCCTCAATGTGGTCATGCTGATAAATTTGATATGTCTCGTTTTCACCAATTGAATGATTTGATCTAAATTCTTCGATTCGCCTGATAAAGAAATGATAAATAAAAGGTCATCCTCACCAAATTCAACGATTCCATCTGTTAAGTCTCGCTTACTTCGTAAAACTTGAGATTTCTTATGCAGTGACCATAACTGTCGTTGTACATCATTGGCCAAATCGAGCTGAGCTGTTCCTGTACCATAAATATAAATATACGGTGCGCGATCAATCAGTTGATTTAATTGATGAAAGTCCAACTGTTCCATATATTTCCTTGTCTGCTGGATATCTTGATCGAGCAGCTTCATTAAATCTTGTGTTGTTTCTTCAGTATGATTATTCAATTTCACATAAGACTTTAAGTCACTGTAGCCGTCGAAGCCTATTTTCTTGGCAAGCCGATGGATGGATGAGATGGAAGTATGAGCATAATGAGCAAGATCCTGAATTTTCATTGTCTTCATTTCTTCAAGGTGATCGTGAATCGTTTTAATAATGTGCAGATCATTCTTATTTAAATCTTCGAAGTATTCATTTACCAACTTGTCCAATATCATGCGATGTGCCCTCCAACATGAAAATATTTTCTTCCTGTGAAAATATAATCTAATGTTACAACTTGATTTCTAAATACGTCAAACCTATTGGTTTTTGAAAGCGCTCCCTTTACAGTGGTCTTATGGATCAAACAAAGGGGTTATGCTTATGAATGCAATCAAGCGATTTGGTAGTGCTATGGTAGTTCCTGTACTTTTATTCGCGTTTTTTGGTATTGTTGTAGGCCTTGCGACTTTATGTAAGAATCCAGCGATTATGGGGGAAATGGCTGCAGAAGATACGATGTGGTATAAGGTTTGGGCACTGATTGAAAGCGGGGGATGGACGATTTTCAATCATATGGAGCTGGCATTTGTGATTGGCTTGCCCATCTCTCTTGCAAAAAAAGCGCAAGCACGTGCTACGCTCGCAGCTTTGATGATTTATCTTGTGTTTAACAATTATATTCATGCTATTTTGACACTTTGGCCGTCCACTTTTGGTGTTGATTTATCGCAAGGTGTCGAGAATGTAGCGGGTGTAAAAGAAATTGCGGGTATACCTACGCTCGATACAAGTATCATTGGTGCGGTTATGATATCTGGAATCGTGATTTGGATCCATAATCGTTTTTATGATCAAAAGCTGCCTGAAATGCTTGGCATTTTCCAGGGGCTTGTATTTGTTGTCATCATCGGATTCTTTGTGATGATTCCTATTGCTTTTATCGTTGCTTTTGTATGGCCCTATGTTCAGCAAGGGATTCAATCTCTCCAAGGGTTCATGTCACAGTCTGGATATATTGGTGTCTGGCTGTTTCATTTCTTGGAAAGGGTGTTAATTCCAACAGGACTTCACCATTTTATTTATACACCTTTTGAGTTTGGTCCAGCGGCTGTAAATGGGGGGTTAAAACCATATTGGATTGCTCACTTAAATGAATTTGCGACCTCAACTTCCGATTTGAAAAATCTTTATCCATACGGATTTTTACTGCATGGAAATATTAAGATGTTCGGCTGTTTAGGGATAGCTCTAGCGATGTATTTTTCTACCCCGAATGAAAATAGAAAAAAGGTTTTGGCATTGGTGTTACCCGCCACATTAACAGCAATATTTGCCGGAATTACAGAACCACTTGAATTTACATTTCTATTTCTCGCACCTTATTTATTTGTGATACATGCACTTCTTGGAGCGACCATGGTGACAATCATGAATATGTTTGGTGTTGTCGGAATGATGGGTTCCGGGCTGATTGAAATAGCTGCATTGAACTGGATTCCGCTCTCTTCAAATCATGGAGGGGTTTATCTGATCCAAGCAATGATTGGATGTCTATTTACAGCATTGTATTTTGTCATATTTAGATGGATGATTGTGAAATTTGATATTCCATTACCAGGACGAAAACATGAGGAGGAGACGAGGCTATTTACAAAACAAGATTATGAGAATGCTAATAAAAAGGGTCATGACAAAAAGGAAGCGCCCGTTTATGCGTCTGAGTATGAAGAGAAAGCCGTTTATTTCTTAGAAGGCCTTGGCGGTAAAGAAAACATTAAAGATGTGACAAACTGTGCCACGCGTCTGCGTATTACAGTGTTTGACCCTAGCTTGGTGAAAGATAGGGAATACTTTACAAAAAATAAACGGGCACACGGAATGGCTAAGAGTGGTCAAAGCATTCAAATCATTGTTGGCTTAAGTGTACCGCAAGTGAGAGAGTCGTTTGAGACAAAACTTTCATTAGATTGAAAAAGGAGCTGGATATCATGAAAAAAACATTTAATATTACCATTGCTGGAGGCGGAAGTACATTTACACCAGGGATCATTTTGATGCTGTTAGACTATCTAGAGGAGTTCCCAATTCATACAATTAAACTCTATGATAATGATGAAGCTAGACAAAAAACGATTGCAGATGCATGTGAGATTATGTTAAAAGAACGAGCACCAGAAGTGCGATTACTGGCAAGCACGGACCCGGAAGAAGCCTTTACTCAAGTCGATTTTGTGATGGCACATATCCGTGTCGGCAAATATGCAATGCGAGAATTAGATGAGAAAATTCCATTGAAGCATGGAGTCGTCGGACAGGAAACATGCGGTCCAGGCGGAATAGCTTATGGAATGCGGTCCATTCCAGGTGTATTAGAACTTGTCGATTATATGGAAAAATACTCACCTGAAGCTTGGATGTTAAACTATTCTAACCCTGCAGCGATAGTAGCAGAGGCAACACGTAAGCTAAGACCGAATTCCAAGATTTTAAATATATGCGATATGCCAATTGGAATCGAAGAATTGATTGCAAAGAATTTAGGCTTAACTTCACGTAAAGAACTAGAAGTAGATTACTATGGTTTGAATCATTTTGGCTGGTGGACAGATATTAGAGATAAAGCAGGAAATAGCTTAATGCCTGAGGTGATTAAGCATGTAAGCCAGCATGGTTATGCAACAGATGGAACATCTGAACTAGAACAGCAGAAGAGCTGGAACAGCACATTAAAAAAGGCTAAAGATATTCAAGCACTTGATCCAAAAACGGTACCGAATACGTATTTGAAATACTATCTATTTCCAGATGAAGAAGTGGCACATTCAAATATAGAATTCACGCGTGCCAATGAAGTGATGGAGGGGCGAGAAGCTTTTGTTTTTAGTGAATGTCAGGCCATCATTGATAAAGGGAGTGCGAAGGAAACAAAGCTAACCATCGATGAACACGCTTCCTATATCGTTGATTTAGCAAGAGCCATTGCTTTTAATAAAAAAGAACGGATGCTGATGATTGTAGAGAACAATGGCGCCATCATGAACTTTGACCCAACAGCCATGGTCGAAATTCCTTGTATCGTTGGCAGCAGCGGTCCAGAAAAATTAGTGGTTGGAGAAATTCCTAGATTTCAAAAAAGTCTCATGGAGCAGCAAGTTGGCGTAGAAAAATTAGTAGTAGAAGCATTTGAAGAAGGTTCCTATCAAAAACTATGGCAGGCCATCACATTATCGAAAACGGTGCCGAGTGCTAAAGTAGCAAAAGATATATTAGACGACTTAATTTTGGCAAATAAAGCATTTTGGCCAGAGTTAACATAACATGAGAATAAGCAATATGGGCGTTACATCGCTCATATGCTTATTTGTTTTTTCAACCGATGTATTCCGCTTTTTTTGTGATGGCGACAAAGCGGTTTTCACTTGGTACTAAAAGACCCCCTCACCAAAAAGGGGGTCCCCAATTCCTTACTCTGCACTCTCCTCAACCTCACGGCTATCTTCTGTTTCACCAATATAAATAGGGCCGTTTGCGTGGTCGAGTCGGATTGGCCATTCGTATGGAATTTGAAGTCGTTTAGCAATACCTCTCCAGAATTTTGTAGAATCATATTCGAATTCTTGGAAGTCTTTTAATAAGTCTTTGTAAGACGAGCCATCAAATTGAATGAACATATCTTGAAGGCGCATGAACGCGACATGTCTCACTTCTAATGCTGCCGCAGCTTCCATTTCTTCTTCTGTTGCTTCACCAATGATTGTTCCTGCGGGCGGAAGCATGTCGTATACATTGAATTCCTCTTCTTCTTCTTCGTGTGCTGCATTGTGCTGTTGATCTGACATTTTCTTCACTCCTTCTAGTTTTCATCAAAATTTTATTCGTGCTTACCTTTATTATCGGAAGAAAATGCGAAATGTGGAATGAAAAAAGAAACAGATCCACAACACTTGCTTTTTCTTCTTGAATCTTTTATGATCAATTACAGATATAAAAGGTCTATAATAGATAGAAAGGAATGTTCCTATGAAATATTCTAAAGCGACCAACTATGCACTTCATACGATGGTGTTTTTAACTCTTGCGCCGAAGGGGAAAGCAATTGGCGTTGAGCCTCTTGCTAAAATGCAAGATCTTTCACCCACCTATTTATCTAAAATTTTAACAAAGCTTGTAAAGGCAGGATTGATTGAATCAACACCTGGTGCAAAAGGTGGTTACGCCATTATGAAACAGAAGGAAGACATTTCGTTTTTAGACGTCATTCAGGCTGTAGAAGGGCAAACGAATTTGTTTCGCTGTTCTTTAGAGCATGATTCTTTCATGCCTCATGATGACTGTTTGATTGAACAGGTCATGCAGGATGTTGAAACAAAAATGCAGGAGACGTTAAGTCAAAAGCGGTTAGTTGATATTGCAAGCCAAATTGAGCAGACAGAAAAGAATCCATTTTTCAACATGTGATTTTTTTGAACTAATTATAGATATTAAGAGTCTTTAAAATCTTTGATAAAAAGGAGAGATTTACATGTTATTAGATTGTGCCATTATCGGAGGCGGGCCAGCCGGATTAAGTGCAGCACTTGTTGTGGGGCGGGGCAGAAAACAGGTCATTGTATTCGATGACGAGATGCCAAGAAATCGAGTGACACAGAAATCACATGGATTTATTACAAACGATGGAATGACACCGTTTGAGATCAGACAAGCGGGAGAGGCAGATATTCAAAACTACCCTCATATCCAAATAAAGCGAAGCAGAATTGTTG
Source organism: Bacillus sp. DWP3-1 (assembly GCF_049896565.1). Classification (NCBI taxonomy): domain Bacteria; kingdom Bacillati; phylum Bacillota; class Bacilli; order Caryophanales; family Bacillaceae; genus Bacillus; species Bacillus sp. DWP3-1. The sequence goes on from NZ_JAFCUN010000005.1 coordinate 190,894, forward strand.
AGATACAAAACAATGAGGACAACTTTACGTTACTGACACAAGAGGGAGAAAGATTCGAAGCGAAGAAAATCATATTGGCAACAGGACTTCAGGATATACTGCCAGAGATTAAGGGAATTCATGACGTGTATGGAAAGACGTTGTTTAGCTGTCCTTTCTGCGATGGCTGGGAGCTAAAGGACAAGCCGCTTGCCCTAATTGCTGAGAATCCACGCGCCTTGCATATGGCTAAACTTCTTTCCAATTGGACAAAGGATTTGATCGTGTTTACGAATGGGCAGCAAGTGTTTGCTGAAGAGGATAAGGCACTGCTATCAGCACATTCTATTCAAGTCACTGATGTACCGATTATGTCAATTCATCATGAGAATGGACAAATGCTCTCTCTACACCTTACGAATGGAGAAACGGTGAAAAGAGAAGGCGGATTTGTCGCAAGTGAATTCAAGCAGTCAGCTCCATTTGCTGAAAAACTAGGCTGTCAAATGACGAAAAATGCGGGCATTGAAACAGATATTCTTGGACGTACAACCGTCAGCGGTGTCTTTGCATGCGGTGACAATTTAGGCGGCCCTGCTCAGCTTGTACTTGCAGCAGCTGCGGGAAGCCAGGCAGGAATGGGCGTCATCCATGAACTTGTGCAAGAGGAATTTCAACAAAAAACATCTCTATGAAAAGAGATGTTCAGCGATGAGCGGTTTTCCGTTTTGCTAAGACGTGAGCTGCCCATTCAAAAAGTGCGTAGATGACAAAGAAGATAAGGATCCAGCTGCTGGCATCGACCCATACATTGGTGATATGAATGATGTTCGCCTGATCAAGTCCAGTCTGTACCCACATAGTGATCAGTGCTGTAAGGAACACTTGTAAAAACCTTGTTGATGTTTTTTTCAATTGGTCACACCTCCATCTCTTTCCATCATATAAGAAATGACAGTTTATTTCCAATTGTTTTCCCATAAGTTTCAACGGTAAAATAAGAAATAAAGCCAATGAAAGGAAAGCAAATGAGCCATCAAACCAATAGATTTTTAAAAAATCATTTCCCTGATCTTATCCTCACACCGTCCCTTTTTTATCAATGGCCTTTTGGGCTTCGCTTTGAAGTGGCAGATTGGTCATTAGGAGAAGAATCAGTTGTATTAGAAAAAGCAGGGGATCGTGCTTTGAAAATTGTCAGATATGCTTTTGATCCAGAAAACGATATTCTGTTTGTCACGGATGTCTATACGCAGCATGAACATGAATTAACGAAGCAAAAGCTCCTAGTTTATCAGAAATATGTCCGCCAGCAAGTACGCAATCGATTGCGTCACGAGCTTTTGACCTATGTTAGACCAGAATTAGATGAGCCACTGACATTGGAGAGATTTACCTTAACTTGTCAGCTGCAAGATATCCGATTACGCCCACTTCTACAAGCCATATGCCAAGAGGATTTCTATGCACCGAATCAAATTATGAACGGGAAGCTTGGTTATGAAATTTATCTCATCAATCTCACAAAACAGATGATTTTCCACTTATATGATGATCGAGGCTGTGATCTTATTGCGGCAGATGCTGAGCGTCTTCGGCCAGTCTATGAGGGCTTACAGCACTGGCTATTAGACTATGATCGTGCTCAGATGGACCGGCTGTTTGCAGCGAAATAAGAAAACCGCACTTTTGACAAGTGCGGTTCTGTTTTATGCTTCTACTTTATTGAAGAACTGTGGTAAATATTCTTTGTGTGCTTCTAGCATCTCATCTAGGATGCTTTTTGCAATCGCATCAGATGGGACTAGCGGGTTGATCGTCATTGCGACAAGTGCTGTGTTGTAATCGCCTGTCACGGCTGCTTCAGCGGCAACACGTTCAAAAGATTTAATTTGAGAAATAAGTCCTTTGACTGCGACAGGCATCTCGCCAACAGCGATTGGTTTAGGACCGTCTTTTGTGATGACACAGTTCAGTTCAACGGCAGAATCATTTGGAATGTCACTGATGGCACCATTGTTGATGGTGTTCACCGGCTGAATGTCGTGCTTGTCGTTATAAATGGATGCAATCAAGTTACAAGCCGCATCACTGTAGTAAGCACCGCCTCGTTTTTCAAGCTGTGGCGGTTTGATATCAAGATCAGGATCTTTGTAAAGCTCGAACAGGTCATTTTCTAGTGCACGAACGACTTCTGCACGAGTTCCTTCATTCTCTGCTGCTTTCTTTTCTTCAGCCAGCATATCACTTGTTTTGTAGTAGTAGCGGTGATATGGACATGGAATGACGCCAAGCCCTTTTAAGAAATCTGCATTCCACGGAATGGCTTGAATGTTGTTCATCGACATGCTGGAGTTTGGATCTGCCATGTCTTCGATGACTTGATCCATGATGCTTTTGCCATCTAAGAATACATTGAGTCCAAAGACCATATGGTTTAATCCAGCAAAGCTGACTTCGACTCTGCTTGCGTCGACATCAAGTCCTTTGGCGATTCCCATGCGAATACCGATTGGCACGTTGCATAAGCCAACGACTTTGCGATGGTTTGAATAGCGAAGAACGGCTTCTGTGACCATACCAGCTGGGTTGGTGAAATTCACAAGCCATGCGTCTGGGCACAGTTCTTCAATATCTTTGACAATATCAAGAATGACTGGAATGGTGCGAAGTCCTTTGAATAGACCTCCTGGACCATTCGTTTCTTGACCAATGACATCATATTTTAAAGGAATGCGTTCATCCTTCATACGTGCTTCAAGAAGTCCGACACGGAATTGTGTTGTAACGAAATCAGCGCCCGCAAGCGCTTTCCGGCGATCTAATGTTAAATGAACCTCGATTGGAAGTCCTGCTTTTTTCACCATTCGTTTTGCAAGATTTCCGACGATTTCAAGCTTTTCTTTTCCTGCTTCAATATCGACAAGCCAAAGCTCGCTAATCGGAAATTCATCGTATCGTTTAATAAATCCTTCTACAAGCTCTGGTGTATAGCTTGATCCTCCGCCAATTGTGACAACCTTTAATCCTTTTGCCATGTGCTGCACCTCCGAATAATGTAACGCGCAATGTTATAATAGAGAAAAGCCAATTCTTTTGTCTGTACATCTATAGCTTATCGTGAGAGCATCTAGTGCGTAAATGACTTCAGCGTCTTTAGGCAAGGGTGTCTCATTTAGAGATTTGTTACATAAAAGAAACACATTGTGACATGCTGTTGGAGAAAGGGGAAGTCAGATGTTTTCAAGTGAGGTCATTTCCAGCTTTAATGAACTAGAAAGCGCTTTATACCGATACATCATGGAAAACAGTGAAAAGGTCGTGTATATGAGAATTCGGGATTTAGCAGATGCTGCCCATATTTCCACCTCGTCAGTCCTTCGCTTTTGCCGAAAAGTGAATTGTGAAGGCTTTTCAGAGTTTAAAGTGAAACTCAAAATGTATTTAGAATCAGAGCAAACTCCTACTTTAAAAAGCACACAGCACTTTCTATATGAATTTATTGAACGCACACTGAAAGGGGACTTTGAAGGGAAAATTAAGGAGGCAGCAAGGCTCATTGCCGATGCAAAAAATGTGCTGTTTATCGGAACTGGCAGCTCTGGTATTTTGGCACAGTATGGGGCGAGGTATTTTTCGAGTCTTGAGAAATTTTCATTTTACATCAATGATCCGTTTTTCCCGATGAATATGCAGTATTTAGACAATAGTGTCACCATTGTGCTGTCTGTATCAGGGGAGAACCGTATTACGATTGATCATATTTCGAAGTTAAAAAGAGAAGGAAGCAAAATCATTAGTATTACAAACAATCAGCACTGTACGATTTCGCGCATTTCCGATTTAAATATTGCTTATTACGTGACAGACGAACGGGTTCACAGAGCCAATATTACGACACAGACGCCAGTTGTGTATATTTTAGAAGCGATGGCTCGTGACATGTTCGCGATGTTAAAGAAAAAGTAAAAGAGCCGCTGCATGAATCAGCCGCTCTTTTTTTTCTGTCTCATAAAAGCGAGGATGGCAATCCCCGAACAGATGAGCACAAACAAACCGCCTAGCAAATACACAGTCCTCGCTCCGAATGCATCTGCAATCAATCCAACAAAGAAAATAGATAAACCGACAGATACAGAAGAAAGGACGTAATGAGCCGAGTACACCTTTGATAAATCTCGGACGGGCGTTTCCGTTTGAAGAATGGTTTGCTGCGAAACATCTCGAATTTGATAAGCAGGCCCCATCAAAATGCAAAGCAGCAAAGCAAGCCACGGCAGGCTATTCAGTGAAAAGACAATAGTCAGCACTGCATAAATGAATGAACCAGCTGCCATAAAGAGAAGAAGCTGCTTTTGAATCAACCGGCTTATCCACGTAGCCAAGAGCCCGCCTAGAATGGCGCCTGTATAATAAGCGGCGTTGATAAAACCCCACCATTCCTCACTTTCGTTTAAATCATGGGTGACAAAGGCAAGGGTAATCGCCCCGATCCACACAGCGCCCGCCATATTTTCACAAACATCCATAAAGGTCAGAGTGCGAATCGTTTTATTTGTCCAAATAATCGCCCAGCCATCCTTGAAACTGTTCATCTTATTTGCTTTTCGAACCGTGTCTTCTTGCTTGAGAAGAGGAAAAACAGGGATGAAAAACAAATAAGACAACACAATCATGAAACAAGTAATCCACATTAAATAAAAAGGACCAATCAACAGGACGAGCATTCCAGTAAACGAATAACCGGCGATTTGCACCGTTTGATGAAAAATGGAGGCTGTACTGTTCGCTTTCACAAGCTGATTTGCTGGCACAAGCATCGGCATGATGGCCTGTAATAAAGGACTAATGACTCCACCTGTGATGGAAATGAGAATAAGCGCACCAAACAGCCAGACCATATGCTGCTGAAAGAAATGAAATTGGGATGTAAACACGATGAGCATCACAAGACGTAAAAGCGGGACCCATTTCAACAGCCGGCCCGCTTGAAAGTGATCTGCCAAAACAGGAGAGATGAGCCCAGCTAATAGCTGGCATAATGTTCTTATTAGCGGAAATAAAGCCGCATACGCAACAGATTGTGTATCTTGATAGATCACAAACGTGATCGTCATCACAAATAGAATATCACTTAGCATGAGAAGGCTTTTACTGCCTGTATAATACCAAAACTTGTTTCCCATATCCAACCGGCTCCTTTTCAAAAACAAGTTCAGTATAGCATGGTGATGAAGGACCTAGAGGCTTTTCATTGAAAAATACATCTTAAGGATGAGAGGATTGTGATAAGCTAAATGAAAGACATCGCAAGGAAAGGGGTTCAAATCAATGAAAGTACTACCGGCACATGAATTCTTGAATCAGCACAGCATCCCATATGAGATCAAAGCATTTTCTTCCGAAACAGAGAAGGGAGCAGCAAATGTAGCAGCAGCCCTTGGTTTTCGTGAAAGACAAATGATCAAAACATTGATTTTTGAAACAGGGGAAGGGGAGCAGCTGCTTGTGATGGTTGGCGCAGACCAGCATATTAAATCAGGGAAACTAAAGAAAGCGGCCGGCTCCCGTAATATTAAAATGGCATCACCAGAGAAGGTTCTGGAAGTGACGGGCTACCGAATTGGCTCGATACCGCCATTTTGCTGGCAGCCAGAAGGCTTCCGCACCATCATCGAAGCTTCGTTATTAGAGGAAGAGGTATTAGGCGTTGGAGCAGGCGAATGGGGAAATGAAATCCTCATCACACCAGAACAATTAGTGAAAGCCTCAAAGGCTGTACCGTATGACATTGTTCAACCAGCCGAATAGAAAAAAAGTGCCTGTTTCTTATGCAGGCACTTTTTTAATTTGCAGCAGGCGCCTTAAATGGACCGATATCTTTCATTTGCAGAAAGGCATCCACTGTTCTATTTTCTTCAAGATCATTCGCCCGTTTGCAGATAACAACGGGTCTGACGATTTCTATGCCTTCGATATATACGCGCCCAATCTCTTTCCGCTTGAGACTGCCTTGAACCGCATCACGGGGAACAAGTGTGATCCCATAGCCAGCTTTGATCATTTGAATCGCTTCATGAACACCGCTGAATTGTAAATCAACAGTCGGTTTTTTAATTCCTTTCGAGGTGAAAAGGGAAAAGAGCTTATCTCTTGTGGAGCTGCCTTCTTCACGCATTAAAAAAGGCTCCAGGCTCAGGCGCTCTAGCGGGACGGTTTTTCCGTTTAACGGATGGTCTGCTGGCACAATAAAATCATAGCTTAAATTCGTCAAATGGGAGGTAACGATCTCCTCATGATCCAAATCTTCAATTACAGCGATGGCCACATCTGATTCATATTGAAGCAGGCTGTCTATCACTTGAGCGGAGTTTCCGCTTTTTAATTCAATTTCTGTCTGTGGTGAAGACGATTTAAAAGCAGCGAGCCAATCAGGCAGTAAAAAGTTGAGTGGTACGTAGGTAGAAGCGATGCGGAGGCGTCCCTTTTTCCCGTTTTGTAATAGTGTGATCTGATATTCTACTTCCTTTTCAGCCTCGAACACTTGCCGGGCATAAGGATACAGCATCTTTCCCATTTCTGTGAGCGCAATTCCTCGGCCGTTTCGTTTAAAAAGGCGAAAACCGATCTCTCGTTCAATGCTTCTAAGCTGAGCCGTCACAGCTGGCTGTGTCAAAGATAGTGCGTCTGCTGTTTGTGTGACGCTTTTAGTCTCTGCGACCTTTGCAAAAATCCGAAGGGCATGTAAATTCAACTTTGCACCACCTATCAATTATTTTAATGGTTTAATCAAAAACATTCATTAGATTTATTATAAAGCATCCCTTATCGTAAAGATAGCGAAGGGGGAAGGGAAAATGGATCATCGTCAAAAGCAAGTTGTGTCAATATCGCTCATCACAGCATTTGCACTTATTGGGGATTCAATGCTCTATATTGTTCTTCCAGTCTATTGGAAAGAGATTGGTTTATCATCTATTTGGGAGGTCGGGTTACTGCTGTCCATCAACCGATTCATTCGCATTCCGCTAGCGCCTGTCGTTTGGTGGCTCTATCGCTATATCCCAATGAAGACCGGTGTATTAATGGCGATTTTGATCGCGTCAGTGACCACGGCATTATATGGGATGAGTGGTTTTTGGCTGCTGCTGATCTGCCGCTGCGCATGGGGGCTTGCTTGGACGTTACTCCGTATGAGCGGGATGAGGGTTTTGGCTGAAATGGACGAAGGCTCACAAGGACATTTGACGGGTCTTTATAATGGGCTTTACCGGCTTGGCAGTTTATTTGGTATGTTATTTGGCGGGATTTTCGCCAGCTTGTTCGGCTTCCAGTCCATGACGCTTGTCTTTGGTTTACTCACATTGATAGGGTGCGTTTTTTATGTATCTTTGGATGAAATTGAAAAGAGAGAAGGCACGCAGATGTATCATGGCATCAAACAGAAGTGGTTTGCACGAGATGTTGTAAAAGTACTGATAACAGGCATGCTGGTCGCACTTATTATACAAGGTTTATTCGCATCCACGCTGAGTCATGTCATTGAAGCAAAGATCGATCAGGATGAATTTGCTCTATTTGGCTTTGTCATCGGAGCTTCGGCTTTAAGCGGTGTCATTCAAGCAATCAGGTGGGGGTGGGAACCATTTGTCGCACCGAGAACAGGCAAATGGTTTGATCGGCTTGTGATGAAGGAACGAATGCTAAGCTGGATGTTTCTTTCATTTGGAGGGCTCAGTTTTCTTGGGGTCATGCTGAAGGTAAGCGGCTGGTTCCTATTGATGCTGCTTTTGATTCAGCTGCTGGCAACGATTGTAACAACGTTCACCGATACACTTGCCTTTCAAAAAGCCTCTGCTCAAACAGATAAGAACCGCTTTCTCGCAAGCTATTCTTTTGTTCAAGATATGGGTGCTGCTTTAGGGCCTTTGTGCGGATATACGTTGATTCAGTTTTTCGGAACAAACAGTGTCTTTTGGCTGATGCTCATCATAAGCTTAATGCTTGTCAGCATGTGGGCAAGAGGCGGGCAGCTGCATGTTTCTTCTGGTGCAGTGTAAAAAATGAAGCGTTATATAAAAAAACTGCCTCATGCAGCTGATCGCAGGAGGCAGTCATATTCTCTTATTCTATGTCTGAATCGTAGGCTTTTTGCGTCAGGTGGCTGACCACCTCTTTTAATCCATTTGGTTTATGGAATTCAACAGGTGTGCTTCCTTTTTCGAAGACGATTTGGTCTGCTTCAACGAGCAAGACATATCGATTGTTGACCTTCGCAATATGGATCGAGTGGCCAAAGTCCGCGAGAAGTCCTTTGATTTCAGTTTCACCTAGACGCATTTTCATTGTGATATCAGGGGTTTGTTCCACAATGTGAGAAGCTGCTAGTGTGACCTGTTCTGTATCGAGTGTTTCTCTAATTTCTCGTTTTTCACTCGCTTCCCATATTTCAAGATCCTCTTCGAACTGCTTTAATTCTTCACTTTCATCCTGTAATGTTTCAAATACTTGTTCCTGCACCATATTCATGACCTGTGATTTCATGATTTCAGGCATAGATTCCCCGTATTCGACGAATTTCAGAAAGTCCTCAAAATAACGCGCATGTGAGGATTGGTGAATTTTCACTTCGGCTTCCTCTGTCATGCCCTCTTCTGGCATAAACGGGTATTGAATCGATTTCATGTTTTTTGTTGTAATGGCCATTTCGACTTTTTTGATCAAGGTAGATGTATCAGCGATAGAAGCCACTTTCTGTTCAAAATCGCATTTCATAATAAAGACAAAGGAGTCATCGAAGTACTTTTTAGGGACGGCAGACGCAACTAAAAAAACGCCGCCTCTGACAGCACTTGTATCTAAATACGTGCGAACAAACTGTTCGCTGCATTCATTAAATACTTCTTTTGTATCGGCAAATCTCGTCTGATGAAATAAATTGTAGTTTGGATTTGAATCGAGTTCATGACCGGGTTCGACAATGAATCGGCCAATTTTGGTCGGTACTTGTTCTGATTTAGGGTGTCTGTCCACTTTTCGTTTGACGATTTTTTTTAGCTCACCATCTAAAAAGTCCTTCAGCTCACTTTGTTCAAATTCCTCTTGATCTAATGTTTGATAATGCTTGAACCGTTTATTTGCTTGTTCATCTTTGCCTTCGATTTCTACGACAAAGAATGATAGAAAACGTATCGTAAAATCCATTGATTGGTCACCACTTTTTCTTCTTCGGATATGTTGAGTATAGAAAAAGGAGTGAAAATCGTCAACGAATGGAGAAATATCGTGTCATTATTTCCCGAGAAATGTTTAGTGAAAAACACTTGATAATAATTATCATTCTTGATAGAATGATAAAAGAAAAGAAGGAACCTGCCAGTTCCTTCATCTCAGAAAAACAACTTATTTTGTTTCAAATGTTTCGCAATCAGTTTCGGCATTGCGAGTCACATCAGTCATTGTGTTTTTACCAATTTTAATGGTAGAAGCAGTACAGCTGTTATCAGCCCAAAAACGGCAAGAGTTCACTTCACAAAGTACGTTTTGTGCCATGGGAATTCACCTCCGTGATTCATATTGAGAATGAAGCAAGCTGCCACTTGAATTCATTCCATCTAGTAGTCTCTTTATAAAAAGAGGCTGTTTGTGCTGATGATGCACATGTTTATCATACCATCTACCCTGATAATATACAATTTAAACTTTGAAAGAGCGAGAATACAAATCTCGCTCTTTTTTTATTTGTAAAAATAGTTAAATGCTAGGTGGCACCATCTCTCATTTCGACATATGAATAGAGTAGATTCAAAACCTGATGTCGGACAAAGTCTGAGGGTACATGTACTGATTTTCCGCATAAAGATAAGGTTTTCAATCAAAAATTTTCATAGAGAGATGAGGGGAGAAGATGAAAGCAGTCATTCTCTGCGGAGGAAAGGGAACGAGAATGAGTGAGGTCACACAAGCGCTTCCTAAACCACTTGCTATGATCGGAGATCGGCCTATTCTATGGCATATTATGAAAATCTATCAGTATTACGGAGTAGATGAGTTTATCTTATTGCTTGGATATAAAGGAGAGAAGATCAAAGAATATTTTCTGAACTACGACTGGCGGCATTACAGCATGCAGCTGGATATGGCAACAGGAGAAATGAAGCTTTTAGGAAAGTTAGAGAACTGGAAAATCACCTTTTTAGATACGGGTGAGGAGACGATGACAGGCGGACGGTTAAAGCAGGCACAGGACTACATTGGGGATGAGACATTCATGATGACGTATGGTGATGGACTTGCCAATATCAATATGTTTCATCTGCTGAAGCGTCATCAGGATCTTGGGGCTGCTGCGACTGTCACAGGAATTGAAAAGAAGTCACAGTACGGGACGTTGAAGGTATATAACGGGATGGCACAATCCTTCTCTGAGAAGACAGACAGTATCGGGATGATCAATGGAGGATTTTTTGTGTTGTCTCCAAAGGTATTTGACTATTTGACAGACGATGATCAATGCGTGTTTGAAGCGGAGCCTCTTCAAAATCTGGCGAATGATGGAGAGCTTGCGGTTTATGAACACCACGGATTTTGGACAGCGATCGATACGTATAAGAACCTGAAGGAAATCAATGGCATGTGGACAAATGGAAAACAACCATGGAAGGTTTGGTGACGGCATGAGCGGATTTTGGAATGGGAAAAACGTATTTGTGACTGGATGTACAGGACTATTGGGAAGCTATCTCGTCAAGGAATTGATTGATCAAGGTGCAAACGTAACTGGACTTGTGCGTGATCAGGTGCCTCGATCGAATTTATATCAAGGCAGTCAATTCGAAAAGATGAATGTGGTGCAAGGTGCATTGGAGGATATGCAAACGATTGAACGTGCGTTAGGAGAATACGAAATTGATACTGTCTTCCATTTGGCGGCGCAGGCCATTGTTGGGGTCGCAAATAGACACCCTGTTTCTACATTTGAAGCCAATATTTTAGGGACATGGAATGTACTGGAGGCTTGCAGAAGACAGCCGCTGATTAAACGAGTCATCGTTGCATCAAGTGACAAAGCATACGGCGATCAGGAGCAGCTTCCATACGATGAAGATATGCCGTTAAATGGGAAACATCCGTATGATGTATCGAAGAGCTGTGCAGATTTAATTTCTCACACGTATTACAACACATATGGTCTTCCGGTTTGTATTACACGCTGCGGCAATTTATACGGGGGCGGGGATTTAAATTTCAACAGAATCATTCCGCAAACCATCCAGCTTGTGCTAGAAGGAAAGGCACCTGAAATTAGAAGTGATGGGACATTTATTCGTGATTATTTCTACATTGAAGATGCGGTCAAGGCTTATTTGCTGCTAGCTGAGAAGATGGAGGAAAAAGGGCTCGCTGGAGAAGCTTTTAATTTTAGTAATGAAATTCAGCTGACGGTGCTTGAGCTCGTGGATAAGATTTTAAAGGCAATGGGCAGTGAACTGAAGCCGCGTATTTTAAACCAAGGAACGCATGAGATTAAGCATCAATATTTGTCGGCAGAAAAGGCGAGAAAGCTGCTTGATTGGAAGCCTGACTATTCCATTGATGAAGGTTTAGAGAAGACGATTGAATGGTACCGCGAATTCTTTCAAAAATAGAGGTGTAAGTAGATGAACAGCATATATTGTACGGTTCTATCAAGTGGAAGACTTTATCAAGCCATTGCGTTTTTCTTATCATTGAAGCAAGTAGAAGATGATGCTGTCATCAAGACGTTATGTATGGATGATGCTGCATTTGATCTGCTTCATCAAATGAATTTTCCTCATGTCGATCTTGTTCATGTACGGGAGCTCGAAACGCCGGAGCTGCTGGAGAAAAAAGAGGAACGGGATGCCTCGGAATATTGCTGGACATTAAAGCCGATTTGGATTGAGTGGTTATTTGAACAGGAGCAGGCAGAGGGCGTAACCTATCTTGATGCGGATTTATTTTTTTATGAGAGCCCGAAAGCGATTTTTCAACATCAGCCGGATGCCTCTGTTTTACTCTCGAGAGGGGATATTGTGATTCCGAGCTTCGATCCTGAGGAAGTGAAGATGCTTCAGAAGCTTTTAGGACGATATAACTCAGGCTTCCTGTATTTTAAAGGAGATGAAGCCGGCCGGAAATGCCTCAGTTGGTGGAAAGAAGAATGCTTGAAGGAATGCAAAAATGCGCCGGGAGAAGGCAAGTTTGGCGATCAAGGATATTTGGATCATATGCCGAAGCTGTTTGAAAAAGTGGAAGATATTCAAACAAAAGGCGTGAATATTGGTCATTGGAACTATGGGCAGCATTCTTATCGGGAAGAGAATGGACGTATTTTGCTGGACGATGGGCATCCGCTCATTTGCTATCATTTCAGCGGCTTTCGCATCGTGAGCAAGGATGAGATGCAGCAAATTCATGAAAAAGGGAGAAATGATCTGCCGTTTTTCCAAGAAGCCTATCGAAACGTGCTGCGCCATGTGATTGAATCTGTTGAGAAGGTCGATCCGCTGTTTAACGGCTATGCCAAATTGGAGGGGGATGACGCATGAATGAGAAGCCAAAGGTAAGCGTCATTATTCCAAGCTATAATGCCAAAGAGCGTTTAGAAGGGAGTCTTTTTTCCTTAACGCTTCAGGATACGGATATTCCATTTGAGGTGATTGTCGCTGATAATGGGTCAACGGACGGCACGATGGAAATGCTTGAGAACATTGAGGTGAATTTCCCGTTTAAAAAGGTACGTATTCCTGTCAATCAAGGGATTGCCAAGGGTCGCAATCATGCCATTCGCGAGGCGGAGGGAGACCTGCTGATATTCCATGACAGCGATATGCTGGCAGAGCCGCAATTTATTCAAAAGCATGCGGAGGCACATGCTGTTCATGAGGACCTTGTGATTTGTGGTGTATGCTGGAAGCGGATTTATCGTTATTTTTACGAAGCATTTGATCAGGATCATATCAATCGGTTGAAAAAGCAAGGCTTGTATAAGCGGAAAATGAAAGATAAAACGCCTCTTTTATCAATGAAGGAAGTTGAAAATGGTGGATTTCTAGAGAAAAGCTTCGATTTGCAGTCTGAGTTTATTGATATTCTCAAAGACATTTTGCGCACGTATAACTATGATTTAGGCTCTTATGAGCTGCCGTGGCGATTTTTTATTACGAATAACTCCTCTGTCAAACGTAAGCATGTCATGGCACTCGGGATGTTTGATGAAAATATCGTTCGGTACGGGTTTGAGGATTATGATTTAGGAATTCGTCTGCATCAGCTTGGTCTCTCGTTTGAATTGCGAGAGGATATCATGAGTGTGCATCAGGAGCATCCAAGTAATTTAACGTCATTTGATGACATCAAATATAACATTTTGTATATGTGCGAGAAGTACAACAATATTGATGCCATTGATGTCCATTTGGCTTTCTCTGGTCCATTTTCTCACACCGTCACAAATGACATTGTGAAAGAGGTCCGGCAGCTGCGTGAAAATCCGGCATTCGATGGTCTGCTTTCTTATTTTTTAGAGCTGCTTCATTTGATCACAGAGCGGAATGTAGGCATCAAACGCGATAAAAAAGATCAGCTGACAGCAAAGCATGTCCCTTTGAAAAAGCTGTCAGAAGCAGCGCAGCTTGCACGGCAGGAATATGGCTGCACAGTGCTTGTAGAAGCCATTCAAGGGCTGACGAAAGAGCTATTACGCGTTGATTTGTTTCAAGTGGATGTGTTATAGATGGCGTCTTATCATTTTACAACCATTGTGTCGAATACCCATATTTTTAAGCTTTTGGCGCTGATTCATTCGCTTGAACAAACCGCCCATTCATTCAAGTTGTCGGTTTTATGTGCGGACCCTTTGGCTTACAAGGTGTTAAGTGAATTCCCTCATCCGCACGTTCAATATGAACAGCTTGAAGACATTGAAGATGACACGCTGCGAAAGGCAAAAGATGATCGGACGTTCCATGAGTATTGCTGGACGTTAAAGCCTGCTTTTCTGCTCAAAATCCTTGAGTCCTCAGAAGCGGATTATCTCGCCCATTTGGATACGGATTTGTATTTTTATCATGATCCAGAGGCGGTATTTGCAGAGAATCCGCTCGCTCATTTATTTTTGACGGATCATATGAATTCCAAGCGGTTCTATCACTTTTATGAGTTGTCTGGCCGCTTTAATACTGGATTTGTCGGCTGCCGCAACACAGACGTTGCCAAACAGGCGGTCACACAATGGAAGGAAAACTGTCTTGCACACTGTACAGTAGAAATGGATACAGAAAATAAGACTTATGGAGATCAGCGGTATGTTGAAAGATGGATCGATGATTTTGAAGGGGTCCATGTGGTGACATCTAAAGGAGCCAATGCCGCCATTTGGAATATTGAAAACTACAAGTTTTCAGTTGTGAAAGGGGATATGTATCTCGACGAATGTCCACTCTTGTTCTATCATTTTTCTGCCTTTACGATCATTGATGAGAATACCTTTAATCTTAATTGGTATTACTATATGACAGAACAAAATCTAGTGGATCATCTATATATTCCGTATGCCGATTTGGTTCATCAAAAAATTAAACAGGTGCAAAAGGTCTTTCCAGAATTTCAGCAAGGGTTTATTGCAAAGAAGCACGTTCCTGACACGCATTTTTATGAGATATGAAAAAACCGCTCAATAACTGAGCGGTTTTCTCCTTTTTATGATTCATTCCATTTGGAGATGGTTTGATCGCTAGGTAGTAAGAAGGCCAGGATGCCTAATATCGGTAAAAAGGCGACTCCGATCATGGTAGGCGTTAAACCGAAGGCATCAATGAATGAGCCTAGAGCGACTGATCCAATTGCACCCATACCAAACGCAAGCCCAACAGTTAAACCAGACATTGTGCCAATTTTCCCGGGAAATAGTTCTTGAGCATAAACGACTGTGACAGAGAAGCTTGATGTCAGAATGACCCCAATTAGTCCAAGTAAAACATAAGCAAAAACAGGTCCGGCAAATGGCAGCAGCAGGGCAAGTGGAAAGGATGCCAATAAGGAAATTAAAATCACGGTTTTCTTGCCGAAGCGGTCTGCAAGCGGCCCGCCTAAAAATGTCCCTATTGCACCTAGAATGAGAAATAAGAAAATATAAGTCTGTGATTCTTTAATCGTCAATCCATATTGTTCAATCGCATAAAACGCATAGAAATTCGATATCGCATTCCCATACCAAGAGCGGGCAAAGATGAGAAAGACGATGATGCCAAGTGCTGTGAGTGCTGACTTACGATGAAGTTCAGATCTTGCAGCTTTTGCTGGAGCCTTTTTCGCTTGAGCTCGAATGGTTTGAAGTCTTCCTGCGTACCATCTTGAAATATAAAGAAGGAAACCGACAGCAATCATTCCAACAATCGTAAACCAAGCCACGCCTGGCTGACCGAGAGGGACGAGCATTAATGCAGCGATCAGCGGAGCAAAGGCTTGACCTGTATTTCCGCCTACTTGATAGATGGACTGTGCAAGTCCTCGTCTTGGACCAGCTGCCATGTTGGCAACACGAGAGCCCTCTGGATGGAAAATTGCAGAGCCGAGTCCGATAAAGACAACGCAAAGCAAAATGGTGGCAAAGGAAGGCGCAAACGCAAGCCCGAATATACCGACAGCACTAGAAAATAAAGCAATCGGGAGTGCATAAGGCATCGGCCGTTTATCTGTATACCACCCAATAGCGGGCTGCATGACGGAGGAGACCATATTTAATGTAAAGGCAATCAGCCCTAATTGTGTAAAGGTCAGCCCCATTGAGCGTTCTAAAATAGGGAACATCGCAGGAATAACGGCTTGCAATGTGTCGTTCAGCATATGGCAAATGCCAATAATCAATAAAATGGGGTAAACCGTTGATCCGGTGACAGAATTTTGAGGTTTATCCTTTGTACGAGCAGCAATAGCCAATGAGACTTCCTCCTTTCATTCAACTGTTTTCTATTTTGCATTCTTCTCATTTTATTCATAAGGTGAACTATAAAACAATAGCAAATTGTCATGATTTAGAAAAAAGAGACACAAGTGCTTGTGTCTCTAAAGGGTTATTGATAAAAAGATGCGATCACAGGCTTCATTTTTTGAATGACGAGTCCGCTTCCGCCGCGGTTTTTCACACCTTCAATCATGCCGACGAGGACGTAATCTTCTTTTTTAGGATTAAATGCAAGTAAAAATCCATTTTCAGAACCGTCTGTTGCCCCTTGTTTGCTCTTCAGCTCTGCCGTTCCTGTTTTAGCGGCAATATCAGCTCCTTCAATTTGTAAGGAGTGAGCTGTACCGTTTGGACTGGTCACGACCTGAGTCAGCGCGTCTTTCACTGTGTTTGCCGAGTCTTCTTTGATGATTTGTTTTGGTGATGCTGTTTTTTCATCTTGAACGACTCGAGGATAGACAAGCTTGCCTCCTGTTGCAAATGGAGAATAGGCATGTACTTGTTCAATCGGTGACATGAGTAATTCGCCTTGGCCATATGCTGAGTCAGCAAGTAAGATGTCCGATTGAATGCCGTCGTTTGATACTTGTGCTGGTTTCATTGTAAATGGCATGTGCAAATCTTCGCCAAATCCAAATGCTTTCACTTTTTTCTCATAGGTGTCTTTGCCAATTTCCAGTGCTTCCTGTCCGAAGTAAATATTATCTGAGTACACGAGGGCATCAACCATATTTACGTTTTCTTTATCGTGAACCCGTGTAATTCGATAATTGCCCCATGATTGATCCTTTTGCCATTTCAGTCCATGAATGGTGCGTACTTTATTTGGCTTTGTGACACCTGTTTCCAACCCGATGGCTGCTGTAATGGTTTTGAATGTAGACCCTGGTGCATACCGGCTCGCATACCGGGCTTGGAATGGGAGGTCTGGGTTTTCGCTGTATGCCTGATATTGTTTAGGTGTGATCCCGTTTGTCATAAGATTGACATCGTAGGAAGGGGTGCTGACAAGCGCTAATAGATCCCCTGATGATGGATTCATGATGGTGACGGCTCCTTTTTCACCTTTCAGCTGTTCATAGGTTTTTTTCTGTAAAGAAGCATCAATGGTCAGCTTCACTGTTTTTCCATCTTTTCGATCTGATTTTTGCAATGTTTCTTCAATGCCTGTTTCATCATGGACGATCAGAATGCTTCCGCCATCTTGTCCGCGCAAGTTTTTGTCAAACGTAAATTCAAGGCCGGTTTTGCCGATGATTTGATCTGCTTTTAATGCCGGATTTCTTTTGATATCATCTGCATTTGCTTTTCCGACATAGCCGGTGAGATGGGCGGCGGCTTCGTTATAAGGATAGTAACGCATTTCCTTCGATTGATAGGTGACGCCTTTTATATCCTTTGGAATCGGCTTCTGTTCTACCATTGATTTGAGCGGGACAAACGTGTCGTCTGTGACCCATGCTTGTTTCAGCTGGTTGTCGATTAGTTCTTCATCTATATCAAATGCCTTGCTGATTTTTTTGATATTGCGTTCTTTTTCTTTCCCTGTCCCGAGTTTACCTGGGATGATGCCAAGTGCGTTTCCACCAGTTGTTTCTGCCAGCGTACGCCCTTTTCGGTCTACAATGTTTCCACGGACAGCAGGGTCTGATTTGACTTTGATAGTATCTCCCTTCTCCATTTGCGGGAAGATGAGATTTGGCTTCCAGTCCACTTTCCACTTGTCATCTTCTTCTGAGAGAACGCCCTTGTAAGAAAGCTTGTGCAGCTTGCCAAAAGACGTTTTCATTGTCACATCATAGGAAAATTGATACCCATTTCCTTTGTCCTGTTTTTCGACGTTGAGCTTTGATATGTTCAGATCATAAGCACCAATTCCGTTAAAGATATTGTCATATTTTTCGGCTAGTTGTTTTTTTGAGAAGTCATTGGCTTTCAAAGACGTACTCGTTACCTCATCAGCCAGCTTCGTAAAGTCTTTCTTCTCCAATTGTTTCGTAAAGGATTGAGCCGCTTTTAAAGCCTCTTTTTCTTTTGAGAAAAGAGTATCTTTTAAGAAAAAGAGAGCAGCTGCTATCACGATGATGCTAAGAAGAGGAATAATGAATTTTTTCTGTTTCCAAAATGATTTTCTTTGATCCTTATACAATGAAAACACCTCAATTTTTGATTAGATCTTCTATATTTTACAGTGATTGCACATGATTTGTATAGTTTCTCCTATGAAAATAGACCAAGGCATCATGTCATGGTATTGGAAATGGGAGTAAAATGACAGCTGTTTTTATGAAAGATATCTTCATTTTTTCATATGATTTAAAGGATTTCTTAAGAGATCATCGAATGTGGAAAATTAGAAAAAATATGACAAGCGCTTTCAATAGGGGGGAATTGTTATCGTTTATAAAAAAGTGAATGTAATTGGACTTATTCTTGGACCGACACTCTTCTTGCTCGTTCTGTTTCTCATACCTGAAGATGAATTGACCTATGCTGCGAGGGTAGTCTTGGGCATTACGGCTTGGACGGCAACATGGTGGGTGACAGAAGCACTGCCCATACCTGCAACATCTTTATTGCCCATCATCCTACTGCCGACACTTGGCGGGCTTTCTA
This sequence comes from Bacillus sp. DWP3-1, assembly GCF_049896565.1. Lineage (NCBI taxonomy): Bacteria > Bacillati > Bacillota > Bacilli > Caryophanales > Bacillaceae > Bacillus > Bacillus sp. DWP3-1. The sequence goes on from NZ_JAFCUN010000005.1 coordinate 209,477, forward strand.
TGGAACAGACATCAAGGGCTTATGGAGATCCGATCGTTTTTATGTACATGGGAGGATTTATGATTGCTATTGCCATTGAAAAATGGAACTTACATAGAAGAATGGCCTTACACATTTTGAGGGTGATTGGCACAAGAAGTGATCGCATTGTATTAGGTGTCATGATCGCGACTGCTTTTTTATCTATGTGGATTTCGAATGCAGCGACAGCCCTGATGATGCTCCCAGTGGCACTTGCAGTGATTAAAGAGGTCAAGGCTAATGAAATCTTATCTGGTCCATCTCTTGATCGATTCAGTAAAAGCATCTTATTGTCGGTTGCGTATTCAGCGTCAATTGGTGGTCTAGCAACACTTGTCGGATCTGTGCCAAATGCGGTGTTTGCTGCGATGTCAAAAAAACTGCTAGATCGGGAAATTATGTTTTTTGAATGGTTTTTGTTTGGTTTTCCTGTTGCGATGATTCTGCTCATTCTCTTATTTCTGTATTTGACCAAGGTACAGTTCAAGGTAGAGCACACAGGTGAAATGAGTGTAGCGTTCATTCGAAAGGGATTAGAGAATTTAGGAAAAATGAAACAAGAGGAAAAATGGGTGTTTGTTGTTTTTCTCATGACGGCGTTTTTGTGGATTTTTAAGCTCTTTTTGTTTGGAGGGATCACCGTATCTGATACGTCTATCGCCATTTTCGGTGCCATGCTGTTATTTCTCATTCCAGCAACAAATGGAGAGAGAATATTAGAATGGCAGGATATGAAACAGCTGCCGTGGGGGCTTTTGCTTTTGTTTGGAGGTGGGCTTTCGCTCGCTATGGGCTTTGCAGAAACCAATCTAACGGGATGGATTGGGGAAAATCTACAGCATTTAAATGGGCTTTCGTATATCGTGCTGTTGATCATTTTAACGGGAGCGATTTTGTTTATGACTGAAATTATGTCGAATACAGCTGTTGCCAATATGATTATTCCGATTACGGTAGGGCTTGGGCTTGCGATTGGTATGGAGCCATATGGGTTAATGGCTGCGGCTGCTTTGGCTTCTTCATGTGCGTTTATGCTGCCGATCTCCACACCGCCAAACGCCGCTGTCTTTAGTGCGGACGTGCTGAAAATATCTGATATGGTCAGGGCAGGCTTTTGGTTAAATATCATCAGTATTGTGGCGATTGTCCTTGCGGTGTATTTCTGGCTCCCGATTGTGTTTAAAAGCTGAGCGGGTTAAGAAGATGGCTTTGATCGAATCGAGACCGTCGGTGTTTTTGTTTCTTTTGGCTTCGGTGGTGGTGTGGATTTTTTGATGTGAGTGTCCTTTGGCGTGTAATAAGCGTGTTAGATCCAGACATGGTGGACTCAAATTCAGCCAAAAACAGCGTGATTTAAGCAAAAAAAAGAGACCGGGAAACCCCGTGTCTCTTTTCTAATGTGTTTCATTAAGATGACTTTTTCGTCTTGCATAGGTGAAGTAAACAACGACACCAATGGCCACCCAGATAAGGAAGGCTCTCCATGTCACCCATGAAAGGGTAGTTGCGAGTGTGATACAAATGACCGCGCTGATAATCGGAAGAACAGGCACGAATGGCACTTTAAACGCTGCTTTGACATTCGGGTGCTTTTTCCGTAAAACAATGACGGCAATTGAAATCACCGTAAAGGCTGCAAGTGTACCGATACTCACTAAATTCGCAAGCGTCGATAAATTCACAAAACCTACGATACATGCTGCGACAGCACCTGTCAGCCAAGTGTTGGCAACGGGTGTTTGCGATTTTGGATGAACATTTGAGAAAACTTTTGGCATGAGTCCATCGCGGCTCATCGCAAAGGTTAAGCGAACCTGCGCATAGACCAAGGCAATTAAAACCGTTGTGATCCCAATAATGGCACCGGCTGATATGATACCTGCCACACTATGAAGGCCAACGACTTGAAGAGCAAATGCGACAGGGTCACTGACATTCAGTTTCGTATAGTGAACCATGCCGGTTAAGACAAAGGACACACCGATGTATAAAATGGTACAAACACCGAGCGCCCCGATAATGCCGATCGGCATCGCCTTTTGCGGATTTTTGACTTCTTCAGATGCATTGGCGATCGCATCAAATCCGAGATAAGCAAAAAAGACTGTTGCCGCGCCTGCGATCACTCCTTCAAAGCCCATCGGCATAAAGGGTGTCCAGTTTTCAGGTTTGACGTAAGCAAAGCCTGAAATGATAAAGAGAAGGACGATGGCAATTTTGATTAACACAATGATGTTATTCAGCTTCGTGCTTTCTTTGACGCCTCTTGAGACGATAAAGGTGATGAGTAAAATAATAAGTGCGCCTGGAAGGTTAAAGACGGCACCATCAGCGGCTCCAGGTGCAGCTGATAAAGCCTTCGGTATGTGCAGACCGAATCCACTGAGCAGTGATTGAAAATAGGACGACCATCCACTTGCTACAGCAGAGAGCGCAATGACATATTCAAGCATGAGATCCCAGCCCATTAAGAAGGCGAGAAATTCCCCAAGTGTGGCGTAGGAATACGTATAGACGCTTCCTGACACAGGAATGGACGAGGAGAATTCAGCGTAGCAAAAAGCAGCAAGGGCGCATGCGATCGCAGCCAAAATAAAAGATATAATAATCGCAGGTCCCGCATCCTTTGCTGCCGCAACCCCCGTAATCACAAAGATACCAGTCCCGACCACGCAGCCAATGCCAAGCAAGATTAAATCAAACGTATTTAACGATCGGCTAAGCCGCTTCGTTTGACTTTCAAGCATGAGCTGGTCGAGAGACTTTTTTCGAAATAAAGAACTCATGTTGACCTCCTAATGGATAAATCTTTTCGTAAGACGAATGTTAGTATATGCGTAATTGACAATTTAGTCAATTGGTTGAAAAACGCTTTAAATCACTAAAGTGTTAAACATCACAATCGAATTTGTGCATAAAAAGAGACATCCGCTGGCAGGTGGAAGGCGGATGTGGAGACGGGGGATCTATGTCTGTTCAGCAAATATTTTTTCATTGAACAGCACACTTGGATGAGTGGGGTAATGGGCGGAGGAGGCAAGGTGATGTGTCTTGGCTTTTTCCAAATCGCCGAGCTGATAATAACAATAGCAAAGCTGGAGATGTGGATACCACGTTTTATACTGTGTGAGTGTGAAGGCTGTTTCGTTTTCAGGAGCCTTCAGCGCCTGCTCATACCAAAAGATCGCTGCCTGATGTTTATTTTGTATTTTTAGATGATCCCCGATCCGGCAGCAAAATTCTGGACGGGGCTGATCGTATAAGAAAGAACGTAATAATGAGGATAAAGCCGCTTCCTCGAAGCCTGCCGCATAATAGCAGTCGGCTAAATATTGGCATGTGCGAATTTCATCCTCAATCCAGCACTGTTTTGTCGCTAAAAATTCATGATAAAAACGAATCGCCCTGACATGCTGCCTGTTATCTCTTAATTCATTGGCAAAGTAAAAGAGATCACGTGGCGTCATGTCCTCTCCTTTTGCGAGCATGTCTTCATAAATTCGAAGATTGCGCCCGGGCTCACCAGTGGTTGTTTTCTTGCGCTTTTGATGTGTGACGGCTATATCGGCTGGAAAGATGTTGCCATACACTTGAAGAAACTCATGTACGGCCCCGTACCACTGAAAGTTCAAGGCACGCTTCACAAGGCGATTTCTTCTATATTTAAAATTCACCTGACCGTCTTCATCGAATCCCACATGATAAAACATCGAGACGGCGTCCACCGAAGGATCAAGTGTCTCTTTGAGATGAAGAAGTTTTTGACGGTCTTCTTCAAGCAGAACATCGTCAGCATCAAGCCATAAAATATACTCTTTCGTTGCATGTGAGAAAGCGAAATTGCGGGCTTTTGCAAAGTGCTGAACCCATTCGAAATCAAGTACCTGTGCTGAAAAGGAGTGAGCAATCTCCTTCGTACGATCTGTTGATCCTGTATCAACGATGATCATTTCATCTACAATGTCTTGAACAGAGGAAAGGCAATCCGCCAATACTTCCTCTTCATTTTTCACAATCATACATAAGCTAATGGTTACCATCTTTAGATCACCTCTTCATAGTGTATCGAGCAGCAAAAGGAAACATTCTTTTCAGCAGCGGGTTTTTTAAAACTAGTTTTCTGCTACCGGCTGATTTAAAATAAAGGGAGAATCTATGTAAGGGCTGATAAAAATGAGTTTATTGAATGTTGAAGGATTATATAAAACATATGGCGAGAAAACGCTGTTTGATCATATTTCTTTTCATATAGAACCAAGGGAGCGCATCGGATTGATTGGACCAAACGGAACAGGAAAGTCAACGCTCCTAAAGGTCATTGCGGGACTTGAATCGTATGAGGAGGGTGACATCTCGAAAGCAGGGACACTTGATATCGAATTTCTCGAGCAAGACCCTGAAATGAGCGGGGATGAAACGATTCTTGATTACATTTTTTCTGGAACGGCACCCATGATTCAAACGATGAAGGCATATGAAAAGGCGCTAGCCGATTTAGAGCATGATCCGCAAAATGAAGCAAAACAAGAAGCGCTCATGCGTATGCAAAATCGAATGGATCAGGAAGACGCATGGGATGCGAACCTGTCAGCAAAAACGATTTTGACAAAGCTTGGTGTCAAAGATGTGAGCCGCTCTGTTCATGCATTATCAGGCGGACAGAAAAAGCGTGTCGCGATTGCTAAAAATTTAATTCAGCCCGCGGGATTGCTGATTTTAGACGAGCCAACCAACCATCTCGATAATGCAACGATTGAATGGCTCGAAGGATATTTGAGTCAATACAGCGGTGCTGTCATTCTGGTGACGCATGATCGTTATTTCCTAAACCGTGTGGCCAACCGAATTTATGAATTGAATCAAGGGCAGCTCTATACGTATAAAGGAAATTATGAAGTCTTTTTAGAAAAAAGAGCCGAACGAGAAGCAGAAGCTCAGGTGAAAGAAACGAAGCGTCAAAACTTACTCAGACGAGAACTTGCATGGCTGAGAAGAGGGGCAAAAGCAAGAACGACGAAGCAAAAAGCTCGCATCGGCAGAGCCGAAGAGCTGATGGATCAAAAAGGGCCTGATGCGAAAGGAGAGCTTGATTTCGCTATCGGCTCGCACCGCCTAGGAAAACAAGTCATAGAGGCAGAAGACTTATCAATTTCATTTGCTGGCCAGACCCTTGTGGAGCGGTTTACAGATTTAGTCGTGCCGGGCGACCGGATTGGATTTATCGGACCGAATGGAGTCGGCAAAACGACTCTTCTTAACTGTCTAGCGGGTAAAATAGAACCGACTACAGGACAATTGACGATTGGACAAACCGTTCGCATTGGCTATTACACGCAGGATCACAAGGAAATGGATGAAGAACTGACCATCATTGAGTACATCAAGGAAACAGCTGAGATCGTCAAGACATCTGATGGCGCTATCGTGACAGCAGAGCAAATGCTAGAACGGTTCCTATTCCCAAGATCCATGCAGCGGACGTTTATTCGCAAGCTGTCAGGGGGAGAACGCCGCAGATTGTATTTATTGAAAGTCTTAATGGAAGAACCAAATGTTCTCTTTTTAGATGAGCCGACGAACGATCTTGATACGGAGACCCTCAGCATTTTAGAGGATTATTTAGAACAGTTTCCTGGCGTTGTTATGACCGTATCGCATGATCGTTATTTCTTAGACCGAGTGGTTCACCGTCTGCTTGTCTTTGAAGGTAATGGCCGCATTTCACACTTCCAAGGTGCTTACAGCGATTACATGGAGCAAGAAAAAGAGGCGAAGCGGACAGAGACAAAGCCTGCTGAGAAACAAGTAGAAGCGGCGCCTAAAAAGAGAAAAAAACTTTCTTATAAAGACCAGCTTGAATGGGACGGAATTGAAGACCGGATTCAGGCATTAGAGGAAAAACACCAGCAGCTTGAAGCAAGCATTGCGGAGGCAGGCAGTGATTTTGGAAAAATTCAAGAGCTGATGGACGAACAAAAAGCCGTTGCTGAAGAACTAGAACAAGCAATGGACCGCTGGACAGAACTATCGCTGATGATTGAGGAATTAGAGAGTCATGACTAAGAAATAAGAAACCTGTAGAGTTGATCTACAGGTTTTTTTGATAAGAGCATTTCGCATAGGCATCATGCTGATGAATGGATTCCTCATTACGACACTCGACTTGAAAGCCCCTGACCCATGGCTGCTCATATAATTCGATGGCCATTAACCTTGTGAGATCTTCTACAAAGCGTGGATTTTCATAAGCCTCTTCTGTCACTTTCTTTTCATCAGGTCTTTTAAGCACAGGATACAGCGGTGCACTCGCATTGGACTCAATGATATGTAAAAGAGCTGCTTTCATGTCGTTAGGGAATGATGCTTGTTCAAACAACTCTACCTGAATGGAAACAGAGCCACGCTGATTATGTGCACCGTATTCACTAATTTCTTTAGAACAAGGACATAATGTGGTGACTTGTGCATCGCAGCCAATATGACAGGTCCATCCATCCTTTTCATGAAAATGAATGTCATATGTGATTGTCGCATGTATCAAACCCGATTTCCCGGTGACTGGGCTTTGCTTTTCCATGTACCAAGGGAAGGAAACTTGAACCGAGGCAGATGACTGATTCATCTGACGGGCAAGCGCTGCTGTCAATGCTTTTAAGCTATTCACATCAAGCGGCTTTCCGCTTTCGTAAAACGAGTGCAGCTGTTCAGTGAGACGGCTCATATGAATGCCTTTTTCGTGAGCTCTCAGGGAGGTACTCAGTGCAAAGTCAGCAGAAGTTATTTGGTCCTGCGGTGCCGTTTTAGACAAAATTCGTACAGGATAAGACACGCGGCAGATGCCGACTTGTTCAAGATGAAAATAAAAGTCCTGCTCCGTCTTTTGGGTGTCAGTCATGTTCTCTTTTTGAGAAGGCTTCGTTCCAAGGCTTGGCGGTACAGATCCGAATTGTTGGTGTCGTTCTTTTTTGGGTGGAAAAGAAAACATGAGATCCCTCCTTTAAATCGTAATAATTCCTATTTATTTTGCATCAAAACACGAGAAAAATCAAGAGTGAGAACATTTACGTTTACGTTAAGGTTATAAAGGTGTATAATAAATCATGAATTGATGAGCAGGAGGCACTGGCAATGGAATGGATGAAAATTGATCAAGTGGCGAAAAGAAGCGGACTGACCAAACGGACGATACGTTTCTATGAAGAGATTGGTTTATTATCAGCACCAAAGCGGACAGAGGGCGGTGTCAGACTTTACTCAGAGGACGACATGGAAGAACTAGAGAAAGTGATGCAGGCAAAAGAGGTACTTGGATTTTCTTTACAAGAGCTTCAATCGTTTATGGAAATAGGAAAGCAGCTTGAGCTGAATAAAGAAGGTTACTTGCTGTCGCTTGATCCGAAGGAACGATTAGAGAAGCTGTTAGATATTGAAGCGCAGCTGTCTGTACAGCATCAATTGATTACAAAAAAGCTTGAAACGATCCAATCTTTTAAAAAGGATCTTGAAGCGATGAAAGAAAGAGCGGCTCATGCAATTGAGCAATTACAAAAATAAACACCTCTGCGTGTTTATTTTATTTTGTCAACATTTGAAGGAAAGGTTCTGATGGAATGAAGGAAGAAGAAGTGTTGAAACAGCGTACAAGTCTGCTTAGGCAGCCGAAAGCCGTCTGGGCTGTTGCCTTTGCGTGTGTGATTTCATTTATGGGGATAGGACTTGTGGACCCGATCTTGCCAGCCATTGCATCACAATTAGATGCATCTCCAAGTCAGGTCTCTCTTTTATTTACGAGCTACTTACTTGTGACCGGCTTTGTCATGTTTTTTACCGGCTTTATCTCTAGTCGGATTGGTGCGAAATGGACGTTATTAATAGGACTTATTTTTATTATTGTCTTTTCTGCTTTAGGCGGTACCTCTTCAACGATTAATGAATTAATCGGCTTTAGAGGCGGATGGGGCATTGGGAATGCCTTATTTATTTCAACTGCCCTCTCTGTGATTGTCGGTGTGTCTGTTGGAGGAAGTGCGAAGGCCATTATTTTATACGAGGCTGCACTAGGTCTTGGGATTTCGGTTGGACCGCTGCTTGGCGGAGAGCTTGGGACGATCTCTTGGCGCGGGCCATTCTTTGGCGTTGCGGTGTTAATGCTTGTTGCTCTTTTAGCCATTACGTTTATGCTCCCGCCGATGCAAAAACCTCAGAAAAAGGTGAAATTATTCGAGGCTGTCGGGGCGTTAAAATATAAAGGGCTATTAACGATGGCATCTGCGGCTTTCTTATACAATTTTGGTTTCTTTGTGCTTTTAGCCTATTCGCCATTTGTGCTTCATCTGGATGAGCATGGTCTTGGTTATGTCTTTTTTGGATGGGGACTATTTTTGGCAGTGACATCCGTCTTCTCAGCGCCGGTCATTCATCGCAAACTTGGGACATTGACTTCCCTTGTGGTTCTGTTTGCTTCATTTGCTGTGATTTTATTCGGCATTGGGGTATGGACTTCACATGTTGTAGTCGTCATCTGCGGAATTGTTATTGCTGGGGGCATCCTTGGCATGATCAATACAGTGCTCACGACCGCTGTGATGGGATCGGCACCGGTTGAACGTTCGATTGCTTCATCCTCTTACAGTGCTGTGCGGTTTATTGGGGGCGCGATTGCTCCTTGGATTGCCGGCGTACTTGCTGAATCTTACACAGCAAGCACCCCTTACTATGTAGGGGCGGCTGTCGTTCTGTTAGGCATGATCATCCTGCTTCTTGGCCGGAAGCATTTGGTCAATATTCAAGCAGGTCATTAAATAGAAAAAAGCCTTATATCTTCTGAACAGATATAAGGCTTTTTTGTCGTTATAATACTTTTGTCGTCCAAGATTCGCAATTCCAAGTTTCAGTTGCTACATCTTGATAAAATTCAGGTTCGTGAGAGATCAATAAGACGCTCCCTTTGTATTCTTTTAATGCACGTTTTAGTTCTTCTTTTGCATCGACATCCAAGTGATTGGTCGGCTCATCGAGAACAAGTAAGTTGGTTTCTTCGTTGATCAGCTTACAAAGACGGACCTTTGCTTTTTCTCCACCGCTTAAAACAGACACGCGGCTTTCAATATGCTTTGTCGTTAATCCGCATTTTGCAAGAGCGGCTCTGACTTCATATTGCGTGTAAGAAGGGAAGGTACTCCACACCTCTTCAATACAAGTGTTGCTGTTTTGCTCTTTTACTTCTTGCTCAAAGTAGCCAATATGCAGGAATTCTCCGCGTTCCACCTCACCAGAAATTGGCGTGATTTCTCCAAGAAGACTTCGCAGCAATGTCGTTTTTCCGATACCGTTAGCGCCGTATAACGCAATTTTTTGCCCGCGTTCCATTTTCAGATTCAATGGACGAGAGAGCGGTTCATCATAACCAATGACCAAATCTTTTGTTTCAAAAATCAATTTCCCGGAAGTTCGTGCCGGCTTAAAGTGGAATTCAGGCTTTGGCTTTTCTGCTGCGAGTTCAATCATATCCATTTTATCCAGTTTCTTTTGACGGGACATGGCCATATTTCTTGTGCTGACACGTGCTTTGTTTCTTGCAACAAAATCCTTTAATTCAGCGACTTCCTGCTGCTGCCTTTTATAAGCTGCTTCAAGCTGCTGCTTTTTGGCTTCGTACACTTGTTTAAATTGATCATAATCACCAACATAGCGCGTGAGCTCTTGATTTTCAACATGATAAATCAAGTTAATGACACTGTTTAAAAATGGAATATCATGTGAAATGAGGATAAACGCATTTTCATATTCCTGTAAATAGCGTTTCAGCCACTCAATATGCTGCTCATCCAAATAGTTGGTTGGCTCATCGAGAAGGAGAATTTCTGGCTTCTCTAACAGCAATTTCGCAAGCAATACTTTTGTACGCTGCCCGCCGCTCAGCTCCGTCACATCACGGTCCAGCCCAAGATCCGTTAACCCAAGACCTCTCGCAATTTCTTCGACCTTGGAATCAATGATATAAAAATCATTGTTTGTGAGCGCATCTTGAATGACGCCAACTTCCTCTAACAGCTTTTCCAGCTCATCAGGATCGGCTTCACCCATTTTGCCGTAAATGTCATTCATCGCTGCTTCCATGGAAAATAAATAGTGGAATGCATCCTGAAGCACTTCGCGGATCGTTCTTCCCTTTTCTAGTACAGTATGCTGATCAAGGTAGCCGACACGGACATTTTTTGCCCATTCGACTTTTCCTGCATCTGGCTCCAGCTTGCCAGTAATAATATTCATAAACGTTGACTTTCCTTCACCGTTGGCGCCAATTAAGCCGACATGCTCGCCTTTTAATAAACGGAAGGAGACTTCGTGAAAAATGGCTCTGTCGCCAAAGCCATGGCTTAAATCTTTAACAGATAATATCATTTTTTACACCTCAAATAGATTCAAAACGGCTAGTGCCTCTCATGATTATATCGAACTGTCCGGCTCGATAAAAGCATCAAAAGAAAAATTGCGTTTCAAAGCTGATTTTGAGATACTAAAGGATAGATTGAATGAGGATAAAGGAGATCGACATGATAGAAAATTGGGCATTTTTGAAAGAAGCAAAGCCATTTATTCAGGAAAACTTTCAAGCGGCTGGCTTCGAAAAACCAACAGCTATACAAGAAAAAACAGCAGAGTGGATTACGGAGAAGCGTGATGTGATCGCAGAATCGCCTACGGGAACGGGGAAGACACTGGCGTATGTGTTGCCGCTTTTAAATAAAATCGATGTGAATATCAAGCACCCGCAAGTCTTAATCTTGGCACCTTCAAGAGAGCTTGTGATGCAAATTTTTGATGTCGTGCAAGAGTTCAAACAAGGGTCAGATATCAAAGCGGTCTCCTTGATTGGTGGAGCGAACATCAAAAAGCAGCAGGAAAAACTAAAGAAACACCCGAACATCGTTGTCGCAACACCTGGCCGTGTACAGGAATTAATCAAAATCAAGAAACTGAAAATGCACGAAGTCAAAACGGTCGTGCTAGATGAAGCAGATCAGCTTCTTGTGCCAGAGCATATGAAAACGATCCAAGCGATCATTAAATCCACATTAAAAGAAAGACAAATCCTCTGTTTTTCTGCGACGTTAAAAGAGGAAACGGTTCAACTGATTAAACAAATGACGTCTGAACCAGAAGTATTGAAAATTGCCAGAAGTGAGGAAGAAGCGCAGAAAGTAGGACACTATTATCTGTTATGTGATCAGCGTGATAAAGTGAAATTACTGCAAAAGCTATCACGGCTTGAGGACATGCAGGCGCTCGTCTTTGTGCGTGATATTACGAATTTAAGCATTTATGCAGAGAAATTAGCGTATCACCATGTCGACCTTGGTGTGCTTCATAGTGAAGCGAAAAAAGCAGAGCGTGCTATCATCTTAAAGGAATTTGAACAGCGTGAATTCCCGCTTCTCCTTGCAACAGATATCGCAGCAAGAGGCATCGACATTGACGATCTGCCGTACGTGATCCATGCCGACCTGCCAAACGAAGAAGGCTATATCCACCGTTCAGGCAGAACCGGGCGCGCAGGAAAAGAAGGGGCTGTCATCAGTCTTGTCACACCTCAAGAGCATGCAATGCTCAAAAAAATGGCGAAAAAGCTGAATCTTACGCTTCAGGAAATTGTTTATAAGCAAGGCCAGCTGCATCTTGCGCCCAAGCAAGCATAAAAAAAGGACCCTTCCACATGGAGGGTCCTTTCTTTTTATGAAATTTTGACAAGCTGTTTTCCGACATTTTCCCCTTTAAATAGTCCAAGGAATGCATCAGGAATGTTGTCAAAGCCTTCAATGATTGTTTCTTTATAAGTCAGTTTGTCTTCTTTAACCCAATGTGCGAGATCTCTTGCAGCCTCTTCAAAACGATCTGAATAGTTGGCAACAATGAAGCCTTGCATCAATGCGCTTGTTTTAATGAGTTTTGTTTGCACACGCGGTCCGATGTCCTCGCTTGCGCTAATGTTATAAGACGAAATTGCGCCGCACACTGGAATACGTGCAAAGCGGTTCAAATGATTCATCACGGCATCAGAAATTTCGCCGCCAACATTGTCAAAATACACATCGACGCCGTTTGGACAGGCCTTTGCTATGGCATCATCTAAATCATTTGTTGTTTTATAATTAATCGTTTCATCAAAGCCTAGTTCTTTTAAATAAGCCAGCTTATCATCAGATCCCGCAATCCCAACGACGTGAGCGCCTTTGATCTTAGCAATTTGTCCCACAACGGAACCAACGGCACCTGCGGCTCCAGAAATGACAACGGTCTCGCCTTCTTTTGGCTGGCCAATCGCAAGAAGTCCGAAATAAGCGGTTTGCCCTGGCATGCCCAAAATTCCTAAATAATAGGACAATGGCGCAATGGATGGATCAATTTTAGTCAGAGATTCAGCTTTGGCTGTAGAATATTCTTGCCAGCCAAGGAATCCAAGAACAAAATCCCCTTTTTCAAATTGAGGCGATTTGGATTCAACGACTTCTCCGACAACACCGCCCTGAATCACTTCATTTAGCTTGAATGGAGGTGTATAGGATTTTGTATCCTGCATTCGTCCTCTCATATAAGGATCTACAGAAACATATTTCGTTTGAATCAAGACTTCGCCATCTTGCGGCACAGGTATATCGACTGTTTCAAAATGAAAAACATCTTTTGTAGGTAATCCTTTTGGACGTTTGGCTAATTGAATTTGCTTTTGTTGACTCATGTCAAATCCTCCCTTTCACTTGCAGCCTAGATTTACATTAACATGATGCTTCTTTTCATTCAAAACATACGGTCTTTTTCAAACACATACAAAAAAGCAGCCGCCATCTCATAGATGAGGACTACTTTTTTGGAAGTCAACAGAGAGGAGCGGCGGCAGACAGCCAAACAGCTGATACGCGTCCGCATCACGTTCTTTTAACAAATATTCGTTCGCATTTTGCATGGAGGCTTTCATCATATCGCGCGTCACAAAAGGAAAAAGGATATTCAAGTATGAGGACAACAGGTCTTGTGGATCTTGTTCAATCGACTCGATATCTCCAATGTTAATGATGATTGAAAAGAGATAATCAATGGAGATGCGAAAGTGCTGTTCAGCAAACAATGTAAGCGGCTTTGCTTTTGCTTCTTCAGGATTCCACTTCTGAAAAAGCTGTTTCACCAAATCACTGACAACCCAAGCATTAAACTGCTGCTCCGCTGAAAAGTAATACATCAGCTCTACCTCATTTCTAGCCTCCAGTATAAGAATTGTACAACAAAACAGCAGGGATGAATACAATATTTCAGAAAATTTAGTCATTTTTTCGGGCTTTTTGTCAAAAATAAGCCAATAGGCACGGTTAGTACACAATGTAAAATGGATGTGCTCAAGGAAGGTTTAATGACAAAAGTGACGGGTAAAAGATTCGTAAGACGCTAAAGGAGGAATATAAAATGAAACCTGTTGTAAGAGAGTATTCAAATGATGAGACACTTCAAAGAGATGTAGAGCAATTAAAAGCACTCGGTGTTGCAAGAGAGGACATTTATGTTCTGTCCCATGACGATGATCGTACAGAGCGTATTGCTGGAAATGCAGATGCTAATACGATAGGTCAAAGAGAAGTTGGACTTAAACATGCTGTTGGGAACATCTTTAGTAAAAAGGGCGATGAGCTCCGAAATAAAATCCATGAAATTGGTTTCTCTAAAGAAGAAGCTGAGAAATTTGAAGAACATTTAGACGAAGGAAAAGTCCTTCTCTTTGTGACAGACCATGAAAAAGTGAAAACTTGGGCATAAACGCCAACTGAAAAAAGCCTCTTACTTTCGTAAGGGGCTTTTTTTCATGCCGATATCTCTGAAGAAGAGAACACATCTTTTTTACTATAATAAGAAAAAACATCAGATTGGAATAAAAAGTAAATCATCTAATTGAAAATGCAGATATACCAAAGAAAATGATAGGAAATGAGAAAAGAATAGTCAAAATTTCACAAAAATCCATTCGGGAAATAATCATTGTATCTTTCGATTTTGTTTCAAAATGTAATAAAAATCTTGTGTAATTTAGTAGATAAATTTCTTAGTTCTATTGGTTTATGTTGTATTTTTGTGTAGAAATAAGTGTTTTGAGGTCAAAAAACCACGAAAAATACCTGTATTTTCAATTGGAAAATTCATTTTAATGTTTAGGAAATAACTTGTTGACAAAATAATCTAAAAACAATATATTTGGCTTATTCCAGTCATTATGGAAGTAGTTGTTAAATTTCTGATGGGTTTATTCAAGGCACATTCTAGTGAGAGGTGGTGTCATAAAACCAAGGTACAAGCGCTTTTAAGAGAAAAAGCTTGCTTGGAATATTTCTACTAAAACATAAGAAAACGGTCTTTTACAATGGTAGCCGATCTAAACAGTAGATTGACCTTTCTACTATGATCACTTTGCAAGAGATATTCAAAAGGCGTTATGTTCTTGTCCAAGATAGAAAGCGGTTTCAATAAGGGCTGTGAGTTGATCGAACGGTGAAGGAGGTGAACTCATATGAAAAAAAAGACAATAAGCTGAGGCGCTGCAGCTCTCAAATGGCTGCATATGAGGATGCATGCTGAAAAAGAAGAGTGAACATGTGGGATGCTTCTCTCCTTTTTCAGAAAACAGATTTTCCTAAAAAATCCATCTTTCATTTTAACATAAGGTTTTTGGCTTGAAAATGACCTTTGCCCGAAAAGCCGATTTTGAATAGAAGGAGGTCCTGTGATGAAAAAAGCTTTATATCATGAAGACAGTGGGTTGTATCTAGAAAAAATGCGTATGGCATTTCAAGAACATTATGAAAAAAGAACAGATATGTGGTCTACTGATCCATCCTTAACAGATGCAGCCGTGATGTCATTAAAGGCATGGCATTCACGGGAAAAGAATGCACTTGCTTCTGTGCTCGATATCGGGTGCGGGAACGGCCGGGCACTTGAACATTTAAGGGGGCTTTCTGCATATGTCGGTATCGACCTGTATGGGCATGAGGAGTGGGAAGGATTACAGAAAAGAGAAACGGTTCCTGTCCATTTTGTTCATCAAGATTTTATGTCCTGGTCGATGGATCAGGGACGCGGGATGCAGTTTGATTTAATTTTAGATCATGGCTGCTTTCATCACCAGCATCCTGATGATCATGAGCGTTATTTAAAACAGGTTTCCTCTTTGCTTCATGAAGGCGGCGTCTTCTCACTTGTTGTATGGGGAGAAGAGTGGAGAACAGGATTAATCGGAGAAGATGGCCGTTTCCACTTTTCATTTTCAGACTCTCAGCTTGGAGAAAGAATTTGTTCATCAGGTCTGGAGCTTGTATCGATTACACCATTAAAAGCAAAGGCCGGCATTAGCCAGCATCATGTCATTGCCGTCAAAATCTAGTACAAAGGTGATCACTCAAAGCTAGCAGAGGGGTTCATTCTAAGAAAGAGCATGTGCGCATCATGTAGGCGAAAGGCGTTATGAACCAAGATTTCTGCTCCTTTGTACTGGACAAGACCTAGATTGAAACATCGCTAGAAGAGCTGGGAACGAAGACATTCTTGCGAAAATCAGGGTCTGAACGATGAGAGGAATCGCACATCCATATTCTTTTTAGGCATGAGTGCCGCTTGAAATAGGAGCACATATGCTAAGGGAGTGCGGACACATATTCATCACTCCATCACTGCGCTATGAGAGTCGATTTGGGTGCAGCGATGAATAGGGGGGAGACAAATGAACAAGTTTGTAGATGAATTACAATCAATGATTCATCATTTTACCTTTCAAGAAAAAAACTATTTGCTCGTGGGGCCAGTGAACCTGCCGATCTCCATTCAACATGAAGAAGTGCCATTTAAATGGTATGCCTTCGCACCTGTTGAAGGGGAGACAAAACCAACGATCGAATCTATTGTCCAAATGAGTACCGCGCAGCAAACCTTTTCCTCTTGTCTCTTATTTGGCGACTTTGAAAATGAGGTGCCGCCGCTAGTGCGAATTCATAGTGTCTGCCAAACAGGGGATGTGTTTGGGTCACTGAAATGTGACTGCGGTCCACAGCTTGCGTTATCGCTGAAGAAAATCACCGATTACGGTAAAGGCATGCTCGTATATATGGCCAATCAAGAAGGGCGGTCAATTGGGCTGATGGCGAAAGCATTGACGTATAAATTACAGGAAATGAAGCTGGATACTTTTGAAGCCAACCGCCTGATTGGCTGCGGAGATGATGACCGGCATTACGAGGAGGCAGCGGCTGTTCTGCACTATTTAAACAAAGGGAAACCAATGCACCTCCTAACGAACAATCCAGATAAAGTCGATTCCATTGCTGCTTACGGTCTTCCTGTATTGCGATTTGATCATACGGTCGAAGCTTCTCTCTATAATGCAGCCTATTTGAAGGCAAAAGCAGCCTCAGGACATATGGTCGATGAGAAAAAATTAATTAATCAGTAGATGAGTTTACTTTAAAGAAGGCGGGAGAAAAGCGTGAAACCTGAAATCAATTGGATTCAAATCCCAAGCGGCTATGCAACGATTGGAAGTAATGAAGAAGATATGAAAAAGGCATCAGAATTCTGGAAGGACAAGCTTCTCAATCCAACCTACGGCCGTGAGAAAAAATTTCAAAAATGGCTGTACAAAGAATTTCCATCCTATCAGCCGTATATCAATGAATTTTTTATTTCAGATACGGTCGTCACCAATGAATGGTATCAAAGCTACTGTGATGAAACAGGCCAGGCGTACCCGGAGAGCTTAACGAATCAAGAGCTTGGTGGCGGGAAAGATCATCCGGCTTGGGGCATGGATATCGAGGAAGCCTTCTCGTTCTGCCAGTGGCTGAGCGGGAAACTTGGGTTAGACGTGTCGATTCCTACTGAAGAAGAATGGGAATATGCTGCCCGGGGAAATACGAGAAATCAATACCCGTGGGGAGATGAGTTTGATCCTTCTTTATGTAATACGTTCGAATCAAATATTGAAAAAACGACGCCTGTCCGTCAATACAAAAAGGGCAGATCCTTATTTGGTCTTTATGATATGGGGGGCAACGTCGAGGAATGGGTCAACACCAAATATCATGTATACGATGGCGGCATCGAGGTCGTAGATGATTTAACGGAGACGCTTGGCAGTAATTACTACATTTTAAAAGGCGGCTCCTTTGCAAGAGGCGGAGATTTATGCAGAGTCGCCAGAAGACACGGGAAGCATCCAGATCCCGTTTTCCGATTTACTGGTTTTCGTATAGTGACTCGTCAAAAACAACATATAAAGGTGGGAGTGTAAAATCATGCATAGAGGACCGATTACATCTGTTTTATCAACTCAGCAGGACCAAATTGTTTACACTGGCGGCTATGACCGTTGTATTTATAAGTGGAACCGGGCAACAGGAGAAGGAACGTTTATTGGAAGTCACGAGCATATCATTAACTCTTTATCTCTTTCTGAAAACGGAAAGTATTTAGCGAGTGCATCGTCAGACTACACCATTCAATTGTATGATACAGGTACTCATACTCGAATTCGCACCCTGTTTGGTCATGCGGATGATGTAGAAGCCGTCGCCTTTGCCAAACAGGATACCTTACTAGTATCGGTGTCTAGAGATAGAAGGTGCTTAGTGTGGGATATCGAAACAGGAGCTATTTTAAGAGAATTCCATGGACATAGCAAAGATGTATTAGCTGTATGGATACATGGAGATAAAGCTTATACAACAGGTGATGATGGCTACGTTCTTGTATGGTTGTATGATACAGGAGAAATTGTAGGAGAAATTGGTCCGTTTGATTATGAGCTGGACACAATCAGCGGCAGCAATCAAAAAGAAGTGTTCGCACTTGGCAGAGACGATGGCACCGTCATTATTTATGATGCGGTTACTTTACAGGAGAAAAAAATCATTAAAGCCCATTTACAGGGCGTCAAGCGGGTGAACTTTTCTCCAAGCGGCAATTACTTGCTGACAGCAGGCTATGACCATTTAATTAAGCTGTGGAATTATGAAACAGGGGATTTAGTCGATACGTTGCTGCCTCATAAATATCAGTGGGAGCGTTCGCTTGTCTGGACGGAAGATGAGAAATCCATCCTAGGAGCCAGCTTTGGAAAAACGTATTGTGAATGGTCTATTGAAAAGGGAAAAGTTGTATCAGATGAGATCGAAATGGCGACACCCTCTATTAATGATATTGCGCTGACTGATGCGGGAGATATCATCACAGCATCAGATGACGGAAAATTCAGAAAGAACGGGATTGAAATCGCTAAATCGACAGGCGTTTTAACAAATGGAGTGGCTGTCGCACGAGATGGAAGCTATTATGCGTGGGGAGATCATGCAAGTCAGGTGCATATTGTTCATGAATCATTACAGCAAATGGTTTCGTTTGATCTCAACACAGGGCCGGTCAACAGTGTGTATTTCCACGAGGAGGATCGGCAATTCTATATTGGAACTTACGGCGGTTATGTACATGTCATTTCGACAGAACATTTAAAGGAAATTGGCCGTTCCAAAGCACACGATTGTGCTGTTAAAGCATTAAAAGTAGAAGGAGATCATATCATCACAGCCGCGGTAGAAGGAACCATCTGTCTTTTAGATAAGAAGAGCTTGTCTTTAAAAGCGAAATATATCGGAGCGACAGAGCTGTTAAATGATGTATTCATTGATAGTAAAAGAGATCGTATTGCCATTGTCAGCCGTGACAAGAATGTGAGATTGTTTGATTTGCATACAGGAAGAATTTTAGACCAGCATAATGAACACCAGTATTCTATTAAATCTGTCTCTGTCACAGACTCTGGCTATATTGTGAGCGGAGATTATTGGGGCTATGTCGTTGTGTGGAATCCAGAGCTAGATGTCAATACCGGCCCAATTAGAATTGCCAAGAATGGGATTAGTGCCATCAGACAATTAGGCAATGATGTATACGCAAGCTCATATGACGGCGGGATTTATCATATTCGAGAAGATGGCACACATACTGAAGTACTGCGCTTATTTGAACAATTTCCGAAAGAAGTAATCTCTCATTAAGAAAAAGAATGTAAGCGGGGGATTCTCATGATAAGTGTTTGCAAGGAACATATGAAAAAAGGCCTGACTGTACTCAATTGTCCGCATGTGCTCCTCATTAATAAATATGAATTACGCAAATGCTGTTTTTGTAAACAACGAGCATCATATAAACTTTTTTATTCCTTGCCTTACTATGATCGATCTGAAAAGAAACGGATGGAAAAAATATAGCACATGAGAATAGAACTCCTTCATTTCCTGAAGGAGTTCTTTCCCTTGAAAGAGAAGAAAGGAGACTCACATGAAAGACGATGTTTTTTATATGAAGCTGGCGATTGCCAACGCAAAGGCAATGAAAGGGCAAACCTCCCCAAATCCGCTTGTCGGTGCAGTCATTGTACAGCAAGGTGAGATTGTTGGGATTGGTGCTCACATGAAGGCGGGCGAACCTCATGCTGAAATTCATGCGCTGCAAATGGCAGGGGAAAAGGCAAAGGGAGCTGACATGTATGTGACGCTTGAACCTTGTTCGCATCATGGGAAAACGGGTCCTTGCACGGAAGCCATTATCAAAAGTGGTGTGAAACGTGTAGTCATTGCGACGCAAGACCCAAATCCGCTTGTCGCAGGTAAGGGGGTTACCATGTTGAAACAAGCAGGGATCGAAGTAGATGAAGGAATATGTAAACAGGAGGCGGATCGCTTAAATGTGCCTTTTTTTCATTTCATTCAATCAGACCTTCCTTACGTCATCTTAAAATCAGCCATTTCGTTAGACGGGAAAATTGCAACATCTCATCTTGAAAGCAAATGGATCACAGGAACAGAAGCGAGGAAAGAAGTGCAGCAATTGCGTCAAGAAGCCGATGCTGTGATAACAGGTGTCGAAACGATTATTCAAGATGATGCAGGTCTTATTGTGAAAGATTCAATGGCGACCCAGCCCATTCGTGTCATTTTAGATTCCACATTAAGGATTCCGCTTCATGCGAAATGTTTAACAGATCATATGGCCGAAACCATTATTTGCACCTCGCACATGTATGATCAGAAAAAGTATGAACAGCTGGTAGATAAAGGGCATCAAGTCTATGTCACAAGCGGAGAGCAGCGGACAAATATTCATGACGTGTTACGAATGCTGAAGGAACGTTCTGTCATGTCAGTTCTCGTTGAAGCAGGAGGAAATGTGAGTGCGTCCTTTTTAGAAGAATCACTAGTCAATGAAGCCGTCATTTATATGGCACCTTTATTAATCGGTGGAAAACATGCACCTACTTTTTTTGAAGGAGAGGGGGTGAAAAAACTAAAAGAAGCGATCCGTCCAGCAGATATTGAATATAGTATGGTTGGAAAAGATATCAAAATGACAATAAAATTCTAATAAATGTAAGACTTTGTGCATCGAGCGCAAGGTCTTTTCAATACTTCTTGATAAAAATAAAAGTGTACATACACCTTTCCAAGGAATGATGAATACGATGGATGGGGGGTGATTCCATGAGAAGATGTAGACAATGCGGAAAGACATATCCAACTCATTCGACAGACCACTACCAAAAAGGAAGCTGGTATGATGCGTATAAGGATGACGGCTGGGAATGTGATAGTTGTAAGAAAGGGAAATCTGGAAAGCCAGGGAAACCAGTGAAAAATCCTTGCTGCGGAAAAGATCCTTGTGTTTGTGTGATTCAAGGTCCGCCAGGCGGGAGAGGAAGAAGAGGCCCAGCAGGTCCAGCAGGTGCAGTGGGTCCAGCGGGTCCAGCAGGCCCGGCAGGAGCAACTGGAGCCACTGGTGTAGGCTTAACGGGCATCGTGGCATTTGATCCAGCGGTAGCCCCAACCTATCCAGTAGGTCAAGTCGTGACATTCGATGGAAGTACGTATGTGGTGAATTCAGCGCCGCCAACAGGTACGCCAGGTACGTCACCAGATTATACATTGTTAGCAGCTGCTGGTGAAACGGGTGCAACCGGAGCAACAGGTACAGGAGCGACCGGTGCGACAGGAGATACAGGTGCGACTGGAGTTACCGGAGCAACCGGAATCACAGGAGCCACAGGAGCAACAGGTACAGGAGCAACCGGTGCAACAGGAGATACAGGTGCGACTGGAGTTACCGGAGCAACCGGGATCACAGGAGCAACAGGTACAGGAGCAACCGGTGCGACAGGAGATACAGGTGCGACTGGAGTTACCGGAGCAACCGGAATCACAGGAGCCACAGGAGCCACAGGAGCCACAGGAGCAACAGGTACAGGAGCGACCGGTGCAACAGGTGATACGGGAGCGACTGGAGTTACCGGAGCAACCGGGATCACAGGAGCAACAGGTACAGGAGCGACCGGTGCAACAGGAGATACAGGTGCGACTGGAGTTACCGGAGCAACCGGAGATATCGGGGTCACCGGAGCGACCGGAGTAACGGGAGCAACAGGAGATACTGGAGCGACCGGAGTCACAGGAGCGACCGGAGATATCGGGGCCACCGGAGTCACAGGAGCCACAGGAGATACTGGCGCCACAGGAGATACCGGCGCCACCGGAGTCACCGGAGCGACCGGAGTAACGGGAGCCACAGGAGATACTGGCGCCACCGGAGTCACAGGAGCCACAGGAGATACCGGAGTCACCGGAGCGACTGGAGTAACGGGAGCCACAGGAGATATCGGCGCGACCGGAGTCACCGGAGCGACCGGAGATATCGGCGCGACCGGAGTCACCGGAGCGACCGGAGATACCGGAGTCACAGGAGCGACCGGAGATACCGGCGCCACCGGAGCGACTGGAGTAACGGGAGCCACAGGAGATACCGGCGCCACCGGAGCGACCGGAGTAACGGGAGCCACAGGAGATACTGGCGCGACCGGAGTCACCGGAGCGACCGGAGTAACGGGAGCCACAGGAGATACTGGCGCCACCGGAGTCACAGGAGCCACAGGAGATACCGGAGTCACCGGAGCGACCGGAGTAACGGGAGCAACAGGAGATATCGGGGCCACCGGAGTCACCGGAGCGACCGGAGATATCGGCGCCACCGGAGTCACCGGAGCGACTGGAGTAACGGGAGCCACAGGAGATACCGGCGCCACCGGAGTTACAGGAGCAACCGGAGCAACTGGATCGAGTGCGATTATTCCATTTGCATCAGGTACCCCTGCTGTCTTGACTACAATTGCAGGGGGTCTTGTCGGAACTTCTAGTTTGGTCGGCTTTGGTAGCTCTGCAACAGGCGTTAGCATACTAGGTGGTATCATCGACTTAACAGGAGCAGCAGGTACTCTTTTAAATATGGCATTCTCTGTACCAAGGGATGGCACTATTACTTCATTTGCCGGATACTTTAGTACTACGGCAGCATTGGCTTTAGTCGGCACGAGTATTACAGTGACAGCTAGCTTATTTGCTTCACCGACACCAGATAACAGCTTCACTCAAGTAGCGAGTGTCACATTGGCACCACCATTAACGGGGATTTTAACTATTGGTGCTATTTCAAACGGAATCGCTACCGGCCTGAATGTGCCAGTTACAGCAGAAACAAGATTACTGGTTGTTTTCTCTGCGACTGCAACAGGCTTATCTTTAATTAACACTGTAGCAGGCTATGCGAGTGCAGGCTTATCTATCACGTAATTGAAACAGGGATGACTCGATTTGAGTCGTCCTTTTTTGTTTGAATGAATTTTCTCTTAACTTCGTAAGAAAAAATGATATGATTTTCTTAAAGTCTAGTCGATGAATCTACTTGAATTAGGGGTTGTAGCGGTGAGGATGGGCAAAAGGAAAGTCACTTTACAAACGAAAATTTTGGGGTTAATTATCGGGCTTTTGCTTGTTGTCATTGCGTTATTGACCATTTGTTTTGGTTTTCTGCAGACATCAGAAAGGCAGCGGCAAGCTGAACAGCTGGCGGTGCAAACCGCTAGAACAATCTCATATATGCCGCCCATTAAAACATCGGTGGGCACCTCATCAGTGTCTGAGTATGAAGAACAGGCAGTGCTTGAGCAAATGAAGGATCAAGTCAGAGCACATGCCATCTTCATTACCAATCAAAAAGGGAAGGTCCTTTTTCATACGAATCATGAGAATGTAGGAAAAACCATCAGTGTATTTAGAGGAAGAAGTACCCTGCTATTTGGGGGAACCTCCATATCAACGGGTGATTCTAATGGTGAAATCGTTGTCAGAGGCAGTGCCCCGATTATGAAAGAAACAGGCAAGCATGAAGAAATTATTGGCACAGTCACCGTCGAATTTTTAAAAAAGGAAATTGATCAAGCGACAGCCCATCAACTAATCAAGCTTAGCTATATTGCCCTTTTTGTGCTCTTGCCTGGTATATTCGGAGCGATTTTTTTAACAAGAAGTATTCGCAAAGATACATTAGGGCTTGAACCGCACGAAATTGCTTCATTATTTCGAGAAAGAGAAGCGATGCTGCTTGCTATAAAAGAAGGGATTATTGCATTTGACCGCAAAGGCGCGATAACGATGATGAATACATCTGCTGAACACATGCTGCGCGTTTCATCCGAGCTGCCGCTTCATATTGACCAAGTCTTGCCAAAAGCCAATCTCCTTTTCTATTTAAAGGCAGAAACGATTGAACCGAACATCGAAACCGTCGTCAATGATAAAACCTATGTCTTAAATGTGAAAAAAGTGGTCCAGGACAATCGAGTTTTTGGGGGAATTGTGAGCTTCCGAGAGAAAACAGAGTTGACGAAGCTGCTGGATACATTAACAGAGGTCAGCCAATATTCAGAAGACCTGAGGGCACAAACGCATGAATTCTCAAATAAGCTGTACGCCATTTTAGGTTTGCTTGAGCTGAAGCAAGTGGATGAGGCCATCGACTTAATAAAGGAAGAATATACGCTGCAAAACCGTCAGCACGATTTACTCATGAAGCAAATTCGATCTCCTAAAATACAAGCCATCTTACTCGGCAAGTTAGGGAAAGCATCTGAGAAGAAGGTTCATTTCCACATCGATGAAAATAGTTCATTGGAGCCGCTTCCACCACATTTAAGTCTATCTCACTTTATTACCATCATTGGTAATCTTGTAGATAACGCCTTTGAGGCCGTACTAAATAAGGAGAAGCGCGAGGTAAGCCTGTTCATTACAGATATTGGGTTTGATATTATCATAGAAGTATCTGATTCAGGTGATGGAGTAAACGAGGAAGAACTTTCACATATTTTCACAAGAGGCCATTCGTCTAAGGGGGAAGGACGAGGCTACGGGCTAGCGAATGTGAAAGAAGTGTTGGACGAACTTGGGGGCTGGATTGAAGTGACGAACCAAAAAGAAGGCGGTGCCATCTTCACTGCATACATACCGAAAGGCACAAAGGGGGAATAAATGGTGATGAAGGTACTCATTGCGGAGGATGATTTTCGAATCGCAGCCATTCATGAATCTTATATACAACAAATAGAAGGATTTCAAGTCGCCGGAAAGGCAAAGAGTGCAAAAGATATGTGGGAGGCGCTCCAAAAGGAACAAGTCGACCTCATCTTGCTTGATGTATATATGCCCGATGAGCTCGGTACAAACCTGTTGCCGCTTTTAAGAGAACACTATCCAGAAATAGATGTGATTATTATCACGGCTGCAACGGAAACGACACTTTTAAGAGATGCACTTCATTACGGAGTGGTTCATTATTTAATCAAACCAGTGACCGCACAAAAGTTTGCGCAAGTTTTAACCGAATATAAAGAGAAAAAAGACATCATCAATTCTAAGGATGAAGTCAATCAAACGATGATTGATTTGTTTTTTGGACAGATGCAAGAAGAGCCAAAAGAAAAGGATGGCAGGGACCTGCCTACAGGGATCAATTCGCTGACTTTGGACAAGGTGAAAACATTGATGGCATCAGAGAATAATGGGATTACAGCGGAAGAACTCGGAGAAAAGATGGGGGCTTCACGCACAACAGCGAGACGGTACGTCGAGTATCTCGTGACAACAGGAGAATGCCGGGCAGAGCTTGCGTACGGAATCATTGGCAGACCAGAACGGAAATATTATCCTGCCATAAAGCAAGCGGAGTCATAAAAGATGAAAAAAGGAATATGCCTTGTCATTATGATCTGTCTTTGTATGACGCTCACCTTTAATGAAAAAAAGGGAGGCGACTCTTTCCTGCAGCACAGCCCATTATATATTGTGGTGTCTGGTGTCCCTGACGGCGGCTTTGACCAAACAGCTCAAGTGATGAAATCAGTGCTCGAGAAAGAAAAGCTGGTGAAGCGGCCGGTGAATATCCTTTATCAAAGAGGCGGAACGGTGGATAAAGGATGGACATATATGATGGAGCGAGATACCAACTATGTTAGTTTGAATTCAAGCTTATTGTTAAGCCGTAATTTGCTTGGCAGCAGTAACATGACAATGAACGATGTCACACCGCTCGCCATTTTGGCAGAAGAGTGGCAGGTCGTCGCAGTCCCAGTGGATTCTTCCTTTTCAAATGGGAAGGAGCTATTAAACTCACTAAAGAAGAAACCCGATTCCTTAAAAATTGGATTTGCCCCAGACTTTGGTAATGATGATCAAATCTCATTCGCACGAGCGGCAGAAATGGCAGGAATTGATCCATATCGCATTCAATTTTTGAAATTTGACAGTGCAGATGATTTATTCCAAGCGCTCATAGATCATGAAGTCGATGCAGCAACTACCACGATTACAGAAGTTCGTCATGATTATGAAAAGAAGAGGCTAAAGCTAGTAGCAACCACAACGAATCAGCGTTTAGCGGGATTTGAAGATGTGCCGACTTGGAAAGAGCAAGGCATCCCGCTCATCTTCTCTCATTGGCGTGGTGTGATGGGCCCAAAGCAAATGAATCAGCATGATATTCGTGAATGGGATCAGCTTCTTCAAAAAATGACACAAACGAAGTCCTGGAAAAAGCAATTAAAGCAAAAGGGCTGGACAAGTCGTTATATGAACAGCAAAGAGGCAAAGATCTTTATGGAGGAGCAATTAAGGCGATATGAGCAGTTTATCCAAGGAGAACAAGCGGTCGAGTGAGACCGCTTTTTTTCATGGAATCCATCAAAATCAAAGTTTGAACAAAATGAACAAAAAGCATTTATCGACCGAAAAAGAATTAAAATTCATAATATTTACTTCAATTTCAACGTCAGATATCATGACAGAAAGGGTTGGAAATGGGATACCAACATTTAATGAAAGCGTATACAACATAAGGGGTGAACAAAGTGTTAGCAATCTTAGGATTTCTTATGATGGTTGTATTTATGGTTTTGATTATGACGAAACGTATGTCTGTTTTAACGGCATTGGTGTTAACACCAATTGCATTTGCTCTTATTGCAGGTTTTCATTTTACTGAAATTTCAGACATGATTGTCAAAGGTGTGCAGCAAGTCGCGCCGACAGCGGTCATGATTATGTTTGCGATTTTGTACTTTGGCATTATGATTGATGCTGGTTTATTTGATCCAATGGTGGCGAAAATTTTAAACATTGTCAAAGGTGATCCATTAAAAATTGTCGTCGGAACAGCTGTCCTGACCATGCTTGTTGCACTTGATGGTGACGGGACAACAACGTACATGATTACAACAACAGCGATGCTTCCGTTATTTACGCTGCTTGGCATCCGTCCGATTATTTTAGCGGGGATTGCCGGAGTTGGCATGGGGATTATGAATACGATTCCATGGGGAGGTGCCACACCTAGAGCGGCGAGTGCACTTGGCGTTGATCCTTCACTTTTATTTGGCCCGATGATTCCAGTCATTGGTGCAGGGGTTTTGAGCATGATTGTGGTGGCATACTTTCTTGGGAAGTCTGAAAGAAAACGTCTTGGTGTCATTGAGCTCGACCAGCCGATTCATGCAAATGAAATGGCAGCGGCACTTCAGGATGACATCAAGCGGCCGAAACTTTGGTGGTTTAACTTGACGCTTACGTTGTTATTGGTGCTCCTTCTTGTCTCAGGAAAAGTCAGCTTAACGGTTCTATTTGTTCTTGCTTTCTGTGTGGCGATTATCGTGAACTATCCGAACCTTGAACAGCAGCGTGAACGGATTGCGGCTCATTCAACCAACGTCTTAGCCATTGCTTCCATGATTTTTGCGGCAGGGGTTTTTACAGGCATCTTAACTGGAACGAAAATGGTCGATGAAATGGCGATTTCGATTGTATCTGCCATTCCAGAGCAGCTTGGCGGCTTCATTCCAGTCATTGTTGCGTTAACGAGCGGGATATTTACGTTCTTTATGCCGAATGATGCATACTTTTATGGGGTCCTGCCGATCCTATCAGAAACAGCGGCAGCATACGGTGTTGATAAAATCGAAATCGCGAGAGCTTCTATTATTGGTCAGCCGATTCATATGCTAAGCCCACTTGTTCCATCGACTCATTTACTTGTTGGACTTGTTGGGGTATCACTGGATCAGCATCAGAAGTTTGGCATGAAATGGGCTGTACTTGCAGTCGTCGCCATGACGGTCATGTCGATACTTATTGGGGCCATCTCCATTTGGTAAATAAAAGAGTGTCTGCTACTTGAGCAGGCACTTTTTTTAGGTCATATTGCCGAGCAGGCTCGATTCATTTGCCCTATACAAAGACACTCTTGTTCCTCCAAAAGATATATTTTTGAAAAATACTGACACTTTTACTGTTTTTTTCTTTATAATGCAAATCAACGAAGGGAGAGGATAGCATGTCCAACCGAAAAGGCACGATTCTTTTTACTGCTGTATGCCTCATAGCAGGAAGTTTGTCGATGGTGAGCCCAGCTTCAGCTCATGCAGATACCCCTTATTTTGGAAAGAGTTATGAACAGCCGGCCTCAGTGAAGAAGCTATACCCTGAACCTGACAAGACGTTCGACACCCCTGCCTTTCAGAAAAAAGGAGAAGCCTTTACGACACAAGAAGAGCTTCAAGAATTCTTACGTGATATTGTCCGCAAAAGTCCTTACGCTACGCAGAAACAGATTGGAACATCCATTGAAGGACGGTCCATTTCAGCTCTCTACTTTACAAAGGATCGTCATATCTCTCCACTTTCAAAAAAGCCAACGATCTGGCTTCAAGCACAAATACACGGAAATGAACCAGCCTCCGGTGAATCTGCTCTCGTCATCGCAAAACGATTAGCAGGTGAACAAGGAGAGCGTATACTCAATCATGTGAATATGATCATTGTCCCGAGAATCAATCCTGATGGTTCTTATGCGTTTGACCGCAGGCTTGCAAACGGAACGGATGGAAACCGTGATCATATGACATTAGAATCTCCAGAGCTCACAGCCCTGCATCAAGAATTTAATCGGTATGCACCAGAAGTAGTCATTGATGCCCATGAATACGATGTGGGACAAAAGCAGTTTGATGATATCGGCTCAGCGGGTGCCCTCAAATATCACGATTTACTGATATTATCAGGCAAGAACTTGAATATTCCAGAAAGCATCCGGCTCACGTCAAATGAATTATATGTGAGCGGCGTCCGTGAAACGCTGACAAATCAAGGATTTTCGAATGATTTATATTATACAAGCACAAGAGGAAAGGATGGAAAGATCGATCTCTATGAAGGTGGAACGGATGCACGAATTGGCCGAAATGCCTTGGCGCTCTCGCCAGCGCTATCCTTTCTTGTAGAAAGCAGAGGGATTGGAATTGGAAGAGAGGATTTTACCCGCCGCGTCGCAGCACAAGTCACCACACATGAAAAAATCATTGAAACAACGGTGAAGCATGCTAAGCAGGTGAAGCAGCAAATGGTGACGGAGCGACTGAAGCTAGTGAAAAAAGGACTTCAATCAAATGATGACGATCAAGTGGTTATTCAAGATGATTTCAAAGCGCCTGTGGATGATTCGCTTGAAATGGTGGATATTGAAAAAGGACAGACCATCAATATCCCTGTACGCTTTCACAGTGCGAGCGATGCTGTTCCTGTCATGTCGAGAGAACGACCGACAGCTTATCTCGTTTTACCTGGGCATGAAGGGGTAGAACGGAAGCTACAAACTTTAGGGTTAAAAAGTGTCACATTGCCTGTCGGCGTCAAAGTACCGGTACAAGCCTATCAAGTAACAAAACGAGACGAAAAGAGCAAAACAGATATTCAGCTTGAAACAAAACTCACCCAAAAGAAACGTCAGCTGCCAAAAGGGACAAAGGTATATATCACGGCGCAGCCGCAAACGAATTTATTGTCACTTGCCCTTGAACCAGAATCAAAAGACAGCTATATGTCATCTGGGTTTATTGCTTCAAAAGTGGGCGATGAACTGCCAGTGTACCGGTTCTTGCTATCTCAAAAGACGTTAGGCATTAAATAAAAAAGGGCTAAAATAAACATCATTTTAGCCCTTTGTCTACAATCTAGAAGCGGCACAGTGCGTGCTGCTTTTTTATTTTCGTCCAGCTCGTATTTCATCAGTCATGCCTTCATATGGTGCTTCGGCGATAATGGTTTCGTCATTTACACCTGCATGATGGATATACGTAATGTCCGCAAATTCTGGAACAACATATTTTGGATAGGTGTCGTATTTTTCACGAGATTCTTTCATGAGATCGATATAGTCATTTTGATAGCAAACTGTGATATCTGGACGTTCATGCACCCATTTTGGGAAGAAGATGACGCCATGCATGCGTTTTTCTTCAGGCATAAAGTTCAGAGAGACGTCTGTCCCAGTTGGTTCTGTCCAAGAAACTTTGTAAACGCCTTTTGTCAGCTTCACAATATTCACTTCTTGATCACGGACCCAGCGGCCTCCAACCATTCCGCTATGAATGCGGTAATCAATGGTGTGATCGTTTTTAATGTAAATCTCATATTCCCAGCCATTTTCATACGTATAAATCATATGAAGTCCAACGAATTGATCCATGTTTATTCCTTCTTTCATTAGAATGATATTATTTCAAACATGTCATGATTTACATGTTTATTTTAAAGTCTATGGTATACTATTGTCAAAGAATAAGCGTTGGAGGCACATTATGAGAGTTTTAAAATATGCCATTCTTGGCTTACTAGATCAGTGTGAGCTGACGGGATACGATATAACCAAACATTTTAAGGATTCCCTTGGACAGTTTTGGAGCGCGAAGCACAGCCAAATTTACCCTGAGCTGAAGCGTCTCACAGAAGAAGGGTTTATTGAATTTGATATTCGTATACAAGGAAAGAAGCTGGAGAAGAAGGTCTATCAAATCACAGAGGCAGGGAAAGCAGAATTGCATCAGTGGTTAAGGACAAAAGACCCGATACCAGAAACAACAAAGGATGAATTCATGCTCAAAACATTTTTCATCTCTTCCATGGACAACAAAGAAGCGGCTGACTTGTTTACACATCAACTGCTAGAGCGCACCAAAAAAATAGACATGCTAGAACAGAAGCTGCACGCTTTAACGGAGGAAGACCCTGCCGCTGAATCGCTTCATTCAGCGCAATTTGGGCATTACTTAGTGCTGACAAGGGCAATTGAAAGAGAAAAAGGCTATGTCCGCTGGCTCGAGCAGACCCTTAAACGGATTGATTCATCCGCGCTCTAAGGACAATGGTCGGATGATATGATAAAAAATGGTTTGAAACCAGTGAATTTATTAATAGAAACCGCTACAATGGATATATTCGTATTAAAGTGAGGCGAGTATGTTTGAGTAATCAAGAAGCGTTGTGGAATGAAGCAGAAGCTTTTATTTCTTTATGCTATGAAGAATTAAGCAAGTCAAATGAAGAGAAAGCAGCACGTCTGCATGAAATAAAACAAGAAATTGACTCTGAAGGGATGTATACTCACACACAAGAGGAATTGGCGCACGGGGCGAAAATGGCGTGGCGCAACAGCAACCGCTGCATTGGCCGTTTGTTTTGGTCAACCCTGCAAGTTCACGACTGCCGGCATGTGAAGACAGAAGAAGAGGTGAAAGAGGCACTCTTTCATCATATTGAGTATGCGACAAATGGTGGGAAAATCAAACCATCCATTACGATCTTTCCTCCAGAAAATCATTCGCAAAAGGAAGTCGTCATTTATAATCATCAGCTCGTTCGTTATGCAGGCTATGAGACGGAGTATGGCATCATCGGCGACGAGGCATCTCTTGAATTAACAACGTTGTGTGAAGCCCATGGCTGGAAAGGGGAAGGCACGCATTTTGATATACTGCCTCTCATGTTTCAGCTAAAGGATCAGCCGCCAGTTCTGTATGAGCTTCCGAAAGAAATCGTCCAAGAAGTCGAGATTACCCATCCTGAATATGAAGGATTTCGTGATTTAGGATTGAAATGGTACGCCGTTCCGATTATTGCTGATATGAAATTAGAGATTGGCGGTATTCATTACAATGCGGCACCGTTTAACGGATGGTATATGGGTACAGAAATTGGCGCACGTAACCTAGCCGATGAAAATCGCTACAATATGTTGAAAAAAGTTGCTTCTATTTTAGGAATGGACACGACAAAGAATGCGTCGCTTTGGAAGGACAAAGCCATTGTTGAGTTGAATGTGGCGGTTCTCCATTCTTACCGAGAAGCAGGGGTGACCATTGTTGATCACCATACAGCAGCACATCAATTCAAACAGTTTGAAAAGCAGGAAGAAAAGGCTGACCGCAAGCTGACTGGGGACTGGACATGGCTGATTCCGCCAGTATCACCAGCTGCTACCCACATCTTCCACAAGCATTACGACAATACCATTGTGAAGCCGAATTATTTTTATCAGGAAAAGCCCTACCATGGGACAGAAAAAGCCTAGCGAGAGCTAGGTTTTTTGATTACCTTATTCGAAAATCCTTATAATGAGCTAATTCAGTGAGCGGCTCCATCTGCATATCTGTGACCTTTGAAAAAGGGCTTCCTTTTCGAACGGTCTTTAAGAAATCAAGCACCTTTTGCTGCTCACCCTCTACCTTTAACTCGACATGACCTTCATCTGTGTTGCGTACCCAGCCTTTCATCCCGCGATTGACGGCTTCTCCTTGAACAAAATAGCGAAAACCGACTCCCTGCACCCGTCCTGCGACAATGGCATGATAATGAATCAATGTCATCTCTCCTTTTTTCTCATCGTACCATAGCATGTAACTGACCTTCACGCATCGACTATGATTTAATTGTCTAACGATGTAAAATAATAGGCATGAGACAACCAAAGGAGATGGTCATCGTGGGACAGAAGAGATATGACATAGTAGGAATCCAAGTAGGACAACCCATCACGACCTATGCGAACGGAAAAGAAATCAAAACAGCCATCAACAAAAAGCGTATTCATGAGCCTGTGTATTTGAGTAAGGTCAATTTTGAGGGAGATGGCCAAGGTGATTTGGTTCATCATGGAGGATATGATAAAGCAGTCTGCGTCTTTCCATATGATCATTATGCTTACTTCGAGCAATTTTTAGGGGTTACATTACAGGAAGCTGCGTTTGGCGAAAATCTGACAGTGCGCAAGCTAGTCGAGACGAAGGTGCGTATTGGCGATGTCTTTCAACTTGGAGAAGCACTTGTTGAAGTGAGCCAGCCAAGACAGCCGTGTGTGAAACTATCTTTTAAGCACGCTAACATGAAGCTTGTCAAGGAAGTACAGCAAACGGGGTATACCGGCTTTTATTTACGGGTGCTGAAAGAAGGCATAGTGCCGCCTGATGGTTCTCTTGTATTAGTAGAAAAAGCGCCCCATCACATTACAGTCCATGAAGTGAACGAAGTCAAATATCGTCAAACAAGTCCAGAGAGGCTGAAAGCCGTTCTTGAAGTAGATGCCTTAGCAGATGTGGTGAGGAAGTCTTTAGAAAAACGAGTTCAGCACATTTAAAAAAAGCCGTACATCTTATACTGATGTACGGCTTTAAGCGTTTATGAGCTAGGTTTCTTTTGCTCAAGAAGATTTGCAAGGAAATATGTTTTTAAGCTTTGAAGCTTTCTTCCTTCATGCTTGGTCACACCAAGCTTCTTTAATTCTTCGACATACCAGCCTTTGCTACCATAATGCATGATAGAAAACTCCTTTCAATTGAAACTGCCTGCATTGTAACATCTCAAAAAAGGACGTGAAAAGTGTGCAGGGGTTAAGAAATGAAAACTGATTCTATCTGCCTATGATCCATGTATATGCTGGAAATAATCATTTATGAATTTGGCGGGTTGAGGGTAACGATGATCATGCCGACCGTCATAATCATGATGACAATACCAAGATAAGTCATCATGGATTGTTTTTTCTTAATACCTACAACCGTTAAGATGATACTTTCTATCAAAAAGATAACTCCTATGATGATGAACCACATATCAAATAAGACCCCTTTCGCATATCTTTGCCTATTTTACCACAGGCATTTTTGTTTAGTCGTGACAGATTCGTGAAAGGGAAACGAAAAAACCCCTCCAGTGAAGAAGGGGACCTGCTGGCTTACAGCTTCGTTAAAATAATGGGTTCGTCTTTTGTGATCACAATAGTATGTTCAATCTGTGCCACTAGGCTTTTATCTGGTGTTTTAAATGTCCAGCCGTCATCAGTCTGATAAATCGATTCAGCATTTGTTGAAATAAAAGGTTCGAAGGCGATCACTGTGCCATTCTTAAACAAAGCATTATCGAATGGATCATAATAGTTCAAAATATGGTTGGGTGCTTCATGCAGATTTTTCCCAATGCCGTGTCCTGTTAGGTTTTTAATGACGGTAAATCCTTGTTCTTTGGCTGTATTGTAGACCGCACGGCCAATTTGGTTTTGTCTTTTACCGGCTTTTGCATGCTTTAATCCTTCGAGGAATGCATCCTCTGCACACTGGCATAATGCTTCAAGACGAGCATCACCTGTACCTAATACGAATGAAATGCCGGTATCGGAATAATAGCCGTCCAGCTCTGCTGAGATATCAATATTGATGAGGTCGCCCTCTTGTAAAATGGTTTTTTCACTTGGAATACCGTGTGCAACTTCATCGTTCACGCTGATACAAGTCGTCCCAGGGAAGTCATATTCCTTTTCAGGCGCCGAATTGGCCCCATGCTCTTCTAATATTTTTTTTCCAATCAAATCTAATTCTTTTGTAGACATGCCTGGTTTCGCTTGGCTTTTCATTTCTTCTCTTGCCAAAGCGACAATTCGACCGACTTTTTTTAAGGCTTCTAACTCATGATCATGTTTGACAATCACTGTTCATTCCCGCTTTCTATAACTTCATTCTATTCAATAGCTTACCACATTTTACGCGAAAAGAGTAAAGAGCGGAATGTCAAATGAATGTGGACAAATTGGTATAGATAACTAGATGTGCATATGATATATTTTTTATGAACATCATGAACGTTTGGTCATGATGAAGACAAAGGGGGAGAAGGCAAATGGTGTTTCAGTTTTTTCAAAAGCTAGGCAAATCATTTATGCTTCCAATCGCTGTGCTTCCGGCAGCAGGGATTATTTTGGCTATTGGGCGGGAGGATGTATTCGATATCCCGTTTATTCATGCGGCAGGGAATGCTATTTTTGCAAACTTGGCTTTAATTTTTGCAATGGGTATAGCGATCGGCATTGCAAAGGATGGTAATGGGGCAGCGGCATTATCAGGTGCGATCTCTTATTTTATTTTATCAGCTGGTACAACGTCGATTAACTCAACGAACAATATGGGGGTATTGGGCGGTATTTTATGCGGGCTATTGGCAGGGTATGTGTACAATCGCTTCAAGGATACAAAACTGCCGGAATACTTAGGGTTCTTTAGCGGAAGACGGCTTGTGCCGATTATGACCGCACTTTTCACCATTCTATTAGCAGCCGTTTTCGGATATGTCTGGCCTCCGATTCAAAGCGGGATCAATGGTTTAGGGGAATGGATTTTAAGTCTTGGTGCGACGGGTGCAGGGCTGTTTGGTTTCTTTAACCGATTGCTCATTCCATTAGGGCTTCATCATGTGCTGAATAACTTATTTTGGTTTCAATTCGGGGAATTCAGCGGGGCAACAGGGGATTTAGCGCGATTCTTTAAAGGAGATCCAAGTGCGGGTGTCTTTATGACCGGGTTCTTCCCAGTGATGATGTTCGGTCTGCCAGCGGCATGTCTAGCCATGGTTGTGACCGCAAAGCCTGAAAAGCGAAAAGCTACAGCTGGCTTGATGATTGGGATGGCGCTTACGTCATTTATTACAGGGATCACTGAACCAATTGAATTTTCATTTATGTTTTTATCTCCACTCTTATATGGTGTCCATGCTGTGCTAACAGGTCTTTCGCTCTTTATTGTGAACACCATTGGAATTCATAGTGGCTTCGCCTTTTCAGCAGGAGCGATTGATTACGTTTTAAGCTTTGGCATCGCACAAAAACCACTCATGCTGCTCGGAGTTGGGGTGCTTTATGGCATTGTGTACTTTGTCGTTTTCTATTTCCTCATTAAACTGTTAAAGCTCAAAACACCAGGCAGGGAAGATGATCACATTGAAGATATTGCAGCCGATGATACGAAGACGGCAGGTGCGAGTATGCTTGTAGAGGGACTTGGCGGCAAAGACAATATCACCACGATTGATCATTGTGCCACTCGTCTACGTTTAACAGTAGAAGATACACATTTATTAAATGAAGGCACATTGAAAAAAGCAGGTGCCAAAGGGGTACTGACTTCAGGGAAAACCTCCGTACAAATCATCATTGGAACGAATGTAGAATTTGTCGCAGATGATCTCCGCAAGGAAGTCGATCGAGATTGAAAAAAGCGTTCAGCCAGGTCAAATGGGCTGAACGTTTTTTTGTTTGCGCTGTTCGATCACCAGAACAATACTGATGACAACAAGTAAAAACCAAGAACTGATTTTCCCAAGATGTACGAGAGACCAAGCGTGCTGTTGATTTGGATATTGCCATGCTCCTAAAAAGGTGGTGACATTTTCGGCAATCCAAATGAAGAAACCAATCAGCAGAAATGAGACGACAAGCGGCATTCGAAAGGTAGAAGAGCCAACCTGAAACGAGACGGACGTTTTTCGAAACACGACAACAAGCAGCAATGTCAGCCACCACCTGAGATCATAGAACCAATGATGCGTAAAGAAATTGAGATAAATGCACAAACTGATCCCGATTGAAAAAAACGGATGGGGCCATGAAGCCATCTGCACTTGAAGCCGGGACAGTGCCTGATAAATATAGCTTGCTACACTCGCATACATAAACCCGCTATAGAGCGGAACCCCAAAGACCTTCGTATAAGCTTCTTCAGGATAGGACCAAGAACCCATATGTACTTTATACATTTCTAAGCCAATTCCAATGAGGTGATATAGACAAATCACCTTCAGTTCATTCAATGTCTCCAGCCGAAGCGTCAGCATGAGAATCTGTGCCAGGAGGCAAAGCAGTAGAATGAAATCATACCGGTGAAGAAAAGGAATAGCCACCATCTTTGATAGGACAAGCGCCGCAAAGATCATGACAGGGAATAGACACGACATCGCCTGTAAGTAAGCAAAATGGAATAATGTTTTCATACAAAGTTAAACCCCTTCTTATTGTCTGAAATGACTTAGACGGTTTTAGCAAGGGAAAAGTTTACCTCACATAGATATTCATGAACAATTTGTGAATATCTATGTGAAAAAGATCACAAATTAGAAACGGCATAGTATAATAAGATCATAAAGATAATGTGAAATATTTCACATAAATTAAAAGGAGGCATCATCATGTTTACAAAATTCTTACAAACGAATGTATGGGCAGCGGTTATCCTTTTGGCAGCAAGACTTTATATCGGATGGACTTGGCTGACATCTGGTATAGGAAAACTAACAGGCGGATTCGATGCATCAGGATATTTACAATTTGCGATAGCTGAACCTGTTGTCAAAGATGGCCATCTAGTGTATCCGTTCTATGTATGGTTTTTAGAAAATGTCGCTTTGCCGAATGCGGGACTATTCAGTGTCATGGTCATGTGGGGAGAAATCTTAGTAGGTCTAGGATTAATCGTTGGATTGTTCACAACAACCGCAGCCTTTTTCGGAAGCGTGATGAATGTCTCTTTCTTACTAGCTGGTACCGTCTCTGTCAACCCGCTTCTCTTGCTCATTGCCATCGTCATCATGACAGCGAAAGGGAATGCAGGCAAATTTGGACTTGATTATGTCGCAGGTCCAGTCTTGAAACGAACAATGAAAAGAAAGCCGCATTTAGAAGTGGCTTCATAATAAAGAAAAAGCATCCTCAGCTTCTGCTCAGGATGCTTTTTTATTTAGGAATCGGCTTTCATCAGGTTAATATGCAGGACGGTGAGTTTATGCTGATTTATATCTGGGTCATGGCCGACGATAAATTCAAGCTCATAATCTCCAGTTCGATACACGTATTTTTTCTCTTTTGTCTGAGGGATGGTGCTGACCGAATCCGCTGGTCCAAGTTGTTTCTTTAATAGGGAAGGGGTCATCCCGCCGATATTCGTTTCTTTTTCTACATTTGTACCGAAATAACGGATTTCGTCAATTTTGCCTTTTGCATCATAATGAAAAGCAAATCCCGGATTCCCCATTTCAGCATGATACAAATCAAAGCTGCTGTGACCTGTTTCTGGATATGGATTTCCTAGTTTATGATGAACGTCTTTTTTTGTTTGAACACCAATTTTTAGTCCTTCTGCATAGTACGGCATTTGTCCTTTATGTGCCAGCTCATACACGTTGTTTAATGTGGTTTTCGGACCTTGAGGAACGGATTGTTCTACTGCTGTTTTGGTCATGGCGTGTGCTGAGACCGCAGGGCTGAAACCAATTAGGGCGGACGAAGCGAGTGAAGCAGTCACGACAAAAGCGGTTGTTTTTTTCAAGATAAATCCCTCCTTCTTCTTTCTATACCCGGTGCAATAGCGGTCAAACGTGAAAAGAACCAGCTGATCAGGGATCGGCTGGTTCTTAAAATGAGAAAGTTATTTTGATGAAGAGCTGGATTCATCTTTGGCGGAAGAGGAATCTTCTTCATCCTGTACTTTCTTTGTATAGTCATATTGATTGCGGTCAATCGGTGTAAAGCCTTTAGGCTTGTAGAAACGGAGTAAATCTTCGGTGACGATCTTATCAGATGTCTCCAGCATCTTTTTCACCGTTTCATTTTCTTGTGATGCTTTATCAGTCGGCTCAATTTTCTCGCCTGTTTTGTTGCTGTAATAGTTATTGCCTACTTTTGTGTAGTCCTTAGAGACGAAGTCACCGTTTCTAAATGGCACAAGCTCTTTGAAGTTCTTCGATAAGATATCAGAACCAGACATTAAATAGTTCTTCGTATCATCGCCGAGCAGGTGCAGAAGGGTTGGTGCGATATCGACTTCTCCAGAGTATTTATGAATCTGTCCGCCTTTTACCCCTGGTACATGAATAAAGAGCGGCACACGCATGAGCTGCGCATTTTCATAATCTCCGATTTTTTGTCCTGTCACTTTTTCCATCGCTTCATTGTGATTTTCAGAAATGCCGTAATGGTCTCCGTACATAATGACGACTGTATTGTCATAGAGACCTGATTTTTTCAAGTCGTTGAAGAACTGTTCAATGGCTTCATCTAAATAATGAGCCGATTGGAAATAGTTATTGACGACAGAGTCTCCGAAGTCACCAGGTTCGAAATCGGTATCACCTTCATCCATTCCAAATGGGAAATGGTTCGATAACGTAATGAATTTCGAATAAAACGGCTGCTTCAAGTTTTCGAGCATTGGCATGGATTCTTTGAAGAAAGGTTTATCTTTCAGCCCATAGTTCTTCGTATCTTGCTCATTCATATCGTAGTACTCAGAATCGTAAAATCTGTCATATCCAAACGACTTAAACATTTCATTACGGTTCCAAAAGGTTTTCGTATTGCCGTGGAATTCTGCTGACGTGTATTGATCCTTCTTCAAGATGCCAGGAAGTGCTTGATACGTGTTTTGCGCTTTGTTAATAAAAACAGAGCCCTGTGATAATGGGAATAGCCCAGTATCCATCATAAATTCAGCATCAGACGTCTTTCCTTGTCCTGTTTGATGGAAGAAGTTATCAAAGTAAAACGTTTGGTTGTCGTGTGCCAATGAATTAAGGAATGGCGTCACTTCTTTTCCATTTACTTTGTAATCAATGACAAAGTTTTGCAGAGATTCAAGAGAAATGGTGATCACGTTCATGCCTTTCGCTTTCCCGTAATACGCCGGGTTAGGATCAGCGCTGTTCGCTTTTAAATAGTTCTCTACATCTGTCACGTCATTTGAATTTGCCAGAGCACGCTGGCTGTTTGATTTCACATTTTGAATGGCATCAAACACAGTAAAGTTATAAGCACCTAAATATTTAACTAAATAATTGCGGTCAAACGATCTTGATAAAAGCTCTGGT
Source organism: Bacillus sp. DWP3-1 (assembly GCF_049896565.1). Classification (NCBI taxonomy): domain Bacteria; kingdom Bacillati; phylum Bacillota; class Bacilli; order Caryophanales; family Bacillaceae; genus Bacillus; species Bacillus sp. DWP3-1. Next base: position 248,968 of record NZ_JAFCUN010000005.1, read on the forward strand.
CGATCAATCTCTGCGGCGACTAAGTTCATCACAAAGATCACAACAGAGGACACAAGGACGAGTCTAAACGATTTTGATTTTTGAACAGGTACAGTAGCTGTACTTGTTTGCTGCTGCTTTTTCATGCGGACTGCGAGTACGATCAAAATGATTGTATCCATAAAGTAAAACATATCAGTCCAACGCATGAGTGAAAATGCACTATCACCTAATTGTCCGCCATTCGTTCCTGCCTGCATCACGGTAGGCAGCGTGATAAAGTCATTGAAGAATCGATAGTACACGATGTTTGCGTATAGTAAAAAAGACATGAAAAAATGAATCACAATGATAGCGGCAGGCTGCCATTTTTTCTTGAACAATAAAGCAAAGCCAAGAAAGAACAAGCTGGAGCTAATAGGATTCACGAAAAGCAAAATATGCTGAAGCACATTTGATATACCAAGTTTAAATTCAATTAAATACGCTGAATACGTTTTGAGCCAAAGTAAGATGGCTGCAATAACAAAGAAGCCGAGGCCTCGTTTTTGAATAAATGTTTTCATAAAAACACTCCTTTTCTCCGATACACGGAAGAGGCGGAACGAAAGAAAACGAACCATTAGAATATACCATGAAATGCTCAAATAGAAAAGTGTTAACCGGAGAAGAGCGTCAGCAGCCTGTCCGAGCAATAAAAGGGAAGAAAACGAAATTATTCGCTCTTCGAAAAACTTTTTATGAAATTCATCCTATTATTAACAGAAAATTCAGCAATTTTCCAGTTGTTATATCAATAAAACGGGTAAAAAGACACAAGTCTAAAGAATTAATTTGGTTTCTACAATGATGATTTAGAGAGTATTTCCAGTGTTTCTTAATGTTTATGCAGGTTAAGTAAAAAAAATGAGAAAAAGAATGGAGGAGGAACATGGATGAAATTTCCTGCGATGAGATATATCAATATATTTTTTTGTTTCATCAACATAATGTTTTCGATGTGTTTTGTAAGGGTTTTATTTATTTTAATGAATGAACAAATTATCTAAATATACTTAAGTGAACATTTCGAGACTATAAACTTTTAAATTGGGGTCGATATAGACTTTGACAGGAAATCTTCCATTGAAAGGATTGATAGTATATGACTGTACGAGCAGAGAACCTCGTTCAGAACTGGTTTCCGAGTGAGGACGGAAATGCAGCAGAGCGTAAAGAACTCATCAAATTGATGGAGCAGATTGTTTCAGGGGTCGATCACCTGAAAGATCCGAACCGTGCACACCTAAAGGGTGAAAAGAATCGTGGAGAAGATTTTTACCAAAAGCTCACTGAAACAAGTCAAATTCCGGTGAACGGCCAACAAGCGGAACTTGTGAATGAAGAATTACTGAAGCTTTTACATAACCATCCATACCACACAAAGTATTTCTTCACGAACATTTTGCCAATGGCAAGTACACCAGGAATTCTAGGCATGCTGACGGCCATGCTGGTAAATGGAAACAACCTATGGGATGTTTATGGACCAGCAGGAGCGGAAGCTGAGGTCAGAGTGGTCTCAATGATGTCTAAGCTCATCGGATATGATCCAAGTGTGAGCGGGGGATATACAACATGGGGAGGTCAGGGAGCCATTTTCTCAGGACTACGTTTAGCGATTGCAAAAGTTGCGCCGGAGTCACTGCGAAAAGGTGTCCCGCAAAATCTTTATGCGTTTTGTTCTGATGCTGCACATTACAGCTTATTTAAGTCAATGGAAGCAACAGGACTTGGCACAGACAACTTGATCAGAATTAAGACGAATAAAGATCATTCGATGGATATGGAAGATTTGCGTTGTCAAATGGAACGTGTTGCACAAAATGGCGGAATTCCCGTTTATATTGTCGCAACAACCGGAACAACAGATGCCATTGCAATTGATGATGTAAAAGGGGTACGTGAAACAGCAGAAGCCATTGCTGAGGAGTATGGTCTACAGGTGCCGCATATTCATGCGGATTCAGCGCTCGGCGGATTCTTTGCTTTCTTTAATGAGTATGATGTAGCTGAAAACCCGCTGCAATTCTCAGACGGTGTTCTTCGTATGCTAAAAGAAATCAAAGCGAAATTCCAGCATCTTTCTCTTGCTGACACGATGTGCTTTGACTTTCAAAAGCTCGGCCAAACACCTTACACATCTAGTTTATTCTTAGTGAAAAATGCTGCTGACCTAAAGCGTTTAGATCTGGAAGAACAAGAGACACCATATGTTGGTCATAGAGGCTACGGCGAATACCATACGGGTTATACACTGGAATGCTCAAGAATGGGAAGCTCTATCAGTATGCTGAGTGTGCTGTTAACGTTTGGAATTGAAGGCTACCAGCGCTTGCTCGGTCAATTCCTAGAGGTGAACCTTGCCTTCAGAGAAGCACTCAGTCAAGAAATTCCGCAAGCAGAAGTCGTGAATGATGACAACGTCGGAATGGCTACATTATTTAGAATTTACCTAGACGGCTCACCGCGCTTTCAAGAAGAAATTTCAGGCGAAGCGACTGCAATGGAAATTGAGCGGAACAATGAATTGAACAAAATGCTGTTTGAAAAGCTTGGAGAGAAAAGAGACGAAATGTTCTTTGGCGATACAACGAAGTTTTTACTTGTAAATGCAAAAGAAGGACAAGAATTCTATCTAAGTGTTAGTAAGTTTTTTGTCATCTCACCTTATACGTTACCAGAGCATATCCCACATATCGTATCTTATTTAAAAGATGTGATCGCATCTGTTTGTGGACAATTTGAACATGTACATGCTTAAATCAAATCTGAGAGTGGAGATGTAGGAAAAAATGGCGAAACAAAGGAAATTTGGAGGATACACGATATCCTCTAAAATCATGTCAGTCGTTGTCGTAACATTACTTGCAACCGTTGCACTATTCGTTTTAACATTTTATCTAGTCAGCCAGGATTTATCATCCCAGTTATTAAAGCAATTTGATTATCGATTAACAACAGATATTGATACTGCAAAGAAAGAAATCGATAATTTGGATGGAAACGTTCTTGGCATTAGCGGGAAGGATGATCCCCTTTATGTGGAGGTCAAAAAGAAATTCAAGGAGCTTCAAGAAGATCATACGCTTGAGAACTTATACGTGCTATCTAATAAAGGCGGCAAAGAAAGAATTATTATATTAACTGGGGAAGAAAATGATTTTGATCAAGATTATGCCTTTTCAGATGAGATGAAACAAGCACTTTCTGAAGATAAAATGATCAAAAGTGATATTTACAAAGACTCATTTGGTACACATAAATCAGTCTTTTTGCCAATCAAGGATTCAGGCGGTGAGCTGACAGGGATTTTAGGAATTGATTTAGATGCGTCTGTTGTGCCTGAAACAACGAAGAAGCTGACGATCTATATCACGGTTGCATCTGCTATTGTGCTCATCGGTGGGTTGTTTTTCTCCTTTATCATGGGCAGAAGAATTGCGAAACCAGCACGTTCATTGATGGAATCAGCGAACCGAATTGCTGACGGTGATTTAACTGGAATGGTAGAGGTTGAAAGTAAAGATGAGATCGGTCAACTTGCCGCATCCTTCCAAAAGATGCAGGGGCGGATCAAAGAGCTCATTGCGAAGATCTCAAACTCATCTAGTGAAGTGTCGAAAATGTCCTCACAGCTTCGCACCGTAACGAATGAATCGAGTCAAAGTGCGCAGCAAGTGTCAGAAGCCATGACGAATATGAGTGAAGGAATCAATGATTCTGTCGCAAATATTACGGATTGTACAACATCCGTTGCAGAGATCGATACTCAAATCGAAGGTGTCACAAAAGAAGTCGATGAAATGAAATCTGTTTCATCTGACGTACAAGAGCAGTCAGAATCTGGTCAAAAACTAGTGAATCATGTGCTTGAGCATCTGAATATGTTACATGACAAGATGACCAACTCAAAGCAGGCAGCAGAAGAATTACAATCTCATTCAACGGAGATTGAAAGTGTCATCTCGATTATTACGGACATTTCAGCGCAAACGAATCTGCTTGCACTGAATGCTTCAATTGAAGCGGCACGTGTTGGAGAAGAAGGAAAAGGGTTTGCTGTTGTGGCAGATGAGGTGCGTAAGTTAGCTGAGCAATCAGCGGATGCGGCTAAAACCGTTTCAGACCTCGTCATCGGCACACAGGAAAACAGTCAGCGTGTTCTTGAAAGCGTAGAGGAAAGCAGTAAAGCAGTGGAAGAAGGACGTGAACAAATGGAAGGCACGTCACAAAACTTCGCTGTGATTTACGACGGCGTATCTCAGTTTTCAAGAAGAACGAACAATTTGCTTGCTTCTATTAAGCAAGTAGAGCAAGCATATCAAACGATTTCTACATCGATTGAACAAATTTCGGTTGTATCGGAAGAACACGCCGCCAGCTCTCAAGAAGTAGCGGCAGCAACAGAACAGCAAAGTGCTGGCATGCAGCAAATTTCAAGTGCGATTGAACAGCTCTCTGATATGTCAGAGGACTTAGCACAGATGGTTTCTACCTTCAAAATTGACAATAAATAACGAGAAAGCTGACTCTTGTGAGAGAGTCAGCTTTTTTGCTATGCTTAATCAAATCGTTTCAGACGAAAGGAGAAACGCCATGGATTTTGCGCAGAGATTATCAGAAGAACGGATTAAAAAAGCGATGGATCACGGGGCTTTTGAAGGATTATCTGGCTTTGGGAAACCCCTGCCTAAAGATGATGCTGCTCATGTACCTGAAGAACTCAGAATGGGCTACAGGATGATGAAAAATGCTGGCTTTGCTGGGGAAGAAACAGCACTGAAAAAAGAACTCATGACCGTCAAAGAGCTGCTTCACTCCAGTATAGACGGAGAGGAAAGAAAAAAACTTTCTCTCATATGTGAAGAAAAACAAAAACGCCTGGATGAACTCGCATCAAAGCGTCAAACTTTTGCCCGTCCAGCCTCCTCCTTTTATAAAAACAGGGTCTACGAAAAATTAACGGAGCATAAAAAAAGATGATGACACGCTGCCTCTCCTGAGCACATTGAGGGAGCTTTTTTTATGAAAGCGCTACATTTTGTTGTTGACTACATGTATATACAAATATAAAATAAGAAACAAACATGTATATACAAGTTTTTTGGTTCTTTTTTCTTATAAAAAACGATCTCGGAGGGGATAGCATGGCTGATTATCAGGCAGCAGCAGATCAGATTGTGAAAGCCATCGGCGGCAAAGAAAATATTGATCAAGCGACACATTGTGTGACAAGGCTGCGCTTTGTACTGAAAGATGAAGGAAAGGTTGACGAGAAAGCACTTGAACAAATAGAAGAAGTGAAGGGATCTTTCTCAGCGAACGGTCAATACCAAGTTGTTATCGGCCAAGGGGTCGTCAATCGGGTATATGCCGAAATGGTGAAACAGACAGGCATTGGGGAAGCCACAAAAGAGGACGTTAAGCGTGCCTCTGATCAAAAATTAAATCCATTGCAGCGTGCTGTGAAAACGCTTGCGGATATCTTTATTCCGATTCTTCCTGCCATCGTCACAGCCGGTTTATTAATGGGGATTAATAATATTTTAACAGCTCCAGATATTTTCTTTGATCAAAAATCGATTGTGGATGTGTATCCGGCATGGGCTGATTTAGCGAATATGATCAACTTGATTGCAGGCACTGCCTTCACATTCCTGCCCGCATTAATCGGCTGGTCAGCAGTGAAGCGGTTTGGAGGAAATCCGCTCTTAGGGATGGTCCTTGGGCTGATGCTTGTACACCCAGACTTATTAAATGCGTGGGGCTATGGAGCGGCTGAAAAATCTGGTGAGATTCCTGTCTGGAATTTGTTTGGACTTGAAGTGCAAAAGGTAGGCTATCAAGGGCAGGTTCTTCCGATACTCGTTGCCTCGTATTTACTAGCGAAGCTCGAATTATTTATCACAAAACGGACACCTGAAAGTATTCAGCTGTTAGTGGTTGCACCGATTACGTTATTAGTCATTGGCTTTTTATCCTTTATCGTCATTGGACCTGTTACATTTGCGATCGGAAACGTTTTAACATCTGGACTTGTGGCTGTATTCCAGCAATTCGCAGCACTTGGCGGTCTATTATACGGCGGATTGTACGCTGCATTAGTGATTACAGGGATGCACCATACGTTCCTCGCTGTCGATATTCAATTGATTAATTCCAAACTGCATGGCACGTTTCTATGGCCGATGCTCGCACTGTCTAATATCGCACAAGGATCAGCCGCACTTGCGATGATGTTTGTTTTAAAAGATGAAAAGCAAAAGGGGCTCTCACTGACATCAAGTATTTCCGCTTACTTAGGAATTACCGAGCCAGCGATGTTTGGCGTCAACCTGCGCTATCGATTCCCATTTATTTTTGCACTTATTAGCTCTGGTTTAGCTGGTATGTTTATCGCCTCTCAAGGGGTGCTGGCAAGCTCAGTTGGTGTTGGAGGCATTCCAGGAATCTTCTCCATTATCCCGAAATATTGGGGCGCATTTGCGATAGGGATGGTCATTGTACTCATCGTCCCGTTCATTGGAACCCTTTTGTATGCAAAGCTAAAAAAGAAGAAAGATGTTTCACAAGAACTTAACTAGTGGTGGTGAAGGAAATTGAAACAACAAACAAACGAACCGTGGTGGAAAAAAGCGGTGGTCTATCAAATTTATCCGAAGAGCTTTTTAGATACAACGGGCTCAGGTACAGGCGATATCAATGGTGTGACAAAAAAGCTCGATTATATTAAAGAGCTGGGGGCGGATTGTATTTGGCTCACGCCAATGTATGAGTCTCCGCAGCATGACAACGGCTATGATATTAGTGATTATACAAAAATCCATGACATGTACGGCACAATGGCGGATTTTGAACACATGCTGAAAGAAGCCCATGATCGAGGTATACGAGTCATCATGGATTTAGCCGTCAATCATACATCCATTTTCCATGAGTGGTTTCAAGCATCACGCGAGTCAAAGAATCATCCTTATCGAGATTATTATATTTGGAAGGAGCCTAAAGCAGACGGATCACCGCCGAATGATTGGCAGTCAAAATTTGGCGGTCCGGCATGGGAGCTAGATGAAGCAACGGGAGAGTATTATCTTCATTTATACGATGTCACACAGGCGGATCTTAATTGGGAAAAGGATGAGGTGCGCAGGCAAGTATATGACATCATGCATTTTTGGTTTGAAAAAGGAATTGATGGATTCAGGCTGGATGTCATTAACAACATCTCGAAAGATCAACGCTTCTTAGATGACGCCGGACAGTCTGTGCAAGGAGACGGCCGGATATATTATACGGATGGCCCAAGAATTCATGAGTTTCTGCATGAAATGAATCAAGAGGTTTTTTCGAAATATGACAGCATGACAGTCGGGGAAATGTCTTCAACGAATATCGCAGACTGCATTCGGTATACAAGACCGGATCGGCAGGAGCTGGATATGACGTTTAATTTCCATCATTTAAAGGTCGATTATCCAAACGGAGAAAAATGGGCCCTCGCACCATTTGATTTTCATGAATTGAAGTCGATTCTGTCTGAGTGGCAGACGAAAATGCATGAGGGCGGCGGCTGGAATGCGCTCTTCTGGTGCAATCATGATCAGCCGCGTATCGTCTCAAGATACGGTGATGATGAAACGTACCATCAGCAATCAGCCAAGATGCTGGCGACCACGATTCATCTCATGCAAGGGACTCCATATATTTATCAAGGTGAAGAGATCGGCATGAAGAATCCTCAGTTTGAGGACATCTCATCTTACCGCGATATCGAATCACTCAATATGTATGAAGCCATGCTTGAAAAAGGGAAATCAAAGGAAGAAGCACTCGCCATTTTACAGGTCAAGTCAAGAGATAATGCGAGAACACCGATGCAGTGGACCTCAGAAAAGAATGCAGGTTTCTCAAAAGGAACACCTTGGATTGAGCCAGCCAATAACGACATTTCAGTAGAAGCTTCATTAAAGGATCAGTCGTCTATTTTCTATCATTATCAAGCGCTTTGCAGACTGCGTAAAGAACTTGATGTGATCACATATGGAAGCTTCACTTTACTCTTAGCAGAAGATCCGAAGGTTTTTGCTTATGTCAGAGAAAGCCATGAGGAGAAGCTTCTTGTGATCAATCATTTTTATGCAGGGGAGGCGGACTTTACGCTTCCTGATGAGCTCGTGCAGGCTATAGATGAGATGGAGGGGCAAGTGCTGTTATCCAATTATGAGGATGTACCGGCAGATATGAAGGGATTTACGTTGCGTCCATATGAGTCAATCGTTTATCATTTAACCAAACGCTAGAAAATGGGGCGGAGGGAAAATGAAAGAGAATAAGTTTCGAGTGATTTATGATCAGCTCGCAAGACGAATTGAACAAGGTGATTGGCAGGATAAAGGCATTCTGCCATCAGAGCATGAGCTATCCTTGATGTACGATACGTCCCGTGAGACGGTAAGAAAGGCATTAAATATCCTTGTGCAAAATGGCTATATCCAAAAAATCCGCGGGAAAGGCTCTGTCTTGCTGAATCGTGAGAAAATGCAATTCCCAGTCTCGGGTCTCGTCAGCTTTAAAGAGCTTTCCCAAACACTTGGCCGAAAGACAGTTACGACGGTTCACGAATTTGGTTTAATCAAACCGGATCAGTATATTCAGTCTCAGCTGAAAATAAGTGGACAGGAGGATGTCTGGGAAGTCATCCGCTCTCGCAATATTAGCGGAGAAGAAGTGATTTTAGACAAGGATTACTTTTTGCAAAAGCATGTGTCAGTCTTGTCGAAGGACATTTGTGAAGGATCAATCTACGAGTATATTGAAGGAGAGCTCGGTGTATCAATCAGCTATGCCCAAAAGGAATTTGTGGTAGAGCCATGTACAGAAGAGGACGCCAAGTATCTTGATTTGAACGGATTTGACCATGTCGTCGTCGTGAAAAATTACGTGTTCTTAGAGGATACAAGTTTATTTCAATACACGGAAAGCCGTCACCGATTAGACCGCTTCAGATTCGTCGATTTTGCAAGAAGAGAAAAAGTGGACAGAGCATAGGCTCTGTCCATTTCAAGTTTTGGGAGAAGGAGAGAGATAGACGACGAATAGATCACCCTTTTTAGGAGGAAAGATGATTAGATTAAATAGACCACTAAAATTAAGAGATTTAGAAATATTCAGCGTGATGAAAGATCATCAGATTTTATGTTATGTCATCATTGAAGATACGCGAAAACCGTTTACGGAAGAAGACAGAAAGCTAGACCCATTATGTTATATGGATAAAGAAGATATACAAGCGTATTTGAATGTTTTTCATATTTCCATTATCAATGATGAGAAATTAAGTGAAGAGGATTTAACGATGGTAAAAGGTTTTTTTGCTGATTTAGTAAATAATACGAACTTAACGAATTTTATTACGAGAGATTATGTTTTAAAGAATTTATATGATGTCGAGGATGAAAATGACATGATGTTCTTTAATAGAATGCTTCGGCATATAGGGTCAGATGATGTGAAAGAATTTGACGACCGCAATTGGATCTATTTATCTCAAGATTAATGACTATTCCATGAAAAAAGGACAGAGCCTATGCTCTGTCCTTTTCCTTTAGGATGATACATTTTTTCTTGTACGCTTGCGCTGGTAGTAATAAAGGATACCGCCTGCGGCGAGCATGAGCACGCCAATCAGTACAGCTGTATACATCATCGTGGCTGTATTCGGCAGTGTGCCGCCTGGGAGGCCGGTTCCTTCTTGGTTTGGATCTGTGCCTGTACCTCCGCCTGGTGCTGATGTTTCGCCGTCTCCACCATTTTGATCTGGGGTTGTTCCAGCTGCTGCATTTTGATTGAGGACGGTGTATTCGCTAAAGTGCTCAGTTTGACCTGATACGACTCCATTTTCGAACGATCCGTTACTTGTTTTGGCGTAACGATTCTTCTCGCGATCCACATAATACACACCAGGTTTTTTCGCCTTTTGAGGCTCGTCTAGTGTAAAGGATAGTGTGACAGGGTCTTTAAAGGTCGAAACCTTTTTCTTGTCTTGTTTGATTTGGAAATCATACGTATCCGTTAATGCGTTTTTCACTTTATCCGTCTTTGTCATCCATATATCTGCGCTTTTCTCTGACAAATTGGAGAGCGGCAATGCGAGTCCCACTTTGTCATGATAGATGGTGACGTTTGGATCTTGCTCTCTTTTCTTCAGCTCGGCTACTTGCGCTTTTGATAGAGACAATTGAACGTTTTTCGCTTTGCTTGCTTTGTCTAGATAGAGCAATGCTTTGTTTGTATGCTGCACATACGTTTGGAATTTCTTATCATCTTGAATGTCATAAGCGCCTTTTCCTTTCACGCGAGGAAGGAACACTTCTTTCACCCTGTGATCGATGACAGGCGAAATCTGCCCGTCTGCCTTTTCAATTTGCTCTTTGAAGATTTCATAGTCGACATAACCTAAGTCTTCGCCGTGAGAGGCTTCTGTAAAGACGCTGTAGCCGTCGCCGCCTGTGCCAACAAAGGCATTTGTGGCTACGCGGTATGTTTTCTCATCATCAATGTCTGTCAGTTGACCTTTTTGGTCTTTCAATTTCACATCAATCAGTCTGCTGCCAGCTGGTTTACTGAGTGTAAACGTATATTCAATGCCAGCTACATGAGGGAATGCACCTCCGCCTTCCTCAATGCCTGACAGCCCCTGTTCGAGTGCTTTTTTAATTTGACTGCCTTTTAAATCTGCGACATAAAGTGTATTTCCGAAAGGCATCACCGTTAAAATATCACCTAAAGTGATATCTCCTTTTTCAATGCTTCCACGAATACCGCCGCCGTTTGTGATGGCAAGGTCAGCACCGGCAGATTCTTGCGCTTTCTGCAGCATGCCGTCGGCAATAAAGTTCCCAAGATTCGTTTCCTTCGCACGGACGTGCTCGCGTTGTCCGTCTAATAGGACATCTGTATAGCCGACTTTTTCTGTTTTTAAATCTTGAATATCTGCTTTGTACCCATCAAGGATCGCTTTTGCATCTGCATCTTCTTTGACAGAGTCATCAATAGAGATCAGGTCAAAAGAAGATTCTTTTGGCTGTACGACGCCTTTTTTGTCAAAGGCTACGTCTACTTTCCCTAAAAATTGTCCGTAGTCTTTCACCTGAGCGACAATTGTAGGTTCTTTTTTATTGATGACCTTTAATTTTTCAACAAGGGTGTGCGTGTGACCGCCAATGATTAAATCAATACCGTCAACTTTTTGAGCCAGCTCAAGATCACGATTGTAGCCAATGTGTGTTAACGCAATGATTTTATTGATTTTTTCTTCTGTTTGAATGGTGTTGACTGTTTCTTTTGCTTTCTTGTACGCATCTTTAAATTGAATGTTAGGACCGCTGCTGGATGTAATGGCTGTGTCTTCAGTCGTTAAGCCGAATACGGCCACCTTTTCACCATTAACATCAAGCAGGATGTAAGGGTAGATCCCGGCTTCTTTTTTCTCACCAGCTTTAAATGAGGCTGGTTTTTTCACTAAGTCGCTCAATTGTTTTTCCTTCGAGACATCCACGTTTGATGACACGACCGGGAATCGAGGCTTTTCAAATTGATGACGGTTTTTCGGATCGACATCTGATGCATCACCTGTCAGAAATTGACGTAGTACAGAAGGACCTTTGTCAAATTCATGATTACCAAACGTCATGGCATCGTATTTCATTAAGTTCATCAATTTCAGATCGGCAAGTCCTTGCCATTTTGTGAAGTATAGGTCACCAGAGAAGACATCTCCAGCGTCCAATAAAATATTGTTCTTGCTTTCAGCACGGATTTCTTTGATCTTTGTTGCGCGTCTTGCCGCATCATCAAGGTGTGCGTGTGTATCGTTCGTATGCATGACTGTTAAATTCCAGTTGTCTGATGAAGGCGGTTCTGTTGTTCCATCCTCTTTAAAGGCTAGCTTGTACACACCAAGACCATCTGTGCTTGCGTTACGAACAAAGTCTACGCTGCTTGATTTCTCAGCAAACGGTTTGGCTAAAAGAGAAGATTCAAATGTTAAAGTTGCGCCTTTCACCGGTGCAATGGCCCAGTTTTGATCAGCACTTGGGTTGATGGTTTTTTGTTCGATAATATAATCCATCAGCACTTGACGGTTCTCATCTGCTGAGGCAAGCACCACTTTATCTTGGGTCAGATGCGGAAAGCCTCCGCCGCCAGAAGCACGATAGTTATTTGTCACGACTAAAAATTCTTGATTGTCAGAGACTGTTTTCCCGTTGTAAGACAGGTTTTTGATGCGGTTTGCATTGGCGTTGACAAGTGTGCCTGTTGTGCTGTATTTAGCAGGCTGCGTCACATCGACTTGGTATGTCACACCATCTATTACATCAAAGTTATACGAGCGGTATTCCTCGTTTAAAATCGGCTGTTCTTTTGAAACGTTCGGTTTGATCTGATTAAACTGTCCGGCAGACATCTCTAACCAGTCTTTCACTTCACTGCCTCTCAGTTTCACAATCTGCACAGTGTTATCGTAAAGGTAGAGATCGCCGATGTTCTTAATCGCTAAATCTCCTTTTGCGATATTTGTATAATAATTCACACCGTTTCGTCCGCCTGCTTTAAACGGGGCACCTGCAGATAAAATCGGTAAATTTTGATACGCAGTGTCCTTCATTTTTTCTTGTGCATACCATTTTTGGGCATCTGTCACAATTTGAATCGAAGGGTCATCCATCACTTGAGCGAAAAAGCTATTAATGTCTGCTTCTGTTTTGCCAACAGGCTTTCTCACGTAATCAAGTGTGTTTTGATGCGTTGTTTGAATGGCATCTTTTACTGTGCTTTTCTGAGATGATACTCCGGCAACAGATTCGATCTTGCCTGTTCCGTCGGTGACCTTCCAGCTACTGCCGTCAGGCTCTAGTGTTAAATCAATGACTCCGAGGTAGCTGCCCCAGTTTTTTGACATGACGACTGGGATGCCGTTGATGGTTCCTTTTGAGACATCGAATTTGTCAACGCCGTTATATTCAGCGCTCGGGAATGTGCCATGCTGGTGCCCAGATACAATGGCATTGATGCCTTTTGTTTTCGTGGCAAGGTCAAAGATCATATTTTCTGATCCTTTAGGTGAAGCTGTTTTTTCAATTCCTGTATGGGCAAGAGCGACAATGACATCTGCGCCTTTCGCCTTCATTTCAGGAATGGTTTCATTGGCAGATTCGACGATGTCCTGCACTTGGACTTGTCCATCTAAATGCTTCTTATCCCACGTCATAATTTGTGGTGGAACAAATCCTATGTAACCAACTTTCACAGTTTGTGAGGCTCCGTTTGCATCTTTAAAGGTTTTATCTTGGATCACGTAAGGTGTAAAACGGTGTTCTCCATTTAGCTTTTTGACGTTCGCATTGACAATCGGGAAGTTGGCGCCCGCAATGGTACCGTCAAGGAAAGATAATCCGTAGTTAAATTCATGATTGCCAAGTGTTCCTGCATCGTATTTTAGTTTGTTGAGTGTATGAATAATGGGGTGAACCTTTGTTTGATTGATGATGCTGTCTTTCTCATGTTTGTAAACGTATTCTCCAAGAGGGGTTCCTTGAATCAGGTCTCCGTTATCAACAAGGAGTGTATTTGGATTTTGTGAACGGTGCTTGTCAATCAGCTCGGCTGTTTTTGCCAAGCCAAATTCATTTGTTTCTTTGTCGCTGTAATAATCATAATTCATCATGTTCGCATGAACATCGGTTGTGGCTAAGATGCTGACCTTTACGGCTTTGCCGTTTTCTGTTTCTGCATGAGTAGGTACTGCTGGGAGAATGAGACTAATCATCATAATGGAAGTGAGCAGAATAGACAGGTTTTTCCTTCGTTTAGACCTATGTGTTTGCTTCTTCACCTGATCTCCGCCTTTCTAATTTTTTTGACCACAATACCTATTGTAGAAATGTTTCGTTAACTTTTGTAGTTATTTTTTGCAGATTATTGTAAAGATAACATAAATCATACGAATTACCTTGTTAAGGGAATGCGAATGAGTCAAATTGCTTATTTTTATCATAAGGGGTTTTCTGATAGGGATAGGATGTTTCATTTCAACATGCCCGGGTATAGTGTGTAGTGTAAACGATAATCAAGCAGGAGGGTTTCTACATGGGTAAGAAAATTGCAGTTGTATTAACAGATTACTTTGAGGATGTTGAATTCACCGAGCCTGCAAAAGCCTTTAAAGATGCAGGTCATGAAATCACAGTGATTGAAAACGAAAAAGGAAAAACAGTGAAAGGGAAGCAAGGAGATGCAGAAGTGAGAGTGGATGCGTCCATTGATCACGTGAAGCCTGAAGACTTCGATGCACTTCTCATTCCTGGCGGTTTCTCACCAGACATTCTGCGTGCAGATGATCGTTACGTCCAATTCACTAAAACATTTATGGATGAGAAAAAACCAGTATTTGCGATCTGTCACGGACCGCAATTGCTTATTACAGCGAAGACGCTGGAAGGAAGAGGCGCAACTGGCTATACATCCATTCAAGTAGATATGGAAAACGCAGGCGCTAAATTTAAAGACGAAGAAGTTGTCGTTTGTCAGGATCAGCTTGTGACAAGCCGTACACCTGATGACATTCCAGCATTTAACCGTGAATCATTAAAACTGCTTGAGAAATAAACCGCAGTTATGACAGGATAAAAAAAGCCAGCACCTTAAGGGGTGCTGGCTTTTTCTGCGCATGATGTAAGGAAACTGCGTGCAGACCGCAAAGCAGCTTCCTGATGCACCATTATTTTCTTAAGTTTTTTAGCTCGCTTGCGATGGCTTGCATTTCACTTGGGCTGAATGAAGATTTTTTCATCACCATTTGGTGAAGAAATTCGATATCTTCGTACTTGTCTGGACTGAAGTCCTCGGCTTTGATGACTCCAATGTTCAGCATATTTAACTTTTGCGAAATGTCTTCAATCAGCTGATTGACTTCAGCCGCTTTTTGCTCTGACAAGGGCGGCACGTCCTTTCCTGCATATATGTCGAATAATATGTCTATTTTAACAGAAATGCAAAAGAATAAAAGGGCTATTAAGATGACACGGAGATGTTTTTCTCCTTTTTCTCCTGCTTAATCTTATCAATGATTCGTTTGGATTCAAATACGACAACCCCTGATAAACCGATGAGCCCGATTAAGTTTGGAATGGCCATCAGCCCATTGAGCATATCTGCTACACCCCAAACGAAGTCATTTTTAAACACGGCACCGAAAAAGACAGCAATGACAAACACGATGCGATAATACATGACGTACGAATCCTTCGCCAAATATGTAAAGCATTTTTCGCCATAATAGGACCAGCCAATGATGGTGGAATAGGCAAACAAGAGCAGACCGATTGCCACAATGGTTGAGCCAACTGGACCGAGGAAATGAGCAAAGGATAACGAGGTCAGCGCATCACTTTTCACTGTTAAATACATATCTGCCATGACAATGGTAATGCCAGTGATAGAACAAACAATGATTGTATCGATAAACACTTGCGTCATAGATACGAGAGCTTGACGGGCAGGCATATCCGTTTTCGCAGCCGCAGCAGCAATTGGTGCTGACCCAAGACCTGCTTCATTGGAAAATACTCCTCGTGCCACACCCCAGCGAATGACAGTTCCAATTGCACCACCTGCCACGGCTTGACCCGTAAAGGCATCTGAGAAAATAAGACCGACTGCGCCTGGAACGAGATCAGCATTCATGACAAGAATGATCAGACCGCAAATGACGTAGAATAAAGCCATGACTGGTACAAAAATAGATGTGACCCGGCCAATGCTTTTAATTCCGCCTAAAATCACGAGTGCCGTAAAAGCCGTAATGATGATACCTGTTACCCATGTTGGAATTTGAAAAGTAGAATTCATGACTCCTGAGATGGAATTAGACTGTACCAGGTTGCCGATCCCAAAGGCAGCACTGGCGCCGAAAACAGCAAATAGAACCCCTAGCCATTTCTGTTTCAATCCATGCTCTAAATAATACATAGGTCCGCCAGACATTTCGCCTTTTTCGTTTTTGATCCTGTATTTAACTGCAAGAACAGCTTCTGCAAACTTAGTGGCCATTCCGAAAAATGCAGCAAACCACATCCAGAATACCGCACCCGGACCACCCGCTATAACTGCCGAGGCCACACCTACGATATTCCCTGTACCGACAGTTGCAGCAAGAGCCGTCATTAACGCTTGGAAATGAGAAATATCTCCTTCTGACATTTTGTCTTGTTTAGAAAAAGCGAGCTTTAAAGAATAAGGAAGTAATCTAATTTGAATGAAGAGAACGCGAAAGGTGAGGTATATTCCAGTACCAACAATTAAAATCAATAGGGGAGGCCCCCACAAAAAATTGTTCATCGTCGTGACAAACTGCTCAATTATTCCCATCTAATATCCCCCTTTGTTTGTGTAATTCTCCTAAAGTTTCTCCTGTTTTTGTGTAATTTGTCAATGGCGATGAGAGCTTTTCTTGCAAAGTTTCCAAAAGAAAAAGGGCTTGATATGATAGAGAAAAGGTTTTCGAAAAGAACTCTTAGGGAAAAGATAGGAGGAGAATGAAGAATGATTCATGTGTTATTCGTTTGTCTTGGCAATATTTGCAGGTCACCGATGGCAGAGGCCATGTTTAGAAAAAGAGTAGAAGATGAGGGGCTTAGCGAGCACTTTGTGATTGATTCAGCAGGGATTGGCGGCTGGCATCAAGGAAGTCCTCCGCATGAAGGAACGCGAAAGCTGCTTGATGAAAAAGGCATCAGCTATGAAGGAATGACTGCAAGACAAATCATGGAGAAGGATATCACCACATACGACTATATCATGGCGATGGATGCAGAAAATGTAGGGGCACTTCGCAGTATAGCCTGCTATGGGAAACATCACTTTATTGGCCGTCTTCTTGATTTTGTAGAAGACGACGATCGAGATGATGTGCCAGATCCTTATTACACTGGGAACTTTGAGGAAGTCCATGAATTAATTGAAACAGGAATTGACCGTTTTTTGACGTATGTAAAGAAAGAGAACCACCTTTAACTGAAAGGAGATCAGACGAGATGGAAGAAAAAAATCAAATCGTGCTCCGAGGAGCTGCCATAGGAGCAGCTTGCGGCGCATTGCTAACTTTATTTCATCGGCCAACGAGAATTGCACTCAAAGACAAATGGAATGACTGCCAGCAAAAGCTGGATGAATACCGCCAGGAGCCAGGCGGAATATCGGCTTGCATGAAAGAAAAGATGGAAGAAACGAAGCAGCTGATGCGAACAGTCTCAGATGATTTGTCATTTTTAAATGAACAGGTCAATCAGTTAAAGGAAACAACCCCAAGGGTATTAGAAATTATTGAAGAAACAAAGGATCACTTTCAATCGAAACAGACAGATTGATCATTGGAGATGAGGCGTATGGGTTTTATTAAAGCGTTAATTGAACGCTTTTTGCTGCATGAAGGACCGGCAAAATCTGCTGAGCTTGCGTATTTCTTTTTGCTTTCATTATTTCCGTTTCTCATCTTCGTGCTGACACTGGTTGGGTATTTGCCGCTGACGTCAAAGGATGTCCTGAGCGTCATTTCTAGTTATGCGCCAGAAGGAGCGCTTTCGATGATTGAATCCATTGCCGATCAGACGCTGAATAATCGTAACGGCGGATTATTATCGTTCGGGATTATTGCCGCCCTTTGGTCAGCATCTAACGGCATTAATGCCGTCGTCAGAGCTTTTAACCATGCTTACGAAGTTGAGGAGAATCGTTCCTTCATTCTCGTACGTTTAACATCAATCATCTTAACGATCGCGATGGTTTTGACCATTATTTTTGCCTTGATGCTACCTGTCTTTGGAAAAGAACTTGGTTTATTTGTCGCTAAATTAGTCGGGCAGTCAGATGCCTTTCTCACCGTATGGACTGCGATGAGATGGATCATTAGCCCGCTGATTTTGTTGATTGTTTTTACATCCTTGTACTATTTTGCTCCAAACATTAGACTGAAATTGAAATTTGTTCTGCCAGGTGCCATTTTTGCATCGATTGGATGGATTTTGGTCAGCATGCTGTTTTCATTTTACGTAGGCGAGTTTGCCAACTACAGTGCGATGTACGGAAGCATTGGGGGAATCATTATTTTAATGATCTGGTTTTATTTAACCGGCATCATGATTATCCTTGGCGGCGAGCTCAATGCGCTTTTACATAAACGTAAAATCGTACCAGGCAAGCTATAAAGAAATCCGGGCATCCTAAAGAAGAACGAACAAGTTCAATCTGAATGGATGGGGGAAATCACATATGTCCAAACAATCGAAAAAAGGCGGAAGCAATACGAAACAAAACAAAGGTCATCAGCCTAAGCACAAAACAAGCGGCAGTGCGAACGGGCAAAATGGATATCACTAAATGAAAAACTCCTCTGCATAGCGCAGGGGAGTTTTTTTCATTTAGAAATGGATGCATTGGAACTTTCAACCACTGCTGCCGTTCGCCCAAATCGAACGCAGAAAAACACGAATAATATCACGATGCTGACAAGGTAAAGTAAATTCATTCCTTCAAACGTTTGCACAAAGATTCCACCGAGAACAGGCCCGAGAATACTCCCTGCACTAAACGCCATCCCGCACATCAAATTTCCCGCAGGAAGCAGATGCTTTGGCAATAAGTCGGTCATATAACTGATGCCAAGTGAGAAGGTAGAGCCTACAGCCATTCCGGCAATAAAGAAACAAATCGCAACAGCCAAAACCGATTGAATGAAAATTCCTGCTAGTAGGAAAAAGAAAGACCCGACGAGTGTGACACATAAAATGATGCGGCGCCTGCCAAACCGGTCGCTGAGCATCCCGAGAGGTAGCTGAAAGACAATACTTCCAATGGCAAACGCAGGTAAAATAAACGCCACTGCATCCACTGTTACCCCGCTTCTAAGTGCATACACAGGGAAGTTGCTATTGAGTGTCGTTTCTAAAAAGCCATAGCAAAACGGCATCATAAAGGCGACCCAGCCAAATTGAAAGGCTTTCTTAAAGCGCTTCAAACTGTTTGTCTGCTCTGACGTCTGCACTTCGCCCGTATCTGGATATGTATTTTTCAAAACAAAAACAAGCAGCCAAATACATAAACTAACGGCACCAGAAACAATGAAAGGTAAAGATGGGTTGATTTCAATGAGTGGTGTTAAAAAAGGTCCAGCGGCAAAACCGAGTCCAAAGGATAACCCATACAATGAAATATTTCGCCCGCGATTTCTCGATGACGACGCATAGGTCACCCACGTCTGTGTAGAGAAATGCAGCATATGATCACCAATCCCGATCATGAGCCGCAGGAAGAACCAGACGACATAAGATTCAAAAAACACAAAGCTAAACAAGCTTAAAAAGACAGCAGCGCCCCCAATGACAATTAACGGCTTAAACCCAAACCGGCGAAGCGGCGCTTCCATAAAGGGAGATGCTAGCAGCACGCCAAGATATAAGCCTGTGGCATGCAGACCGTTTAACGTAGGAGAAGTGCCGGCATGTTCAAAAATAATCGAAATGACAGGCAATAACGCTCCCTGCGAAAAACCAGATACAGATACAAGTAAAATTAAAATCATAAAGTGAATTCTCGACATAAGAAGCTCCTTACAAGTTCATATTTTCATCGTACAATGGAACCATAGGGGTTTCAATAGAAAGGTGGAAAAGGAATGAAACTGATATACGAAACGGACCGGTGGATTGCGGGAACAGATGAAAAGCAGCTGTATATCTCAGGAAAAGAAGAAATGGGGTACAGGCCATCTCAATTGTTCACCTCAGCTATTGCAGGCTGCTTTGGAGAAATGCTCATTCATGTATGCCGGAAAAAGCGAATATCCTGTGAAGGGCTGTCGATCACACCTGAAACGACAAGAGCAGGAGCTGTAAACAAAATCTCCCGTATTCATTTACATATCATTTTTGAACACATCAATACATCTAAAGAACAAATAGATAAAGTCATCACAATTGCTTTGAAGCATTGTTCGATGGTGCAGTCTGTGAAAGGAAGTATTGAGGTCACCTTCTCACACGAACGAATCTAAATGTATATGATGCCGGCACTCACGAAAGAATAACAATCAGACATATGTAAAGGAGAATGGCTGTATGAATCGTTTGTTTCTTGTGATTGTCGCAATTGGTGTGCCGCTATCGGTCATTGGCAGTTTTCTTCATTTCCCGCAGGTCATCATGTTTGCCGTGTATTGTATCGCCATTATTGGTCTTGCTAGTTTTATGGGAAGAGCCACAGAAAGTCTTGCCATCATAGCGGGCCCAAGAATTGGCGGGCTTTTAAACGCCACATTTGGAAATGCGGTAGAGTTAATTATTTCATTTTTTGCATTAAAGCAAGGACTGACAGCTATTGTACTTGCTTCATTAACTGGATCAGTTATCGGAAACTTACTGCTTGTGGCGGGGCTGTCTTTTTTCGTTGGCGGATTAAAATATAAGCGCCAAGTGTTCAATGTCCACGATGCAAGGCACAACTCGGGCTTGCTCATGTTTGCCATTATTGTGGCGTTTGTCATTCCAGAAGTGTTTTCGGTGGAGATGGCTGAGGATAAACAATTTGTTTTAAGCATTGGAATTAGCATTGTGATGATTTTGCTTTATGTCGCAGCGCTCTATTTCAAACTGGTCAGCCACCGCGGAGTCTATGTTGCCAAGCTGGAGAGCATGGACGGGGAAGCGGAGACGGAAGAAGAAACACCTGAATGGTCTGGTAAGTTTGCCACTGTGATTTTGCTGCTTGCGACGATTGCCGTTGCGTACATTTCAGAGCGCCTCGTCCATACATTTGATACGGTGGGAGAACAATTTGGCTGGAGTGAGCTGTTTATCGGAGTCATTATTGTGGCCATCGTCGGAAATGCCGCAGAACATGCCTCAGCTGTCATCATGGCGTATAAAAACAAAATGGATGTCGCGGTGGAAATTGCTTTTGGCTCAACGCTTCAGGTTGCCATGATGGTCGCGCCAATCCTTGTCATCAGCTCTCTTTTTTTCAATAAGCAGATGCCGCTCATTTTCTCTTTACCAGAGCTCATTGCGATGGCATCCGCTGTGTTACTCACGGTCATTTTATCAAATGATGGTGATACAAACTGGTTTGAAGGTGCCACATTACTTGCTGCCTATTTCATTATGGCGATTGGATTTTTCCTTTTATAATCTTTTGTGGATAAGGGACGTCTTTGCGGAAAATACTATGGAAAAATGAATGAGAAAGAGTGATGATATGAAAAAGATGCCCCGCATCATGTTTGTTGTTCTCTTATCCTTAAGTTTTCTATACAGCTTTCCACTAGAGGCGGCGAAGCCATTTAAAGTGCCATCCTCTGTCGCTAGTATCTCAAAGGAGAATACGTATCCGAACGCGTCACAGGATCAGCCCCTGCTCCAGCCGAGTGAGCTGACAGCTGAATTGTTCAAAACAACGAATGTACCGATTGAGAATACCCATTTGATCAAAATGCTGAATGAATCCAGCATTTCAGGGACGCCATTAGCTGTTGGTTACCGCGCGACCATTTTCCTTGGCAGATGGGCACTGAGCTACGATTCAAACGAAACGGTCGCCAACTGGGAATACAAAAAAGTGAATATGAACCATATTGATAACAGAGGCGGCAACAAAACAGCCATTGGCAAATACGTTCAAAAGCAGCAAGTGAAAGTAAGCGGCGGGCTCACAGCAAAAGTGCCAAGCCCAGAAGATGTGAAAACATTGATGATGCAAAAAGCCATTCAAAAAACAAAGCTGCCCCTCGCTTTTGACACCGTCATTGGCGCAGGAACAAAACGAGATCAGTCGTACCATGTCTCTCCGAAAAAAGCAGCTTCACTTCATGCCTATGCCCCGGCCATTAACGAAAAAGGAAAGGTGACATACGGAGAAGTGTACCTTGTGCTTAAAGGAAATAAACGCAAACTCGTCGTGAAAAACGTGACCTCACAAGGAATCGGCGCTTGGATTCCTGTTCAGGATCACCTGACGTTTGGGTTTCAAGGGATGAATTAACATAGTAAAACCCCCTCTTTCACTATAGAAGAGGGGGTTTAATTTGTCGTAAAGTTATTAATGTCAGGCGTGATATAAAACTCTATGATGGCCGAGAAAAATAATAGTATAGTTACTAGCACAAGCCCTGTACAAGTAATTTTACATATATTTTTAAAATTTATTTTCTTCTTTTTATCAAACAATAAAAGGATGGCCTCTTTCAGAAGGATAAAACCAATACCACCAGAAATCATAATAGCCATCAATTCGCTTATACCATGAGGTAAGATGAGAAGTAATGATTGTAAAGGATGCATTAAATACGGAATCGAAATTTTAAAAGCTCCACCAATCATTAATCCATTGATAAACAATATGTATACACTAGATAAACCAAAAGTAACCATTCCAACTATCATCATGATACATATAGATAAATTTTGAAAGAAATAATCAAAAAAATGACGTTGATCATTTATTCTAACAATATCCTCTGAATAATCTCCGTTTGTCATATAAAATCCCATGACCATTCCAATTGTTATGAAGAAAATAGAAGGTAAAATAAGCACTTTTAAAGCATGGTAAAAATCTTTTAAGTAACTCTTAATTGCTTTACTCATCAGTAAACAGCTCTTTTAAATTTTCTGTCGTCACGTTTGTTAATTGCTGATTCCGAAGAAGATATGTAGAGTGACTGAGCTCTTCAACAAAATCTAAAGTATGTGATGAAAAAAGCACACTTCCAAATTGAAGAAATTCTTTTAGCTTCTGAACTAATTTAATACAACTAGATGGATCTAGCCCATTAAAGGGTTCATCTAAAATAAGTAATCGAGGTTTTAATAAAAGAGCAAGTGAAATAGCTAATTTCATTTTCATTCCTTTAGAATAGTCTCTAATTAATTTGTTGGACAGGTAGTCAAGTTCAAAGAATGAAAGCATAGTATTGATTTCTGTTGAGTCTAACTTTTTGTTGTAGAGTCTAGAAACAAAATTGATATACTCGGATGCAGTTAAGTATTCATATACAAGAGAATCATCAGGTACAAAGAAAAGGTGACTTGAATAATGACGATCCTTAGGTTGCTTATCTAAAAAGCGGATAACGCCATCATCAGTTAATCGTATGCCACAAATGATCTCAAATAGAGTCGTTTTTCCTGCGCCGTTTTTTCCTATAATACCAACAGAATCATGTGGCTTAACATGAAGAGACAAATCATGGAGAATGGATTTGTTGTTAATTTGGACATGAATATTATCTAACTTTAACATTTTACTTCCCCTTTTTACTTACTTAAATTAAGAAATTGTATCTTAAGACTAGAGATTTTCAAAATAATAAAAATAAATATCAAATAAATCAATGTAGAGATAATAAAAGCAAGGTAATGCTGTTTATCAAATATGATTAGCATCAGTCCTTCCAGCAAAAAACAAAATAGAATTAGCAAATTCGCAGTCATTTTTGCTTTGCTTGAAGGAAGATTACTTACAAAATTTCTTTTAAATTCTGGATAACTAATGCTTGATAAGAAATAAATACAATTGAATAAGATCATTTGTGTTATTGCCATAACACAAATGAAAATAAAGAAAGGGAAAGACATTTGAAATATGATTGCAGCTATTGTAAAAAGGATAATGAACAGCGTGATATTAATTGAACTAGAGAGAATAATGTGACTTCGTACGATGAATTTGGGATGAATCCCAGTCAATTTCAGAAGTTGAAAACGTGCACCATGAAAATCGATGCTTGCGAGAAAGCAATATGTATCTGATAACATTTTAACAATGGCAGCTGACAGAATGATAAAAACTAAACTCTCATTAGCATTCATAAATGTTGGTATTCTATAATAAAGCAAATATAAAATAAGTATGATAGAAAATAGCGAGCTAAATAAAGGCAAGTATGTCATAATAATTTCTTGTTTTCTTTGTCTTTTGATGTAAGCAATCATTAACTGGATGAGAGACAGCTCCTTTCTTTCATGAAAGGAAAGGTGAGAAATCATTGTTTTAACCTTTCTTTTTTTTGAATTTTCACCAATGAAATGTGCTCTTACCCCATTAGAAAAAGAAGTTCGAATCAATAACATAACGATGATTAATAATGAAATTTGTAAAAAAATGATGAATTTATCTTGGAAAATTGTTGGTAAAACCGCAAAAGGCATTTGGGATATCCAGTTGAAAAACCAATTAAGCATTGAATGAGATTGGAAATCTATTTTGTTGGATAAAAAAATAACAGCTAATATAGACAAAACAAAAATTCTCAGAATTGAAAAAAACAATTGGTATGCTGTCGCAATATAACGGTACCCAATGACAGATAAGTAGAAAACCGCAAATTTCATTATATAAAGAAAGCATACAGAGTTAAGTGTAAATACAATGCCTAAAAAAACCGAACCTATTTGTGAATAATGATATAAAAAAATTGTTGGAATAAGAATTGAAGAGATTAAAACCTCTTTCAAAAATGTGGTTTCAAAATATTTTGCTAGTAACAACTCGTGAAAAGAAAGTGGTGATACAATTAATAATTTCAGGTCATTTTTTGTAGATGTTTTATAAACAGTATTTGTAATGGATTGCTGAATTCCTGTTAATAAAAAAGTAATGATGAAAAAAGTTGATATGTAAAAGATCTCGTTATGTGAAAATAAATGATTGGTATATAATTGAGTCATTATAGTGGTAAAAACTGCGCTGAATAAAAGAATGACGGATAGAGCGACATAAACAAATAAGTCATTCTTTATTTTTAATTTTGGAAGTCGATAGTAAAAAAAAGATTTTTGTCTAAAATAAATATATGTTAGTACATTTCTCATTAGAAAAATGAATCTCCTTTATCTAAAAATATGAGTTATATCACTTCCGAAAAATATAATACATACCTCAATGATTACGAAAATTATCGCAATAGCAATTAATTTTTTTATTTTCATGTTGATTAGTACATGAAAGCCACATATTAACAACATATATCTCCAGATATTAAAGGGATTTATGATAAAGATGGCAAGGGCTGTTAGAAAATGATCGTACTGAGATATATTGGTGTTATCTAAAAATGGAAAGAATAAAAGGCTGATGGCAAAAAAGATTTTTGGCATTTGACTAAATCCATAAATTGAAATGGTCGTTTTGAAACTGATTTCTCTATCTAACATAAAAGTATTTAATAACAAATAGATGGTAAAAGAAGTAATGAAAAAAGTCATTAATGAAAAAAAACTCATACCTAAAGCTATTAAATATAACCACTTGCTTTCCACATGTTCAAAGCGTTCAAAAATGACTTGAATATAAAGTAAGGGTATTAAAGCAGAAAATAATAATGGAAGAGCTATGTTAGGTTTTTTATTAAGAGAGTACATCAATTCTAATGGCTGATAAAAAATCTTGAAAAATCTCATAACGTAAGAACAACCTTTCATTAAAAGAGGAGAGAATCCTCTCCTCTTTGTTAAATCTAGTATACTACCAGTTTATTGCCTGTTTTGTTCCCCACTTTGCGACAGCACCTCTAATAAGTGGGTAAGCAATTGCTCCCCAGCCATACGTAGCACCAGCAAGTCCTATTATCGTTAGAATTCCTAAACCATTATTTACAGCATTAACTATTTCCGTTGCTGTTCCAATAGTTAAAAAAAATTTCGTGGCTACTTCAAATATCAACGTCTACACCCCCTTTCATGACTTTTTGTCCTTTTTGTTTCTTACCTCACTTCTATAAAAGTCAATAACATTAAATAATAACCAAGCAAGGAAAAGGAAATAGATAATTTTTGTAAAGTGAGAGAAGTTGTTAAAGATAAACCCCATAGTAATAAATGGTATGATCATAAATCCAAAATACTGTTTCCACCATATTTTAAAAATAATAACACCACCTAACTTTTATATATAAAATTATGTATTATTTCTCGTAATCACTATAATACAACTAGACAAAGGAGTAGTAAACCTTTTTTGTTAAATTTTACACAAAAATAGAATATTTAACTTTACTCTATTAAGATACGTTTTTCCTAATTTGAATATAAAGTTTTGCTTTCAAAAGATATTATGAGTTTTAAATAAAAAAGCCATAACATAAGTTTATTTAAATAAACTTATGTTATGGCAAAATTTCCTTTTATTCCCCTAAATCCACATTATGATAAACCTGCTGCACATCTTCAAGCTCTTCTAATACATCGATTAGTTTCTCGAATTGTTCTTTAGATTCATCATCTAATGTCACTTCATTTTGAGGAAGCATTGTGATTTCAGCGACAGTAAATTCTTCGACGCCGGCTTGTTTGAATGCTTCTTGTACTTGATGGAATTGATCTGGTTCAGCGTATACAATCACTGTTTCATCTTCTTCCATGATGTCACGTACATCAACGTCTGCTTCCATTAAAAGCTCAAGCGTTTCTTCTTCACTTTTTCCTTCGACACCGATGACAGCTGTTTGGTCAAACATGTAGGCAACAGAGCCGCTTACGCCCATGTTTCCACCGTTTTTCCCGAATGCCGCACGAACATCTGACGCTGTGCGGTTCACGTTATTGGTAAGGGCATCAACGATCACCATTGATCCGTTTGGACCAAATCCTTCGTAGCGCAGCTCATCGAAATTCTCTTCCGCACCGCCTTTGGCTTTTTCAATGGCACGGTCTACAATGTGTTTTGGGACACTATATGTTTTTGCACGTTCTAGGACAAAACGAAGTGCTTGGTTTGATTCTGGGTTTGGCTCACCTTGTTTGGCAGCCACATAGATTTCACGCCCGAATTTTGCGTAAATACGACTTGTACTGGCATCCTTTGATGCTTTCTTTTCTTTAATGTTGTTCCACTTACGACCCATCTTATTCACTCTCTTTCACTTAGAAAATACACAGTATGAGGGTCCCCATGCTGCATGAAATCATTCTGTTTTCTATTATACATGAATTAGTCAAGAGGATAGAAGTTAGAGGGCTGAAATGAAGAGATTTCTTAGCTGATGTGTCCAAGCTGTTCAAGCGTTTCATGCTGCTTGTGAGATCTCGTCAGCTCGTCGCACCGAATGATCCTGCCATCTAATAACGTGAAAAGAGCCATGACATCAATTAAACCCCTGTCCCCGCTTGCGAGTTCCACATTTACAGTGTAACGAAAACACCCTTGCTGCGTATCTTCATCAAATAACACATCATGAAAAACGGGGATCTCAAGCTGTTTTGTCAATCCTTTTAATGTGGATAGATGCTTTTTAAACTCATCAAGTGTCGAAACCTTTCCATCAGTCACTTGCTGATAATCAGGTGAAAAATAAGCCTCCACTTTTTCTATATTGAATTTGATTAATACCTCTTCATACATCTCTTTAATAAATGATATCGCTTCTTTTTTTGTCATGAATCAACATCCTCTCTTTATGTTAACCAGTTAACTATAATCCATTATAATTAACTGGTTAACAAAAAACAATCAAAAAAATAACCCCATCATAAATGAGGTTATTTTGCAGGCTGGGGATAAACGAGATCTTCAAGCAATTTGACATCATGCTGATGAAGTTGTTTGATCATTTCTTTTCGGACAGCGAGGGCAGCATCGAAGTATTTTTCGTCTTCGACCATTCCTTTCACTGTGATCTCAATCCCGCGGTTCAGCTTGTTCAGGCCCATAATGCCATGGACTTGAAACGGTTCAATGGCATGTTGAAATTCATCTTTTTTGAGAAAATCATGATGCATCTGATTTAAATTGTCACAGGCCGTTTCGAGTGCTTGAAAGGCTGTATCTGGGTTTTGATTCGCACTAATTAATACAGACTCCGTAATCCGCATGTAGTGCATGTTATAGTTTTGAATTTGCCGGATGTCTCCGTTAGAGATGGTTAACAGCTTGCCGCTCCATTCTCTAATTTGCAGAGAGCGGAGACCAATCTCTTCAATCGTTCCATTAAAGAGGTTATTCACTGTCACATAATCCCCTTTATGAATCTGACGTTCATAGATCAGAAAAATGCCTGCTAAAATATCGCGAATCAGTGTCTGGGCGCCAAAACCGATGACGATCCCAGCAACACCAGCACCTGCAAGAATTTTTCCGAAATCATGAAAGAAGAGAGAAATGACATACATGACAAAGCAAATCGAAGCGGTGTATTTTGTAACAGATTTGACCAAGCTCTCGATCGTTTTTTTCTTCTTGTCCTCTATAAACTCCGTTCGTTTAAAGAAAATTTGAAGCGCTTTGTTAATCATAAAGACGGCAAGCCAAAGAACGAGTCCAACAAGGAGAATTTCAATGTATTTGTTCTTGACTATTGTCAGAAAAGTATCGTCCATCTATAGGTTACCCCCTGGCTGTACGAGAAGTAAAATCAACATCTTGATAATAGCTGTTTTTCACAAGAACATTCGGACCGAGGCATTGTACGCTTGGACAATGGCAATTCAGCTCTTTTGCTAATTTTGTGTCCATCCAGCGTGAATAAGCAGATTGCAATGTATCAGTAGCAATGTTTCCAAGCGGCGGTGTATCGCCAAAGTCTGTCACAATAATATTCCCATCAAAAATATTCACATTCAAACGTGAGCGGCCGTCAGGGTCATTTCGTACCGTGACATGTTTCTCCTGACGCAATCGCTTGAGGAGGCGCTGATCTTCTTCATCTGTGCTGCAAGAATAAAATGGCAGGGTGCCAAACAGCATCCATGTGTCTTGATCACGAATATCAAGCAGCTGATGAATCGCATCACGCATTTGCGGAAGCGTCAATGATTCAAGGGCGCTGGCAAAATCACTTGGGTACATTGGGTGAACTTCGTGGCGCTGGCATTTCATTTCCTCCACGATTTGCCGGTGGATGTGTTCAATATATGGAAGCGTGCGCTTATTCAGCATGGTTTCAGCAGATACGGTAACACCTGCTTTGACAAGTGCCCGGCTATTTTCAATCATGCGGTTAAATAATTTCTCGCGCTGCTCAAAGGTTGGTTTTCTGTCCATCATCGCAAAACCGACCGTTGCAAACTCTTCGACAGTTCCCCAGTTATGTGAGATGTGAAGGACATCTAAGTATGGAATAATTTCTTCATATCGCGCCAAATCAAGTGTTAAGTTTGAATTGATCTGTGTACGGACGCCGCGTTCATGGGCATATTTTAATAAAGGGACGACATATTCCCGCACAGATTTGAGAGAAAGCATAGGCTCTCCGCCTGTAATACTAATTGAGCGCAGGAGCGGAACTTCATCTAAACGGCGAAGTAACAAATCAAGCGGCAGTGCATGTGGGTCTTTCGGCTGCAAAGTATAGCCAACCGCACAGTGCTCACATCTCATGTTACACAACGTCGTTGTCGTAAATTCAATATTTGTCAGCTTCATTTCTCCGTAATCCTGCACATCGAGATAGGCTTCCCAAGGGTCATATGCAGGTGTAATCGGACGAAGTGCTGTTTTTTGGTTCATGGTATCTATCTCCTTTTCATTCGGGCAAACGTGGACCCGCCAACAGTTAATTTTAAGCCCCATCACCGTTATACGCAAGTGGGGTTTCATTGATTTACAAGGGAAAAAAAGATAAGCTAGAAACAAATGCTAAAGGGAGTGTATCTATGGGCAAGGCAGCAGACAGCAAAGAGCAGCAGGTTGATTATTTAAAGAACCGATTAGATATGTTTATGAATGTGATTGATTCATTAGATCCTGAATCAACAGATGTTGAGGATATAGACAGACTGATCCAGATGATTGACGACCTAGAAGCGAAATATGAACGGTTTAAAAGCGATTGGAAGGAAGAATAGCTCGCGCAGTGCGGGCTTTTTTCTTTAATTTGGCAAGTGAATCAGTGTATGAGTCTCGGTCTTATTCTGCACAATAGAAGAAAAACCGGGAAGTGACGTAAATGAAAAAATACATGCTCATCTGTTTATGTGCGCTTTTTGTATCCATGCCTCTCTCAGAAGCGGAAGCCGTGTCTAATAAGCCCGTCCATTGGGGATTTGCGAAAAGCAAAGAACACAAGCCAGCAGATGCGGGTAAAGAATTGAACGTCCTTTTAAAAAAGTATGATGCCTTTTATTTAGGAAACACGAAAAAGAAAGAGATTTATTTTACCTTCGACAATGGCTATGAAAATGGGTATACGCCGAAGATCTTAGATGTGCTGAAAAAACATCAAGTACCAGGCACCTTTTTTGTGACAGGGCACTTTGTAAAGGATCAGCCTGAGCTCGTCAAACGGATGGCAGAGGAAGGTCATATCATTGGCAACCACTCCTATCACCATCCAGATTTAACAACAAAGAGTACGAAAGAAATCAAAGAAGAGCTGGACCGTGTCAATGAAGCCGTGTACAAAATCACTGGAAAACAAGACAACCTCTATCTTCGTCCGCCGCGCGGTGTATTCAGTGAAAGAGTGCTGAAGGAAACAAAAAAGCTCGGCTACCAAACCGTTTTCTGGTCAGTAGCGTTTGTGGACTGGCATATTCATCATCAAAAAGGAAAACAGTATGCCTACGATCAAATGATGAAGCAGGCGCACCCAGGTGCCATTTACTTACTTCATACCGTCTCAAGGGACAATGCCGAGGCATTGGATGATGCCATCACGGCTCTGAAAAAACAAGGATATTCCTTTAAAAGCCTAGACGATCTCATGCTTGAAAAAGTATGGCATCTGCCTCAGCTATAGAAAAAAGCTTGCAGAAGACCTGCGAGCTTTTTCTTTATCCTTCTCTTATTTTACGCTGAAACAAAATCGGGTGATGATTCGTAAAAGAGTCAATCAAGCCCTCACCGAAAATCGTGATTGTTTGCTCCCAAGGATGTCCTAGCAAGCCCCAATGCATCTCTTTTGATAAAAAGAAATCATAATCCCCGTTAGGAAGCACAGGGACTCTCCATTCCCCAATTTCATCTTTTTCAAATGACCCGTATGGTGTGATCCAGTAGCATTCGTGCTGCCAATCGAGTGCCAGCATATATTCGTCTGTTCTCATATGCTCCTGAAAAGCAAGTAACGCTTTCTCTTCAAGGTCTTCCTCCGCATGTAGAAGGGAAGGGTCCTCAAAATAAACAGAGATATCATATGTAATATAAGGAGATGGTACGTGGAATGAGGGAAAACGAGAGATGCTTGGATTAAATTTGAAATCTCGATAGAACGTCTTCCATACCAGCCTTAGTTCTTGATGAGTCAATGGAATCCAGTTTTCCACCTTAACCGCCCCCAAGCTATTCTCTCAACAAATTATTTGAAAATGCGGAACCACCCTTTATGCTTAAACCACAAAAGCATACCCGAGACGAGCAGACCCATGAAAATCAGCACCCCAAAATAGCCATACTTCCAGTGTAATTCAGGCATGTTGTCAAAGTTCATCCCGTACACCCCAACAATAAAGGTCAGTGGAATAAAAATGGTCGACACAATGGTCAATGTCATCATGATTGCATTCATTCGATTGGAATTCAGCGTCTGATAGCTGTCTCGTAAATCGGCCGTCATATCACGGTTTGACTCGACGATCTCGGTTAGTTTCAAAAGGTGATCATAAATATCATTGAAATATGCTTGCCGGTTCGTATCGCTTCTCATCGTATTTGTGTTGACAATACGATATAAAAGGTCCCTCATCGGGATAATCGTTCTTCGCAGCTTGAGCAAATCGGATCGAATTCCGAATACTTCGTTCATCAGCGTTCCATATGTTTTATGACCTTCTTCATCCTCAATTTCATTCAGCCTGTCCTCAATTTGATAAATAATAGGGAAATAATCATCGACAAGCTGATCAATCAGCATATAAGCAATATGCTCAGGTCCGCTATTTCGGGTTTTATCAGATTCTTTGAGCTTTCGAATGACACGGTCAATGTATGGCGCCTCCTTCAAATGAAAGGTCACGATATAATTGTCACCAACAAACAGATCGATTTCCTCAGATCGAAGCGTCTTTTGATTCAGGGCATGAAGCACGAAAAATAAATACCCTTCATAAAAATCAAGCTTCGGCCGCTGTAAATAATGGAAGCAATCCTCAATCGCAAGCGGATGGAACTGAAAGTATTCCTTCAAAAGCGCTGCTTCCTTTTCCGTTGGCGCATGGAAATCAATCCAGTACCAGGCGATATCGGGGCTTGAAAGCTGCTGTAATGTTGCATGTTCAATCAAGTCGCCGTTTTTTGTCACTGCAATTTTTTTCAGCATGTGCACCCCTCCAGACTTGCATTATATCATGAAGCAGCACCGGTGAACTTATACGTGTTCTGCATAAAAAAGCCGATCTCATTACTGAGATCGGTCCAATGTGCGTGTATGATTGATGGATAAAACCGAGAATTAAGGACGACGGAAGTTGACGAAACCACCGTTGCGGTCGAACCAGCCTCTAAACGCCCAGTTGATGTAGCCACCGTCACCTTTGTTTGTGAAAGATCCATTTTCAAATACCCAAACTCCGTAAGTAATGCTTCCGTATTTCACAGTAGCAAACGTTTTGACTCCGTTGAAACGAGTCTCATAACCTTGGCTTAAGTTAAATACCATGACATTGTATTTTGAGCCCGCAGCATAGAAAGCAGACTCCATTAGTCCTTTGACAAAGCCTTCACGGTTTGTGTTAGCATTTGCAGCATTGATTAATGCATTAGCTATACCAAGTACGTCAAAGTTAATATTAACGTTTCCTGCGGTTGTAGATGCTTTACTTTCAGCAGCTTTGTTTAAAACAGTTTGCTGAACAGTAGTTGAAACTGGAGTAGTTTTTTGTTCAGCAGCGTCAGCGAATACTGGTAGTGTCGAAGAAACAGCAGTGGCAAGGGCAACAGAAAGAATGGTTTTTTTCATTGGTCGGATCTCCTTTGTTTTTAAATTTTGGGTCTTTCTTTTCGTAAAAAGTGAAACTAGGTGAAGCCGGTTATCAATGAGGTAAAATATGGTCCTGCAAGATAAAACAAATGATTGCCTAATCAGCTAATTCCTTTGTTCACCTCCTTGATATGTCATAATTATACAAATGTTTTCGGAATAGAAGATATCACCCAGAGGTTCTATTTCTAATTTAAGGTAAATAATCCTAAAATATTGAAGGGTGCTGTCGAATTTTAGCTGAATTCGACTAAAAATGTTACTTCATCCAAAAGGAAAATGACCGTAAATAAGGAAGATATAACTGATAAATTCTTGTACTCTTTAAGTTTAAAAGTATTCAATATAGAGAATCATTCATGCAAAGTGAAACAATCGCATCTGCGTGTTTGCAGAAAGGAAGAGGAAAACATGTGGGAAAAAGAGCTGGTGGTGGAGCCGCCGTATCATTTCGATCAAGTGCTCAGACGCTTATCAAGTGATCCATTAAAAGCAGTCGATTTGAATAAACGAGAAATCAAAGTACCAATTAGGTTAGAACAAAAACCATACGTTGTCGTCGTTCAAGCCACCGGAACAAAAGAAGCGCCCACGTTTCGGGTGAAAGGAAACGGTCCAGAGGAACCTCTCATATGTGAGGTGAAACGGATATTTGGAATGGAGCATCAATTAGACGCTGTGCATGAGCATTTTTCTCAAACGAATTTAGCGTCCATATTTGAGCGTCATGTCGGGACACCGCTCATGCTGGATTTTCATTTATATCATTGTTTGATGAAATGCATCATTCATCAGCAGCTCAATCTGGCGTTTGCTTATGAGCTCACGAAACGGTTTGTTCATACGTACGGTGAGCAAATAGAAGGTGTTTGGTTTGATCCTTTACCGGAAGCCATCGCCTCACTTGAAACAGAGGATTTGAGAAAGCTCCAATTTAGTCAGCGGAAAGCGGAATATGTCATCGATGTATCGAAGCGAATTGTGAGCGGCTCTCTTTGTTTAGAAGAATTACACGATTTAACTGATCTGGAGGTGGAAGAACGTCTGCTTCCGATTAGAGGGATTGGACCTTGGACAGTTCAAAATGTGCTCATGAATGGACTTGGAAGACCAAATCTCTTTCCGATGGCAGATATCGGTATTCAAAACGCCATCAAGCGGCACTTTGACCTGCCTGAAAAGCCGACAAAAGAAGAAATGGCAGCATTAAGCAAGGAGTGGACCCCGTATTTAAGCTACGCTTCTTTATATTTATGGAGAAGCATTGAGACAGATAAATAAATGAAAGGGATTTTCTCTCTTTGTCCAAGTCATGATATACTAATGAGATGGAATAAAATGAAGACAACCTATCAAGGGTTCAGATAGAACGGAGAGAATGAAGTGAAGGAAAAACAGCAAGGTGCCCTTTTACAAAAGGGACAGCAGTTCCCGCTTACCATTAAACGCCTTGGCATTAATGGGGAAGGGGTCGGTTATTTTAAAAAGCAAGTGGTCTTTGTCCCGGGTGCGCTTCCAGGCGAAGAAGTGGTTGTGGAAGCAACGAATGTCCAAGCAAAATATGCAGAAGGTACGGTTAGAAAAGTCCGAAAGCGCTCCGAGCATCGAGTGAAACCGCCATGCCCAGTATACGAGCAGTGCGGAGGCTGTCAGCTACAGCATTTGGCATACGAGCAGCAGCTAAAGGAAAAACGAGATATTGTCATTCAATCAATAGAACGACATACGAAGCTATCAGTTGAAAAACTAGATATTCGACCAACGATCGGTATGGAAGATCCGTGGCACTACCGGAACAAAAGCCAGTTCCAAGTAGGGCGTTCTCACAGCGGTGACATCATTGCTGGACTTTACGGACTGAACTCTCATAAGCTTGTACCGATCAAGGAATGTATCGTGCAGCATCCAAATACGAACAAAACAACGGGCGTTGTCCGCAAAATCTTAGAGAAATTCGGTGTATCGGTCTACAATGAACGGACGAGAAAAGGCGACGTACGCTCAATTGTTGTGCGTGTCGGTTTTGAAACAGGTGAAGTACAGGTCGTTCTAGTCACATCAAATCCTGAATTTCCAAAGAAAAAAGAAATCGCCGAAGCCATTCAAAAACGTCTGCCAGAAGTGACGTCCATTATGCACAATGTCAACGGTGAAAAAACGTCGGTCATCTTTGGCCATAAGACATCTCACCTAGCTGGCAACATGGTCATTCAAGAATTTTTAGGAGACGTCTCCTTTGAACTGAGTGCACGTGCTTTCTTCCAATTGAATCCGAAGCAAACGCTAAAGCTTTACGACGAAGCGAAAAAAGCGGCCAAACTGACTGGCAAAGAAAAGGTTGTCGATGCATATTGCGGCGTTGGAACCATTGGTATGTGGCTCTCAGATGGTGCAAAAGAAGTAAGAGGAATGGATGTCATCAAAGAATCGATTGATGATGCCAAGAAAAATGCCAAAAAACACGGCATGAAAAACGCGACCTATGTGACAGGAACAGCTGAACACTGGCTGCCAAAATGGGTCAAAGAAGGCTTCCGTCCTGACGTCATCGTCGTGGACCCGCCAAGAACAGGCTGCGAGCGCACCTTCTTAGACACTGTCAAACAAGTCAAACCAAAACGCCTTGTCTACGTCTCTTGCAACCCATCAACATTAGCAAAAGACCTCGAATACATGTCAAAAGACTACAAAATCGAATACATGCAGCCAGTCGATATGTTTCCGCAAACGGCGCATGTGGAGACAGTTGTATCAATGGTTAGAGTATAAAAAGTGAAGTGAATAAAGACTGTCCGTGATTTGAATACTGGTGTCTAGCTGGTAGGATGATCACGGATTTTTTTATACTGATCCATAGGTGTCGATCAGAGTAAACCATATAAAGGAGATAGAGGAGGATGAAAATGAGTCAATTCGATATTCTAACAAAATACATACCGCTGCTTCAGGAAGATCATATTGGAGAATGGGTAATCGATCAAGAAAATGATGGAACAGCTGAACGCCCAATTCAGATGCCCTTTGTGAATTATTCCGAAACGGTTCGTCACTTGATCGAAGATGTTTATACCTTTGCAAAACAACATCAAGAGCTGGAGCTTACCCGCTACAGAGAGATCCTCAAAGAAAATGGGATTGAAGGTGGACCGAACGATATGGAGAATGTGGACATTTCAAATTTAAATGCGCAGTGTGTGCTTGCTCTCATGATGGGGGTTGTAAGAGCCGAACGGTTTAGCGAGGGTGCCATATTCAATTTCTTTAAAAGTGGAGATATTGTAAAGTGCCTGAAAAGATTGGATTGTTTGGGGTAAATGAATAAATTCAAGGGGTGATGGCATGTGCTCCGCTCTTATCAGAAAGCATTCTTTTAAAAGTGAATCGAAAACCTTCGTTTTAGGCACTATTTGAAAATAGTGCTTTTTTGTTTCTACTGAAGCGAATCGACATTTTTAAATTCTTCAGTTGACCTTCCCCTTTACTGAAAGGTTTATACTTTGATCAGATCAACAAAACGGAGGAGATGCAGGATGTTCAAGATCGGCGATTTTTCTATGTTAAGTAAAGTGCCTGTTAAAACCTTAAGATATTATGACCAAATTGATTTATTAAAGCCTAAGCAGATTGATCAAGATTCGGGATACCGATATTACTCAGCTGAGCAGCTGCTTGAGGTCAATCGAATTTTTCTGTACAAGGAATTGGGCTTTACGTTAAAGCAAATGGCTCAGCTTCTTCGGGAAGATATTTCGGTAGAGCAGATTCAGGGCATGTTTCTGCTGAAAGAAAGTGAGATTCAGCAATTGATCGAGAGAGAACAACAGAAATTAGCGCGTATTAAGGAGCGGATGCACCTCATTAAACGAGAGGGGTGTGTTGAAAAAGAACAGGAGGTCATTATCAAATCTGTTGAAAGCAAAAGCATCATGTCTTTTCAATCCAACGGAACTGTTGACGAAATTCCTTCATTCTTTCAAACGTTTCATCATTTATTACTTAAAATTCAACAAGAATCGATCTCGGGACCACAAGTGGTGCTGTGGAGGGAATCATTCGAAAAAGAAAGTGAGTTCGAATTTGAGGTGGGGTATTCCGTCAAATCGTTAAGGGGCACTCTTCCTCAAGGAATCAAGATACGTACGTTACCTGCAGAAGAAACAATGGCGACACTGTTATTTCATTCACATTCTCCATCCGCACAAACTGCTTGTATTGACCTGGCGACATGGATTGAAAATAACGGATACCGCGTGAAAGAAGACCAGCCGGGCCGAGAGATTTATTACCCTTTGTCTGAAAATGAAGAAGGCAGACTCATTGAAATTCAAATTCCTATTATAGATGAAATCAAATCGTAAACATTGCCCAAAGGAGAAACGTCACGATGAAAAACAAAGCCGTTGTCTATTTACTTGCTTTAGCAGCCTTTTTAATTGGAACGATTGAATATATCATTACAGGCATTATCCAGATGGTCGCAGATGATTTACATGTCACGACGTCTGCTGCTGGATTATTGGTCACGTCTTTAGCGCTCTCAGCAGCCATCGGCGCACCGATTGTCATTGCACTGACGATCAATATGGACCGCAGAAAAATATTATCATGGATGCTGATCATTTTTATTTTAAGTAATTTCATCACAAGTGTCAGCCATTCGTTTGAAATGGTGATGATGACAAGGATTTTACAAGGAATCAGTGGGGGGACGGCTATTGTAGTGGCAATGGCTGTTGCGACTCGTCTTGTAG
Organism: Bacillus sp. DWP3-1; assembly: GCF_049896565.1. Lineage (NCBI taxonomy): Bacteria > Bacillati > Bacillota > Bacilli > Caryophanales > Bacillaceae > Bacillus > Bacillus sp. DWP3-1. The sequence goes on from NZ_JAFCUN010000005.1 coordinate 286,699, forward strand.
AACGTGAAAAAAGAGGAACAGCCATTGGCATCATTTTAATGGGATTAAGCAGCTCCTTGGTTTTAGGTGTTCCAATCGGGACATTTCTAAGCAGTATGATCGGATGGAAAGCATTATTCGCAACCATTGGATTGATCACGCTTATTCCGCTGATTGTTGTGTATAGGCGAATTCCCTCTATGAAAGAACAAGAACCGGTGACACTTGGTATGCAATTATCGATTTTAAAAGATAAGCGAATATTACTTGCGGTGGCAGTGACGCTATTCTATGTAGGTGGATATTCCACGTTATTTACCTATTTAACGCCCTTCCTGCAAGCATCAGCAAACCTTAGCATCACAGAAATCAGTGGCATTTTATTACTAGCTGGAATATGCAGCTTTTTGGGCTCCAGCCTTGGAGGGATTGCAGCAGATAAAAAGGGCCCAATATTCACGATTTTCTCTGGAATCATTCTGCAAATCATCATGCTCATGCTGCTAGCATTTGTCACAGGGAATCTCGTGGTCATGGTGGCTGTCATCATGATATGGATGATCGCTACATGGAGCACATCACCAGCTCAGCAGCTATATCTTGTAACACTTGTACCAAAATCTCCTGATATCGCATTAAGTGTCAATACATCATTTATTCAATTCGGATTTGCCTTAGGCTCTGGTGTAGGAGGGATTGTGTTAAGCGAAACATCTATATTAAACCTAAGCTGGATCAGTGCTGGAACCGTTTTTCTCTCTTTACTCATGACCATTCTAATGGTGGCGTTTGACCGATTTTCTCAGCATAAGAGTTTGAAGGTGATCGAACAAGGAAGCTAACTTAAATTCAATTATGTATGGAAGGGACTACTTATTTCGGATAGTTCCTTTTTGATTTGAAGAATGCACCAGTGAAATTGTTTATTTGCTACAATAGGAGTCAATATCCAAAGATTAAGGGCATCAACAAATTTCTTTTAAAAACGATGAATGTCTAACAAAAGAACTGCTAGACGAGGAGAGAAAATAGAATGCAAATAAGTGAGGATATCATCAATCGAAAAGGCGCTCGAAAGGGGACTGATATCCCTCGTGACGTCTGGACCCTTTTGAATCAGGGAGAGATCGAAAGTGTGAATTTAACTGAATGGCTGGCTGTCAATCATATGACGCTAATACAGCATGTTTTGCCGTCCGTTGGTTTTGACCATTATATAGACGATATTTCATCTGAGATCACTAAACAAAAAGCTGAATCAGGAATGAAAGCAATTCGTCTCATCGGTCAATTGTTAGATGAAGTGCTACACAAAGAGAATGAGGAAAAACAAGCGGAAGTACTACAGGCATTTGCTCACCACGTATCTGATAGCGTTCGCTGTTGGGCTGCTTATATGAACAAACAACACTTATCAACTCTGGAAGAGAAACTTGCGTACATTCAGCCATTTGCAGCTGATCATCATTTTGGTGTACGAGAAGGATGTCAGTGAGAGAAAGCCTCAGTCATCAGCTTGATCAAAGTATAGAATATTTAACAGAATGGGCAAAAAGCGGGGATGAAAATATTCGCCGGTTCTCTGTAGAGTCGATCCGTCCTAGAGGGGTATGGACAAAGCATATTGAGTTATTAAAACAAGAGCCAGAGAGGGCACTGCCTATTCTAAATTTACTCAAATCCGATCCATCAACATATGTTCAAGATTCTGTAGGAAACTGGCTCAATGACTCTAGTAAAACACAGCCAAATTGGGTAACAAACCTGTGCGACCAGTGGTCAAAGGATTCTGATACAAAAGCAACTAGCAGAATTGTTAAGAAAGCCAAGAGAACGATTGTGAAGGGGAATTTGTGAATAAGAATATGAATTGAAATTTCTTTATAATACAAAATTCATATTATTTCTGCTGACTAACTCTAAAAATAATATTCATTTATAAAGAAAACAATATACAGAGAGAGTGAATAGTACCATTGATGAATCAAGATACTTTTGCTGAATGGTTAAGAACTTATGCAAATATAAAACCATACTCTATAGGAAGATACTCTAAAGCTATTGGTACAATATCATTAGAATTAAGAGATTATGGATTACAGAGTTTTAATTTATTTACTTTAACTGATACTGCCTTTATCGATGCAATTCTTGATAATTCTGAGTTTAAAAAGAAGAATGAAAAAGGACATAGGATGTATAGTGTAGCTTTAAATCATTTTAAAAAATACATTGAGTATTATTATGCTTCAGAGTTACAAGCAGAACTATTTAAAGAGGAGCAGGAGTTTGAAAAATACCTAATAGGAAATTCTGCTGATATCAGTAGTGTTGATATTGAGGATAAGCCAAAAAATAAGCCTAAACATAGATTAGTGAATAATAAAAAGGTATGGCGTAGAAATCCTAAATATGCAAGTGGAGCTATAGCCGATGCAAACTATTTATGTGAGTTTGACAATCAACACAAGCATTTTATTTCTAAGTTTAATGGAGAGAATTATGTAGAGGCTCACCACTTAATACCAATGCAATATCAAGACCAATTTGATAAAAGTTTAGACATCCATGCTAATATTGTTTCAATTTGTTTAGTCTGTCATAAAAAAATCCATTATGGACGATTTGAGGACAAGAAAGAAATATTAGATAAACTATTTAACAGTAGGATACAAAGACTTATTAAAGGTGGAATAGATATAGAAATTTCACAGTTATACTCTTACTATCAGGATTAAGGAATCTAAGGAAATTATTTCTGGCTTAATTATTCCTACAGCAAAATAGGATGCTAACAGACAAAATTTAATTAATGTCAAAAATCACCCAACATATCATTTAAAGAATGAATTTCAATTGCTCTGCACAAAATAAAGCTTTACATGTTCTATCATCATCATGTAAGATATGGAGAAATTAAAAGCGAAGAAAAGGACATGAGCCATTTTTACTGGTTACCAGAGAGGGAAGTCACGCTGAAATCTTCCTAACGCAGAAAAGTGTCTTACCACCTTTGAGCTGTATTGGGGAAATCATAGTATCCAATATCGTCTACGCCACGTTACGGCACCAGAGCCATAAAGCGAATACGCGTTATGGGAATTTGGGTGGAACCACGGATCACACATTCGTCCCTCTATGAGGGATGGGTGTGTTTTTTTGTTCACTCCTATATCATCATTGCTTTGAAAAGGACATGAGCAGCTTTTATCGGTTACTAGAGAGGGAAGTCACGCTGAAATCTTCCTAACGCAGAAAAGTTGTCTTACCACCTTTGAGCTGTATTGGGGAAAATTGAAGTATCCAATACCGACTATGCCACGTTACGGCACCAGAGCCATAAAGCGAAAATGCGTTATGGGAATTTGGGTGGAACCACGGATTACACATTCGTCCCTTTATGAGGGATGGGTGTGTTTTTTTATATCAAAAAATGAAAGGTGTGTCAGTCATGAAAGAAAACATGGTGAAGATTCAATTTCCAGATGGAAAGATAAAGGAGTTTTCTGCAGGTACGACTGTCGCAGGTGTTGCCTCCCATATTAGCCCGAGTTTAAGGAAAAAAGCAGTGGCAGGAAAGATCAATGATCAATTGGTCGATTTAAGTCACCAGCTGGACAGCGATGCTGGGCTGTCTATTGTCACACTCGATTCAAAAGAAGGGCTTGAAGTGCTGCGCCATACATCTGCACACGTATTAGCCCAAGCGGTGAAAAGGTTATATGACAATGTCACACTTGGAATCGGACCTGTCATCGAAAATGGATTTTACTATGATATGAAGCTAAATCAAACATTAAGCGTAGAGGATTTGGCAGAGATTGAAAAAGAGATGGAAAAGATCATAAACGAGAATCATCTCATCCAAAGAAAGGAGGTCTCTTACAAAGAAGCTGAATCGTTGTTTGCACATGATCCATATAAGCTGGAGATTTTAAAACGACTCCCATCTGAAGAAGCCATCACAGTGTATCAGCAGGGTGAATTTATCGACTTATGCCGCGGGCCTCATTTACCTTCTACTGGGTTCGTAAAGTCATTTAAACTAACACGTGTTGCAGGTGCTTATTGGCGGGGTGACAGTCATCAAGATGTATTGCAGCGAGTGTATGGTGTAGCGTTTCAACATCCAAAATATCTAGCTGAGTATCTTCATTTCATGGAAGAAGCAAACAAGCGTGATCACCGGAAATTAGGGAAACAATTATCTCTGTTCATGTTTTCGGAAGAAGCGCCAGGTATGCCGTTTTATTTACCAAAAGGTCAGCTTGTCAAAAATGAATTAATGGCTTTTTCTAGAGAAGTGCGAGGCAAAGCGCAATATGAAGAAGTGAGCACACCGTTTATGATGAACCAAGAGCTTTGGGAAAAGTCGGGACATTGGGATCATTATCATGAAAATATGTATTTCTCAGAAGTAGACCATACAAGCTTTGCTTTAAAGCCTATGAATTGTCCAGGACATATGCTCATGTTTAAAAACAGCTTATTTCCATACAGAGACCTTCCGATCAGGATGGCTGAGTTTGGTCAGGTGCATCGTCATGAATTTAGCGGAGCATTAAATGGATTGTTCAGGGTCAGAACATTTTGCCAAGATGATGCCCATATTTTTTTGAGAGAAGATCAAATTGAAGCTGAAATCAAACGGATTTTCCAATTAGTTGATCATGTGTATCGGACATTTGGGTTTGAGTACTCTGTGGAACTATCCACTCGTCCTGAAAAAGCGTTAGGCGATGATGCCATTTGGGATATCTCTGAATCAGCGCTAAAGAATGTGCTTGATCGACTAAAAGTCGATTATCAGCTAAATGAAGGAGATGGGGCATTTTATGGCCCGAAAATCGATTTTCATATAAAAGATGCCTTGCAGCGGAGCCATCAGTGCGCCACAATTCAGTTAGATTTTCAAATGCCTGAGAAATTTGATTTAACATATATCAATGAAAAGAATGAAAAGGTACGGCCAGTTGTCATTCATAGTGCCATTTTCGGTTCTCTGGATCGTTTCCTTGGCATTCTCATCGAGCATTTTGCAGGCGCCTTCCCGTTATGGCTGGCACCAGTACAAGTACAAATCATCCCTGTCTCAACGGTTCACCTTGATCACTGCCTTGAGGTGCAGCAGCAATTAAGAAAGATCGGAATAAGAGTGACAATCGATGAACGGGATGAAAAACTCGGCTATAAAATGAGAGAAGCACAAATGCAAAAAATCCCTTATATCGCTGTCATTGGCGATACAGAAATGGAAGAAAAAACACTGAACATCAGACAGCATGGAGAAAAGACATCTAGACAGCTGTCTGTTGATGACTTTAAACACCTGGCAGCTCAACAAATAAAAGACAGAACAGCTGCTCAAATATGATGTGCTGATTTCATGAAGAAAGATAAGACGTTCATTGAATGATGGGCGTCTTTTCATTTGCGAAAAAAGCCGAATTGACAGTAGAAAGGGAAAATATTGAAACATTTTTTCGGTAAAATCGTAATAAAGATAGAGCGTTCAACAGAAACATTTAAAACGGAGAGGAGTATTACATGGAACAAGCTGCACTGAAAAAGATGAGGACGAAACAAATAGCTGTCTCTAATTTAATAGCCGCTATCATAATCGTCGCTTTTTTTATGTTGATCCAAATTGTTGAAATTCGATTTACACATTTCTTTCTTTGTTTAGGAATTTTAATGCTCCTTCAAAGCATTTATGGTTTTATTAAAAAAGGATCAACAAAGTCTTTCATTCCAATTTTCGAGCAGATAGCTATTTATGAAAAAGAAAAATTGGGGAAAGAGTGGGAGAAAGAACAGAAGATGGATAATGTTTGGAAACTGATATTGAGTGGGCTTATGTTCTTTCAGTCTTTTAGCTTCCAAGATGTATCGAACCCATTCTTTGATATCCAACCTTTATTTCTACTTTTCTTATTGATTATGGCTCTAGCTCTTATCAATATAAGCATGCTTTTTCGCTTTAGAAAAATCGACCGATCGACTGATGGAGAATTAACAGGCTATACAAAAGAGTCAAACATAATGGGAATTGCTTTAGGATTCTTGTTAGTAATCATCATCTTCATCTTTATCGTTATTTTTGTTCTTCCATAAAACTTAACCAATTTGAGGTGAAACCATTGAATGCAAACATACAACAATTGATTGATCAGACAAAGGCGAAATTTGGCTTAGATCTTTATCATCTAAAAAGACACAGCTTTCATCGTTACGTCAACATGTTTAATGAAACGATTTATACATTCAATATGGAATGGTTCCCCTCTCATGAAACGGAACCTGAGGACGACGATTTAAACCCAGACGGCACAGCCGTTATTGAAGTGAATTTGAATACGGGACAGGTGGAAACAGTTATTTTTGTCATGGACAAAACCTATGCGCAGCATGGTGTCACATTTAAGAGACCATATCCAGCTCATGTCATTCAATGGATCGAACAAGAAACAGGGTTGATCTATGGTGAGCATTTTCACATGCATCAGAAGGAGAAAGGGGGACTTTTTTTCGAAGAAGCAATAGATGGTGTGAAAGTGACGCCTTCAGGCAGAATTGAGGTGAAATGGGATGAACATGGACAGCTCATGTACTTTACACACCACGGACCATTTTTAGCCAAAACATTACTGAGAGCTGAGGAATATGTGCTTTCTATTGATAAGCTGGAGAACTTAGCCGAGCAGCAAGTGCAGCAGTTTCAATGGCCTTCCTTCGAGCACAATCGAATTCGAACAATTTATGCATTAGAAGAAATCTATGTCAAGAACGATGGAACAGGAACTATACCGTTTGAAATTGGGCGTGAAGAAACACTTTGTATACACATGAATGAGATCATTGAATGGAATGAACCGTTAAACAAAGCCTTTGAAAAAAAGGAAATGAATATCCATGAGGACATTTCAGCTGAACAAGCTTTCTCATTGGAGCCTTCACCGGATACCATCCCGATATCAAAAGAAGAGCAAACTGAGTGTATAAAAGCAGTCCGAACCTTTTTGGCGCAAAAATATTCAAAGGATACAGGAAAGTGGGTTCTGAAAACACTCCATCGTGATCATGGATACATCCATGCGATATTAAAAACGAACGGGCAAGAAGGCAGTGGATTTATGGACAAGATCAAGGTCTTCATTGATGCCAGCTCGTTTGAAGCCGTTAATTACATAGATAAAAAAGAAATGTTTCAAGTGTGCGGGATACTGAGTCCCTCTCAAGCGGCAAGTGAAATTACTGTATCTCAGAAAGAAGCCTTTGAAAAATTGAGAGAACGTCTTGAACTGACACCTATCTACGTCTATGACGAAGCGCAAAAACAATATGTTCTATGCGGAAAGCTCGATTGCCATGATGGTGTTGATGCAGAGAGCGGCGAAGTGTTTTCTTTGAAAGACCTCTCATAATGTCTGAAAGAACAGTGAGGAGCTGTTCTTTTTTGTCTCATTGCACCAATTTTTTGAAGAAATTTGGAATTTTGTAGCAGGAAGTTGTCGTTTCATCACGAAAGAAACAGATAAGAATATGATCATAGGTCCATCGGTTGGAATATAGTAGACGTCATACATAGTAAACACTCCTGACAGTAAAGTTGAGCTACAATGCTTTTTGAAGAAAAATGAAATCGTGTCTCTAGTAGTATACGACATTTGGTGGACTGACATCATAGGATGACTTGAACACGTTTGTTTTTAGGTAAGCTTGAAGCCATGATAGAAGAAAGTGAGGATATCTACCTTGAGTACATTGGAAGTGTTTCGTCAGTTTTTGGTTGACCATTATCCTGCGTTACAAGATGAACTTTGGCTGAAAGATGTTGATACCCTTCGAATCTCTCCTATTCTTCATCCTTTTCTGAAAAGCAAGCTGCCAGAGGGGATCGAAAAATTCACTTGTGTACTATTCACGCAGCAGACAGATCAAACGGCTGCACCGCTCAAAGTATACCTTCTATTAGATGAATATGAGCAATCACTTTATGCCATTGATTTGATGAATGAACAAATCGTGCTTCATTAATACAGAAGCAAAAAGCTGCTTGAGAAGCTCTCAAGCAGCTTTTTTTGATGAACATTAGTCGATTATATCAACCAATCTTCGGTTCAAGTTGTCCAATTCTTTCTTTGTTGGAAAAGAGCTGATCAGCAGCGTATATCGTCCAAATTGAATAGGGAGCTCGGTATCGGTCACGATCATATCAATCCCAAGTTGATCCATCGTTACATCATTTAATGTATTTTCTGGACTTGTAAAAGTGTGAATGAGAGGAGGCACGCTTAATTTAATTAAATCTGCTATAAACAAACTATGATAATAGCCTAATGTTGAAATAACAAATATGTTCAACACGTTTCTTCGCTCCATTTCAAATTGAACAAGCCCTCTCCAGGTAGACGTAATGATACGGATCAATTCCCGTTCATTTTTCACAAAAGAAGCGAGTATATCGTCTGTTTTTAACTCTTGGATGATATGAGTAATCCTCGAATAGAAGTAAGGAAGCTGCTCTTTCACCTCTGATAAATAACTCGATTTCTTTTTGAAAAGGAATCCATCTCTCACGGTAATTTCCTTAGAATACACATAATATTGGAGAAGAATCAGTGTCATCACCTTGCGATTAGCCACCTCTTGATGATAAATCAACTCCAATTGATTGATAAATGAATGAATGGCTTCAAAGAGGTGTGGTGTATGCGATTGAAAGAACGTCAACTTTTCTTCGACAGATTCAATTGATTTAAAGTGGCCAATAGCTGGTTCGATCAATAGTAAAAAGACAAATTCGTGATGATCCAGTGTAATACCAAAAATGTCCTTTGTCATTTGGCAAATGTGCTCTTCCCAGTTTTTAATTTGATTATAGATACCTTTGGCTGTAGAGGTCTGTTTTTCTTCATTCATCGAGTACGTATAATTGCGTCGTATGGTAAAATTTTTCCTCACTCGGTGAATGGAAACACCGAGCCACAGGCAGTATTTATCTATAGCCACATCTGGTACATTGACTTCGAGCACCTGAAATAGCTCTTGTAATAAATCAACTGCGTCTTGCTTTTGAATATCATCGAATGGCCAAAGCCGGCTTCCATACACTTCAAACAAAAACTCAACAAAGAATTGACGAATCTCCTTCTCATTCCCATGGAACTGCATACTATCTGGGCGTAACTCGATGTCATAGGATGTAAGGATCGAATTGATTTTATGAATGGTGTTATACAATGTGGATCTACTAATATTAAGCGTGTCCATCCATTCATAGAAAGACCTGTTTTGTTCGAAAAAAATGCCGTCAATCAATCGAATTTCAATCGTATCTTTTAAAATTTCTTTGATATAGTAGTCTACTCGTATCGTCTGTGTATAACAAATGGATATGCCTTGTCTTGGCTTTATGTGGATTAACGGCTCTCCATTCTCTGTTTTGAACGATTTCATTTGTTCTAAATCGCTTTGAATGGCACGAACCGAACCGATATGTTCATTCGATATTTCTTGAAGGCTCCACCACTTATTTTTGGATACAAGCAGTTTTAAAATTTTTATCCATCTCTTTGATTTATTATCAATGAGCTCCATCAAACAACTAACTCCTTCCCTTGGCTTGCCTCTATATTATGAAGTTCACTTAAAGAACATTTGATTCTCAAAATAGGCATGAAATGATTGTAATGTTTAGGCTAAATCGTTTTGTCTTCACTTTTGATGATAAAAGAGAAAAAAATTAGACGAAAACAAATGTTATGCGCTGATTCTCCATATTTTTCTTTTAAAAGGTGATAAGTAAGCCATGAATCCTATAAAAATGGATCATTTTAGATATTTTGTTTATTTTTTTGCTGTTGAAACGGTAAATGTAAGAATAAAACGGAGAAGCTTTTTGATTACCATATGAAAGGGAGTAGAAAGGAATGCGATCTATATGATGCTGAACTGTCTCACCATACATACCATATGATACATGCTTGTTTCATATGAATGAACCATATGTGAATATATGATTATATAAGCATGTAAACATCATTTATTGTTCATTCCAGTATAAATAGAAAATTCACATTTATTTTTTCATGATCCCTCTCACTATTCCCCATTTCTATAGACCCCTATCCAGTTACTATATCCACTACTCAAGATTGATCATCTCATTTTATTCATAGGGTCTTAAGGTGCAATTTTTAGAAAATATTTGATTAGAAACGGAGTGGTTTATCAGACAAGATACAAATGGTTTTTTATCGTTGTTGAAAATTAATTTTAGAAAAGGGTGGATGTATTGAAAAGAATATTGTCATTGGCTCTCATCGCGGTGTTAGTCATACAGTCTAGTATATTAGGAATCTTGCCTCTGGCAGGGGCACAAGCCAAAGAAAGCCAAGAAAACATTTATGGGGATATTGAGTTTGCTGATAGCGAAGGAAACAAGTTATCAAACATGGAAGATCAGCAAGTAAGAAAGGCCACTGTCCATTGGTCTATAAAAGGAATTGATCTAAAAAAGCAATATCCGTATGTTCTCTCTCTTCCTTCAGCCATTCAGGTAGAGAAGGAGCAGAATGAACCAATTATTGTCAATGAAGTATCTGTTGGAGAGTATACCGTTTCAAAACAAAATGAAGTGACGGTCATATTTAAAGAAGATGTTGAGCTTGATCCAAATTTAGAAGGAGCAATAGACATCGATGTCACTAGTATATCTGAGCAAAAAGAGAAAACAAAGCAAAACGAGCGTAAAGAAAGCCTTCCAAAAGATGACACAATCTCAACTGAGAAAGACAAAGCAGCTAAGAATCAAGAAGCCGCTCAAACGAAACAAAGCGATGAGGATGAATTACTAAAAAACAAAGTGAGCATATCTAAGCGTGTAGGGCTGCAAAGTGTTTCAAAACAAATGCTGATACAAGAAAATCTCCTCACTGATGCGAAATTGATATTTGAAGATCAGGAAGGAAATTCAGTTGATAGGCCTGATATCAACTCGCTGATTTCCATTAACTATAAGTGGGCCATCCCGAATGGGCATAGCTATAATGGCGGTGATGAATTCCATTTCAAGGTTCCAGAGGAATTAGTGATTTACGAAAAAATCGATCGTCTCGAGATGAAATTTAATCAAGCAACCATTGGTTATTTTTCTGTAGATGAAAGTGGAAATGCCTCCATCGAATTCACTGACTTTATCAAACAATATTCAAATATCCATGGAACACTTCAAGTGTGGACGCAATTAGATAAAAAAACTGTCATTACTGAAGAAAAAGAAGTGGTCATTACTCCAATTGAAGGCAAAGATACGGTATCGATCCCGATTCAATACCTTCCAAATGGCCCAAATGTCTCTAAAAAGGGAAAACCCAATCGATCTTACAATGCTGAAACCATTCAATGGACAGTCGATTTTAATATGGACTTAGACGATGTGAAACAAGCGAGACTGTTAGATCCGATTCAAGAAGGTCAAGCGTTAAAAAAAGATTCAATCAAGCTTTACCGTGTTGATACAAAGCTAAATGGTGAAACCTCGCTTGGTCAGCTGCTTGACGAAAACCACTACACCATCGGCCAAACAGCAGATGGTCAAGATTTCACGATTGAATTTAAAGATGACGTGCATCTAGCTTACCGTTTAATGTATGAAACGGACATGACGAATCAAGATCAGTCTGCGTTTCGTAATAAAGCGTCCCTTGTCTCTGCTGATAAAGTGATTAGTTCAGCAGAAGGAACAGTGAATGTGACTAGAGGCAGCCCTTTAAATAAAAAAGCCGCCCACTACGACCCAGTCACACAGACGATTACCTGGGAAATTCGTTATAACTATAACGAAAAAACAATTGCTAAAAAGGATGCTTTGTTAGAAGACTTCTTTAATGGCACACAGGCGCTGATATCCGATTCATTTCAAGTCAAGGAAGTCACAATTGATCAGGATGGCAAAGAATCAGGAACAAAAGCGTTTGGAAATTATGTGGTTCAACCTCAAAAAAAGGATGAACAGAACGGGTTTACCTTGCAATTCAGTCAAGATATTCAATCGGCTTATCTCATCACATATCAAACAAAAGCAACCGAGCGGATTTTTGAAGCTGAAGAGATTATCAATACTGTAACAGCTGGCAAAGAGAGCAAACAAGGGAAGCAAAGAATTGACCAACAAATCCTAACGAAAAATCATGGAACACCGAATTACAAAAACAAGACCATTCCATGGCGTATCATCTTCAACAAAGATCAACAAACCATGAACAACCTGATATTAAAAGATACGTTTACAAACGAAGGATTGACGCTGCAAAAAGATAGTTTAAAAGTGACGACAGGAAATACAGTGCTTGAAGAAGGCACAGATTATCAAATAGTTGAACATGCAAATGGATTTGATATTCAATTTACGAAAGAAATAAAGACAGAACATGTAGTCACATATACAACGTCTTTTGATTATGAAAAAAGAGCAGATAAAGATCAAAAGAACTTGCGTAATCATGTAAAGCTTGAATGGGTAAATGAAGATGGCAAGGAATTGACGAAGGAAAATCAGTCTGTCTTCACGCCTGACACATACACGCAGTCAAATGGGTTCAAGAACGGAACATATGATGCAAAGAAAAAAGAGATCACCTGGAATATCGGTGTGAACTATAACTTGAAACATTTAGAAGAGGCGAAAATCGAGGATTTCATTCAAGGAAATCAGCGTTTGCTTAAAGATTCAATCACCATCTACTCGCTTGATTTACATGGCGGGGAAAATGGAGCAGAAGAAAAAGAGGTATTAGCGAAAGAACATTATGACATCAAATTCCTTGAAAATGAAAAGGGAGAATCAGGCTTCGAAGTCATTTTCAAAAATGCCATTGATTCCCCATACAAAATCACGTATCAAACAAGTGTTGAAGGAATGGATTTAGTACAGAAAACCTACGAAAATAAAGCGGCCCTTTATGATGGAAAGACGAAAGAATCAGATGTGAACGCTGTAGTGTCCATTCCAAATGGAGGGAAATACACGAGCAAATCAGGAAATCAGCAAGGGAAAGTTATTGATTGGAAACTGAATATCAATTTTGGTCAATCAACAGTCCAAGATGCGACGATTATAGACCATCCGAGCAGTAACCAAGCCATAATAGAAAACTCATTTCATCTCTATTCGACGACAATAGATGAAAAGGGGCAAGTGACCAAAAAGGAAGAGCTGGAAAAAGGGAAGGATTATGAGCTAGACCTTGAATTCGATCCAGACTCTTTTCAAATCAAATTTAAAGAAGACATCACCAGACCATATATTTTAGAATATCAATCTCTCATTTTAGATAAGGTGGGAAGTACACTTCAAAACGAAGTAACGTTTAGAGGTGAAAATGTAAAAGAAATAAAAAAGGAATCCGAAGCCTCAATTGTGGTAAAACGCACCGCTGGCATGGGAGATGGCACGGGAGCGATTGGCGCTTTAACCATTAAAAAGGTAGATGCGAGTAGTGGAAAAGTGCTAAAAGGAGCAAGCTTTTCTCTGACAGATGCTGCGAGCGGTATCGTCATTGGAACAAAGGCAACAGATGAAGAAGGAGCTCTTCGATTTGATCGTCTCTTGTATGGTGACTATATAGTGACAGAGGTGAAAGCACCTGATGGTTATATGAAGACCAAAGAACCGATCCATGTAACGATTGATCAGCCTTACGAATCAGGAGATCAAGCGAAAACAGGAAATAGCATGACGGTGCAGAACCAAGAAATCCGCCAGCATGTCAAGTTAACAAAAAAAGACAAAGAGACGGGTGCAGCATTAGAAAATGCAGAATTTGAACTAAGAAATGAATCTGGAGATACCGTCCAAACCCATTTGAAAACGGATGAAAAAGGAGAAATTCTTTTCAAACATCTTGAGCCAGGTTCCTATTATTTCGTTGAGACAAACGCACCGAAAGGCTATCAATTAAATCAGCAAAAATGGCCGTTCACAATTAAAGAGAATCAAACAGAAACAACGACTGTAACCGCAGTAAATGACATGATAAAAGGCTCTGCAGAATTGAGCAAAATAGGCGAAGGCGGAGAGAGACTAGAAGGTGCACAATTCAAGCTCTTAGATCAAGATGGGCATGAGCTAAATGATTCGATTGTCACAGGAGAAAATGGCAAGATCACGATAAACGAACTAAGACCGGGTACGTATCAGCTCATTGAAACAAAAGCACCTGATGGTTATGTATTAGATGAAACGCCAATCAAATTTGAAGTACCACTCGATCCAAAGGAACCGGTCATCATTTCGAAAAAGAACCTCTATGAAACAAGTGCATTAGAAGTGATGAAAGAAGGAGAAGATGGCAAGAAGCTTCAAGGTGTTCGATTTGAAATCACGGATCAAAATGACGAAGTTGTACGTAAAGATTTGACAACAGATGAAAATGGGAAGCTTTTGGTCGACAACCTCAAACCGGGCAAATATCAGCTCGTGGAGACAGAGAGTATTGATGGTTACCAAAAGAAAAATAAACCTTATCCTTTTACCATCGAAATCGCACAAAAAACTCAGGCAGAGATCAAAGTAATCAATGATCTTAAAACTGGAGCTGTCCAGCTCACGAAGCTCGGTGAAAAGAATGATGTGCTTAAAGGAGCAGAATTCAAGCTTTTAGATGCAAATGGAAAAGAGATTGAAACGGGTCTCGTCTCAGATCAGAACGGGCAGATCACAATCAGCGATCTTAAACCTGGAACCTATCAGTTTGTTGAAACGAAGGCTCCATTCGGTCATGAGCTTGACGAAACACCTGTCACTTTTGCTATTCCATTTAACCCACAGAAGCTGGTCAGTGTCACAAAAGAAAATAGCCGCACAACAGGCGGAGTGCTGTTGCACAAAAAAGGCGAAGATGGGAAATCTTTAGAAGGGGTTGTCTTTGATCTATCTGATGCTAAAGGAAAGATAGTGGCAGGAGGAGAAGGGATAACAACCAATCAGGATGGAAAAATCACCTTCACAGGTCTAAAACCTGGAACCTATCAATTTGTTGAAAGAAAGAGTCTTGAAGGCTATGAATTGAATGCGAAACCACTTGTCTTTCAAGTTGAATTAGGTCAAAAAAAGTTGATTCAAGTGGAGGCAATCAATCAGCTCAAGAAAGGTTCTGTAGAACTAACAAAAATAGGGGAAGAAAAAGAAAGATTGAAAGGTGCAGAATTTACACTTTTCAATGACAATGGTAAAGAATTGATGTCAGGTTTAACAACCAACGAGAAAGGCATCATCACTGTAAACGATTTGAAACCAGGCGCTTACCAATTGGTTGAAACGAAAGCACCTTTTGGACATAAACTAGATGCAGAACCAGTAGACTTTAAGATTGATTTCAACCCAAATCAACTGGTGAAAGTGACAAAAGAAAATATTCGGACGACAAGTGCTGTGAAGCTTCAGAAAAAAGGGGAGGATGGACAGTTGCTCGCTGGGGTGACCTTTGACCTGATTGATGAGCATGATCAGCGTATTCAGAAAGACTTAAAGACAGACAAAAACGGTCAACTGACAGTCGATCAACTGAAACCAGGAACCTATCAATTTGTCGAAACAGCAAGCATTGCCGGCTATGAATTGGATCAGACACCTGTCTCATTTATGATTCGTTTAGGTCAAGACAAACCAGCAAAAGTAGAAATGATCAACAAACTGACGCCGGGGGCAGTGGAACTGACCAAAGTGGATGATGAGGGATATACGCTGGAAAATGCAGAGTTTGCTCTTCTGAGTAAAGAAGGGAAAACGTTGAAGACATCACTTGTAACGGACCAAAAAGGAAAGCTCCACATCAACCATCTAAAACCGGGAGAATATCAATTCGTTGAAACGAAAGCACCTCACGGCTATCAATTGGATGATCAGCCGATCCCGTTTACAATTGAGAAAAATCAGCAGAAGCCACTTCAATTAACAGCGAAGAATCACTTGATCTTAGGAAGTCTGCGTATCATAAAGGTAGACCAGCAGACAGATAGAACCTTAAAAGGTGCAGCCTTTGACATTCGTACAAAAGCTGGGAAAACCATAAAATCTGTGACAACAGGAAAAGACGGAGAAGCCATTGTAAAAGGGCTTAAACCTGGTGAGTATATACTCACAGAGACGAAAGCTCCAAATGGTTATGTAGCTTTAAAGAAACCGCTCATCTTTACAATTCAAATGGGAGAAGTGGAGATCAAGACAATGATTGTGAAAAATGCACCAGTGAAGAATGAAGAGGAACACACGAATCCTCCAGCCTCATCTAAATGGGATCAATATCCGCCTCATGACTCAAACGGTGAGCTGCCAAAGACTGGAGAAGAATGGCTGCGTTATTTGATGTATGCAGGGATTTTACTAGTAGCTTCTGGAACTGTTCTTCTTGTTGTCAGAAGAAGAACCATTCAGTAAAAGGAAGGAACGAGTGTATTGATGAAAAAAAGAACCTTATTAGGCAGCTTTTTGGTGTTCACAGGGCTGATGCTCATCTCCATTCCTTTTATATATGAGTGGCGAACTTCTCAAGAGACAGCGGCAATGGAACAGGCATTAAAGATGATTGAAGAAAATGACAGTGATGCCCTTTCTTCTATTCCACATTTAACTGTGTCAGAGGAAGACCTACGAGATGTGATGGGGCTAGAGATCCCGTCAATTGATTTAAACGAAAAAGTGCTTCCAGTTACATCAAAAGAAAATTTAGGTATTGCACTGACTCAAATCAAATTTCATCAAATTCCAGGTAAAGGGAATTTCACGATTGCAGGGCATAGAGGGTATAGAGGTGATCGTCTTTTCAGGCAGCTGCCAGAGGTGCCGAAAGGAGAAAAAGTCGTCTTACATCATCAAGCGGAAACATATGAATATAAAATTGTCAGCTCAGCTACGATTGAACCGACGGATGTTGATGTACTAAAGGATCGCGGGAAAAATGAACTGACATTGATCACTTGTACTCTTGATGGTCAGAAACGATTTGTCTTAAAAGGAATACGAGTCAATGCTTCAAAGGGTGAGCAACCGTCGGATGTATAACACCAACATAATAGATGATGGGTACGATGGAAAAGCAGCGCTCACGACCGACATGTTACACCAATTATTATCAGAGCATTATCCAACATTAAAAAACGAACTTTGGGATGTTGATGTAGATACAATTCGGACTTCGCCTATTCTTCATCCTATATTAAAAAGAAAGCTTCCAATTGGTATCGAAAAATTCACCTGTGTTTTGTTCACGCAGCAAACAGCAGCTTTTGGAGAGCCTTTGATTGTGTACTTTTTATTAGATGAAAAAGGCGAATCGATTTACGCAATGGATCTCTTGCTCGAGCAGCATGATCCACATTAAACGAGAAATAAAAAAGGAAGGGGCTTTGACTCCCTTCCTTTTTTGTCATTCAATTATGCAAACAACTTCAGCCCGACCACACCAATCACGATCAGCAGCAAGCTGAGTATACGAATCATGTTTTTCGGCTCTTTAAATAGAATCATATTAAACAAGACAGAGCCCGCCGTTCCAAGTCCAATCCAGACCGTATAGGCAACGGATACTTGAACGGAAGAGAACGAGGCGTATAAAAACAAAAAGGATAAGGCAAATCCGCCAACAAATAAAATGCCTGTCGTGATTTGCTTTTTCTTACTAAACATATTGAGGCCAATGGTTCCGCCAATTTCACAGGCAGAGGCTAACAGTACAAAAAACCAGCCCATTTATACCGCTTCTCCTTTCTGCTCATGTGCATCCCCATCAGACACTTTCAGTCCAATAATTCCGAGAATTAAAATGCCCATAAATAAGAGCTTTTCTAATGAAAATGAACCGCCAAACAGCGCATAATCCATCAAAGACGTACCAATCGTTCCAACTCCGGCAAACACGGCGTATACGGTCCCTGTCGGCAGCTTCTCGCAGGCTTTCATTAAAAAGTAAAAATCAACTGGGATCAGGCATATAATGATCGCCCACTCCCACACAGCATCAGCTTTATTTAAACCAAACACCCAAAGTAATTCGAATAAACAAGTGAGTGCGACATACATCCAGCTTTTTTTCATCCTATTTCCTCCTAAAACTGACGATTCGTCATTTTGAAACCAAAAAAGAGCGTACAGCAAGTGCTGTACTAAGTTAAGGTGTCTCTATGCCAAGTGCGTAAAGAAGAAATTGCTTCACCTCTCGCTTTTGAATCAGAACCTCTTCTGTATCTGTTTCTGTAAATAAGTACATTTGCTCAGCAGACGATTCAAGTAAACCGATAATGAATTTGGCTGCATATTGACAGTTCAAATTCGCACGGACTCTTTTGTCCTGCTTTGCTTTTTCTAAAAAAGCAGCGACCCATTTGTAAATCGGCTCATAAATATCTTCCCATTCCTTTAAATGCTCCGTGGCAGCTAAACCTGAGTAGGTCAGAGCAAGGACATCACGGTATTGTCTTGTAAAAGAGAAGATGAATTCAACAAGCGCGTCTGCTTGATCGAGGACATCCGCATGCTGAGTTAATTCCTTTTCAATAGCGGGGACCATCTGTGAGATCAGATATTCTGCGATAGCAGGCATGACAGACAGCTTTGAAGGAAAATATAAATAATACGTCCCTTGCGCCACTCCTGCTGCTTTCACAATATCCGATATGGTCGTCTTTTCAATTCCTTTTTCTTTAAACGCGTCAATGGCAGCAAGCATAATCTTTTCTCGTTTCGACACATCTTCACCGACCTTAAATGACTGAATGTCAGTCAGTTTAGCTGAAAAATGACGATTTGTCAATATGGTATTCTCGTCATTGAATATGAGAATAAGTGATGAATAGATGCGGGCAGGCCTGAATAAGCTGTAAATATGGTCAAGCATCATGTGAGAAAGGGGCAGCTCTCCGTATGACATCCAGTGCTATAGTTTCCATTGCTTATTTTCTCTTGCTCGTCCCGCTCTATCTACATATGAGATACAGACAGGCGAAAAAGCAAAAACGATTTATCTATTTACGTACAGAATTAGTTCTTGCCTGTCTATTTATTTATACGAATGTTTTATTATATTTGACGGTCTTTCCAAATCGTTTTTCTGCACCAAGGGATCAGGTGAGTGTCAACCTCATGCCTTTGCAGTCCATTTATCAAAATCTTCACGCCTACCATCACGGCTATCCCAATCTTGTTTTTTTAAATCTGGCAGGGAACATTTTGTTATTTGTGCCACTTGGTTTTTTTCTATATCAAGCATTTCGTACCATGCGCTGGCAAAAGGCGATTCTTGCTGGCTTTTTCTTGTCAACAATGATTGAAGTGCTTCAATGGATGTTCTCGCAATCTGGTATCATTACAAGAAGCAGCGATATTGATGATATCCTCTTAAATACACTTGGCACAGCGCTAGGTTGTATCTTGTATCGGATGTATCGACGAAGGAAGGAGAAAATCAAGTGAAGCGAGTTTGTATCATTCCATGTGGGGCTAAGAAAATTTGGGACGTCCATCCAGAGGCAGGGAGCCAGCCGGCGAATCTTGTTTATTTAAGTCCGCTGCATCAGTGCACGAAAAGCTATGCCCAAACGTTCTTTTCAGACTGGCTGATCTTATCAGCGAAGCATGGATTCTTAAAGGCAGATGAGATCATTCATGAAAATTATGATGTGGCTTTTGGTACACCGCATGCTGATCAAATGACACGAGAAGCACTAAGGCAACAATTTCATGAAAAACATCTCACTGCATATGATGAACTAGTGATTCTAGGTGGAAAGAAATATCGAAAGGTGATCGATCCTTTGTTACTTCCTCATCAAACAGCGATTTATCCGCTGGCTCCATATAAAGGAATTGGCTACATGCTTCAGGCGTTAAAGCAAGCCGTTGAGACAAAAGTAGAACTTCCGCCGCATATTTAAACCATTCACATCTACTGGTAGGCAGGGTTTTGATCATCAAAAAGAGAATGAATGAAGTAGCGATGCTGATTGTTTCATATCTTTTCAGCAGCCACTAGGATGTCCGCATCGCTTAGAAGAGGTGGCTATTTGAAAAAGGGGGCGTATGAACATGACAACCATCTATTTAGCTGGTGATTCAACCGTTTCATCTTACCCAGACCGTCCTGTTCAAGGAGGATGGGGAGAGTTTTTACATCGCTATACAGCGCAAGGCGTGAGCGTCGAAAACCGTGCAATCGGTGGAAGAAGCTCAAAAACATTCATTGAAGAAGGACGGCTTGATGACATATTGGCTGACATTCAGCCAGGGGATTGGCTGTTCACACAAATGGGGCACAATGATGCTTCAACGGAGAAGCCCGAGCGGCATACAGATCCTTTCACGACGTATAAAAGCTATTTGTCTCAATATATTCATGGAGCAAGAGCGAAAGGAGCAACACCGCTTTTATTAACGCCAGTCGGCCGCTTTCATGAAAAAGACGGTGAATATATCAATGATTTCCCTGATTACTGTGCCGCTATGAAAGAACTAGCCGATGAAGAAGAGGTCCTGCTCGTTGATTTGAATACGGCAAGCCTTCAGTTTTATCAAATTTCCGGCATAGAGAAAACGACCTCTTACTTTATGCTGTCAACAGGCATAGAGGATCGCACGCACTTTACAAAAGAAGGAGCAGATGCGATCGCACGACTTGTTTCGCTTGAATTAAAAGACCTTGGATTAACGATTGTGTGATGGATGACAGGACGAGTAAGCGCTCGTCCTGTTCTTTTTTGCAGAAAGCTATTGATTCCTTTCACTAGAGTAGACTACAATAGATACATATGATAATGAGAATCAATATCACTGACAAATAGATCAATCGATGAAAAACTGGAGGGACTCAAATGACAGAGCAGCTTGAATTGTTTGACGTCACCATTATTGGCGGCGGTCCAGCAGGAATGTACACCGCCTTTTATAGTGGGATGCGAGACTTAAAGACCAAGGTACTTGAATACAACGAAAGCCTTGGTGGAAAAATCCTTCTGTATCCTGAAAAAGTCATTTGGGATGTAGGGGGTTTGCCGCCAACAAGAGGAGAACAGCTGATTCAGCAGCTGGAAACGCAGGCGAAAACATTTGAACCAGAGATTGCACTGAATCAGAAAATCACGTCTTTTGAACGAGATGAACATCATCACATCTTGCTGACGGCTGAAAATGGTGATCGCCATTTGACGAAGACCCTCATTTTAGCGATGGGCCACGGCATTCCTGTCCAGCGGAAACTTGAAATCGAGCATGCAGACCGCTATGAAGTGACAAACCTTTATTACACAGTGCAGGAGCTTAAGACATTTGCAGGAAAGCGGGTTGTTATCTCTGGAGGCGGCGACTCAGCGGTTGACTGGGCAAATGCGCTTGTTCCGATTGCTGAAAGTGTGACCGTCGTGCATCGCCGTGACATGTTTGGCGGACATGAGAAAAACGTCGCCAACATGAAGGCATCTTGCACACGAATTTTAACCCCGCATGAACTGACAGAACTTCATGGTCAAGGCGATAAAATTGATGCTGTCACCATCCAAAACATAGAGACAGGTGAAATCGAACGAATGGAAACAGACGCTGTCATCGTCAATCACGGCATGAAAGGTGATTTAAGTGTATTATCAGAATGGGGACTCAAGCAAGGTGAATGGGGACTGATCGAGGTCAATGAAAAAATGGAAACCAATTTACCGGGTGTCTATGCGGTAGGTGATTTATGTACACATAAAAGCAAGGTCCGCTTAATAGCTGGGACATTTGTTGACGGAGTCAATGCGCTCAATAGCGCAAAGCTTTATATCGAACCAGAAGCCGAAAAAGTGGCGTACGTGTCCTCACATAATGAACGCTTTAAAGAGAAAAACAAAGAATTGCAAACGGCTGGAGCTCGTTAAATCATTCAAATCACATCATAAAAGTGCTGCCCGCATGTGGCAGCACTTTTTATGTGGGACTATGAACTGCGGGGCGCAAATAACATCACACTGACCCCGGCTAAATAGATCAAAGCACCTATCCAGTCGTAAGAAAAAGGGAACTTTTTGGCAAATGAGACGTAGTACATATGGAGGTGAAACAGATGAAATCATACATAGAAAAAGAACTATTTCTCTTATCAGTCAGACACGCATGTATTGCATGTTATTTTTTAGTATTTCCGTTTGCTGCACAAGTCCTTTATACCCCATCACCTTTATTGATCGCCCTCATCGCTCTTTTTATGACTCATAACTTAGTAGAATGTATCATTTGGTTTTACAAATCGAGAAAGATCAGGAAGCACCAGTCTGGTGATCTATCGAAACGAGGACATGTCTTTACTCAGCTCATGCAAAGGCTGGAACAGCTGATCATGATCGGTTTTGTTGTTTTCTTTATCACTGAATGGATGCAGGGAGCGGCTGATCTCCAAACTCTTTCACTAGCTGTTTTTCTATTGATGATTTTTTTCCTACAGCACATTCAGTTTTATTACGTCCAGCTATTCTTTAAATCCAAAAGCTGGTTCTCCTATGTTCCTTCATTGCAAAAGGCACGTCCTTCTTATATAGCGAGGGAGCGAAAGGCTTTGAAGAGATCCTAAATGTGCAAACTATCCAAAAACATCAGAAAATTATGATAAAATGTGGAAAAGAAGCATGGAGAAAGGGAGTGCGAGCGAGTGAAAGCCGTTGGACTATTGGAGTACTTACCGATTGAGCATGAGCAAAGCCTGATGGATCAGGAAGTAGAAAAGCCTAAAGCAATGGGCAGGGATATACTGGTGAAGGTAGAGGCAGTCTCAGTGAATCCAGTTGATACAAAGGTGAGATCACCGAAGGATCAGAAGGAAGAAGAACTGAAAATTCTTGGCTACGATGCAAGCGGCACGGTTGTTGAAGTCGGTGAAGCGTGTACATTATTTCAGCCTGGTGACCACGTGTACTATGCGGGAGATATCACGCGTCAAGGTTCAAATAGTGAGTATCAGCTTGTGGATGAACGGATTGTGGCGAAAAAGCCTGCCAATCTCTCCTTTGCAGAAGCAGCCGCGATGCCTCTTACGACGATTACGGCATATGAAGCGTTATTTGACCGGATGCATATGAAGCGAAATGCAGAAGGGGCAACACTGCTCATCATCGGTGGTGCAGGCGGGGTAGGTTCTATCGCCATTCAACTAGCCAAATTAGCGAATGCCACTGTGATCGCCACCGCATCAAGACCTGAAACAAAAGAGTGGTGTCTGTCATTAGGTGCTGATCATATCATTGATCATCATGAGCCGCTTCTCGCGCAGCTTCAGGAAAAAGGAATAGGCGAAGTGGATTTTATTTTATGCTTAAATGACACAGATGGACATTTCAAAGGCATGGCAGAAGCCATAAAACCCCAAGGCACGATCTGTACCATTGTCGAGAATCAGCACAATCTAGACATTCAATTACTCAAAAATAAAAGTGCCGCATTTGTATGGGAGTTCATGTTCACACGCCCTGTGTACAAAACAGCGGACATGATCAAACAGCATGAGCTTTTAACAGAGGTAGCTGAGTTATTTGAACAGGGAACATTAACGCATACCTTAACAAAGGTTCTCAGTCCGATCAATGCCGCTCATTTGAAGCAGGCGCATCAAACGCTTGAGCAAGGAAAAATGATTGGCAAATTTGTGCTAGAAGGATTTTAAGAGAGGGGAGAGCGTATGACGTCATTACAATATCCGATTGGCTTATATGAACCGGTTGAAGAAAAAACGAAAGAACAGCTTGAGGCATGGATTGATCAGTTGGCTGCGATTCCACAAGAATATGAAACGGTCACCAATCAATTGACAGATGCTCAGCTGGATACACCCTATCGGCCTGGAGGATGGACCGTCCGTCAGCTCATTCATCACGTAGCAGACAGTCATCTGAATGCATACTTACGATTCAAGCTTGCACTCACAGAAGAAACACCGCACATACGTCCATATGATCAGACGGGATTCGCCGAGCTTCCAGACACCAAAGCGCCCATCAGCCTATCACTGCCCTTAATCAGCAGTCTGCATCGCAGGTGGGTTACATTACTTCGAGGGATGTCAGAGGAAGACTTCACTGCGTCCTATTATCACCCAGCCGATCAACAAACGGTGTCCTTATATGATGCAACAGGAATGTACGTCTGGCATTCAAAGCATCACCTTGCCCATATCACGGAATTAATGAAAAAAAATCACTGGAATTAAAGGAGTCATCACATGTCTGGTAGAAGAATTGTCGGCGCCATGTTTATTTGCATGGCGGCATTGTTTTATCTAGCGAAATACGTACTTTTCGAGATTCACTATTCTGGAACGAGTTTCGCTGAGGATGTAAATGAATTCCAACTTCTTGAAGAGGTGCTGCCTGGCGGTACGTGGATCAGCATCCTTTTTCTCATCATCGGTTTAGCCTATCTTTTATGGGATGACAGGGGAGTTATTCAAAAAACGTTTATCCTCTCAGATAAACAAGTAGAAGAAGAAATAAAAAAGACGGACCTCAAGTGACCGTCTTTTTTCCTTTTCATGTTTAGCCGCGTTCAGGACGCAGTGCTTTTTCTAAAATAGCCAGACCTTCGTTGACTTTTTCTTTTTCCTCGTCATTGAGCCGTTGCAGGGAATTTTTGATTTTTTCGTGTCCTTTTTGATAAATGCTTCTGAAAATATTTTTCGCTTCCTCCGTTAGTTCTACCACAATGATTCTCCGGTCGCGCTCAGAGTGTTTTCGCTCGACAAAGTGAGACTGTTCTAACCGGTCAAGCAGACCTGTCATATTGGATAGAGAAGCGCCCATTTTTTCAGCGATTTCGGATACTTTGAGAGAGCCATGGTTATTGAGCAGCATGAGCACCTTCATTTGAGGCATACTCATATCGAGCTTCATCCATTCTGAAACATCTCCAAGACCTGCAGCTGTGAGTACTTTCATATAAAGCACCCATGTCTTTTTTTCCTCTGGAGATAGAATCTCTTCTTTTAATACAGTGGTGTCATGAATATTATATTCCACGCTTGTTCACTTCCTTTAAGCGGCTCTTTTCTCTATACTACTGATTTTTACTTCTAATTGAAAGGTTCGTCAAGCTTTTGAATGTTAAACTGCATGAATCAAGTGGTATTTGTTGTATAATAATGTTCAGTCTAAATAAATGAAGCAACCTAGAAAGTTGGGGAAAACATGTGGAACAAAAAAACGGGTATGACGATCTTAAAAATGCTTTTTCCGATCGTGATCATCCTTGTCTTAATTTTTGTCGCCAAGCAGGAGCTGAGCGGCCTTTCCATTAAAAAGACGTTTTATATTATTGACAGCTTGAATCGAATGGACTTGTTTATTCTTGTCTTTCTTGGACTTGTCGCAGTGTTATCGATGTCCTTATATGATTTTATTTTACGAAGAAGCCTTAATATGCCTATCAGCGGCTGGAAAACGATTCGCATTTCCTGGATAGCGAACTCCTTTAACAGTGTCCTTGGGTTCGGCGGTCTATCAGGAGCAGGGCTTAGAACGCTTCTATACAAGGAGTACATAACCGATACGAAAAAACTGCTGAAAGGCATTGCCCTTTTGACTTCCTCGGTCCTTTTGGGCTTATCTATTTTCAGTGATCTGATCTTGGTGAGGGTGCTTCCTGTTGAAAGTATTATCAGCCAAGAGCCGTGGCTATGGGCCTTTGTTATCATCTTTGCCTGTATTGTACCGATATATATCATCATGGCATCAATTCGAAAAAGCTCGATTGAGAGCGGTGAAAATGGACTGAAGCATCCAATTTACGCTTATATCGGTGCATCGTTTTTAGAATGGCTGGCAGCTGGTCTTGTCATGTACATGGCTGTCGTCTCTATGGGGATGAATGTCGATGTCCGGATTGTATTAGGCGTATTTGCGATTGCGTCAATCGGTGGTTTAATCAGTATGGTTCCGGGCGGATTTGGTTCGTTTGATCTCATCTTTTTACTCAGCATGCAGTACATTGGGTTTGATAAAGAGATGGTGCTGACGGCGCTCGTTTTGTACCGCTTCGTGTACTCGATTTTCCCGTTTATCCTTGGGCTTTGTCTAGCTGCTTACGATTTAACGGGAACGACGCTTAGACGTCTTGAAGGCAATCCGAGAATGGCACCTGCCATAGAAACAACGAACGTCTTAATTGTGTTGCACCGTGCTTTATTAATCCGTTTATTGTACGGATCATTATCAATTTTAACCTTCGGAAGCGGCTTGCTCATCATGGCGTCTGTTGTGCTTCCTGTCGATCGATTAGGCGTGATTACCAGCATTCCACGCTTTCTGTTATCAGGATTTAATGGTCTTTCTTTAATGTTCGGAATCATTCTGATGATATTGTCCATTGAAGTGTATAAACGAACAAAAAGATCGTACGTGCTGACGATGATCGCCCTAGCAGGCGGCTTTGTGTTTACTTTGTTAAAAGGATTTAACCTGAGTCTCATCTTTATTCTGCCAGTCATCATGGCTGTATTTTTCTCTCTTCGAAATCAATTTGTGAAGCAGCAGGCACCTTATTCCTTGTATCAGTTTGTGGCGGCCGCCGCTGGATATTTACTCGTGCTGTTTAACTATAATGTCATCGGCAACTTTATTTGGACAAAAATTGGGCATTTCTTGAGTAAGGATTACCTGGTGCATAATGAACGGCATATCACGATGACGAGCATGATTGCTCTCATCGGTGTACCACTTTTCTTTTTCATTAGTAAATTGATTTTTAATAAAAAAGCATTTCCTATTGGAGAAATAGCAGATGAGGAAAAATTAAAAACGTTTTTAGAGGAAAAGGGCGGAAATGCCCTCAGTCATCTTGGCTTTTTAGGCGATAAAAAATTATTTTTCTCAAGTGATGGAGAGGCGATGCTTCAATTTGGACGAATTGGCCGCTGCGTCATTGTGCTCGGAGATCCCTCTGGACGTAAAGCGTCCTATCCACTTGTGCTTGAAGAGTTTTTACAGCAGACCGAAAAAGCAGGCTATCGCGTCGCTTTTTATCAAGTAGAACGGGAAGGAATGGCACTTTATCATGACTTAGGCTTTCATTTCTTTAAGCTTGGAGAAGAAGCCATGGTCGATTTAGAAACGTTCTCTCTCTCCGGTAAGAAAAAATCAAATTTACGGGCTGTGGCCAATAAGTTTGAACGAGAAGGCTATACGTTTGAAATGCTGGAACCGCCTTTTTCAGATGAGTTCATTTCAACCTTAAAACAGATTTCTGACAGCTGGCTCGGAAAGAAAAAAGAAAAAGGATTTTCGCTCGGCTATTTTCAAGAAGATTATCTTCAAAAAGCACCGGTTGCGATTCTGAAGGATGAACAAGGGGAGATCATTTCTTTTGTGTCACTAATGCCGATGTATCAAGAAGGGGAGATTTCTATCGACTTAATGCGTCATATGCATGATGCACCGAACGGGATGATGGATGCGCTGTTTATCCACCTTTTTCAATGGGCGAAAGAAAAAGGCTACAAATCCTTTAACATGGGAATGGCGCCTTTATCAAATGTAGGGACGTTTCATCAGTCCTTCCTCACGGAGCGTTTGGCGAGTGTCATTTTCAACAACGTCAGATTTATGTACAGCTTCAGCGGATTAAGGTCGTTTAAACAGAAATATAAACCCGAGTGGCGCGGAAAATATTTAGCGTATAAAAAGAATACATCATTACCTGTCACAATGGTGCTTGTCACCAAGCTGATTGGGATGGACCCAAATCGCAACCGGCGTCCATAGATCAAAAACCTTTACCTTTCACTAGGTGAAGGTTTTTTTAGACAAAAGAATAGCAAAAGTGGTAAAGTTGAAGGGTAAGGGGGATGTAAATATGACATTAAATGAATGGTTTACAAAGGGATTAACTGAACGTACATATGTACACAACATGGAGAAAAACCGAGAAAATCTGCTCACGGTGTACAATCAGTACGCAATTCATCAAAAAGAAAAAGAGCTGCTTCAAAAGCTGCAAAAGAAAAAGCTCAGAGCGCTTGTCATCACAGCGGATTGGTGCGGGGATGCGATGGTCAATGTACCAATTTTCATGCGTATCGCGAGTGAAGCACTCATTGATGCGCGCTATTTTATTCGGGACGAGCATCTAGATCTGATGGATCAGTATTTAACGAACGGGACCGCAAGATCGATTCCGATTATCGTGATCATTGATCAGGACGGGAATGAAGTAGGAAAATGGGGGCCACGCTCAACAGAAGCACAGCGCTTTGTTGATGGGAAAAAACCAGACAAGGATGCACCTGATTTTGAAGAAGCTTTTCAAGTATTTGCGAAAGAAGCCGCACACCACTATACGACAGATCGTTACTTATGGAAAGATATTGAGAAAGAAATAGTAGAAGTTTTGGAAAAAATATAAACCAAAAGACTACTTCGCCGCAACGGGAAGTAGTCTTTTTTTATCTTGTTTTTGCGTCTCACCTACAAAACACCGCATAAAGATGTAGAAAAACCGCAGAATTCTACAAAAAACCGCAGAAAACCGCAAAGCATCACGATTTTCCCAACCATTTTTAGTTGAAAAACCTCATATGTGCCATGAAAACCTCAATTTTGCCCTTATCTAAAGGCTCATATAACGCACGTTGGTTTGCTTTTTCCCAATACAAGAGGCCCAGCAACTATAGTAATCTAGTTGTAATCTCCTTTGAACGAACTAAAAAACAAATGACGGAAAAGGGCTGGCGATCAATCTATGAAAAAAATCATTTATCTCGATCAAGAAAAAAAGAAGCTCGCTGAATCGAAAAAAAGAGAACAGCGTTCCATCAAATCACTGAGGCTGCTTGTGTTTTATGACGGGCAAAGTCCTTCATGTGCAAAAGCGATTGACTTGTTGAAAGCTCTCGATTGGAAGAACCGTATTCATTTTGAATCCTTTAGGCATTCGCAGCTGCTCAAGCTGAACAAAATAAGTGAAGAGAAGGCAGAAAAACGAATCGTGTCTATTTCCTTAGCCAAAAACCAAAAAAATTCGGGGATCTATACGTGGCTGCGAATTGCCTGCAATATCCCTGCATTATGGGGAACGATCCCATTCATCGTGCTCAGCATTTGGTTAGGCTTTGGACAGCATGCGTATGATTATTTTGCGAGAAAACGGTACATTCATTCTGTCAAACAAGTCACTCGTCCTGGTACAGATCAACAGAAGACCATTTAATGAATAGGAAAAGCATGACCTTCGATCGGCAGAAGGTCATGCTTTTTTGTAATAGGGAACATATGATGCTAAGTGATCAAGCAGCGTTCTCGTATAGGACATATATGCACGTTCGTCAAGCTCAGAAGCCGCATAGGAAAGCAAGGTTCTAAGAGCAAACAAGTACTCACTGTGCAGCTCATTTTGTTTAAAGTAAGGAAGGGCTGCTTCGATCAAATAGGTTTTCAAATCAAGAGGGTTTTCCTCAATCATCAATTTATAGATCTTGATCATATATAAACAATTTGGCTGAATACGAGGCTGTTTTAAGAGCTCGTGTATGTAGGGAAGTGCCTTTTTGCGGTCATATTCAGCATATAATGTCGCAATTTCATACAATGTTTCACAGTAACGGTCTTCTATCTGTTCTTGATTAAAGTAATTGAGTGAATCTAGTAAATAAGGCACAGCTGAAGAGAAATCGCCTTCACGTTTTAAGAGCACCCCATAATAAAAATAAGCCGTCATTTTAATATAGGCATCAGGGTGAAGGGACGTGTGCATAATCACTTCTTTTAAATATTTCTTCGCCGTTTGAAAGGCTTTTAGTTCCAGTGAGATCACGCCATGAATGAGTGTACAGTGAATAATCCGCTTGAAATTGTTCTTTTGTCTATATAAATCCATCGCTTGATGTGTCGCTTCAAGCGCATCACCAAGATGTCCCATATTTCCGAGTGCTTTTGCATAGTGATAATATAGGTCACTTTGTTCAACAGACGCGTAAGAAAAGCAGCTCTCAAGTTTTTTTAAGCCTTCTTCAAGCTGACCATTTTTTATTAGATGAATGCCATCTAAATATTCGAAAATTTCTTTTTCTGTTTCAATAAAGGTTTTTTCAAACTTTTTAAGCACGCGGTGTGTTTTTAAGGCAAGCGGCTGTTTGTCCGTTAATAAATAAAATTGAAATAAGGACAGATGATACTGAATGCCTAAATCCAGCGAAAAGAACTGTTCTTCGTGCTGAATGATCATTTCTGCATTTTGTTCAGCTTGATCGAGTGCATAGAAATACATATTCATTTGAAACTCATCCAAGAGTGACAGCAGGTGACGCGCCTTTTGTGACAGCGTTTCTTGACTGATGCCCAGCCGTTCAAGCAGTAAATTGATGGTATCTTGATTGGCCTCCTTTGAGCCATTTTCGATTTTACTTAAATGAGAGACAGAACAAATTCCTTCTGCCAATTCAGATTGGGTCATATTTTGTTTATAACGGTAGAGCTTGATGATTTGCCCGATATTGATTTTCATTCCATCCAGAAGCCTCCCTTCCAATCATGGGTTGAAAGCCTTTTGACAAAATAACCGAATCAGACAAAATGGGAATACCTGAAACCATTTCATCATCATGGTTTTTTTATCAAAATTTGTTTAAAACGTAATATGATTGTAACATTACTTGAAAAAGTCAAACAACTTTTTAGCAGACAGGAAGGGAAACACCATTTGCAAATTGCCCTAAATGATGTTTATAATGTGAATGAGAATCAATTTCAATTAAGATTGATTGAAAGGATGACAGATATGCCAGAAATCAAACAACAAACAGAAGCGTTAACGGTTCGAGACGCTGTCAGATATAGACGATCCATTCGAAAATTCAAAGAGACGCCGGTGACCATTGAGCAGCTTCAGCCGTTATTAGAGGATGCAGTCTATGCACCGAACCATAAAATCACGGAGCCATGGCGCTTTCTATATGCGGTGACGGATGAGGCCAAAGCAACTTTTGTTGATCGCTTCATTGCGTTCTTTCAGCGCAACAACCCAGATGCAAAGGAAGAAAAGATCAATCAATATAGAGATTACTTTTCTAAGGTCCCAGCGCTTTTACTTGTCGTGCTAAAAGAAGACGAGAACCCTGTGGTGAGAAATGATGATTTTGCCGCCGTGAGTGCGCTTATTCAAAACTTCCAGCTGCTTGCGTGGGATCAAGGGATCGGTATGGTCTGGAAGAGCGGCCGCATTTTATATGACAAAGGCTTTCAACAAGACATGGGCTTAAAGGAAAACGAGCGTTTTGCTGCGATCCTTCACATTGGTTATCCAGAAGAGGTGCCTGAGGTAAAATCACGTCAGAAAGCATCAAGTCTTCTCACTGAAATTCAATAAAAGAAAAGCAGACCGCTAAAGGCGTCTGCTTTTTTACTTATTGTTTTTTGGCGCGCTGGTCGGCTGCTTTCATACGTGCCATTGCTTTTACGTCATTCGGATCTGCAAGTTCTTTGGAAAATTCAACATATTCGCCATCCGTCTCTTGTGCTGCAAGCTCGTGGTTGGATTTTTGGTGTTGGTCTTTTTTCAAAGCCTTTCCCTCCTTTACAAGATCACTTTAGTTATGTGCTTGTTGGAGTGGAATATCCATCTTATTTGTTTCTTTTTTCTGCTGCTGCTCTTTCTGCTTTTTTGAATTCCTGCTGATACAGGACTTCCTGGGTTTTCTTCAGCTTTGAAGTTGGCTGGTGTTCTTTTTTCTTCATCAAAATCGCCCCCTCATCTCATTTCTAATAGGATGGGTGTTTTTGAGAAAATTTATTCCTCTGAATGCAAAATGGCTTCTTTTAGTTCAGGATGCAAAAAGTCATAAGAAGAAAGCAGCGCCTTTTTCGGCAGCGCACGCTGGCCTTCTAAAACAAGTAATGACATTTCGCCAAGTGCCGTTTGAATGACAAAGGATGGGACCTTCAGCCAGTGGGGGCGGTGAAGGGCAGACGCAATCGTTTGTCCGAGCTGCTTCATTTGCACAGGATTCGGTGATGTGACATTGAGTGGACCTGAGATGTCGTCATGGTGTATCGCATAAGCAATAAGGTGTGCCACATCTTCGACATGAACCCATGAAACCCATTGCGAACCAGAGCCGATCGTCCCGCCGGCAAACAGCTTATATGGCAGAGTCATCAGTGGCAGTGTACCATTTTCTCCTAACACGACACCAAAGCGTGTGTAGACGGTACGAATGCCAAGTGCTTCAATCTTTTGCCCCTCAGCTTCCCAACGCTTTGATGTATGGCTTAAGAAATCAGTATCCGCAGGAGGTGATTCCTCCGTAAAATCTCCTGTTTGAGACGTGCCATAAATTCCGACAGCACTAGCTTGAATGAGCACAGATGGTTTCGATTCCTGCGCTTCTATAATGCGTCTCACTTCTTGTGTGGATTGAATACGGCTAGAGAGGATGCCTTCTTTTGCCTTGTCTGTCCAGCGTGTGAAAATGGATTTTCCAGCAAGGTTAATCCAGACATCAATGGCAGGCAGTTCATGCTCAGGCGCAGCACCTTCTGTCAGCCACTGCACATAGTGTAAATGATTTTGTTCGGATTCCTTTGGATTTCTTGTTAAAATATATAGATGATGTCCTTCAGCAGCGAGCACTTTTGTGACGTGCTGGCCGATAAAACCGGTTCCTCCGGTGATGGCGATATTCAATTGACATCTCTCCTCTCATATACATACCTATATCTTTCACGATTTTGAATCAGAAGAAACATCCTGACTGTATTAAAAAAGGAGTGATCACAGGATGCCCTATATTACAAAAATCTCCGCTCAGAAAAACAATACAGAGCGGGTGAACATCTTTCTTGATGAAAAGTACGCCTTTAGCGTTGATCTAGATGTGCTCGTCCAGCACGATTTGAAAAAAGGGAAAGAGCTGGACGAAGCAGATATCATTGAAATTCAATTCGGTGATGCTGTGAAAAAAGGATTTCAGCAGGCCGTCGATTATTTATCCTACCGAATGAGATCGGTGAAAGAAGTGACCGATTATTTGACGAAAAAAGAAATTCCAGCGCCTGCTATTAGTGAAATTATACACAAATTAAAGCATTACAAGTATGTAAATGATCTTGAATTTGCGGAAGCCTATGTAAGCACCCACCGTAAAACGAACAGCAAAGGGCCGTCCGTCCTGAAAAAAGAGTTAAAACTCAAAGGGATAGATGATGACAACATTGAACAAGCGCTATCTCAATATCCTGATGACTTACAGCTGGAGGAAGCTGTGAAGCAGGTTCTCAAGCTTGTGAGAAAAGAAAAGAATCGTTCTGCAAAAGAGATCGAGCAGCGTATCAAGCTGCAGCTGCAGCGAAAGGGATTTTCGTTTGGGATCATTGATAAAGCCCTTCAAGAAGCCTATGATGGACAAGAAGAGGAAAAGGAAGAAGAAGCCCTCCTCTATATGCTGGAGAAGGCAAAACGCAAGGTAGGATATGACGGATCATTTGAAAAGAAGATGAAAGTGAAGCAATTTTTATTCAGAAAAGGCTTTGATCTCGATACAATTGATCACGTTTTAGACAAAGGGGAATGACAGATGGAAAAACGCTATAGTGAGATGACGGAATACGAATTGAAGCAGGAGATTGCCTCTCTTTCTGAAAAAGCACGAAAGGCTGAACAGCTTGGCATTGTAAATGAATATGCCGTCTTAGAACGGAAAATCGATATGGCGAAAGCCTACTTATTAGATCCAGCTCTCATTCAAACCAAAACGACATATCAAATCAAAGATACAGACGAGCAATTTTACGTAGAATATCTAAATGGTGTATTTGCATGGGGATACAGAGTATCGGCTCCAAATAAGGAAGATGCCCTGCCGATTTCAATGCTTACGCAAAAGGACTGATCCAGCGTGTAGGCAAACCCTCGCATTCGGTGTCAGGTCTGCGCGCCGGTGCTCGTCCTTCCTAGGGCTGCAAAGGTTTTCTATCACGCTGAAAAGAAGACAAAGGACTGATCCTAGAGATCAGTCCTTTTCTTTACTTCGAACGCTGTTTACGGACGTTGTTCTGAAGTACGATGTCGTGCTGCGTTTGCTGCGTTTCTCCGTTGACCTGAGAGGCAGAATGCTTTGCATTCGCCCATGGTTGAGGGTAAGCGGTTGTCCTTAATTGAACAAAGTCTTCCATATACGATTTCCCATTTGAACTCATATCTCAAGCACTCCCTTTGGAAAAATTAGCGTTTCCCTGATGCCCTCATACGTTCCTGTGGACGTGTATTCGTCTCACCATTCGGCCTTTTAGACGCATAAGCATCTGTGGCGCCTGGTTCGCCTTCAAATTTGTGATTCACT
This sequence comes from Bacillus sp. DWP3-1, assembly GCF_049896565.1. Taxonomy (NCBI): domain Bacteria; kingdom Bacillati; phylum Bacillota; class Bacilli; order Caryophanales; family Bacillaceae; genus Bacillus; species Bacillus sp. DWP3-1. Next base: position 321,015 of record NZ_JAFCUN010000005.1, read on the forward strand.
TGATTTGGAAAGCCTTTTGCTTTATTACGCATATCGATTCCCTCCAAACAATACAAATCATTTGCGTCTTTTGAAGACGTAAGGGTAGTATATGAAAAAAGAGGTTTTTTTAAAAAGGCACTTTCTGCTAGATGAAGGAGGAACCGACATGGAACAATACTTTGAGCGACTAACAGAACAACTCATGGAAAAAAACAATATGCTGACATATGAAGAAGCACGTACATGGGTAGAGCTGCTTTGGAGTGATTTTGAAACGACCTATGCAAAGGCTGGCCGCAAGTATAAAGGACAGGAAACAACAGAACGGATTGTCCAAGAATGGATTGAGAGCTACGGTGCACAGCTGCATTTATTTCAAAATAAACAATCAAAGGCAAACGAGCATCTGCAAGGGCAGAACAAAGGGCTGCTTCATTAAAAGAAGTGCCCGCTCATCTTTTTCAATAAATAGGAAAATATATAAATAAGCAAACAATTTTATGATACAATACCCAGTCTGTGATCGAAATTACAGGCTTTTTACAATGGTTAAACTTAAAATTACATTAAATTCATCTTACTGAAAATCACTGGAAATAAAACTTTGATATAATGGAACGATTAAAGAGACATGTAATTTATGGATAATAAAAAAGGGTTTCGTTTTCTGACAAAAAGGAATAATGAACATAACAGACTATGTGAAAAAAGTGAAGAGAAGGTGCGATATGGAACGAGAATTGCTCTCTGTTATAATTCCTTCTTACAATGAAGGTGAAAACATCAGACGAATCTTTGAGGCACTCGAGGAAGAGTTTCGCGATTTTCATTATAACTTTGAAATCATCTTTGTGAATGATGGAAGCAAGGACAACACACTTCAATACATGAGAGAGCTCTCTCGCAAAAGTGCAAAGGTCAAATACATTTCCTTCTCGCGTAACTTTGGGAAGGAAGCCGCTATTCTGGCAGGACTTGAATATGCGAAGGGAGTAGCTGCGATCATAATGGACGCCGACCTGCAGCACCCAACGTATTTGATTCAGGATTTTGTCAGAGGGTATGAAGAAGGCTATCATCAAGTCATTGCCAAACGGAACCGTAAAGGAGACAGCAAGCTACGCTCTTACTTAGCATCCATGTACTATAAAGTGATGAACAAGGTAGTAGAAGTGGACTTGCGTGATGGCGTCGGGGATTTCCGTTTAATTTCACGCCAAGCAATCGATGCATTGCTTCAGCTGAAAGAGGGAAATCGTTTTTCAAAAGGGCTTTTTTGCTGGATTGGGTTTGAAGAAAAGGTCATCTATTATGAAAATGTAGAAAGACAGCATGGTGATACAAAATGGTCACTGAAGAAGTTATTTAACTATGGCATAGATGGCGTCATTTCTTTTAACAACCGCCCGCTGCGTATTTGTTTTTATACTGGCATACTGATCTTATTCCTCTCTTTGATTTACATCGTGGCCACCTTTATTCAAATTGTCAGAACGGGCGTGATGGTACCGGGTTATTTCACTTTAATATCGGCTGTGCTTTTCCTCGGAGGTGTCCAGCTTTTGAGTCTAGGTGTGATTGGAGAATATATTGGCCGTATTTATTATGAAACGAAAAAGAGGCCGCATTATTTGATCCAAGAATCAAATGTCATGCAGCAAGAGACAAGCTCAAAGGAACAAGACCGAGTGTTAACACAGTTATTTAAATAACGTGGAGTCAAATAACCGGCAAGCACGAATCGCTTGCTGGGTTGTTTTGTTTCAAAGAACAGTGGATCTTTTGTGGAAAGGATTTAGATGATGAAACGTAGATGGATAATCATTGGAATGTGCCTCATTCTTGCTTTATTAGGACACTCCTTTTTCTTATATGAATATACGCAAGGCCGGTACATGACAGGAGATGGGGACGGCATCTCGCAAATGCTCCCATTTAAAAAGCTGCTTTACGACGAATATGTCAAAGGGAATTTCTTTTATTCCTATCAATTCGGTCTAGGCGGCGGTACATACACGCAATTAGGGTATTATTTCACAACGTCGACGGTCTTTATGGTGACAGTCGCTGTCGTCTGGCTGATGAATGCGCTTCATCTCATACAGTCAACGGACATTCATTTCTGGGCACATGCTGTGATTTGGCTGAGCGTGATCAAGCTGACGCTCATTCTAATCATCGCTTACCGTGTGCTTCTTTCAATGGTTCAAAATAGACTAAGTGCATTGACAGGTGCCGCAATTTACGGACTGTCTATTGTGTATTTTCGGCATCAAACATTTTGGGAGTTTTTTACCGACAGCATGATGTGGCTTCCGCTGCTTGTGCTTGGGGTTGAACGGATATTCAAAACGGGTAAGCCGGCTTGGTTTATTTTGGCGTGCAGCCTGATGCTCATCAACAACTTTTACTTTGCTTATATTCATTTTATCTTTTTAGCGATCTATCTTGTTTTCAGATATATGATCAAGCTGCGAAGTGAGGAGCGCGGGTGGAAGGTGTTCTGGACGCTTGCGATCTCTACGCTGTTATCCTTTGGGATCAGTGCCGCTTTTTTTATCCCGTCTGTTTATGGCTTTCTCAATAATGTAAGACCACCATATGATCAATCTATACCTTGGTTTGATCTGCATGATCATCTGCTGTTTATGAGCAGGGTATATTTATTACCCGTGATTTTTCTGATTTGTCTGTTCCTCGTTCCGCTTTACCGGAACAGATGGTTTTTCATGTTCACATCCATCAGTATCCTGCTCATTATTTTTCACTTTAGCCCAAAGATGGCGAGCGTGTTTAATGGTTTTTCGGCACCGCAGTACAGATTTGAATACATTCTTGCCTTTACAGTTGGAGCGGTTGTTGCCATCATGATCAAGCATTTCTCACAAATCGAGTGGAAGTGGAAAAAGCGTGCGGTCTTAGGCGCTTGGATCGTGTTCCTTCTCGCAGTCGCTCTTTCAGAACGAGCAAAGGGAAACATGGATGTCGTTGTGTTTACAGGCATAGGACTGCTTGTGATCAGCTTGTTCTTCCTATGGATGCATGCGGAAAAACGTCAGCACCTTCGTCTCTTTTCAGCTGTGCTTCTTGCCATTAGCCTACTGACAGCAGGCGTGTATCAGCAGGAATACTTATCTGAAAGAAGCAATATAAAGAGCGTATCAGATACGTATCTGAATAGTGAGGCATATGCTGGACATGAGCAAATGAAGCTCATTCAGCAGATTCAAAGCCGCTCAAAAGATCCGCTCGCCCGGATTGATTGGATGAATGGCGTGCGAAACAATACCCCATTATTTGAAGGCTTCCAAGGCATGAGCGTGTATTCAAGTATATTGAATCAGCATTTGCTCAATTTCTACTGGAATGACCTGCAAATCGATATGGGAAGGGAAAGTGTCAGCCGTTATGCAACAATGGGGGACAGGGCGAATTTATACAGCCTGACCTACGGAAAGTATTATATGAGAAACAACATGATGCCTTACTCACCGCCAGCTTATTTTAAGCCAATTTTGAAAAGTGAGCATTATGAGGTATATGAAAATACTCGGTCACTGCCATTTGCAAGAACAACAAGCACCGTTTATTCAGAACAATCCTTAAAGAATGCCTCAGCACTTGATAAAGAGCATGCGATGCTGCAAGGCGTCATTTTAGACAAGAAAGGCAACGCTGAAATCGAGCGCGCAGCAAATCGCGTCAAAGATACGAATATCCATACGGAACAAGCTGTATACGAACACGGTGTGCTTGATGTATACGGGGAAATGGGCGGTCTGAATATCACACTGCCAGATGACATCGCTCGCGCTGGGGATGTGTATGTGAGCTTTTATGTGAAGCGGACCGACCGTAACGCAGGGTTTCAGTTATCCGTTGACGACTACGTCACCTCACGAAAAAGCAATACATCCATCTACAAAACAGGCGTAAATGAAGTGACGATTCGAGTCCCTGCGGAAAAGATCCTCTCCATTCGAGTACAAAAAGGGACATATGAGCTCAATCAACTGAAGCTGTATCAAGAGCCTTACCGCGTCCTAGAGAAAGCATATGAAAAAGAAAAACAGGATGATGGCAGCCAGCAGGTAAAGCTTAAAAATAACCGCTTTACGATTTCATATGATAACAAGCGCGGCGATGATTACATGGTTCTGCCTGTTCCATATGAAAAAGGCTGGGAGCTCACGGTGAATGGACACCAAACCGATATTGAAAAAGCCAACTACACTTTTATTGGTTTTCCAATAGAAAAAGGAAAAAACGAGATTGTGCTAACCTACTATCCGCCTTATATCAGAATTCTCGCATTGATTTCATTGATCAGTTTGATTGGTGCGATCCTCTATGCACGGAGAAAACACAAGAGACACCACTTTTCATCATAAGTGGTGTTTTTTTATCTTTCTCAAAATTGATACAATCAACATAAAAGCATGAGAATGGGGGAAAACCATTTGACGTTAAACAAAGAATCCATTACTGATCATTATGAACACACCCTTGAATGGGTACAGTCACTAGCGGAAATAACAGACGAAGAATGGCGCAGAGCCATTGCTGATGGAAAGTGGAGCATTGCTGAGATCATCGCACATTTCGTTCCATGGGATGAATTTATTTTACACGATCGTCTAAAGGAATTTTGGAACAATCAAGCGTTACCGCAGGCACCTGATGTGCATGAAATGAATCGACAGTCAGCCGAAAGGGCGAGACACGAAGAGAGAAGCGAGACGATTGGACGATTTATTGCTGTCAGAACAGAATTGCTTCAAGAAATGAAGAAAATCGAAGCATCTCGCTGGAATACATCCTTTTTGATCGGTCAATCCGAGCTGACGTTATCAAGTTATTTTCAAGGACTGATTGATCACGACATCCATCATATGAAGCAGATCAAAGAAGCGCTCTCTCCAGAAAGACGATAGAGAGTCATGAAGCTTCTTTCTCAAACGGAAACGTCGCATAATCAAACAAAAAATGAAACAACCAAAGACTAAGGGCAAAAAGAATTTCCTCAGAAGTAGACAGCCAAATGCCGTCAACCAATTCGTCTGATAAATAAACAGCACCCCAAATAAACAAAAGGTGAAATATAATGGCATAGAAAACGATGGATCGTTTTCTAGACCGGCACTTTCGAACAAACTGCATGAGCACATGTTCCAGATGTTCAAAAGAGATCCCGAGTACAACATAGATGCCCATAAACAGTAGCAATGATAAAATCGATTGATAAAAAGCACCCGTCAAATGAAAGAACAGCACACAAAACAACAAAAATATGTAACAGACAGCCGACGCTGCCATGAGCCATTTCAGCCCTTGCCATAAAGCGTGAACAGATTGCTGCATAGGTGATCAAACACTCCTTTACATGAAGATACCTGCAAAAAGGACAGCCTTTTTGCAGGAAGTCATACGTTAATCCTCTTTTTTAGGGGCAGCGATGACAGGATGCTTTTCTGTATCAAGCAGTTTTAAGAAATCTTCACCTTGATCTAAATGATCAAGAACAAGCTGTTTCGGTGTGACCGCAAGCCACTGATTGAGTGAAATGTCTGCATAATGGTCGCTCTTAAAGATTTCTAAGAAATAAAGCGGTTCGTCGCCTGTATTCTCTACATAATGCCCCATTGCAAATGGCACATATCCAACGTCTCCCGCCTGATAGTTGAAGGTTCTCGCATGTCCATCAGAAGCAAATACGGTCATTCGTGCCTTTCCAGAAATGAAATATTGCCATTCATCCGTATTTGGATGCCAGTGCAGCTCACGAATGGCGCCTGGATCGACTTTCACAAGAGCAGAGGCAATTGTTTTAGATGCTTTAAAATTGGTAGAATCCGCAATCCACACTTGTCCACCGCTTGACGTAATCGGCTCTTGTTTTAACAGCTCATATTTAAAGGAATTCGGGACTTCTCCTTGCTCTGTTTTCACCTTGTCACACTCAAGGGAACTAGGAATTCCTTTTTGGAAAATATACTTCTCTTTCTCTGGCAGTTTCTCAAATTGCTCCTTTGTCATTCCAAAGTTTTGGAGCACAACTTCCTCTGGCGTATGGGCAAGCCAATCAGTCACTTGGAACGTACTATTTTCAGAGAAGGAACCATCATCAAACACAAGCAAGAATTCAGCTCCCGGTTCAAGTGCTTGAATAGAGTGCGGCAAGCCTGAAGGGAAGTACCACAAATCACCCTCGGTCACATCCTCTGTAAAATTTCGCCCCTCTGCATCAACTGATGTAATCCGGGCTTCCCCATAAATCATGTATGCCCATTCCGCTTCCTTATGCCAGTGCAGCTCACGAATCGCACCAGGCTTTAGCCGCATATTGACAGAGGCAAGGCTTTTAGAGATCGGCAGTTCACGTACCGTCACTTCACGGGCATAACCGCCTTTTTCTAAGCGATTGTGTGTATCAGAAAAAGAATATTTCATGTTGGAGACCGTTCCATGATCTGTTTCCGGCGGTGTGAGCATATCTGGGTTTTGTCTGTCTCGCTCGAGATTACGTGGAATTTTGACCGTTGCTCCTTTTTCTCCTCGAATCGGCTGCGGTACACCATTTTGCTTTTCACTCATGATAAAATCCCCTTTCAACATCGTATTGTGTGAGGTGACAAAAGGCCTTTCATTTCGCCCTCGTTTTCATAAGGTGAAACGAATCAAGAAGATGTCAATCTGATTCATCATTTTTTTGAACAGCGACCAATTGTTGGATGAGCTTGCTTAATTCATCAAACTTTCGTTCAAAGCGTGTCAGCAAGTAAATCGTCAAAATGGCAGGGAAGCCAGCCTGACCGAGCTGCTTCAGCCACTCCTCCGAAAAAAAGTTCTCCATTTGTCTCACCTCCCAGCGGATGCTCGTCTTCTATATAGGTGGTCTGAAAGAAGAAAAAGGAAAGCAGAGGAGGAGAAAATGATCCATTAGACCCGTTTCATAAAGTTTACTTTTTTTAACTTTTGTCCACTTAATGCAAGTAGAGGGAACAAAGGGGAGGATGCACATGGATTATCGGCTGTTATTGAAAGCAAAATGGAAGGAAATCATTGATCACCCGCTCATTCAGCAATTTTTAAGCAATCCTAAAAACCAGCAGCTTCTCAGGAAAGTCATGGAAGAACCGAACGAAGAGAATGCGAAAAAGTTAGATTCCGAGTTCAAGCAGTTTTATCAAAAAATCCGCATCATTAAGTATATTTCCACAATGATCCGCATCTTTTCAGTCGACTTTGATAAACGAGTCAAAAAAAAGCAGCAGCGTTTTCCGCTCATACTCGATCATCCTGATCATCAAGAAGTGAAAGACCCTGTTCAAACAGATACGTATGAAGCTGTGCTCTTTAACCAACAAGACTTAGGGGAGCACCTGCAAGACAAAACAATGTACAAGGCCTACCAGCAGCTCACAGACAAACAAAAAATGGTCTTAACCCATATTTATGTTGAAGGTCAAACAATGAAAGAAATAGCCGACCGGCTAGGCGAAACGAGACAAAATATCTCAAACATACACAAAAAAGCGCTCAACAAACTAAAAGAAGAAACAGGGGGAGATGTCCGTGAACGAAGAAAAAATGACCAATGGGGAAATGGAAGAACTCATTGAAACCTTCACACCCATGATCAAAAAGAAACTACAAAACACGGCATATCAAGAAAGAGAAGACCTCGAACAAGAACTCTATATCAAACTCATCGAAAAAGTAGACTGGCTGATTTACCAAGAGGGACCTGGCTTTTGGGAGTTTATTGTGGAATATATGACGAAGTTGTAAGATAGTTAAACACAAAAAAAGACTCGCTCACACAGAGCCGAGTCTTAATTTTTTTTGCAGTTTTTCTTCACTGAAAATCCAGCCGGTATAGGAATTTTTGATTTGGTGGTCCATGTCGATATGGCAGATCGCGACAAAAGGGTAGTGACCTTTGCTGCGGTAGCGCAAATCAATGAACCGTACCTCGTAATGATCCTTGTATTTATCCACTTCCCACCGGTAGACAGGGGAGAAGGAGAGAAAGGCTGAGATGTTTTCGTCTTGTTTGGCAATTTTCATAATCTCTGTATCAGGGACCGGCACACGGTTAAAGGTGTCTAAAATGACGATTTCCCCATTCATGCTGCGCCCAACATGGAAAGAAGATTTACATTTCACGGCAATGCGCCATTGTCTGAACTTCATTGTAGGCGAAATAATAATCTCTTCAATTTCATCGAATTGTGCACGCAGCTGATGTTTAATCTGAAGCTGCATGATCACCCTGACGATATAGTAACAGAAAATCACGGCGTACAGCGTAATGAACGTATAGCCGGGATGTCCGCCAATGGCCCAAACGACAATGGCGACAAGGTGTGTAAAAAAGATGAAAGGATCAAACGTGTTAATGATCCCAAGCGCTACCCATTTCTTTGAAAATGGACGAATGGCCTGCGTGCCGTATGCATTGAATATATCCACAAACACATGGAGCACAACGGCTAATAGTGTCCATAACCAAAGGTGAAGTAAATCTGCCCCCGGCACAAATGGGAAAATCACAGCCGGAATCAGCAATGACCAAAACAGTACAGCAGGAATGGAATGTGTAAATCCTCGGTGATTTCTTATATAAACCGCATTATTTTTTAGTTTTAGCACAGTATCAATGTCTGGTGCTTGGGAGCCGGCGATGGTCGCGATCATCACGGCGTGTGCCATGTGTGGATCTGCGCTGACGGCTGGATCTAAAAGTGCAAGTCCCCCAAGAGAAATGCCCATTACTACATGAGTACCAGTATCCAATTGATTACCTCCTAGTTGTCATGCTTAGGAACAATCATACAAAGTATACGCCTTCTTTCAAGACTATGTGCAAAAGCACTTTTGCTTTGTCTTGATTTAATGTAACATGTTAACGTATCTACAAACAGTATACAACAAATAAGGTTCTTTTCAGAACGTTAGCCCTCGGTTCAATGAGAAGGAGTATAGATATGAAAGACATTCAAGAAAAGCTGGACCGCAAAGATATTGCGGGATTTCAGCATGATTTAATTGATTGGTATGAAAAAGAACAACGAACACTACCGTGGCGTGAAAATCAAGATCCATACCGCGTATGGGTATCAGAAGTAATGCTCCAGCAAACGAGGGTGGATACGGTCATTCCGTACTTCAACCGGTTTATGGAGCAATTCCCCACGGTGAAAGATCTTGCTTTAGCTGATGAAGAAAAGGTCATGAAAGCATGGGAAGGTCTTGGCTACTACTCAAGAGTGCGTAATTTACAGGCAGCTGTGAAAGAAGTATATGAATCCTACGGGGGCGTTGTCCCTGATTCGAAAGAGCAGTTTTCAAAGCTTAAAGGTGTAGGTCCGTATACGAGCGGTGCAGTGCTGAGTATCGCCTATAACAAGCCGTACCCTGCGGTAGACGGCAACGTCATGAGGGTCATTTCCCGTATTTTGTCTGTATGGGATGATATAGCAAAACCAAAAACGAGAAATATTTTCGAGTTTGCGGTCGATCAGCTCATTTCCCGGGAAAAGCCGTCAGAATTCAATCAAGGGCTGATGGAGCTAGGTGCGCTCATTTGCACCCCAACATCCCCTGCATGCCTCATTTGCCCTGTGAACATGCATTGCTCGGCACTCGAGGAGGGCGTTCAGCATGAGCTCCCAGTGAAAAGCAAAAAGAAAAAGCCGACTGCAAAATCAATGGCAGCAGCGGTGTTATTTGATGATGCAGGCAACCTATATATTCATAAGAGGCAAAGTACAGGTCTTCTTGCGAATTTATGGGAATTCCCTAACATGGAAACCATGAAGGGAAGAAAAACGGAAAAAGAGCAGCTGGTTGATTTCTTAAAAGAGGAGGCGGGTGTACAAGCGGAGCTTGGTGATTTAGAAGGCACCATTCAGCACGTATTTACCCACCTCATCTGGAATATTTCTGTTTTCTTTGGACGAGTTACCTCTGTATCTGATGACACGATGCTGAAAAAAGTCACAACAGAGGAATTTGAGGCATATGCTTTGCCAGTCTCACACCAAAAAATCTGGAAGATGGCACTTGAAGAGCCTAGTCGTATTTAACCGTTGTACCATGAGTATAATCGGCTTCATTTCTGTGCAGACCCCCGCGGTCTTCAATTTCAGAAATGATTTCTCGATACTTAGATTGCCCTTCTTCGTTCAAATAAGGTAAAATTTGTTGGAAAGCATGATGAAAGAAAGCAAGCTCAGTATCTTTCCATTGATCCTTGGACATCATGCCAAGCTGGCTTAAATCGCGTCCGACATACATGAATGTAACCTCCTAATAGGAATTTTCCTATTAGTGTGAAGCGAATGAACGAAAACTATTCAAATCAGGAGATGAACCATAATGAGTCAACGTAAATGTGCATTAATTACAGGCAGCAGTAGAGGAGTAGGGAAAGAAGTAGCCCTTCGCCTGGCTGAAAAAGGATATGACATTGTCATTAACTATGCGAGAAGCAAAAAAGCCGCACTAGAAACAGCGGAAGAAATTGAAGCGATGGGCGTGAAAACATTGGTTGTAAAAGCCAACGTAGGCCAGCCAGAAAAAATTAAAGATATGTTTCAGCAAATCGATGAAACCTTTGGCCGTTTAGATGTATTTGTGAACAATGCAGCATCAGGTGTTCAGCGTCCAATCATGGACCTTGAAGAAAATCATTGGGACTGGACGATGAATATCAATGCGAAGGCTTTGTTATTCTGCGGACAAGAAGCGGCGAAATTAATGGAGAAAAATGGCGGCGGACATATCGTCAGCATTAGCTCACTAGGCTCCATCCGCTACCTTGAAAATTACACAGTGGTCGGCGTATCAAAAGCGGCACTAGAAGCTTTAACGCGTTACCTATCCGTTGAGCTGTCACAAAAAAATATTGTCGTGAACGCAGTATCAGGCGGTGCGATCGATACAGATGCACTAAAACATTTCCCGAACCGGGAAGAACTTTTAGAAGATGCGAAGAAAAATACACCTGCTGGCCGAATGGTAGAAATTAAAGACATGGTCGACAGCGTGGAGTTCCTTGTATCAGGCAAGGCAGACATGATTAGAGGACAGACCATTATTGTGGATGGCGGACGTTCTTTGCTAGTTTAAAAAAATCATGAATAGGATGTACACCTTCTGCACAAATTAATGTGCGTGGAGGTGATAATGATGGATCAACAACAAAACAAAACAAACGCACAACAAGTGAAGAAACAAAACCAAGCTTCTGCACAAGGCGGTCAATTTGGTACTGAATTTGCTAGCGAGACTGACGTACAGCAAGTAAAAAAATACAACCAAAAAGCTGAGCAAAACAAACAACAAAACAGCTAATCACTGAAACAAAGGAAAGCACTTCATCTACGAATGAAGTGCTTTTCTTTTTGCCTCTCCCCACCATCCGACAAAACCTGTAAAACCTCTACATAAACAGTCAAAGGATTTCCTCCTTCTTTCAAGAAATGGTATACAGACAAAAAGTGGATTCGATGAAAAGGGAGGAGTTAGATGTCTGATTTCGATCAGCTTGTAAAAGAACAAATGCAGCTCATGGATCAACTGCTCAATGTACAGGGAGAACTCGATCTATGCTTAGAAACAGAAAAACAATTGCTCCAGGATGAAAAAAAAGAAGAGTGGACCAGGCTTCATGATCAAATCAAACAGAAACGGGAGGAACTGCAAAAAGTCCAAACCTTATTTACAAAACAGACAGAAGAGGTCATCAATTCATACAAGCAGATGGAAAAGAGTTCAACCGTGATGTAAGACAGTGTGCCGTTCAATTGGGTTGAATGGCTTTTTCATTTCATTTTTTAATGATGTAACGGTATAATATAATAGAGACATGTTTAGTTGGGAAATTAGGTCTTTGGACTGTTAGGTTTGTTTGTTATAGAAAGTAGGGGAGAAAATATGGGCTATCCCAAGGAAGGAGAAACCATCCAAATTCAAAGCTATAAACACAATGGCTTGATCCACAGGATTTGGAATGAAACCACCATTCTGAAAGCAACGGAATTGTGTATCATTGGTGCAAACGACCGTACAATGGTGACTGAATCCGACGGCCGTACTTGGATGACGAGAGAACCGGCTATTTGCTATTTCCATGCAAAACAATGGTTTAATGTGATTGGGATGCTTAGAGATGATGGGGTATATTATTACTGCAACATCAGCTCTCCTTTTGCGACAGATGAAGAAGCAATTAAGTATATTGATTACGATTTAGATGTCAAAGTCTTTCCAGACATGACGTACAATATTTTGGATGAGGATGAATATGCAGATCATAAGAGGCAGATGAATTATCCAAAGGAAATCGATAGTATCTTAAGAGAGCATCTGAATACATTATTGCATTGGATTCACCAGCGGAAAGGTCCGTTTGCTCCTGAATTTGTGGATATGTGGTATGAACGTTTTTTACATTATACAAAATAAGCAAGAGCAGCAAAAACCTGTTTGGCTTTTTAGGCTAACAGGTTTTTGACTGCGTACGGATAAGAGGCACTGATAGATTGGGAAGGAGATTTACATGGGGGTCATTAAACGCTACATGGCTTTTGTTACACCGTATAAAAAACAGATTGCATTGACAATGGTCATCGGGATGATCAAGTTCTCGATTCCCTTAACATTGCCTCTGCTTTTAAAGTATGTCATTGATGATGTCATTCAAGGCTCGGGGTCGGCTGAAGAAAAGACATCATCTCTATTGGTCATTATGGGAATCATGCTCGTCTTATTTTTAGTGATGAGGCCGCCTGTTGAATACTATAGACAATACTATGCGCAGTGGACAGGCAGTAAGGTATTATTTGATATTCGGGAAAAGCTGTTTTCGCATATTCAAAAGCTCAGCCTTCGTTATTATGCCAACACGAGAACAGGAGAAATCATTTCAAGAGTCATCAACGATGTGGAGCAGACAAAGGAGTTTGTCATCACAGGTCTTATGAACATTTGGCTTGATTTGATGACCGTGCTGATCGTGATCGCCATTATGTGTACACTGGACATCAAGCTCACCATCGTGTCTGTCATTATTTTTCCGCTATATGCGTTTGCAGTGAAGTATTTTTACGGCAGGCTTCGCAAGCTGACAAAAGAGCGGTCGCAGGCGCTGGCTGAAGTGCAAGGGCATCTGCATGAGCGGGTACAAGGTATGCCAGTCATTCGGAGCTTTGCCATTGAAGAATATGAACAAGAACATTTTCATGATGAAAACAAAAATTTCTTAAACAAAGCGATCAACCATACGAATTGGAACGCCAAAACATTTGCCGTCGTCAATACCATCACTGACATTGCACCGCTATTAATCATTGCATTTGCTGGCTACACCGTAATTAATGGATCACTTTCGATCGGGACCATGATTGCCTTTGTCGGCTATATTGACCGGATGTACAACCCGATTCGCCGTCTCATTAACTCATCCACGACTTTAACCCAGTCAGTGGCGTCAATGGATCGTATTTTTGAATTTATTGATGAGCCATATGAGGTAACAGATCGGCCGAATGCAAAAGAAGCTGATCATTTAAAAGGTGAGGTCGAATTTAAAAATGTGTCGTTTCGTTATGAACACACACAGGAAGAGATTCTGCACAATATCTCCTTGAAAGTAGAAAAAGGACAAACGGTTGCGCTTGTAGGAATGAGCGGTGGAGGGAAGTCGACACTCGTCAGCTTAATTCCAAGGTTTTATGATGTCACAAACGGGTCACTTGAAATTGACGGCATCGATATCAAAGAGTACAAAGCAAGAAGCCTTCGAAATCAAGTCGGAATGGTGCTGCAGGATACATTCTTATTCAGTGACACGATTAAAGAAAATATTGCGGTGGGAGACCCAGAAGCATCTTTTGAAAAAATCGTTTCGGCTGCAAAAGCGGCAAATGCCCATGATTTTATTATGTCTCTTCCTGAAGGATATGACACGAAGGTAGGAGAACGGGGCGTGAAGCTGTCAGGCGGTCAAAAACAGCGTATTTCAATTGCAAGGGTCTTTCTTAAAAATCCACCGCTTTTGATTTTAGATGAAGCGACGTCTGCACTTGATTTAGAAAGTGAACATTACATTCAAGAAGCGATGCAAAAGCTAGCGAAGGACCGTACAACCTTTATTGTCGCGCACCGCTTATCGACGATTACTCATGCTGACCTCATTGTCGTCATGGAACAAGGCGAGATTGTGGAAAAAGGAACACACGAAGAATTAATGAACAGAGACAGCCACTATCGCCATCTATTTACCATTCAAACATTAAATTAGTAGAAGCCTATCCGATTCTAGCGGATAGGCTTTTTTATGCTTGTCAAAAACATGACATATTTCCCAGCTTGTCTCAATACAATTTTAAAAAGTATGACGGGGTGGTGAATATGTGAAAGAACAAGACGTGCTGCTAGATGTCAAACAGCTGTCCATTGCGTTTCAGCAAAAAAAGCAAAAAGTACCCATCGTCCATCACATATCGTTCTCGATTCAAAAAGGGGAAACCTTAGGGATTGTTGGCGAATCTGGCTGCGGGAAAAGTATCACATCTATGTCATTAATGGGCCTGAACCAGCAAACAGACACAACGGGTGAGGTTCAATTCGAAGGGCAAAACCTGCTGTCGCTTTCAGAAAAACAGTGGCGAGAGATAAGAGGGAATGACATTTCGATGATTTTTCAAGAGCCAATGACCTCTCTGAACCCATTAATGACCATCGGCAAACAAATGACGGAAGCCCTTTTCACACATCAAGCAATCGGTCAAAAAGAAGCAAAAGCAAAGGCGGTTGATCTGCTTCAGACAGTTGGATTGAAGCAAGCCGAATCGTTGCTTAAAAAATACCCGCATGAATTATCAGGCGGCATGCGCCAGCGTGTCATGATTGCGATGGCGATGCTTTGTCACCCAAAGCTCATGATCGCAGATGAACCGACAACTGCACTTGATGTGACCATCCAAGCGCAAATCCTTCGCCTGCTCAAAAAGCTAAACGAAGAGATGGACACCGCTATTTTATTTATAACCCATGATCTAGGCGTCGTGCGGCAAATATGCCAGCGAGTCATGATTATGTATGCCGGTCGAATTGTAGAAGAAGGAACCGTTGACCGTATTTTTCAAAAACCTCTGCATCCCTACACAAAAGGTCTTTTCGCCTCAGTTCCATCGTTTAAAGAGAAAAAAGAAAAGCTCATCTCTATTACAGGTCATGTACCTAAGCCGGGAACCATTCGATCCGGCTGTCAATTTGCCGCGCGCTGTCCTTATCAAATGGCGCAATGTCTTGAAGAAGATCCAGTTTTGCAATCCATTGAACAGGATCACCGCGTCGCATGTTTTCTAATGGAAGGAGGAGAAGACACTGAGTCGCCCACTCTTGCAAGTGAATCAGCTGACAAAACGGTATGACACAGCCGCTTTTTTTTCTAAACATAAACATTCGACTTTGGCTTTAAATCAAGTGTCCTTTCACGTGAAGGAGGGGGAAACGCTTGGCATTGTTGGTGAATCGGGCTGCGGGAAATCAACACTTGGCAAAAGCTTAATGAGATTGACTGAACCGACGTCAGGCTCTATTCAACTGAAAGGGCAAGAGGTCACCCTTCTGAAAGAACGAGATATGCGTTCTTTAAGAAAAGATATTCAAATGATTTTCCAAGATCCATACGCTTCATTAAATCCACGAATGAAAATCAAAGATATTTTAGAGGAACCGCTCATTGTTCACTGGCATGGGACGAAAGAAGAAAGATGGAAGCGGGTCAAAGAGATGCTGCATATTGTCGGATTTGACCCTTCCTACGGGGAGCGTTATGCGCACCAATTCAGCGGCGGACAAAGGCAGCGCATTGGTATCGCTAGAGCACTCATTACCCATCCAAGTCTTGTCATTGCGGATGAACCCGTTTCGGCTTTAGATGTATCCGTTCAAGCCCAAATTTTGAATTTGATGCTTGAATTGCAAAAGACGCTTTCTCTGACGTATCTGTTTATTTCTCACGATCTTGGCGTTGTCAGGTATATGAGCGACCGAATCGCCGTCATGTATGCTGGCCGCATTGTTGAGATGGGGCCTGCCGAAGACGTGTTTCACAGCCCGCTTCATCCTTATACGTCGCTGCTTCTGAAATCCATTCCACATATGGACCACGTGCTGGAGACGCAAGATGTGTCAGCAGAAGAGTCCACAATGACGATAGAAGGCGGCTGTCCTTTCTACAAAAGGTGTCCAAAAAGCTGGGAGAAATGCCTAAAAGCAGTCCCTGCTTTGTATGAGGAGGAACCGGGGCACGCAGCGGCGTGTTACTTATATCAAAAGGAGGAACACAATGAAGAAGACATGGTTGTTCAGTAGTTTCATTTTTGTGCTGGCACTTGCACTGTTTTTGGGGGGATGCTCGTCCGCACCGTCATCAGAAGAAAAAGCAACAAAAGACACCCTCGTATTTGGCAGAGGAGGAGACTCCACTTCACTAGATCCGATCACAACGACAGAAGGCGAAACCTTCAAGGTCACAGAGAATATGTTTGAAAAGCTACTGAATTATGGTGAGAAAGACACGACCATCCATCCTGGTCTCGCAACAGACTGGGATGTTGCAAAGGACGGAAAATCGTACACGTTCTACTTGAGAGAAGGTGTGAAATTTCACGATGGCACAGACTTTAACGCAGAAGCAGTGAAATTCAACTTTGACCGCTGGATGAATGGTGATGCAGAAAAATTTCCTTACTATGGCATGTTTGGCGGCTATAAAAAAGATAAAGGACATGTGATTAAAGACATCATCGTCAAAGGAGAGCATGAAGTTGAATTTCAGCTAAAGCGCCCGCAGGCGACATTCCTTAAAAACATTGCTATGTCACCGTTTGGCATCGCAAGTCCTGCGGCTGTTGAAAAAAGCGGTGATTCTTTTCGTGAGAATCCAGTGGGAACAGGACCATTCAAGTTTAAAGAGTGGAAGCAAAACGACCGTATTGTGTTAGAAAAGAACGAAGATTACTGGCAGAAGGATAAACCAAAACTGAATCAAATCATCTTCCGCTCTATTCCAGAAAACTCGGCTCGTTTAAATGCCCTGAAAACAGGTGAGATCGATTTGATGGATGGCGTGAATCCGTCAGATTTAGATGGCATTAAAACTGATAAAGCACTCCAGCTTATTGAAAGACCATCAATGAACGTAGGCTATATCGGACTGACCGTCACAAGAAAGCCGCTTGATAACAAGCTCGTTCGTCAGGCACTCAATTACGCGGTCGATAAAGAATCCATCATTGAGTCATTTTATGGCGGACTTGCCGAGCCAGCAAAAAATCCTCTTCCCCCAGCTTTAGAAGGCTACAATGACGACATTGATCCATATCCGTATGATCCAGAAAAAGCGAAGGAACTTTTGAAAGAAGCGGGTTTTCCTGACGGCTTTCGCATCAAGCTTTGGGCGATGCCTGTACCGCGTCCATATATGCCAGATGGGATGAAGGTAGCAGAAGTCATTCAATCAAACTTTGAAAAGGTCGGCGTCAAAGCAGAAATTGTGACATATGACTGGGCGACCTATTTAGATAAGGCAAGTAAAGGGGAAGCAGATGTGTTCTTATTAGGCTGGACAGGGGACAATGGTGATCCTGATAATTTCATCTACACACTGCTGGACAAAGACAGCATTGGCGGCAACAACTATACATTCTTCGAAAACGATAAAATGCACGACATCCTCATTGAAGCGCAAACAAATACAGATCAAAAGAAACGAAATGACCTGTATAAAAAAGCGCAAGAAATCATTCATGATGAAGCACCTTGGATTCCATTGGTGCATTCGATCCCAATGCTTGCAGCATCTAGTGATTTAAAAAGCTATCAACCGCATCCAACTGGTTCAGAAGCTTTAACTGACGTGTATTTCGAATAAGCAAATAAGGGAGATCTTGTCTCTCCCTTACAGCGTGTAGACAAACCCTCGCATTCGGTGTCAGTCCTGCGTTCCGGTGCTCACGAATGTCAAATTCGCTTCGCGCCAGTACTCGTCCTTCCTAGACTGCAAAGGTTTTCTATCACGCTGAAAAGAAGACAAAGAAAAAGGCGGTGAAAGCTGTTTGTTTGCTTATTGTATGAAGCGGGCAGGAATGCTCATCCCAGTACTGATTGGAATGACATTGGTCGTGTTTTCAATTATTCGGTTTATTCCAGGGAATCCAGCACAGGTCATCTTAGGACAGCGGGCAACGAAAGAGGCAGTAGAACAATTAACCATCCAGCTCGGTTTAAACCAGCCTTGGTATGTTCAATACGGACATTACATGCTGGGGCTTTTAAAAGGGGACTTAGGGACTTCGATACGAACAGGAGCGGCTATTGCCCAGGAAATGAAGCCTTACTTATTTGCAACGTTAGAATTGACCTTTTTTGCCATGGTGCTGGCGATTGTTGTGGGAGTGAATGCCGGAATCATTAGTGCTTGGTTTAAGCATTCCATCTTTGATTATGTCGCAATGTTTATTGCACTCATTGGAGTGTCTATGCCGATTTTCTGGTTAGGCTTAATGGGGCAGTGGCTGTTCTCGATCGAATTAGGTATTTTGCCGACGACGGGCCGAGAAAACGTAAGGAATCCAGTGGAGTCGATCACGTATATTCATACGCTGGACACGCTTTTGCAAGGCCGGTTTGATCAATTCACTGACAGCATCAAGCATTTGATATTACCAAGTACAGCTCTTGCGACAATTCCTGCTGCGATTATTGCAAGGATTACAAGGGCAAGTATGCTAGAAGTACTTCATTCAGACTTTATTCGAACCGCAAAAGCAAAAGGGGTACGTTCATTTTTCATCATTTATCAGCATGGCCTGAAAAATGCGCTTATTCCGATCTTAACGATTATTGGTCTTCAAACAGGCCTCTTGCTAGGCGGAGCCATTTTAACAGAGACCATTTTTGCATGGCCGGGCATTGGGCGATATATATATGATGCCATCAGCTATCGGGATTACCCAGTCATTCAAACTGGCATTCTCATCGTTGCGCTCATATTTGTCCTGATCAATTTCATTGTGGACATCTTGTATGCGGTCATTGATCCAAGGATTAAATATTAGGGAGGGAGAGTGATAACATGGAAGCGCAAAAAGAGCTTGAACCACCTCAACCAAAAGAAGAACGCTCTCAATCATTGGTTCTTGAATCGATGAAACTGTTCTTTCAGCACAAGCTGGCGGTCATTGGCAGTGTGATTGTCTTTTTATTTCTTATCTTAGCAATATTCGCACCGCTCATTGCTCCTTTTGGAATCAATGAACAATCTCTCGGTGAGCGATTTAGTGCGCCATCAGCTGCGCACTGGTTTGGTACAGATGATTTCGGCAGAGATATATTTTCAAGAGTTGTGCATGGCGCGCGGATTTCCTTATGGGTTGGTTTCTTCTCGGTTCTCGGGTCTGTCATTTTAGGCACACTGCTTGGATTGATAGCAGGCTATGGCAGAAGAGTGCTAGATGCTGTGATCTCGAGATTGTTTGATATTTTACTCGCTTTTCCTAGTATTCTACTAGCGATTGCGATCGTCTCCATTTTAGGCCCCTCCTTACAAAATGCCCTTATTGCCATTGCGATCATTAATGTCCCAACCTTTGGACGGCTCGTTCGTTCAAAAGTGCTGAGTATTAAACAAGAAGAATACGTGCTGGCAGCAAAGGCGGTTGGGATGTCACACCGCCGCATCGTGCTGCGTCACATACTGCCAAATAGTATGGTGCCGGTCATCGTACAGGCGACGCTTGCGATCGGAACGGCGATTATCGAGGCAGCCGCTTTAGGCTTCTTAGGATTGGGTGCACAGGCACCAAGCCCAGAGTGGGGGAAAATGCTCGCCGATGCGAGACCTTATCTCGTGCAAGCCCCCTGGACATTAATTTTCCCAGGTGTAGCGATCATGCTGACAGTTTTGGGCTTTAACTTGATGGGAGATGGATTAAGAGACACACTGGATCCTAAAATGAAGAAAATAAAATAAGACCGATTCTAGGAATCGGTCTCAGCGCGCAGACAAACCCTCGCATTCGGTGTCAGTCCTGCGTGCCGGTGCTCACGAATGTTCAATTCGCTCCACTCCGGTACTCGTCCTTCCTAGACTGCAAAGGTTTTCTATCACGCTGAAAAGAAGACAAAGGGCTAAAATCAAGATCATTTTAGCCCTTTGTCAACAATCTAAGACCGATTCTAGGAATCGGTCTTTTCTCATTTTATGCTTCTTTTTCATCTGTCTCAATTTCACTGTCTTTTGGGTGATACGTCTGGAAGCTTGTAATCAATGTATCTAAATGCTCTAGTTCATCACGGTATTCGATGATGCTGGACATGACATTCAGCATATTGTAATCGAGCAAGTCGTTTTCTTGGTTTTGCTGATGCTGGATAAATGATTTCGTTAACGTTTCAAGACGAAGAGAGCATTCATTTTGAAATTCATCGTCCTGCGGTTTCATTTTACCGACGAATTTCATCAAGGTACGCTCATGCCAATACAGTAAGTAATCAATTTCATCTGTTAAGCTTTCCCTGAAATGCTCTGGCATCAAATGAATTTCATTTTCTAATTTATGAAGCTTTTTCAGCAAGTAAAGAGCGCGATTCGATGCCATAATGGCCTGTCTAAACAAAACGAGCTTTCTTGATTTTACATAGGTTGTTTTCTTTAAATAGCTTCGTTCCTCTTTGTATAACAAGTAAATGTGATCTAATTTGATCATGCGTTCTTTTATTTGATCGATGTCATCCTTTAAAGTGGAATGATCAGTAGACTGTCTGGAGCTCAGACGGATCCATTTTAAAATCTCCTCCGTATTTTCCATAATGTGATGAACAAGCTTTGTTTCATACTTTGGCGGCAGGAAGATTAAATTCACTAAAAATGAAGAAAGAACTCCTAACACCACAGTAGCTGTTCGAATTAAGGCAAAGGAAAGGAAATGATCCCCAGCACTTTCTAAAATCGCAATGACGGTTACAAGTGCAATTGGAATCGTGTGTTCAATCTTCAGCTTTAAATTAATGGCGATGACCATGACGGCGGTTAAACCGATAATGACTGGCCCAGTGCCAAAAAGCAGGCCGAACGTAATGGCAAGTGCTGCTCCAATAATATTGGCTTGCACTTGATCAACAATCGTTAAAAAAGATCGATAAATAGATGGCTGGATAGCAAATACAGCTGCAATTCCCGCGAAGACGGGCGTTGGCAACCCAAGCCATGTTGCCAGGTAAAGCGCGAGTACAATGGCAATACCAGTTTTTAAAATACGGGCTCCAAGTTTCATTGGTTTTGTCCCTGCATTCCTTTCTTTTTGATAATAGATGATCACTCGTCATTTATCATCAATATTTTGATGAACAACTAAGTAATATACAGCGGTCTTCCGAAATATTCAAGTGATTTTTGAAAGTTCATGAAAACATCAAAAGAAGGTATTGAGAAGAAATGTAACAGATTCGCACGCTTTTGACAAACAAGAGCTGATAAATAAAAAAACAGGCGCATTTTTTTTCGCCTGTTTTTGACCCTATTATGATTGTTTTAACTGTTCAAACGCATGATCTACTGCTTGCAGCGTCTCAGAAATATCTTTTTCAGTATGTGCGATCGTTAAGAACCAAGCTTCATATTTAGAAGGAGCGAGGTTAATCCCTTGAGAAAGCATTAATTTGAAGAAGCGGGCGAACATTTCGCCATCCGTATTTTCCGCCTGTTCATAGTTTACAATGATTTCTGTTGTGAAATAAATCGTGAGAGCCCCTTTTAAGCGGTTCACCGTAATATCTACTTGATGTTTTTTTGCATGGGCTAAAATGCCTTTTTCTAGCATAGCGCCAAGCTGATCAAGGCGCTCGTAAACACCATCTTGTTTTAACACTTCCAAGCATGCAATACCAGAAAGAATGGATGCAGGATTTCCTGCCATCGTGCCAGCTTGATAGGCTGGTCCAAGAGGAGCGACTTGCTCCATAATTTCTTTTTTACCGCCGTAAGCACCGATCGGAAGTCCGCCGCCAATGATTTTTCCTAATGCAGTGAGGTCAGGTTTTACTTGAAGCAAGTCCTGTGCTCCTCCGTACATAAAGCGGAAAGCTGTAATCACTTCATCATAGATCACAAGTGCGCCCTTTTCATGAGTGAGGTCATTGACCTGCTGCAAGAAGCCGTCCTTAGGCTCCACGATGCCGAAGTTCCCGACAATTGGCTCGACAAGGACAGCTGCGACTTCATCACCCCATCGATCCAATGCTTCTTTGTAGCTGTCAATATCATTAAATGGAACGGTAATGACTTCATTGGCGATGCTCTTTGGTACGCCTGCTGAATCAGGGGTTCCTAAAGTGGAAGGACCAGAGCCAGCTGCCACAAGCACAAGATCAGAGTGGCCATGATAGCATCCGGCAAACTTAATGATCTTTGTTCTGCCTGTATATGCGCGCGCGACACGAATCGTTGTCATCACCGCTTCTGTTCCTGAATTGACAAAACGAACTTTGTCCAAAGCAGGCATGGCTTCCTTCAGCATTTTAGCAAAAGTGACTTCATGCTTCGTTGGCGTTCCGTAAAGGACACCTGTTTCAGCCGCTTTTGTAATAGCTTTTGTAATATGCGGGTGAGCATGTCCTGTAATAATTGGACCGTATGCTGCTAGATAATCGATATAGCGGTTTCCATCAACATCCCAAAAATAAGCGCCTTCTCCTCTTTCCATAGCCACGGGTGAACCGCCGCCTACTGCCTTATATGAACGAGACGGACTGTTGACACCTCCAACAATATGCTCCAGCGCCTCTTGATGTAATTTTTCTGATTCTGTGAATTTCATAAATAGCCTCCTATCTCAACGTATCACGTCGTCTATCATTATTTTAACATGCCGATGCAAGCGTCCTTAGTTGAATATCCTCTCAAAATTGGATAGGCTAATTAAAAAATAGGTTGGAGGGATTGTGTCATGACAATCGAAATAGGCCAGCAAGTACCTGAAATCGAATTAACCGGTGACAATGGGGAGAAAGTAAAGCTTTCTGACTTTAAAGGAAAACATATTGTCCTTTATTTCTATCCAAAAGATATGACACCAGGCTGTACAACAGAAGCATGTGATTTCCGCGACCGCCATCAAAGCTTTGCAGAATTAGATGCTGTCATTATCGGCGTAAGCCCAGACAGTCAGGACAAGCACCAAAAGTTTAAAGAAAAACATGATTTACCGTTCCTGCTTCTTGTAGACGATGAACAGAAATTATCTGAAGCCTTTGGGGTATGGAAGCTGAAAAAGAACTTTGGCAAAGAATACATGGGCATTGAACGTTCAACGTTTCTTATTAATAAAGAAGGAACGCTTGTGAAAGAATGGCGAAAAGTCAAGGTGAAAGACCACGTAGAAGAAGCGCTTGAGGAACTGAAAGCTCACGCTTAATATCATCACAGGATGAGATCGGCAGACATGCCGGTCTTTTTTGTGAAGAAGAATAGGTAAAAAAGAGGATTGTAATTGACAAAGATTCGGCTCTGGGGGTACACTATTTATAAAGATTATAATATAAGAATATTTTTGAAGAGAGGTGCATGATGAAATGGCTGCTCACGAACTAAAAGACGCTTTAGATGCTTTAAAAGAAACCGGTGTTCGAATTACTCCGCAGCGCCATGCCATCTTGGAGTTTCTCGTAAATTCTATGACTCACCCAACCGCGGACGATATATATAAAGCACTTGAAGGAAAATTTCCAAACATGAGTGTCGCAACGGTTTACAACAATTTACGAGTCTTCCGGGAATCTGGATTAGTAAAGGAATTAACGTACGGTGATTCCTCAAGCCGATTTGATTTTGCGACATCTGACCATTACCATGCGATTTGTGAAAACTGCGGAAAAATAGTGGACTTTCATTATCCTGGCCTTGATGAAGTTGAACAGCTTGCATCCCATGTGACGGGCTTTAAGGTCAGTCATCATCGCTTGGAGATCTATGGAACTTGTCAAGAATGTGCGAAAAAAGAAAATCATTAATGAAAAAGCTGACCGGTTAAATGGTCAGCTTTTTTTATGACTTTTTTCGATTGTAGGATTCATCAAACTCTTTGCCTTCTAATGCTGGATCGAGTGTAAGCGGCTCTCTGCAATGCATGCACATATCCACCCGCCCAAGCACTTTTGTTTCTTTCTCACAGCCTGGACAAACGACACGTACTGCCTTCGTAGAAAGCATACCAATCCAAAAGTAAACGGCTGTACTTAATCCGATCGATAAGACGCCGAGCAGCATAAAGAAAGTCGACAGCCAGATCGATTCCTTGAAGAACACACCGATATACATGATCAGAAAGCCAACAAAAACCAAACTAAGTGCAAATGTTCTGATTTTATTAATTTTACTGGAGTATTTCGCCATCCCTAGTCCCCCTTGTCTCCAATATAGCACATTTTACCTTTCCGTTTGAATTAGTTATAGAGTTTTGTGAATAAATTGCTTATAATGATTCAATGATCTTTTTTCTTGTATTGAAGGAATTTTGATTCTATGAGGAGAAATACATAGCATTAGAGAAGAACTTTACACCCGAGTATTGGAGGAATCACTATGGAAAATCTTCTCCGTCCTATTTATCAAGAGAGAGCAAGCCATCCAGACACATTAGCTGTGATTATAGTAGAAAGAAGACATAAAGTATCTTCTGAGACGGATAACTTTGATGCAGCACTTTTAGTCATCGTAAAAGAAGCGGAAGAGCCGTTATTTATCAAGCACTATGAATCCGATCACCAAACAGCTTCTTTAAATGTTGTCACAGATGATCAGCTGAAGGAATGGATTATCCTCGGCACTAACCGCCGAATCATTGATTGGATTTTAAATGGGAAAGTCCTATTTGATCGAAATGAATATATTTTCAACTTGATTGATGAACTGAGTACATTCCCGTTTTCAAACCGCAAACTTAAAATCGGTTTAGAATACGGCAAGCTCATTCGCAGATATATAGAAGGAAAAGCATTTTTTGAGTCAAATCAATTCCTTGATGCATATAATTCAATTGTGCATGCTCTGCATCATTTGGCACGTATTGAAGTGATCGATAAAGGCTTCCACCCAGAAGTGACGGTTTGGAATCAGGTGCGTCATATGGAACCGGAAGTATATAAACTTTATTCAGAACTCATTGAAAGCCACGAAAGTCTGCATAAGCGTTTGGAACTTTTATTTTTAGCAAATGATTTTTTGATCCATTCAAAAGCAGAAATTGGTGCCGCTCATTTGCGTCATGTCATGGAACAGCAAGATATATGGCTTTTTGGCGAGCTTCTCGCGCATCCTGATCTCAAGTATTTCACGCCTGACCTTAGCGTCATGATTGATTTCTTTGTGGAAAAAGGAATTGTTCAGGTGGAGCCGATTGAGACAAAGGGACAAAAAATCTATCATCGAGGATATTTTGTGAAAAAAGATATTGACGCATGAATATTATGATGGTATATTATTATACGTCGCTAACGAGCAACCAAGTTGCTTCGAAAGAAAAGCTGACAAAAAGAAATTGTAAAAAACACTTGACGCACACAGCGCCGAAATGTTATATTGAAAAAGTCGCCTCTGAGCGACAATGAAGATGATCTTTGAAAACTAAACAAGACAAAACGTACCTGTTAATTCGAGTTTTTATAAAAAATCCTATGATACATCATAGGTAGTCAGTCAAACTGGCGAGGCAGGAAATGATCACATGCTAAGTTCGCTACTTCGTGTAGCAACGCATGTGTGATATGCATCCTGCATACCTCGGAGAGTTTGATCCTGGCTCAGGACGAACGCTGGCGGCGTGCCTAATACATGCAAGTCGAGCGGACAGAAGGGAGCTTGCTCCCGGATGTTAGCGGCGGACGGGTGAGTAACACGTG
>NZ_JAFCUN010000006.1:0-294698 GCF_049896565.1 Bacillus sp. DWP3-1
TAGTGTGGAACATGAGAAAAACACCTTCCTTAAGTGGGTTTTTCTCTATTATAAAATGAGGAGATGGAAAGTTTAAGGAAAAAATAAAGCTGTCGAGATTTTCTCGACAGCCTGAGCAGATCATTGATCTGCTTTTCTTTGTAAATGCCATGTTTTTAGTTTAAGCTTTGTTTCATTTCTGCCACTGATCGAGATTGATTTATTTCCCGGGGAAGGAAAGTAACGAGCAGTAAATACTTCTCGGCCTCCGTTTACAAAAATCTCGATCGACGATGCATCGATAAAGATGTGAAGGTCGTGTAATTCCTCTATTGCTACTTCTCGAACTTCTTTTGATCGATCTTCAAATCGATCTCGCTCTAATGTTAATTTGCCTTCATCTTTATCATAAATGATACGGGCTGCCGCTCGAATACAGCATTCAAACCCTTTTTGTGTGTCAATTTGATCAATGAATACCTCTGCGCTTGTAATATCATCTACAGGAATCGATTGGACGGAGCGTTTGATATGAAAAACATTCTCTTGTTCATTGGTTCTCATCGCCTGGAGCTCAGTGACTGGTTTTTGAATCAGATGTCCGTTATCATCTAAACGCAGCTCTCTCGGGATCGTGAGGCAGTGTATCCATTGATACGAAATCGTTGGATGATGCTCATCTCCTTGATCAGGCACCCCCATCCATCCGATTAAAAGACGTCT
The DNA here is from genome assembly GCF_049896565.1 of Bacillus sp. DWP3-1. Taxonomy (NCBI): domain Bacteria; kingdom Bacillati; phylum Bacillota; class Bacilli; order Caryophanales; family Bacillaceae; genus Bacillus; species Bacillus sp. DWP3-1. The sequence continues at coordinate 703 of NZ_JAFCUN010000006.1, forward strand.
GCCTGATTCGTCTAGAAAGGTTTGCTGCGCATAGAAGTCAAAGCCGCGGTCCAGCTCCTCAAACGCTCCGTGCGTATATTGATAGGTATGATCATCCAATCTCCCAACAAAATAGCCTGATTGATGTGTATTATGATATTTTAAGCCATCCGGCTTGAGCCCTTGCGGCGACACAATCAATACATCCCGGCCATCTAATTCAAATAGATCTGGACATTCCCACATATAACCGAAATCCTCTAATCCATTTTTTCCACTGCCAGCAATCATGCCTTGAAACGTCCAATTGTCTAAAGTATCAGAGGTAAACAAGACGAGATTCCCTTTCAGGTCCAGGCTTTGTGCACCAAGAACCATGTACCACTGGCCATTTCGCTTCCATACTTTCGGATCACGAAAATGGGCGGTGAATCCTTCTGGCAGCGTCGCCACGACACCTTTTTTCTGAAAATGAATGCCATCTTCTGAAACAGCTAAACATTGATATGTCTCACGGTTTCCTTGTTCATCGCGAACGTTTCCAGTGTACATCACATACATCTGTCCATCGTCAATGACTGCGCTGCCAGAATAACAGCCGTTTTGATCAAACCAATCACTTGGGGCAAGGGCGGCTTCCTCGTGCTGCCAATTCACTAGATCTGTCGATGTGTAATGGCCCCAAAATTTTGCGCCGTGTCCCGTTTTGAATGGCTGCCACTGATAAAAAACGTGGTAAACCCCTTTCCACTGAATCAACCCATTCGGGTCATTTAAAAGACCAACTGGCGGCATTAAATGAAAATGCTGACGGTACACATCTTTTTTCACCAAATGCTCATAGTTTCGAATACGGTCTGCTACCTTTTGACGAAGTGCTGCGTCAGTTGTTGTCATGACTGTGACCACTCCTTGATTATTTTTCTACTTCTTTTACTTTAAAGATGATGGTGAGAGTAAATGAAACAGCAACAGCGATTAACATACCAATCACATAATTCACCACATTCTGCACACCGTATGGCGCGGCAATCGCAATCATCGGAATACCCGTTAAACCATAGGCGTTGGCTGCAACCTTCGTGAAGACAACAAATGCCCCGCCTAATGCGCCTCCAATCATCGCGGCAATAAACGGCTTACGATAGCGGAGGTTGACACCAAATATGACAGGCTCGGTAATACCTAGGAAAGCTGAGAAAGCTGCAGGAAGTGCGATTTCTTTTGTTTTCGCGCGTTTCGCTAAGAAAAAGACAGCCAATCCCGCCCCGCCTTGAGCTACGTTGGACATGGCCCAAATTGGCAGCAAATAGTTACGCCCAATATCATTCAGCAGTCCTGCTTCAATCGCATGGAAGCTATGATGAACCCCTGTGAGCACAATGAGAGAGTAGGCTCCTCCGAAAATGAGTCCTGCTAAGAACCCTGCATGATCATAAATAAATGTCAGTGCATTCGAAATTCCTGTACCGAGCATTCTTCCAAGCGGTCCAACTGCAATAAACGTCACAAATCCAGTCACAATCACCGTCACAAACGGGGTCACAAGTAAATCAATACTGTTCGGAACCACTTTTCTTAAATTCTTTTCTACAATGCACATGATGTACACAGTCAATAATACTGGAATGACTGTTCCTTGGTAACCAAGAAGAGCAATATCAAAATTGAATAAATGCATATACTCTGGTTTCGCATCCGTCAGCCCCCACGGGTTGAGCAGGTTCGGGTGAATCATAATCCCCCCAATAACGGCTCCTAAATACGAATTTCCACCAAACTCTTTCGCTGCACTGACCCCAATTAAAATCGGCAAAATGATAAAGGCTGCACTTGAGAACATATCAAGCATTTGGAAGATCGCAGAGCTTGGGTCAGCCCATTTGAAGGCTTTCATCATGCCTAATAGGCCCATTAATAAACCGCTTGCAACAATTGCTGGAATGATCGGTACAAAAATATTTGATAACGTCTTTGCAAAACGTGCAAGTGGATTCATTTTTTGTTTCACTGCTTCATCATGGCTGACAGGCTTTTGTTTCTCGTCTCCTGTCTCAAGACCAGTCTCACGAGCAAATGGTTCATATACTTTGTTGACTGCCCCCGTTCCAAAAATGATTTGGAATTGTCCCGAGCTTGAGAAAGCCCCCTTCACCCCTTCAAGTTCCTCAATGGCTTCTTTGTCAATCAGTTCCTCATCTTTTATCACCAATCTGAGTCTTGTTGCACAATGCGTGGCACTGATGACATTTTCTTTGCCGCCTAATCGTTTTGTTAATTCTTTGGCTGTTTTTTGATAATCCATGTTGTCTCCTCCTTTTTTAAAGCAAAAAAGACCTAAAATTCACCAACGATAAAAGGACATACACGTCCCCTCGTTACGCAAATTTTAGGTCTTGCCTGCCTGGCAGTCACAATCCCACGATATCAAATTTTGATTACGCTTTCATCATAGTATAAGAGTGAGACGTGCGTCAACCTCTTTTTTCGAATCAATTGACCCATATACACTAATAAGAGTAGTGTGCATAAAAAAAGCCTGCATGCAGGCACAACCACTAAACCAATTCGGCATCCTGCAGACGCTGGACATGCAGCGTGATGTAGCCGATCTCCGATTCAGGGAGATGAAGTTCATATTCATTTTTTAACAAATCAGCGAGTCCACGTGCACACTGGTAAGCCAAATCATACTTTGTTTGGATAAAACTCAGCATGTCATCGTCCATGATTTGAAATGCCTCATTTGATTCCAACCTGCCTAATGCATACCTCAAATGTGTCACAAGCCGCTGATAGGAAATACTATCCTCATCAATTGAATGCTGAAAATAGCTTTCTATATGCTCGATCATTTCTTTGATCATCGTTGTATATTTCACGGTCTTTTTCATAGACTCCGTATTCATTTTGGCCGTATGAATATGGAGTGCCACATACCCTGCCTCATCGTCCGGCAGTTCAACCCCAAGCCGATCCTTTACATAACGAATGGCATACTTTCCAATATCATATTCCTGCTTATATAAGACTTTGATCTCACCAAGCAATTTATTATATAGCACAATGCCCTTTTGAATGCGCTCAATGGCAAAGGATAAATGGTCAGTCAGTGATATATGAATATGATCACTAAGCGGCATCATCAGTTCACCCTCTGCATAACTGATGATATGCTCTGCCACCTCAATATGCGCTTCTGGCAATGTCGCAAGAATTTGTTTGAATTTCTCATTTTCTTCACGCACAACAAAGATTTTCTCTATTTTTTGAACGGGAACGACGTCATTTTTCCCCTTCTGAAAAGCAATTCCAGGCCCCATCACAATTTTCTCCTGATCACCTTCCTTTACAATCACCGCATTGTTATTCAATATCTTATATATCTTCAAGGGGTATCCTCTCCCACCAGATAACGTTTCTTATGAGGGATTTTACCCTGTTTCATCTCTCATGTAAAGGTAAGAGCGGACCAGCACGCGCCTCTCTCGCCGTCTTCTCATCAAGCATCATCAGACTTTGCTGAAACGGTTTCTCTGACCTGCGCTTCTTCTTCTTTTCTTCTGCCAGCTTCTCTAGCTCTCTCTCTTTCACGACTTGAAAGAACCTATCATCCACCGCGACCGCCTGAAAACGTTGCTGCTTCATCATCACACCAGGATTCACAAGCACATTCATCATGAAACCAAACCATACACTCAACCAGTTTTTGAATTTCCTCACTGAACATCCCTCCGCTTTTCTTAGAATCTAGCAGTTCTAGCAAAACAACTGCTCCTATCATATCCCGAGAAAAAAGAGAGGTTTGTCACAATCTGGGTGAAAAAACAAACTAGTTTTCAGAAGTTTTGTTGAAAAGTGCAGAAGATCATCAAGTACGAGGATGTTTGAATAAAAATTTTATACACACTCTATCCAAAAGATAAGCACACCTTATCAACAGGGTTTATCCACATATCAACATCCCATTACTAGATTTTGTGTATGCGATTTTTTTATTTTCCATATATATATCTAAATAATTGAGTTATCAACAGGAGTTTGTGCATAAGTGAGACTTTATAAACAAAATAGTTCTTTATAACTATGTAAAATAAGACCATTTTAGTAAAGGAATTGTTTTCATCGTATTGAATACTTAATAACGGGCAGTGAATCTTTCCTATTTATCCACAAAAAGAAAGGCTATCTCCCTAAAAACACAGCTAGAAAGGGGAAAATTAATGAAAAAGGTCATCTCTCGTTCTTCTGTTCTATTGTTCTCCACTATTTTTATTTTATCCACATTCTTTACAGGTCAACAGGCTGCTGCCGCTCCATCGAACAAACAGGTGGAATTGGAAAAAGCAGAAATCTTCGGTGAAATCAATGTCAACTCTAGAAAACATACCACTGTTATTGTTGAATTAAAGGAAAAATCCTTAGTTGAAGAAAAGCAAGAAGGCAAAGCTCAAACAAAGGCCTCCCTCAAAAAATCTCGAACAAAAGTAAAAAATGCAGCACTCAAAGAAATTGATAAAGCGAGTGTTCGTCAAGAATATGAAAAAGTCTTCTCTGGTTTCTCTATGAAACTTCCTGCAAACGAAATTCCGAAGCTGCTCGCAGTTGACGGAGTAAAAGCCGTTTATCCGGATGTTACATATAAAACAGATGAAGTGAAAAAGGAAAGCATTCAGCTTCCAAATGAAGATGTCTCCCCTCTTATGGATAAAAGCGCTCCATTTATCGGTGCACCAAAAGCTTGGGATGCCGGCTACTCTGGAAAAGGGGTAAAAGTCGCTGTCATTGATACTGGAGTAGACTATACCCACCCTGATTTAAAAGGAAACTTTGGTTTATACAAAGGCTATGATTTTGTTGATAACGATTATTCTCCGCAAGAGACGCCTAAAGGAGACCCTAGAGGTGAATCGACAGACCATGGCACACACGTCGCAGGAACAATTGCAGCCAATGGACAAATTAAAGGTGTCGCAAAGGATGCCACACTTCTTGCGTACCGTGTACTTGGACCAGGCGGGTCTGGGACAACTGAGAACGTTCTTGCAGGCATCGACCGCGCTGTTACTGATGGAGCAGATGTCATGAACCTCTCTCTCGGAAACAGTGTGAATAACCCTGATTATGCCACAAGCATCGCACTCGATTGGGCCATGTCTGAAGGCGTTGTCGCTGTCACATCGAATGGAAACAGCGGACCGAACAGCTGGACAGTCGGTTCTCCCGGCACGTCAAGAGATGCCATTTCTGTCGGAGCAACTCAACTTCCGTACAGCCTTTATAGTGTGAAATTCCCGAACTATTCTACTGCAAAAGTGATGGGCTACTACCAAGAGAGTGATTTAAAAGCACTTGACCAAAAACAAGTCACACTCGTCCATGCAGGTATCGGTGACGAAAAAGCATTTGAAGACATCGATGTGAAAGGAAAGGTTGCCGTGATCGAACGAGGAGCTATTGCCTTTGTTGATAAAGTCGACAATGCAAAAGCTGCTGGTGCAATCGGCGTTGTGATGTATAACAACACCGATGGAGAAATTCCAGTCGATGTACCGGGTCTCGCTCTTCCTACGATTAAGCTTTCAAAAGCTGAAGGAACGGCGCTTGTCAAAGCCATTGAGGCTGGAAACAATACAACGACTTTCTCCATTCAATTTGTCAAAGAACTTAGTGAGCAAGTCGCTGACTTCTCATCTCGCGGACCAGTTGTGGATACGTGGATGATTAAGCCTGATTTATCAGCACCTGGCGTCAGCATTGTGAGTACGATTCCAACGCATAACCCTTCTCAGCCTTACGGATATGGCTCAAAGCAAGGAACAAGCATGGCTTCACCGCATGTGGCAGGGGTCGCAGCGATCATCAAGCAAGCAAAACCATCGTACACAACTGAACAGATCAAAGCACTGATGATGAATACAGCAGAAAAACTATTTGACGCAAATGGCAGCCCATTCCCTCATAACACACAAGGGACAGGCAGTGTTCGAATCATCGAATCACTCCAAGCGTCATCTATCGTTTCTGATGCCAGCTATTCTTACGGCACTTTCTTGAAAGAAAAAGGCGTTCAAATCAAAACGAAGAAATTCAAGGTAGAAAACCTTTCAAAAGCACCGAAAACGTATACCATTGATTACAAATTCAATGGCAGCGGCATCAGCACAAACGGAACGAAAAAAATCACTGTCAAAGGGAATTCCACTGGGTCCTTTACTTCCGCGGTACAAGTGAAATACGGTAAAACCAAAAAAGGAACGTACCAAGGCAGCATTACCCTTCGTGAAAATGGCAGAAAGGTCACAGAGATTCCTACTTTATTGATTGTAAAAGAGCCTGATTTTCCGCGCGTCACTTCGGTTTCCGTCGAGCCGGATAACCGTGCTGGAAGCTATGTCATTAGCAGCTATCTGCCTGGTGGCGCTGAGAACCTTGCATTTCTCGTCTACTCGACAGATGGAGAGTATTTAGGTGAAGCAGGTGTTTATCAACATGTAGATAAAGGAGAACACCGCGTAAAATGGAATGGCACGATCAATCAAGGTCAAAAGCTGGAACCTGGTGAGTATACAATGCTTGCGTATGCAAGTTTGAAAGGGAAATCAGACACTGTTCAAACGAAGGAACCCTTCGATATTTATCCTGAATAAACGTGAATCACAAGAAAAGCCTTGTATGAGCGGATTAGCTCATCAAGGCTTTTTGATTATATATGGAGGAAAGAGAGTCTGATGTTGATATTGCTATGGATCGTTTCTTTTTTGACTGCTTTTTTTCTAACGATCACTTTGGTGTATTTTTTCGAAACATCCTCGTCCTTTTCATCAACCATGCGAGCTGACGGTCTATGTGTCCTTCATTACCCGCTTAGTTTGCTGGTAACAGCCGCGTTTATTTTCATCATGATGCTCCTTTTCCCCCTCTATTGGCTGCGTGGACGGTAAACAGACATACATACGTTATGCATCAAAGGCTTCTTTTAATAAACGATACGATGTGAGTCGGTCTTGCATGTGGTGAGTGATCGTCACAGCGATTACTTCATTTGTACGATACGCTTTCGCTAGTGCCGTCAGCTGCTTTTTCACAGAAGATGGCGTTCCAACCACCATCCTTTGACGATTGGCAGCCACTCGTTTTTGTTCATATGGACTGTAGGAATAAGCTTGTGCCTTTTCATATGAAGGAAAGCCCCCGAGGTTTTGCCCCTGTTCATTGGCGAGTAAGGATAAATCTAAGCTGACTGCCAGTTTTTCTGCCTGTTCCTCTGTTTCAGCACATAAAACGAAGACCGCAAGACTGACGCGCGGCTCATCACCGAATGCTGAAGGTTCGAACCGGTTGATGTATTGCTCCACAGAATCTTCTCCGCCTTCGCCATTGATAAATAGAGCAAACGTATAGCCTGCACCTGCTTTCGCCGCAAGTCTTGCACTCCCTCCAGAGGAACCAAGCATCCATACCTCTGGTGCAGTCTCTACCTTCGGAGAAGCGGTTAAATGGGGCAGCGGGTAAAATTCATCCGCTAGGTCGTGTAAATAGACCTTCAATTCTTCTACCTGCTCAGGATATTGATCACCTAGTCGTTTTCGTTCACCATGATGAAGGGCAATGGAGGAAATGGGCATACCACCAGGAGCACGTCCAATCCCAAGATCAATTCTGCCAGGAGCCAGTGCTTCGAGAACCCTGAAGTTCTCTGCTACTTTATAGGCACTATAGTGAGGCAGCATCACACCGCCTGAGCCAATACGTATATGTGACGTAACGGCTGATAAATGACCGAGTAGCACCTCTGGACTCGACCCTGCAAGCCGGTTTGAAAAGTGATGCTCTGATACCCAAAAACGGTGATAGCCCCACTTCTCTGCCTGCTTTGCCAATTCAACCGTTTGCTTCAATGCTTCAGCAGGTGTTGCATCTCCGATCAAAGGAGATTGATCCAGTATACTTAATTTCATCATGCTGCACCTCTTACAGAAATCCCCCTCTCTCAATCGAAAGGGGGGATGTCTTATTTATTTTCGATTAAAGCCCTTCTCTTTAACAAATTCTCCAAGGAAGGCACGCTTTGGCTGACTAAAGCCGCGAAGCATCTGCTTAGACCAAGTATCTTTTCTCTCTCCGTTTGTTCGTTCTTCATAATATGATGAAATACGATCATCGTATTCTTTTAAATAACGATCCACATGCGCTTCATCTTGCTGATATGCATTTTCATGATAAATGAGTTCAACTGGCAGCCGTTCCTTTTGTGACGATTGACTCGCTGGATGTCCGACAGCCAGACCAAATAACGGCAGCACATAAGATGGCGTTTCAAGTAATTCAGACACTTCTTTCAGTTGATTACGCAGACCGCCAATATAGCAGATCCCAAGTCCCATTGATTCTGCGGCTACACTCATATTTTGCGCAGCGAGCGCCGTATCAATGACGCTAATGAGAAAGGCTTCCGTATTCTCAAGCGCCTCCTGATGATTTTCCCCTGCTTTTTTTGCAATATCATCATGGCGTTTCAAGTCTGCACAGAAGACAAAGAAATGCCCATTCTTCTCAACGTATGGCTGATTCCCAGCCAGTTCAGCAAGCTTGGCCTTCTTCTCTTGATCTGTCACTCCAATAATACTATACGCCTGTACATAGCTTGATGTCGAAGCAGCCTGTGCACTTTTAATGAGTGTCAGCACCTCTTCTTCGGACAAACGCTCGTCTGTAAACGAACGGATGGACCGATGATTTAATATCGTTTCTATCGTTTTGTTCAATTCGAAGACCTCCTTCACTTGTACTATCATATGACAAAGACATATGGCTTTTCAAAAATTAAAACTCGCATGAAAAAAGACAGTCTATACTTAGACTGCCCTTACCCGTTTTATTTAAATAAATAACTTTGGTATTTCGTTAATTGAACACTTGCGTTATAAGCAATCCCGAATCCAATGAGGACAGATAAGACAGAGCTTCCTCCGAAGCTGATAAATAGAAGTGGAATCCCTGTTACAGGCATCACGCCTATGTTCATCCCAATGTTCTGGAACGTATGGATCACAATGAGTGCTGTATATCCTACACAGAAGAATGACGCAAACCGGCTATAAGGATGGATACGGTCGATCAGCACGACAAGCCGGTAGATCAAGAAGAAGAACATGATCACAACAAAAGCACAGCCGATAAAGCCAAAGGCTTCTCCTATAATGGAGAAAATCATATCTGTTTGTGCCTCTGGGACATAGACTTTTAAGTTTTTAACCCCATTCCCAAAAATCTGTCCAGCACCAATAGCCATAATGGCCTGGTCTACTTGATATTTATCAGACCCAGACGCATCCTGAGTCTGCGCTTGGTTGGCTGACGTAGAGCTATCAGGCAGCCAAGCGGTAATCCGGTTAATCTGATACTGCTGAATGCCAATTGTTTTCGCAACATCAGGGAAGAGAATGATCACGGCTAACACAGCGGCAACTAAAAGCACAACCACAGAACCGATGAGAGAAATCAGCTTCCAATTAACCCCTGATAAAAACACCATCACAACGACAATAAACATACAGACAGCTGCCGTACCTGCGTCCTGTAAGAAAATCAGTCCAACTGGAACGGCTGCTACACCGGCAATTTTTAATAGTAGGAAGATATCATCTTCTAATGTCCGTTTTCCTCTAGGGCTTGACTTACCGATGACAGATGCAAGCATCATAATCAAACCAATTTTCATAAACTCTGAAGGCTGAAGTGTCCCAATCCCTGGTATCACAAACCAGCTTTTTGCACCATTTTTAATTGGAGCAAAATCATGACCTCCGATTTGTGCAGGAGCGACTTTCAGAAAAAGTAACAACAGTATGCCACCTATAAAAATATAGAGGCTTAGCTTCTCTAATTGCTCCAAATCAAAGTAATTTATGGCTACAATACATATAACTCCGACCATGTAGTAAATAATCTGCCTCGTCCATGCATTAGATCCATACTGTCCAAATTGACCCGCAGCATAAATCGCAATGACACTGATGGCAAAGAAGGCTAAAAATATAAAAATTAAATCCCCTTGATAGTACGGAGATGTATTCTGCTTGTTCATGAACTAACCACCCTTATTACAAAACATAAAAGCCCTTATTTATATTAGATTGAATTTTTCACAAAAGCAACTCACCTTAAATATGACGGAAGATACATCCGAAAGGTTCCAATCATTTTTCAAAAAATGAAATACTTTTCATTCTAACAATAGGAAAAAATTCCTCTATACTCTTTCCATTCATCCGATCATGAGTCCTTTAAAAAGATTATTTTACAGATATTAAGGGGAAAATTCAATGACCTATGTGGCGATATGACAAGCAATTATCAAGCCAGCATAAGTTGTACGGAGAGAAAAGGAAAAAGCCACTTTCTACGGAATAAGGCCCATTTTCCAATTATTGAGTTTACTTCAAAGTCAATTGTGGTATAATACTTGTAACAAAATGTTCACAATATCTCCTAAAAACAGACACAATTGCATCCTGACCTCTCATTTGATTTGGATATCAACTTACAAAGGAGTTGGATACGATGGATATGTTCTTTGCGTACCTATGTATTGCAACGGCTACACCCCTGTTTTTATGGCTTGAAAACAGAAAAATTGCACTAGCTTCTATTCCACCCATTATGATTATGTGGATTTTCTTCGGTCTTTACATGACGAGCAGTTTATCTCCAGCAGGACATACCTTCATGATCGCATTCTTTGCCATTAACGTCATTTTGGCACACATTGCAGCGTTTCTCATTTATGGACTTCCATTCATTCGCAAAAGATTCAGCAGCACCAGATAAATCACGCACCACCTATTGGAGGCGTAATCAACATCATGATAAAAACCACTCACCTTTGAGGGATGAGTGGTTTTTTTATTATTTCTCTGAATGCTCAGACTGCTTTGGCGCAGAAGGTGAATAACCGTCTTTGCTGTTCTCTCCGTGGCTGTAGTGAGCCGCAAAGATCCAAACAGATCCGATAACGAAGATAATCGCACAAAACAGACCAAACAATGTATTTCCGACTTGAACAGTTCCGTTCTCGCTTTCTGTCATGTGCATAAACATGAATAGCTGCAAGAACGCTTGAATGAAAGCAAAACCAAAGATAATCCATAGTTTTGCAGAACTGCCAATTTCAGCTCCAATGGCAATCCAGAATGCTAAGATTGTTAGCACAATGGATAAGATGAAGCCAACTACGTGTTTCCAAGGGAAGTGTTCGTGCTCTGCTGAGGAATTTGTTTTTCCAGCCATATCACAAAAGCCCCCCTAATCCGATCAAGTAAACAGCTGTGAAGATGAAAATCCATACAACATCAAGGAAATGCCAGTATAGACTTGAGATAAAAATCTTCGCTGCTGTTTGTGGAGTTAATCCACGTTTTTTAATTTGGAACAAGACCCCGGTAATCCAGAAGATACCGATGGATACGTGTAGTCCGTGAGTTCCTAAGAGTACAAAGAATGCAGACCAATACGCACTTGTATGGATGCTCGCACCCTCATGTACATAATGGAAGAACTCGAAAATCTCAAAGCCAACGAAGCCTGCACCTAGAAGCAGTGTCAGAATCGTCCAAATGACAACCCCTTTTGTACTTCCACGGCGCATTTCATGAACAGCAATCCCGCATGTAAATGAACTAACCAATAGCAGGAATGTCATGATCAATACAAGCTTCATATCGAACAGCTCAGCTGGTAAAACGCCGCCAGCTGTTCTGCCATGAAGAACAAAGTAGGTCGCAAAAAGTGTTGAGAATAACACGATTTCCGCGCCAAGGAATATCCAGAAACCAAGGATGTTTAAACGTCCTGTTTCAGACTGATATTCAAGCGGTGCATTTGCATAGCTGCTATCATTATGTCCCATTACTTCTGCGCCTCCTTATTCTTTTTCTCTGTTTCAATCACTTCTTCAACAGGAATATAGTAGCCATCGTCATATTCAAATGAGCGTAAAATCATTGTTGCGAATACACCGATTAAGCCAATAACGCCAATCCAGTACCATTCAAATACAAGACCGAATGCACCAAGTCCGAAGAATGCAGACATGATGAGTGGTCTGCCTGAATTGTGCGGCATGTGAATTTTCTTGAATTCTTTTTCAGGATGAACGTCTACGTTGTTTTGCTTCCAATGATGGAATGCATCTGGTGTTGTCACTTCTGGAAGTGCTGCAAAGTTATAATGCGGCGGAATTGCAGAAGATGTCGCCCAGTCAAGAGTACGTCCATCTCCCCAGCTGTCTCCAGACACTTCACGTTTCGCGTGTCTCCAGCTGTAGTAGATGTTGTAGCAAAGGATGATGAATCCGATACCCATCATAAATGCACCAATTGTTGAAATAAAGTTTAGTGCAGTCCAGCCATCTTCTGGTCCATACGTATAAATACGTCTTGGCATTCCTTGCAGTCCTAAGAAGTACTGCGGGAAGAAACAGATGTTAAATCCGATCATGAATACCCAGAAGAACCATTTGCCGATTCTTTCGTTTAGCTTGTAACCAAACATTTTTGGATACCAGAAAACAAGACCAGCAAAACAAGCAAAGACAGTACCTGCGATTAATACATAGTGGAAGTGGGATACAAGGAAGTACGTGTTATGGTACTGGTAATCCGCAGCTGCCATCGCAAGCATAACCCCAGTGACACCACCGATAACGAAGTTCGGGATGAAACCAAGTGCCCAAAGCATTGGTGAAGTAAAGCTGATACGGCCTCGATACATCGTAAAGAGCCAGTTAAAGATTTTCACACCTGTTGGTACAGAAATCGCCATTGTTGTAATCGAGAAGAATGAGTTAACCGCTGCACTGTTCCCCATTGTAAAGAAGTGGTGAACCCACACAAGGAAACTAAGAACAGAGATTGCCACAATCGATACAACCATCGCTTTGTAACCAAACAGCTGTTTTCTTGAGAACGTCGCAAAGATTTCTGAGAAAATACCGAAAGCCGGCAGGATGACGATATATACCTCAGGATGTCCCCAAATCCAGAAAAGGTTCGCCCAAAGCATTGGCATACCGCCTGCTTCGAGTGTAAAGAATGCAGAACCGAATAAACGATCAAATGTCATAAGTGCTAAAGCAACTGTTAATACAGGGAATGCGAATACGATGATGACAGACGTAATCAATGTTGTCCATGTAAACATTGGCATACGCATAAGCGTCATACCTTTTGTACGCATTTTTAAGATGGTCACCATGAAGTTAATACCAGTCATAAGTGTACCAATACCTGCAATTTGGAGCCCGAGCAAGTAATAGTTCTGTCCAGGACCTGGTGAGAAATCATTTCCGGCTAGCGGCATGTAACTCGTCCAGCCTGCACTTGGTGATCCTCCAATGACGAAGGAAATGTTGAACAACATCGCTCCAACCATGAATGTCCAGAAGCTAAGGTTGTTCAAATAAGGGAATGCAACGTCACGTGCACCAATTTGAAGAGGAACAACGACGTTGATTAAACCAATTAAAAATGGCATCGCCATGAATAGAATCATGATCGTACCATGCGTTGTGAAAATTTCATTATAGTGGTTGGAATCTAAAAACGTATTATTAGGAAGCGCCAGCTGCGCGCGCATCATCAGTCCGTCTACCCCACCGCGGAAGAACATAATCACAGCAGCAAGGATATACATGATCCCAAGCTTTTTATGATCAACTGATGTTAGCCATTCTTTCCAGAGCCATTTCCACTTTTTAAAGTAGGTTAAAACAAACACGATAGCAATGGAAGTAAGAGCGATAGAAATTTGCGCACCAAGAATTAATGGGTCTCCAGTTACAAAAAACTCATCCCATTTCAAATGCATAACGGCCTCCTCCTTTCCTTAGTCAGTTTATTCATTATCTAGTTTTCTTTTATAGTTCTTCACATTCTCGAAAGGATCTGTTTTGGAATGCGGAGAAACTGATTGGTAACCTAAACGTTTGCGTGCTTGGAGTGCGTATTCAGAATCCTCTCCATGCTTCGCAAAGGATAAATGTGTTGATGAGAATGTCTGCACATCTGCAGCATCCGGAAGCATCAAGTAGTCATACGTTTTCTTCGTTAACTTTGGTGCTTCTTTCTTCGTTTTGCTTACCCATTTATCATAGTCAGACTGCGTCATCGCATTGACTTTGAATTTTTGCTGAGCAAAGCCCTCGCCTGTGAAGTTGGCGTTTCTTCCTTCATATGTGCCAACTTGATCAGCTTGAAGATATTGTTCCATCTCCATTCCAGCCATCGCATACTTCTCCCCGCCTAGCTGAGGAATCCATAGTGATGCCATTGTATCAGCGGAAGTGATTTTGAATAAAACCGGCTGATCTTTTGGAATGTTTAAGTAGTTCACTGTCTCAATATTTTCCTCTGGATAGCTAAAGATCCATTTCCAATCAACAGCTGTAGCATAAACGACAAGTGGATCTTTATGGCTTGTTGCTTGAGGTGCCTCTTCCAAAGAGTAAATTGTTTTTACAGTTGGAACCGAAAGGGCAGCAACGATTAATATTGGGATCACTGTCCAGATAACTTCTAGAAGCGTATTCCCGTGTAGTTCTGGGTTATAAGAGGCGTTTCCAACGTCCTTACGCTCACGGTATTTAACCAAAATGATGGTAAACAGTACAAATACCGCACCAACGATAAAGAGCATGAATCCGATGGATAAAAGGATTAAGTCTTTTTGTTGTGCTGCGACAGGTCCTTTAGGATCTAAAACAGCGATATTGCTGCAACCTCCTAATAAAAAAACACTCACGAGCATCGCTAATAAAAGCATAGGTTTAATGGCTCTGAACAAGAAGATCACCATCCTTCCTTAGATAATGTATAAATTGCTGAATAATTGTGAAAAGCCATCTGCCTTCGAAAACTTTTCTTCCCTTTGTAATGCTATCAAAATCTGTTAGAGTTAGCTTCCCTTTTTTCAAAAGTTCATTTATTTTTCAACAGATTTCTATTAAAATGTCATAAATTCGACATAAATTTATATTATTGCACACACAATAAATTTCTAGGATTTTGAAAAGTTGAGAGTTGAAGGCAAAGGACAAACAATCAAGAACTTTGTCAAATTTAGGTTTACCACAATAAAAAAGTTTGGTCGAATTTCAATTTAACTTAATGAAATTTTATCTAGGTAAACAATTTTGAAATAGGTATCCCCACATTTAACAAAAACCTTACTCATTTTAACGCAAGTTCACAAGAAAAGAAAGTATCGATTCTCTGCGATACGCTGTAAGAATTGGTAATGATGCTGAATTAGTGGAATCTCGCTAAAGACTTCCAGCAAAAAACCGGCTCAGCGCCGGCACTCTGCATTTATTCATCTCTCACTAAGATGTCAGGTCGTCTATAGATCTCCCCTTCATGTTCAATGTCCATGTACGTCCACTTGCCTGTATAGGTTAAAAAGCGGTTGCCCTCTTTTTCTACTACTATCGTATCCTCTGATTTCAGTCCAGGCAATGAAGGATTCCACGTAAACACTTGATGCAGCTGAATTTCTTCCTTCGATGAGGGAACAGCAATGATTTCCCTAGATACAAATCCCGTCTTTCCCCCTTGATGAAGCTTTTTCCAGCTATCAGGGAAGCCCTCTTTTTCATACTGAGCAATACCTGCTTTCAGTACATCTCCTAATGTTTTACCAGGACGTGTGGCGGCATTCATGACTGTATCAATTCGTGCAAGCCGCTCTTTGTTCTCTTCAAGCTCCTTTGGAAGCTGACCAAAGTAAACAGACCTTGTGACATTCGCTACGAGCCCGTGCCGTTCTGCACAGAGGACAACAAGCGCGTGCTTTTGAAGTGCTTTCTCTGTTGGAATCGGGTGACGGTATTGATGGATCCGGTCATCCGTTGCCACAAGCAGGACTTCTATCGTCATCCCTTGTGCAATGGCTCTTTGAGCAATAAGCGAAGCAATTTCGTGTTCGGTCTGCCCTGGCACGATTTCTTGACAGACACTTTCTACAATGACCGCTGTTTCATGACAAAGGATTTCATATTGACTGAGCAGCGAGGCAGTAAGGATCGATCGAACATGTGACAAATCCGGCTCGATCCATTCGAATCCATCCATTTGAATGTCCGCCCCAATTCGTTTACCTTTTGTGAGTTCTTGAATGTAGGGGATCTCATCCTCATACCAATCCATTGTGACCACCTGAAAGGGATGATCGACATACGCCATTTCCTCTTCAATGATCCGCTTTTCTTCCATTTGATTCACAATGAGGACGAGGTCGTCTTTTAAGACGAGCAGCTGGCACACGCCCTCTGGCGTATTTAACACAATGTGATTCCTTCTTCCGCCTGTCAGCCAGGAGAAGTTATTTCGCTTTTGAATCAAGACACCATCAAGCTGCTTTTCTTCCATTAGCTCTCTTACTTGTTCAATCATCTAATCACCTGCCTGTATGAAGTGTTTGAATGAAACGGTTAAAAGCTGTTTTCCCTTGCTCAGTTCTTTTAAACACACCCGCCTGCGAGAGAATTCGAGAAAAAATAGAGCCAATTTCTTGTTGTAAAATGGTTTCGGTATTGTCCTCTGTAAAGGTGTTCTCTTCAAGCAGACGCTTTGCCCATGTTTCGTGTTTCATGATAGCAGGACGGGCTTTGATTTCTTCAAGAGGACTTTCGGATAGCAATGCCTCTTTTAATTGGCTTAACTCCTCTGCTAATCTGCCAGGAAGGACAGCAAGGCCCATGACTTCAATTAATCCGATATTCTCTTTTTTAATATGGTGGACTTCTTCGTGCGGATGGAAAATGCCGTCTGGGTGCCGCTTGTCTGTACGGTTATTACGCAGCACTAAATCTAATTCATAGTCATCCCCGTGGCGCCGTGCAATAGGTGTAATGGTATTGTGCGGAGTCTCTCCTGTATGAGCGATCAGCCCCACCTCTTCATCTGAATACAATTTCCACTCATGTAAGATAAAGTCTGCTGCGTCCGCGAGCGACTGCCGCTCGCTGCTTCGAAGGCGGATCACAGACATCGGCCATTTCACAATGCCAGCTCGCACATCCGGAAAGGCTTTGAGAGAAAAGACTTCTTCCATCTCTGCTTTCGCCATCGGAAATTCATGTGCACCGCCCTGAAAATGGTCATGACTTAATATACTGCCTCCGACAATCGGAAGGTCGGCGTTCGACCCGATGAAATAGTGCGGGTATATAGATATGAAGGAAAGCAGTCGTTCAAAGGTTTTTTTGGTGATGCTCATTGGCTCATGTTTACCTTTGAACACTATGCAGTGCTCGTTGTAATACACATAAGGTGAAAATTGCAGAAACCACGATTCACCTGAGAGTGTCACAGGAATAATCCGGTGATTCTGTCTCGCTGGATGGTTGATCCGCCCCTCGAAGCCAACGTTTTCTTTACAAAGGAGACAAAGAGGGTATTGCTTTTGACTGAGCTTCTTAGCTTCAGCGATGGCTTTGGGGTCCTTTTCCGGTTTTGATAGATTAATGGTGATCTCCAGCACACCATCGTCTGTTGGTGTAAACCACTGTACATTTTTGGCGATCCTGCCTGTATGAATATAGTGGGCATGCTGCTGCATCGCATAGAACCAGCTTGTAGCTGCCTCTGGTCCCTCATGTTGGCGTTTTTCTTCAAACTTCGCATAGATGACACTTGGAGGTGCCACCAAGCAGCCCATGATTTTCGCATCTAGTAAATCACGATACGTATCCGTCCCCTCAGGAATAAGGCCTGTTTCTACTGCCCAATCCAGCATCGGCATTAAAATGTCTTCAAGGTCTCCTTCTCCTGAGACTGTTCTTGCTTCAGCGTCATCGAGCCCGAGCACCTCAAGCAGCCGATTTCTCGTATAATCGATATCTAGTGATGTCATCAGCTCTTTATTGATCCCGTATTGAATCAGCTGTTCCAATTTTCCAAAAATATCAATCGCCATTCCCTCTGTCCCCTCTCTTGCCTGCCTGTTACGCTTTATTCACTTTGGTAGCCATCTGGATGCTTCTGAAACCAATCCCACGCGCTCTGAATGATCGTGTGAAGGTCAGCATATTGAGGTGTCCATCCCAATTCTTGCAGCGCTTTTTCAGAAGAAGCAATCAGCTTTGCTGGATCTCCCGCGCGTCTTTTTGCCACTTGTGCCGGGATGGCATGCCCCGTGACTTTTCTGACAGCTTCTACGACCTGCTTCACGGAGAAACCTGTTCCATTCCCTAAGTTGTAGGTAGCACTACCTTTTCCAGCACGCAGCCGATCAACGGCTAAGATGTGTGCCTCTACTAAGTCCATCACATGAATGTAATCTCTAATACACGTGCCGTCCTCTGTCTCATAATCATCACCGTAAATCTTGATCTGATCCCGTTTTCCTAAAGCAACTTGCAGAATAATTGGAATGAGATGTGTTTCAGGCTGATGATCCTCTCCGACAAGTCCTTCTGTATGGGCACCAGCTACATTAAAGTACCGAAGCACCACGTATTCTATTCCATACGCTTGCTCAGACCACTTCAGCATTTTTTCAATCGCTAATTTTGTTTCTCCATAAGGATTCGTTGGGTTCGTTTCATCCGTTTCAACGATCGGCACGCGCTTCGGTTCACCGTATGCAGCAGCAGTTGAAGAAAAGACGATGTGTTTCACATCAAATTCATTCATTATTTGTAGTAAAGCGGTTGCTCCGCCGACGTTGTTGTCATAGTACTTAAGCGGGTCTGTCACACTCTCCCCGACAAGTGAATCTGCCGCAAAGTGCATGACCGCTTCTATTTGATGCGTTTTGAAAACCTGTCTTAAAAAGACGTGATCCCGTAAATCTCCCTCTTCTAAGACAGCTCCTTCCAAAACAGCTTCTTTGTGGCCTGTCTGCAAATTATCCACTACCACTACTCGTTCGCCTTTCGCTAGAAGAGCCGCCACCGCATGACTGCCTATGTACCCTGCTCCTCCACAAACTAAAATTGTCATCACACTTCCTCCTTTGTGAGTTCTCTTGCGCCGCCTCCAATTCCAGCTGTGTAAAAAGAGGCTTGAATGCCTGTTTTCTCTTGATATATCGCACCAGTTTCTTCTATAAATGAACCCAGCAGTTCTTCTTTCACAATGCTGATCGTGCATCCGCCAAAGCCTGCACCTGTCATACGGGAGCCAATCGTCCCCGGGTGCCGCCAAGCTGCTTCAGCCAGTGCATCTAGTTCAAGTCCTGTTACTTCATAATCATTCTTTAAAGAAAGATGAGAAGCCTTCATGAGCCCACCTAGTTCTTCCATTTTATCATCTTTCAGAAAATTTACTGCTTTCATCGTCCGCTCGTTTTCCGTCACGACATGTCTTGCCCGTTTGCGGCATATGTCATCTTCAATCAAGTGGGCATGTGCTGCAAATTCATCCGCAGTGAGCTCACATAAGTGGGTGATGTCGATTTTTTTCCGAAGATCATTTAAAGCTGATTGACACTCTGCCCGGCGCTCATTGTATTTGGAATCAGCCAGTGTCCGCTTTTTATTTGTATTGGCGATGACAAGCGCCAGTCCCTCTTGCCGAAAAGGACTGTATTCAAAGGCAAGGGTGTCACAATTGAGCAAAATGGCGTGATCTTCTTTTCCAAGGGAAATCGAAAACTGATCCATGATCCCGCAATTGACGCCAATAAATTCATTTTCTGCACGCTGTGAGAGGAGGGCAAGACGGGCATTTGAAACGCTGAATGAATGCCATTCGTTGATGAGAACAGCGGTGACAAGCTCAATGGAGGCAGAGGAAGACAGACCTGCGCCATTTGGAATATTGCCGCTGTACACAATGTCAAAGCCTTCTTCTATCTTCATCCCTGCTTCTATAAACTGATTGAACACACCCTTCGGATAATTCGCCCAGCTGTCCGATTCCACGTAAGCGATTTCATAAAGGTTGAATTCTTTCACACCATCGCTATCAAAGTTCAAGGAATACATTCTCACGCGGCCATCTGAACGCTTCGCACAAGCAGCATACGTTCCGAGAGTAAGTGCGCATGGAAACACATGGCCTCCATTGTAATCTGTATGTTCACCAATCAAGTTCACCCTTCCTGGGGCAAAAAAATAGCGAAGTTCTTCTCCATCTCCAAATTGCTGGTGAAATGCCGCGCGTAACGTCTCGATCATATCCATTCCCCTTTTCTCTTCTGATACTTTTATTTTAGTTGTCCCAGCAGCATCAGTTCAATGGTAAAAAAACCGTTAAAAAATACCCTTTTTTTGCTGTGAATGGTACGATGTGATATGAGGTGTAACATGATTCTAAATAGAAAAAGGTTGTTTTTTGCTGCGAAGGAGGATTTCCAATTTGAAGAAGGAAGCATTTGCATTTCGTTTTCACCATTCTGATGTGACATTGCCGGCGCAAATATGGTCTGTTGGCTGGGAAGTACAATCATCTTCGTTATATAGCTGGAATGGCGTGGAGCGGAAAGATCAGGGCAAGTGCATCTTTCAGCTCACACTGTCTGGACATGGCATGATTGAAATCGGAGAGAAACGTTTCAAAGTGTTGCCGGGTCAGGCCTTTCTCGTGAAAAGCCCAAGTGCCTATCAATATTATTTTCCAGAGGACAGTGAGCATTGGGAATTCCTTTATTTAACGCTTTACGGGGAAGCCTGCGATCTTTGCTTTGACCAATTTATTGACCAAGGAAAGCAGGTCATGCGTTTTCATCCAAATTCCAGACCGATCCGCCTGCTCAAGAACATTTATGATGAAGCCAGTGAAAGACGGATTACCAATCCATTTGAGGGGTCTAGCCTTGCTTATCAATTTGTCATGGAACTATATTCATATTTGCCAAAGCTTGAGGGACAAATGGAGAAATGGCCCGAGCCCATCGTTCAAGCTGCCTTGTTTGCCAGCCATCATTTTCACGAGGAAATTGGCCCGGACGATATGGCAGCTGCGGCACGTTTATCCAAAAGTCATTTTACGAGGGAATTCAAAAAGGCCACTGGCTTCACACCTATTCACTATCTAACCAATATCCGGTTAGAAAAGGCGGAAACGTTACTGAAAACAACAAAATACTCGATTGAAGAAATCGCCATACAGTGCGGCTACCGAAATGCGAATTACTTGAATAAAGTCTTTCGAAAGAAAATCGGCATGTCTCCAAAGCAACTGCGGGAAACAAGCGATGCATAATAAAAAGCAGCCGCTTTCACAATTGGCTGCTTCTTTTACGCTTTCGTCAGGTCAACATGAATTCTCCCTTGTCTTAAAACAATGGTCATTTGCGTGTCAGGTGTCATTAAGTTTTCTAAAATGTCCGTTGCCGTTTGAAGCGCAATGTCCATTCGGTTGATCTTTTCCTTTTCTTGTTCCGAAAACGCTTCTGGATGTGCGGTCATTTCTTTGACTAGCCTCAGCACTTGTTCATGCTGCTTTTCTGTTTGCTGATATATGACATCATATAATTCGTCTGGCCTGCTGCTCATTTCACATCACCTATCTTTTTTCATGTGTTAAATCGCATCTTCTTTTGTTTTCTTGAAGACGAACCATTTACTGGCGACATAATTCACGACCACAATCACAAAGTTGACAAGAATTTTTGCGACGGTTTCATTGAGCGCCATTTGGCTCACAAATAAAATCATCAGCCCCAGATCTACACCTAGAGACATGAGACGAACACTAAAAAATGAAGAAAGCTCACGCATAAGGCTTTTCGTATCACGAGCCTTTTGCTTGAAGACATACTTCTTATTGGTGATATAAGCAAAGAGAACAGCAAATACCCATGAAACAACTGTAGCTGTTTTATAATCCATGGAAAACATCTCAACGAATAAGTAGAAGCTGACTATGTTGACAATGGTTGTACACACACCCATCACAAGATACATGACAACTTCTTGATACTTTTGAAAAAGGCTATACATGTCTTTCTTCATTCCTTCTTGGTGGTTTCTGTTTCTTTTAGAATACCATCTTGAGAAGAACTTCCCAAACGAACAATATGTACGTCCTGAACAGATGAAATTTGTTCTACTTGATGGCAAATGTCAACCTAATTGGTTTATATAAGCCAAATGATTTAGGTCTTTTTCATTATTTTAATTTATAATCTTTTAACTGACTTTACAATTGTTTATTATTAGAAGTAAGAAATCAATATTTATGGGTTTTTTAGTCATTTTTTTAGGAACGTGGTAGGTGATAGATTTTACAAAATAGGTTAAATGTCATCATTTTTCGACAAAATCTATTTTGCGCTGTTTTCATCCACACGTACAGTTACTAGACGGTTTGTTCAAGTCATTGGTTGCAGATGAATATGTCTTATTGAACTGGAGGATATTATGGATACGCAAGTGAAAAGAAGAGTTGACGAAGAGTGGGTTTATTTGATTCAGGAAGCGAAAAAAATTGGACTAGGCATCGAAGAAATACAAGCTTTTTTAACATCCAACGGTGATCAGAAGATGATAAACAAACCGTAAATCAACGCCGTTATCCTTTGTCTTTCAGACTGCTTTGGCTAAAAGACTTGTCAATTGACCTTTTGAAAATCCTTTCATGACGATACGCTACAGTAATTGAACACCCCTTCATACCAATCCCTTCCACTCATGGGGTTCTGTCTTTCTATATTAGGAGGACAGTCCGTTTCCCGTTCTTTATATGATCCCTTTATAGCCGCTATTCATGAAAATTGTCATTCTCACGTTATAAAACCAAGCTCCCCACCCATATATTAAGCATGAAAACAATGAGAAAGCAGAAAGGTGGGTAGAGCGTGAGTTCAGATTCCCTTTCCTATTATCACCAAAAAAAGGATCAGTATTATCATGGCGTGAACCCGGTCATTGTCAGCCGTATTCGTGAGGAATGGACGTCTTTATTGGATATCGGATGCGGCACAGGCAAACTTGGAAAAGTCCTGAAACAAAAGGGCCGGACCATTTATGGAATTGAATCGTTTGAGGATGCAGCAAAAGAGGCTGAGCAAGAGCTAGATCATGTGCTATGCGGAAATATTGAACAGATGACTCTCCCTTACGAACATGAACACTTTGACTGCATCATTTTCGGAGATGTCCTTGAACATTTATTGGATCCGTGGGCCGTTTTAAAGAAGGTCAAACCCTTCCTTAAAAAAGAAGGAGTCATCCTGTCATCCATTCCGAATATCGGTCACATATCAACAGTTTTAGAATTACTAGCCGGCAGATTCACTTATACAGATGCAGGATTAATGGATCAAACACATTTACGTTTCTTCACCCTTCACGAAATTCATGCACTCTTTCATTCAGCAGGCTTTCGTATTCGCGAACTCGAAACCATTCGCGTAAAGCATCCTTCCTATGCAAGCGTGATGAGTGATTTACATGAATTACTCATGAAGCATGGCATTCGTTCAGATTTTCACGAGGCCGCTACCGCCTATCAGTATGTGTTTGAGGCGGTTCAGTTTCATGAGTAACCCCACCATCCTGTTTGTTTTATGTGTAAATGATGAATCGATGTTTCAGGCTTGCTTTCGGCAGCTCGCTTCACTTCCTGCTCCCCATGGATATCATGTGGAGGTTTTGCCGATTAGACATGCATCCAGTATGACCTCTGCTTATAATGAAGCGATCACCCATCCAGCTCAGTTTAAAATTTATCTTCATCAAGATACCTTGATTGTCAAACAGCATATGCTGCTTGAGCTGATCCCGCTTTTTTTACAGCATCCATCACTTGGGATGGTTGGGGTCATAGGTGCAGAAAGCGTGCCTGACAATGGGATTTGGTGGGAGAGTTCTCATTGCCGGGGGAAAGTCATTGAATATCGTCACGACACTTATCAGCTGCTTTCGTTTGAAAGAGGTCGTCAACAACAGGCGGAAACACAAGATTATATCAACGCTTCGGCGATTGATGGTCTTTTCATGGCGACGCAGTATGATGTGAAGTGGCGTGAGGATCTCTTTGATGGCTTTCATTTTTATGATGTTTCGCAGTCCTTTGAATTCATCCAGCAGGGCTATGAGGTTGGAATTGCGAGACAAGAAGAGCCTTGGTGTATCCACAAATGCGGAGATCATTTTGATGCAGAAACATATGAAAAAGCGAGACAAACATTTCTTGCGAATTATCGATAGAAAGCACCCTTTTCGGGTGACCAGAATGTAGAGAAACTCATGTTTTTCTACATTCTTTTTTATTTTCCACGTCATGATGTTAGGTACCCGATAAACATCATTTTGAACAAAATAAGTGGATCGAGAGAAGGACGACCTTATTTCTCACTATAATACGGTTTTACTTTATCTATGATAAATGAAAAATCAATGTACTGATCAATTTTACGAAGCAAGTGATCGTGTTCAACCAATTGATCTAGTCATACAAATTCAGCTTCGTGCTGAGAAGAATGTCTAATGTGGAACATGAGAAAAACACCTTCCTTTAATATGCTTTTCTCTATTATAAAATGGGGAAATGTAAATTTTAAGGGGGAAAATAAAGCTGTCGAGATTTTCTCGACAGCCTGACCCTAAAGGTCTGTTTGATTCATCAAGTAGATAATCTAGAATCACGTGTTCCAAAACGAACATCAGGATTTTCACTAGAACGGGTTCCATTCCTCACAGCAAAATCGTTATCTTGTTGAGATAAAGTTATAAGAGGAAAATCCTCAGTAGTAACGCTACTGCCTGTAGCATTCCTTACAGTCAGATCAGTGGATTCTGGAGAAGTAGCATTTCTTGAATTCACATCAAAATCGACAGATGATAAAGAGATCACACCTAGCAATGCTGAAGCACTCAAAAAACCAGTAAGAACCGTTTTAAAATTCATATGAACAGTCGCCCCTTTGGATTTGTTTTCGGGCGTACATCACTTTTTCATACATTTTTACAGATTCATCCATACGCCCATTCTCATTATAGTACCGAGCCGCTTCAAGCGCTAGGTCTTCCATATATGGATAACCCCTCTCATTCTCTAATTTTTCCAACGAGCTCAAGACTTCACTTAGGTTTGCTGTTTTTAAAAATAAAATTTCCAATACCATCAGCAACGATAAAAACAGATCATTTTTTCTATTCTTCGCTTCTTCCAAGCCTCTTTTGAAAAATCTTTCACCCTCAATAAATTCCTTTTGACTGAAATGAAATAACGATAATTCATAAAAAACCAAAAGCAACTCTGTAGCATTAATAGGCTCTCCTTCTAGAATAACCTGATTAAAATAAGCTAGTGCCCTATTAAAATCACCTAATCCTTTATAACAACACCCAATATTAAATAATGACTTCACAATCATTGGCTTATTAGAAATTGCCTTAGATTTTTCTAAAGCTGACAATAAATGAGGAAGCGCCTTTTCTCTGCATTCAAAATCAATGAAATTACCTGCCATAACAGTTAGACAATTAATTTCTCGAATCATATAAAGGGAATTGCTCTTATGCGCCTTATAAGTATCATAAGAAAGACCAACGTAATACATAGACACATGTGTCTGTTTCATGTGATAAAACACTTCAGATAATTTGTAATAAAATTCCGCTCTTTCTAACTCATCCCCTACTTGCTCCAGGCGCTTTTCCGAGCGCTTATAGAACACAATAGCTCTAATAAACTCACCATTTTTGAATTCATACATGCCTTGAAAAAAATTAAAATAGTATTCAAGAATGGCTGACATCTTTTTTCCTTGTCCTTCTACAGCTTTCAAGTAATCCGATTTTTCAAGTGGTTCTTTAGAAGGCTGCACATAGTCTGTCATCAATTGATGACGAAACTCCATCAACTGAAAATAAAGAACCGCCTGTTCATCTTCTTCCATGACATCTATATCTTTTCTAACCTCTTCCCTTAGCATCTGGGCCTTTTTAACATTGAATCTTTTTATATGCTTATACCATTCATTTATCTTGATCGCTACAACTGGAGACGGTATAGACGCCATCTACAATCCCCCCCTAGAAAACCAATTTTTAATAAATGTTAGCACAAGAATTCCTAATAAAACCCTATTTATCCATTCATATGTAAAATTTTCGGCATGACGCAAACACTTTTTAAGCAAGTAGGACACAAGACATATCGGTTTTTAGATGCTATCACAGCAGTTAACGCATTTAAATCCCATATAAGCGTTCTTGAAGCATCACACTATGAAAAACCCGAGCATAAATAAAGATGCTTAGAAACGAATATGAACGCTCTTGGTGGTGTTTTTAAAATAGGTGCCATGTTTTTTAAGAAACAAAAAAACAGGCTCTTTAGCCTGTTCTTTATTATCCAGTGATGACCATATTGATGAATGGGACACTCAGTAAAAAGTAAACAACGGCAAAAACAACTTTATAACCCATCTCTTTTTCTTTATTATTCTTACGTTTTTTCATATAAACAGCAAAATAAGAAGCACCAATTAACATCATCAATACTGGTATTACAGTCATCATAAATTATCCTCCCTAATAAAAGAACCTATATTGCGGTCACCGCAACCCAAAAAGAAACTTTCCATCACATTACCAATTATCAAGAAATAAATGGTAGCATGGAAATATATCAAAGAAAGTGAGTGATTCTTATAAATCCATGTCTCCTATGCTTCTTTATGCAACCATTTTTTTGACTCTCTTATGATCCCCCAAAATAGGAACCTGTACAGAATTACAAGCAAGAAAAAAGTATAAACAAACTCAAAGGGAGAGAATGGTTCATAATCAATTATGTATGCATTAATAAACACTATTACCAAAGAAAACAATTCCATCAAAGAATCTATAAATCTGTTTTCTTTGAACACGTCCCTTGTCTTTTTGAAATTAAAGATGTCTTTAATTTCCACACTAGAAAGTCCTTTGATTAAAGCTAAACCTATCAAGTACACACCAAAAGACATCTCAAAGGAAAAACTCAACATCTGTGTGATTACACAATAAATCAAAGTGAATAAGAATAAATACATTTTATTACTCTCCTTAACCTCTAAGTATTCCACCCCAATAGAAGGAAATATCATGTATGCGTTACCCCAAAAAACAAATAGGAGTGGTACGTATGTTTAAAAAATTTCTAGTAGTGTTATGTGTGCTTACTATTACATTTGGTTTCTCTTCTCCAATGATTAGTCATGCCAGTCAAGGTAATAATGAGACCCCTCCAGTCAGTGTAGATAAAAAACAATTGGAATTAGCAGAGAAACTATCTAATTACTTCGAATTAGATAAGGATGGAAATATTCATTTTACAGCTGATAAAGAAACCCTTATGGAAATGGGAATTTCAGAACACGACAGTCTACTAATGACTTCAATGAAATCAGAAGAATTTAGCTTTGAAGAGAATGAGAAAAAAGGTGACATGCAGACTTTAGGTTTTGTAGGTTTACACCTCAAATTAGGACCGAAAGTTAGAAGCATGAATGCCATAGTAGCAGGTGGATTTGCAGCCGGATATATCGGTTGGTACACAAGTCGAATTGCTGCTGCCGGACCATGGGGTGCTGGAGCAGCTGCGGCTATTACTGCTGGAACTTCTGGTGCTGTTGCATGGGCAGTTAAAAACAAATATAAGAAAGTTGATGTAGGCGTAAATATTATGTTTGTTAATTTAGCATATACTGTAAAAATACCTTAAAAATAACTGTTAAGCAACAATAAATAAAAAAAGCAGGCTCCAGTAAGAGCCTGCTTACTCTTAATATAAGACTTCAACACAAAATTTTTGAAATTCCTGAAAATATTTTGGTTCTGCATTAATTAGTGGTAAGCGTATAGAAAGTGTTGCAGCGTGCAGACGATCGGTAAGCCCTCACATTCTTCTCCTAGTAAAACAACCCTTTTTACATAAAAAAGAAGCCATTAACGGCTTCTTATGTTGATTTTCACTTTTCCACTATTTTATATCCGAAATCTATAAGGCACAGTTGAAAACCTCTCTGGAATGAATTTTTATCATCTTTATCTAACATACCATCCTTGTATGTTTCAATAAAGATTATAGCGCGCGACTATTCCATTTCGGGTATGCCGGCGTGTACCGGTACTAATTTATATTCCATAATACGATTTTCTCCTTGATCCTCGACTTCAAAATACCCTTTTTATAAAGCTATTTCAATTACGGCCACATCTTCACCATTGGACTTTGTTATGAAAGAAACCTCTTCTTCTGGAATTCCCACATTTATTAAAAATGACTGAAAAGCGTGGCTGCCTTCGCCGTTATAATTACTGGCTAAACCTTGGTAAATAAATAATTTATAGGCAACAGTCTCCACATACGTATAATATCTCACTTTTTGACCATTTCTAAAATGCGTAATACGTGTGACCTTTCCTAATGTCGGCAACAATGCTAAAGCAAAGTCTAAAGTCGGTTGGCTACTCTGTTCCTGAATAATGATTGTTGCTTCTTCCTTTTGAAATGGTGGTTTAAATTCTGTATGCTGCTCTAAATATTGTTCTTTAATAATTGCCATGTCTAAATCCTCCTTTAAGTTTCATGTTAAAATAACGAATTTCAGTTTTTTGCTGTGTGGAGAGAATGCGAACAAAACAGCTGCCCTGGAAGATCCAAAATGAGCTAAAACACGAATGAAAAAGTGTGGCCAACTATACAAGCGAAACGATTTCACGAATATTGTCTTTTATCTCGTTTAAATCAGATTAAATCCTTTTAAAGTGTATAAGTTTGCCTGTTCAAGTGACTGATTAAAATTGATTGGGCTATCATAATGATTATACTGCGCTTCTTTTTTTCCGGTCCGATCGAAGAAAATCTTAAACCAGTAATAGATCGGATAGGGCCTTTGTTGAATTGTACTTCCGTCTGGCAAACGTAAATGTACATATTCAACAGTCTCTGCCGTTTCATCTTCAACATTAGGAGTCATTGCAGCGTGTTCCACAGAATCAGGTATATACTCGCATATCTCAACACGAGTATCTTGATTGATGCTATGATGAGTCGAACCAAAAGAACGGCAAATCAGAGGGCGAGAATCGTAAATTGAACATGATTTTGTTTCTGGATCAAGTAGTGGACAAGGAAAGCTATTCCGTCCAACTGCCATGTGCTTCTTCATTTGTTCAACAATTATTGTGCCATCGTTCGTTGTATATATCTCCAAATTTCTCCATGTGTCAGGTCTTTCATTTTTAATTGTTTCACACTGATCCAAAGCAGTATCATATATTTTTTCTGCTCGATCTTTGCTCCAAGTCTTCAACTCACGCATAATAAATTCAAACTCAATTTCAGTTATAGAAAAATCCTCATAGCAGCAGTTATAACACCCCTCTTGACATGGAGGAATATTACCTGTTGATTTTTGATAATCCTCTATTTTTCGTTCGTACTTTTTTTGTGTTTGGATAAGCCGTGCAGCTCTTGATTCAGGATGAATGTCACTATGACACTTTTTATATACAGAAACACGGGTCATTTCTTGAGATTGCCTTAACCATTTGCCTTTCCCCCTCTAACAACCGGATAAACCCATTAATTCCCAAACAATTTTATCATAGATTACTAAACCAGTACGAAGCAAAAAATACCGTCTTGCGCCTGCAAGACGGTCAGTAACCTTTCCATATTTCACTCTTCCAAGGCCGATATTTCATATAATAGAATGCTTGCCCCTTCTCGACTTAACACAATACCTCAAGATAAAGTCATGTTTTGATCAGGCTCAGCACCCTTTTCGGGTGCCTTTTTTATGATATACTGTCATAAACAACCAGATCGTCTCATATGCATTGGAGTACCTTGTCCCTAATTCGTACAAAGGAGGAAACAATGGCAGACAAAAAAGTTCATTATAAGAAGGTTGCCGCTTCAGAGGATTTTCGAAAACTTCTCGAGGAAAAACGCAGATTTATCGTACCGATGACGATTTTCTTTTTTCTCTTTTACTTTTCACTTCCGGTTGCTACATCCTACTTCACCTTTTTGAACACGCCGGCAATTGGCGCGATCTCATGGGCTTGGTTATTCGCCCTCACACAATTTGTGATGACCTGGGTATTATGTGGACTTTATGCGAGAAAAGCAGCTCAGTTTGACAAATATGTAAGCGCTTTAAAAACTGAATCAAGAGGTGATGACGAATGAGCATGACCGCTTTTATTTTATTCATAGCGATCGTAGGGCTCACATTGGTCATCACATATTTTGCTGCGAAAAAAACGAGCAATGCGAGCGATTTTTACACAGCAGGCGGAGGTTTGACTGGGTTTCAGAACGGCCTTGCCATCGCCGGGGACTATATGTCTGCCGCATCATTTTTAGGGATCGCTGGAATGATCGCGTTAAATGGATTTGACGGCTTTTTCTATAGCATTGGCTTTCTAGTGGCGTATCTTGTCGTTCTTTACGTTGTGGCCGAACCGCTTCGAAATCTAGGGAAATATACGATGGCCGATATGATTGCTGCACGATTTAAGCGTCCTGCCATTCGAGGGGTTGCCGCGTTTAACACAATCACAGTCTCTACTTTTTATATGATTGCACAGCTTGTTGGGGCAGGTGCATTAATCAAACTGCTTCTTGGCATTGATTACTGGATTGCTGTGCTGGTCGTAGGTGTCTTGATGACCATTTATGTCGTGTTTGGCGGCATGATCGCTACCAGCTGGGTACAGATCACAAAGGCTGTGCTTCTCATGCTTGGGACCCTGATTATTTCACTGCTTGTATTTGCAAAGTTTGATTTTAGTCTGCTGAAGATGTTTGAGGAGATGAAAACAGCGACCCCGCTCGGTGGGGCATTTCTTCACCCGGGAAATAAATATGATGTGCCTTTAGAGACACTGTCTTTGAACCTTGCTTTAGTGCTTGGGACAGCAGGTTTGCCGCACATTTTGATCCGGTTTTATACGGTAAAGGATGCCATTTCTGCGCGTAAATCTGTTCTATCCGCTACGTGGATCATCGGTATTTTTTATTTAATGACGGTTTTCCTTGGCTTCGGTGCTGCTGCCTTTGTTGGAACAGAAGCGATCACAGCAGCAGATGCAGCAGGAAATATGGCCGCTCCTCTGCTCGCCCAAGCCCTTGGAGGTGATTTATTATTTGCCTTTGTTTCCGCTATTGCCTTTGCGACCATTTTGGCAGTGGTAACTGGTCTCGTCTTATCCGCAGCGTCTGCCTTTGCCCATGACTTTTATAGTCAGATCATCCGCAAAGGGAAAGCGAGTGAACGGGAACAGGTGAAGGCGGCACGCTTTGCTTCCATCGGCGTGGCCATTCTTTCCATCATTCTTGCATTATTTGCCCAATCCTTAAACGTCGCTTTTCTTGTGTCACTTGCCTTCGCCGTGGCAGCAAGTGCAAATTTACCATTGATTATCTTCACTGTCTTTTGGAAACGATTTAATTCTACGGGTGCCATTGCAGGGAGCTTAGTAGGACTGCTGAGCGCACTGATCATCGTCTCGCTCAGTCCAAGCGTCTGGGACCCATCGGGAGCAGCCATCTTTACAGGAGATCCGCTCATCCCGCTGTCGAACCCTGGAATTATCTCGATCCCACTCGGATTCCTTGCCGCTTACTTAGGCACGATATTCTCCTCTGAAAAAGCAGATGAAGACACCTTTACGGAAATTCAAGTAAAGGCACATACAGGCATGCATATGGATACTGATTCATAAGGAAAAGCCGGCAGCGAGCCGGCTTTTTAATAGCGCTGAAATAACTCTGGATTTTTCGGAACGTTTTCTAAATAAACGATCTTTCCTTTGTCGTCCAGTTCTGCAATGTCAATTCCTTCTGCTGTATAGACACGGCCATCCGAAAGTTTCCCGCAAACAGCCCAGTTCGTTTCATACTTTCCGTCTTCTCTTTTTTTCCATCCATCCCACATATGCTTGATGTCTTCATGCACGTGGAAAAACGTGTTTAAAAACTGTGTAAACGCTTGGATGCCAGGCTTCTCGGCACCATTTAAGACAATCATGACATCGTCAGAAAACAATGCTAGCAATTCATCCATTTGCTCCTGTCCTTTTCCTGCTTCATCGTAGCGGCGAAAATACGTATCGAGCACTTCCATTGTTCATTCTCCTTTATTTACCTGTCATTTCGAAAATAATCGAACAATTTAATTGTACACAATTGTTTCTCACCTGTCTATTTTCCCTGAAATCAGAAAAGACATGAATTGAGTCAATCCATGTCTCCTACAGGTTAAAGAGATGCTTTTTCTAATGCAACAAGTGCTTTCAATTTTTCTGCTGCTTTTTTTGGATCAGCGCTCTGGCTAATGGCGCTAATGATGCTAATACCATCTGCCCCTGCTTGGATGACTGGTGCAGCATTGTCGTATGTGATACCCCCAATGCCAACAATTGGAATATGAAGACCATGACGACGTACTTCAGTGATCAAAGATACTCCTTGGACACTGCGTGTATCCTTTTTCGTTTCTGTTGGATAAACTGGGCCCATGCCGACATAATCTGCGCCGTCCTTCATGGCTTGTTTCACTTCATCTAGGTTATGCGTAGACACACCTAATATTTTATTCCCGATCCGTTGTCTGACGTCTTCTGCATTTGTGTCTTCCTGTCCAACATGAACGCCATCTGCATTAAGGTCTATCGCTAGCTGTACATCATCATTCACAATAAAAGGAACATTTGCTTCTTGGCAAAGCACTTGAAGTTGACGAGCCAATTGTTTCTTCTCTCCTCCTTGCAAGGCTCCCTCGCCCTTTTCTCGAAATTGAAACATGGTGATTCCGCCTTGAATGGCTTCTTTTACGACATCAAGCGGCGGTCTGCTTGTATTCGCTGTTCCCATAATAAAATAAACCGATAATTGCTGTTTGATTTGCTGTTGATCAGCCTTTGTCATGTGAAATTCCCCCTATTCTCCCCATAGTCACCACATCATCGCCAGTTGTGTGTGTGAGTGCATTTAACAATTCCATTTGAAACGTCCCTGGCCCTTTATCCTGAGTGTAATGAGCTGCCCTTTCAGCTGCGACACCATAAAACAGTAATGCAGCTGCTGACGCATGAATAGGCCGTTCACCCACTGCACAAAATGCCCCGATGACAGACGTCAGTAAACAGCCGGTTCCCGTCACCTTGGTGAGCCATTCATGTCCATTATGAATAGACAACACGTCCTCTCCATCTGACACCACATCGACTTTTCCTGTGATCACCACAACGGTCTGAAGTGTCCTTGCCGCTTGTTTGGCTAGTGCCGATACATCTCCGTTCGCTGCTTTCGCATCAACGCCTTTTGACTCCCAGCCATCCACTCCAAGTAAATGAGCCATTTCTGCAGCATTTCCTCTGACAACGGTCATGTTCACTTGCTCTAACAGCTGTTTTGCCGCTTTCGTTCGAAACGTTGTCGCACCGACGCCGACAGGATCTAATAGAACAGGTACACCATTTTCATTGGCAGCTTGTCCAGCCAGAACCATGGCCTCCACCGTGTCCTTTGTCAATGTGCCGATATTGAGCACAAGTGCATCCGCCAACTGCGCCATTTCAGCCACTTCTTCTTTGGCATTTGCCATGACTGGCGAAGCGCCTAAAGCAAGCAGACCATTCGCTGTAAAATTCGTCACGACTTGATTGGTGATATTATGAACGAGTGGATTTTCCGCTCGAACCCTCTCCAATAAATGAGACACGCAGCTTGTTTTCATCCGTATCGTCCTCCCTTTTACTCTGCTCCCCACACATAGGATTTAGTATGCTTTAACCATTCTCTTGCCGCAAACGACAAATAGCGATCCTTTCGCCAAATGACTCCTAAATGCCACGGGATCGACGTGTTTAAGGAAATGACTTTCACCTTTTCAGGATCAAGATCACGGCAGATCCGCTCAGGCAGAAGACCAATTCCCAAGTTCTCGGCTACCATCTCACTAATGAAATCCCATTGAGACGTTTCATAAATGACATTGGGCCGGAATCCCGCATTCATACATTCATTCAATATCCGGCTATGCAGAACAAAATCTTCTCGAAAGAAAATAAAAGACTCTTCCTTTAAATCAGCTAAATCAACCTTATCACGACCTGCCATCGGATGTGATGGATGCGTCACGAGCTTCATGTCTTCTTTAATAATGGTGTACGTATGAAAAATTTTATCATTTGCAGGCAGAACAATGACACCAATATCTAACGAACCATCTTCGACCCCTTCCTCTACTTTAATAGAGCCGTGCTCCACCAATTGAAATGTGACATCTGGATACTGCTGGCGGAATTCTCCCATGACATTCGGGAAAAAACTCGATCCAATCATCGGCGGCAGCCCGATGCGAATATGTCCTTTTTTGACATTCATTAAATCATTTAGCTCGCTCGTTAAATTCTGAAATGATTGTGTGATTTCACTCGCCTGTGTATACATCGTTTGTCCAGCATCTGTCATTTCAACCTGCCGGCCATTTCGATAAAACAACTGCACCCCCAGCTCATCCTCGAGATTTTTGACCATCTTGGAAATGGTAGGCTGCGACACATAAAGAGATTGTGATGCTTTTGTGAAGCTTTTTAACCTCGCCACTTCTAAGAAATATGTTAAATGTCTAATGTCCACATGACTCACCCTTCCTATAGACAAAAGGAATACTAACTATTCGATATATGTATTTTACCTATAACTGAACGTGCTGTACACTTTAAAGTAAGCTAATCAATTGGAACGTTGTCATGTTTTTGTGAAACAGTGAACAATTTATATAGAAAAAGGAGTGAAAGAAAGTGAAATTGCTCAAAACGCCGCTGATTGCTGTCCTTCAGATTATGGCTTTGTTTGTTTTTGCGAAATTGATGAATGTGCTCGCGGCCTTTTTGCATTTAAGAATTCCGGGCACGATTTTAGGCATTCTGGTCATTTTCTTATTACTTCATTTTAAAATCATTCAATTAAAATGGATTGAACTTGGCGCCGTATGGCTGCTTGGAGAACTGCTGCTATTCTTTATCCCGTCAGCAGTTGGTGTCATTGATTATGGAACATTGCTTTCTCAATCTGGCACAAGTATTGTCCTTGTCGTCTTACTTAGTACCTTTGTCGTCATGCTCTCGACTGGTATCATGACGCAAATGATTGCGAAAAGAAAGGAGCGAAAAAAGCTATGTTAGTTGGCGCACTATTTCTGATCTTAACGGTTCTTTTATATCTCGGATCAAAAGCGGTGTATAAACGGCATCCGAAGGTCTATGTCTCCCCATTACTTGTGACGCCGCTTGTCCTTGTCGTCTTGCTATTAATCGTCAACATTCCTTACGATGCATACAATCAAGGCGGTAAATGGCTCACGAATATGCTTCAGCCTGCGACTGTTGCTTTTGCCATTCCTTTATATAAGTATTTTCACATTCTGAAGAAGCATGCAGTGGAAATTATTTTGAATGTGGCTTGTGGTTCTGTCATTGCGATCCTATCAACAGCATTTATCGCCAAGTTGTTTCATTTGGATACAGGCCTTATTGAAAGTCTTGTCCCAAGGTCGGTCACAACACCAGTGGCGATGAGTGTGTCAGAAATGATTGGCGGCATGCCGTCCGTTACGGCTGTATTCGTCATTTTAACCGCACTGTTTGGGTCAATCATCGGTCCAATGGTCATTCGTTATTTCCGTATTGATAATGACATTGCCATGGGCGTCCTGCTTGGTACAGGTGCACACGGGGCAGGAACATCGAAGGCATTTGAAATGAGCTCCGTCTCAGGGACGATCTCAAGTGTGTCGATGATTCTTTCAGCTATTATTACATTATGTGCAGCGCCTCTCCTCATGTCGTTTGCCTTATAAAAAAGCCATTTCCTTTATCGGAAAATGGCTTTTTCTTATGCTTGGATAAAGACAACCTTTAAATAATTTCCTTCAGGATAATTCTTCGTTGTACGGAAATCCTCAGGAAGTGTATATTCTTCAAGGATACGATAGGTTTGCCCTGATTCTTTAAAGGCCTGTTCAATAAATCCTTTGAATTTCTTCATACCAAATGCACTGCTATTCGTTGATGCCACAATGACGCCGTTCTCAGCTGTGATTTGGATGGCTTCTTTTAATAGCTTCTTATAATCCTTCGCCGCACTGAATGTGTGCTTTTTCGTGCGTGCAAAGGATGGCGGGTCTAAGATGACAAGATCATAAGTCCATCCTTTTTTCGCAGCAAACGGAAAATATTTAAAGACGTCCATGACTTTCATATCCTGCCCGTCCACATCTATATCGTTGACTTCAAACTGTTCAGCTGTTTTTTTCAAACTGCGGTTTGCGACATCTACACTTGTCGTCCGGCTCGCTCCGCCAAGCGCTGCTGCCACGGAGAAAGCGCCTGTGTAAGAAAATGTATTAAGCACGCTCTTTCCTTTTGCATAACGATCTCGAATCGCTTTTCTCACATGACGTTGATCAAGAAAAATGCCTGTCATCGCACCATCATTTAAGTAAACCGCTACGTTCATGCCATTTTCTTTCACGATGAGAGGAAATTCACCTTTCTCTCCCTTCACAAAATCATCATCTTCTATATACTGTCCAGACGTATCAAATCGTTTCTTTTCATAAATGCCTTTATAGTCTGGATATACTTGCTCAAGTGCAGCCAATACTTCCGCCTTTAATGTATAGACTCCTTCGCTATACCATTGGATGAGATAGAAACCGTCATAATGATCAATCGTGAAGCCGCCAATTCCATCACCCTCTCCGTTGAACACACGGAAAGCAGTCGTCTGCGCATCACGAAATAAATGCGTTCTGCTTTTCGCTGCCTGCTCAAGCTTGGAGACAAAAAAGGCTTGGTCTATTTTTTCGTTGGCATCAAATGTGAGTACCCAGCCGATTCCTTTATTTTGTACACCATAATATCCTTTTCCTAAAAAGGCGCCTCGCTCATCCACCCATTCAATCAGCTCGCCTTCTTTCACACCGCTTACATGAGATACAGCATCTTTGGAAATGAGCGGATATCCCTTTTTCACTTGTTCTGCAAATGTTTGTTTTAATGAGATTTTTTTCATTTGTGTCATCCTTATCCTAAATTGCCTCTCTCTATCCTATCATATGAATGTATACGTTACTTCTATTATGATAAGATGAGGAGAAAAATATCAACACACCATAGAGGAGGCTCTTTTTTTGACGACATTACGATTAGATCATACAGGTATTATGGTCACAAATATTGATCAGTCCATTGATTTTTATGAAAAGGTCGTGGGCATGAAATTAAAGGATCGCATCACTCATACAAACGGAGTCATTGAGCTTGCATTTCTCGGTTTTAAAGATGAGACAGAAACGGAAATTGAGCTCATCCAAGGGTACAGCAGCGACCTGCCATCTGAAGGAAAGGTCCATCATCTTGCCTTTACAACAGACAATATTCATGCTGAATTCAATCGTATTCAAAAGCTGCAAATTGAATTAATTGATGAAGAAATTACGACGTTACCAAATGGATACTGCTACTTCTTTTTCAGAGGCCCAGACCAAGAATGGATCGAATTCTTCCAGCGCTAATATTTCCTAGGAAATGGGGCCAGTTACCTTTATCATCATATAAACTGCGATATTTCTTAGGCTCCATAAAAGAAAAAGAGTAAGAGCATCCATATGCCCTTACTCTTTTTTTATAACACCTTACTAAGAAATGATTTTGTCCGCTCATGCTGCGGGTTTCCAAAGAGAGCCTCCGGTTTGTCTTCTTCGACAATATATCCGCCATCCATAAAGAGCACGCGGTCTCCTACCTCTCTCGCAAAGCCCATTTCATGTGTGACCACAATCATTGTCATGCCTTCGACGGCTAATTGTTTCATAACTGCTAATACATCCCCGACGACTTCAGGGTCAAGAGCAGAGGTCGGTTCATCGAATAATAACACTTTCGGGTCCATTGCCAAGGCTCTTGCAATGGCGACACGCTGTTTTTGTCCACCAGATAATTGGTTAGGGTAGCTTTTGGCTTTGTCTTTTAAGCCGACCTTTTCAAGCAGGTCTATTGCTTTATCGACTGCCGCCTTCTTGTCGGCGCCTTTTACCTTCATCGGTGCGATCGTGATGTTTTCTAAAACGGTTTTATGAGGAAATAAATTAAAGTGCTGAAACACCATCCCCACTTCTTGTCGTACTTTATTGATATTCACCTTTGGATCTGTAATCGTATGTCCGTGGACAACGACTTCGCCAGCCGTAATATCTTCTAATTTATTGAGACATCTTAGAAACGTGCTTTTGCCTGATCCAGAAGGACCAATCACACACACTACTTCCTTTTCCTCGATGACTGCATTAATGTCCTTTAACACTTCGTGATCGCCAAAGGATTTCTTTAAATTTTTCACCGTAATCATACTCATTTGATATCAAATCTCCTTTCTGCATAGCTAGCCAGTAGAGAAAGTAAATAAATGATCACGAAATAAATGATGCCGACAATGAGCCAGACATTCAAAGGATCAAATGTTGCCGATGCCTGTACTTGTCCCCGCTGCATAATATCGGCGATTCCGATAATCGATAAGAGAGACGTGTCCTTCAAGCTGATGATGGCTTGGTTTGTAATCGCTGGAAGCATGCGGCGGAATGCCTGCGGAAGGACGATAAAGCGCATGTTTTGTCCCCCTGTAAAGCCTAAAGAGCGCGCAGCTTCTGTTTGTCCTTTATCAATGGACTGAATCCCTGCACGAATAATTTCTGAGAAATAAGCCCCTGCATTAATCGCTACTGTAATAATCCCTGCCGGCACTCGATCAAGCGATATGAATTCAAGTGTATTCAAACCAAAGTAAATGAAGAATAGCTGTACGATAAATGGTGTGCCTCGAATGGCATTGACAAAGACAAGTGCGATGAAATTTAAGATTTTAAAAGGTGACAGACGGAATAATGCCACTATTAAACCGATGATAAATCCTAAAATGATGGCAACAACAAAGATATATAAAGTGGTTTGCAAACCATCCATTAAATATGGAAATGCATTAATAATCGTGTCCATGTTTCTCCCTCCCTAATTCACATACGGTGCCACATAAAGAAAGCGCGCTCGGAGCGCGCCTCGCTTGTGTTATGACTTCAAATATTTATCAATAATTTTGTCATATTCACCGTTTTTCTTTAGGTTCTCTAGACCTTTATTGATCTTCTTCAATAGGTCTTGGTTTTTCCCCTTCATCACAGAAATACCATACTGGTCTCCATTCAATCGGTCTCCAACTGTTTTCAATTTTAAATCTTGTTGTGCGATTGCATACGTAATGACAGGATAATCCTCAATTAAGGCATCTGCATTTCCGTTTGAAACTTCCTGGAACATCGATGGGCTGTCATTAAATTGAACAACTTCATACCCATATTTATCTGCGTTATCTGATGCAAATTTTGCACCTGTCGTCCCATTTTTAACAGCTAGCTTTTTCCCCTTTAAATCATCAATTGATTTGATGCTGCTGTCCTTTTTCACAACAACTGTCAGTCCAGCGTCGAAGTATGGATCTGAGAAATCTACCTTCTTCTTACGTTCATCTGTAATACTCATCCCGCCCATTCCTACATCAAGCTGGCCTGCCTGCATTGCTGGAATAATGCCTGAGAAGTCCATAGCTTCAAGTTTCACTTTGAAGTCTTGGTCTTTCGCGATTGCGTTAATCAGATCAACGTCTATTCCTTCATATTTACCGCCCTTTTCAAATTCAAACGGCGGATATGTTGTATCTATCCCTATTTTATATGTGCCTTTGCCTTCTCCCGAACCGCTGTCCGATTTTGATCCACAGGCTGCCATGACGAGCACAACAATGAGTCCCATGATCAGTAACATCGATTTTTTCATAAAACACGACCCCCTATTGTCAGTTTTGTCTAAATATTCGCAATACCAATAATACTATACCACGCTAAATCTATAGCGTGTGATATTTTTTATCAATACCAAAGATCCATACAATACTAGATCAATAGTCTCTTTAAATTTTACTTTTTTGCGAATAACTCATTTTATTCTAAAAGAAGAGTGATTCACAATCATGATGTGAGATAATCTTACGAAAAAACGAGACATCACCTTGAAAATCTCCGTTTTTTCTAACATACGAAAACAGACTCTTGAATTACCTTCTTCTCTCTATTGATATCGTAATATATTTTTTCCAAAACCCTCTTTTTACCTAAAAATATGTAAACGCATACAAAAGGATGGATGATCCCTATT
The DNA here is from genome assembly GCF_049896565.1 of Bacillus sp. DWP3-1. Classification (NCBI taxonomy): domain Bacteria; kingdom Bacillati; phylum Bacillota; class Bacilli; order Caryophanales; family Bacillaceae; genus Bacillus; species Bacillus sp. DWP3-1. The sequence goes on from NZ_JAFCUN010000006.1 coordinate 40,913, forward strand.
TCTTTCACAACTGGTTGAATTTACATCAAAAAACATGTTTTACAAATTGCAAGAGAGCGCTTAAAATATAAGAAGATACTGAATATGGAAAGTGAATTCAGATGAATGGACATCGAACTAGATGGATAGATGAAGAAAGGAGGATATAAATTGGCCGAAACAGGTGTTTTGTCGTCCGTTGATGTAGCGAATATGTTAAATGACTGGTATGTCATGATGAAAAAAAGAGAAATACAAGGTGCGATCCAGCTAAAAGAAGAGATTCTTCAAGCGTTTGATCGAATGGAAGAGAATCAAGACGTCTTACTTTACTATCAATTGCTAGAGTACCGTTTTAAGGATCTCATCGAAGATACAGCTTCGTTGGATCATAGTCTTTTTGTTGATGAAAATGCGATCCGTACAGATGACATGCTCAGTTACTATTTCTATTTCTTTAAAGGGATGTATGAAATGCGCAGAGGCAATCAGGATACGGCATTTCACCTTTTAAAATTGGCCGAGGATAAATTAGATCTCGTGCACGATGACATTGAAAAAGCAGAATTTCATTATAAAACAGGGTGTCTTTACTATAATATAAGGTCCACGCTTCTCTCCATACACCACTTAAAGATGGCTTCATCTATTTATGACGCAGATCCATGTTATGTGAAAAAGTCAATCAGCTGTCAAATGATGCTCGCTTTGAATTATGCTGATCAATCGAAATATGATGAGGCAGAGTCATTATTTGAAGAAGTGATTCATTCACTAGAACAAATGGAAGACCCAGATTTACTTGGTCACGCGTATTGCAATGCAGCTTTTATTAAAAGTCTTAGAAATGAATACAGTGAAGCTGTGCCGCTCCTAGAAAAAGCTTTATTGATCGAGACATTTGAAACGTCTTCTCCAGGCGGCTACTTACTTGCCATGTATGCCTATACAAAAGCACTGTTCAAGCTGAAAAAGCCTGGTTTGTTCCACTATTATGTACAGCTTTCACTACAAAAAGCAGAAAATTTAAAACAACGAAACATTTCACTTAAATTATCCATTTTAGAAACACTTATGCTTCAGCCAGACAACATGATGGAGCAAATCAAATCTTATTGTGATCAATTAGAATCTATGAATTTCCTTGTCGATCTTGAAGCCATCTGTCAGGATGCAGCTGCTTACTTAACGGATCTTGGACTTCATGAGGAATCCACTTATTTCTGGAACAAGGCGTTGTCCTTAAAAACTTGTTAAAAATATGGAGTGATGTATGATGAAAAAATGGTTTATCACAACTGCGATTTTGACACTCTTGATAACAGGTGTTTCCATTGGCGCTTCTATCCAAAAAGACAGCCAATCTGCACAATCTCAAGATATCATTCAAAAGAGAGACCGCGGCACCAATCCTTAAAAATGAAAAAGAGCAGCTGTGAATATAACAGCTGCTCTTTTCTATGCGCTAATCAATTTCTCGTTTAATATTTTGCATTTTTTCATCTAAGTAATGGGCGATATCTGCCGCTTCCTTCAATTCATCGGTCAGCTGATGAGGGACATCGTTTTGCAGTTTATAATAGATTTTATGTTCAAGGCTCGCCCAAAAATCCATCGCTATGGTCCGCACCTGAATCTCAACCTTCACATGCTCCACACGATTCGTTAAGTACACAGGGATTTCCACAATTAAATGAAGACTTCTGTAGCCATTTGGTTTTGGATGTTGAATGTAATCCTTCACTTCAAGGATTTTTAGATCCTCTCTTTGCCTCAATACATCCATAATATTATAGATATCTTGAATAAAAGAGCAGATGATACGGACACCAGCGATATCATGGATATACTCCTTGGCACATTGTGTTGTGATGTCACATCCTTTTCTTGCTAATTTATTTACAATGCTTTCAAAGGATTTGATTCGTGATTTTGTATGCTCTATTGGATTGTGTCCATGGATTAAATTATATTCCTGGCTGATAATTGAAAACTTTGTATCCATTTCATCTAATGCAAATTTATATACTAATAATTCATTTTTCCAGTCTTCCATGACGTTTTTCAAATCTTCTACATGAGTTGCTGACATATTCATTTCTTTTTGTCATCTCCTTTTGGGAAACGGCGGCTGCACCGCTTTCCGTTTACTAGACGGAGAAAGGACTCAAAAGGTTTTAAAAAATACGTCGTCAGCCTCGCTGTTTGTAATACGTTAACGCCAGCGCAAGCGCGAGTACAGAGCCTTTCACAATATCCATCGCGTAATAAGGGACAGACATCATCACAAGTCCATTTTGCAAAATACCGATGAGCACAGCCCCAATAAACGTACCAAATGCATTTGGCTTTCCTGCTCCCATGACGGAAAAACCGATAAAAGCTGCCGCTACGCCATCCATTAAATAAGGTGTGCCAGCATTTATTTCCGCTGTCATCACCCTTGATGCCAGCACAATACCACCGATTGCTGCAAATAAAGCCGAGAGCAGATATGCTGCGATTTTATATTTGTTTACATGAATACCGGACAATCGAGCCGCTTCCTTATTCCCTCCAATAATGTACATAAATCGGCCGTGCTTTGTGTAGGTCATGAAAACATGTGCAAATAGCACAATGGCTACCATTAAGAGAATGATATATGGCACCTGGCCGATTTTGCTGAAAAAGGCGGGGATTGTGCCCGTTGAGAATGTACCGTCAGACAGCACCATGTTTTCAGAAATGGTCGCCCCTTTCGTATACGTTTGAGCCAGTCCTTGAATGATAAACATCATAGCTAATGTCATGAGCATATCTGGAATTTTCATTTTGACAATCATCAAGGCATTGAGTAAACCAACAATAAGGGCAGCCGCTAGCGCAGAGAGGATCGCAATCAGCGGGTTTTGCGAAAACCACACGAACATAGAAATCACAATTGCATTCGATAACGTTGCGACTGATCCGACTGATAAATCAAAGCCGTTTACTGCCAATGAGATGGTAAGGCCCACCGCAATAATGGTCACAATGGAGATAGACCGTAATATATTGATGATATTCCCTGATTGCAAAAACGCTGGATTCGCTGCCGCAAATACCACAATCAATACGACAATGGTTAAGATCGTGCCATATCGATAAAAGAAATCAAATAGATGAAAGGATGGCCGCTGTTTTTTCATTTGCTGCACAGGGGCTGGAATTTGTCGTTCACTCATAATTGTCCTCCTGTTGAATGATATAAAAGCTCTTCCTCAGTCGTTGGCGCAGTCATTTCCCGGGCAATGCTGCCATCATACAGCACGTAGACTCGGTCTGCGATACCTGCAATCTCCGACAGCTCACTTGACGCATAAATCACAGATTTCCCGCGGGCGGCAAGCTCTGCAATCAGGGTGAAAATATCTTTTTTCGCTCCAACGTCAACGCCTTTTGTTGGTTCATCAAAGAGATAGATATCCGCTTCAGCCAGCAGCCATTTTCCTATGGAAATCTTCTGTTGATTTCCACCGGATAGATGCTTCACCTTTGCTTCAAAAGATGGGGTTTTGACACCAAGCCGTTTGACGATTACGTCTGCTTCCCGCTTTTCCTTCGAACGATGTAAGAAGCTGAACACTCTTGAGAATGAACGAAGACTTGCAGCCGTTAAGTTCCATCCCACGCTCTCTTCTGTCAGAACCCCTTCCTTTCTACGTTCTTCCGGCACAAGGGCCATTCCAGCTCTCACGGCTTGATGAGGCGATGTGATGCGAACGGTTTGACCATGAAGCTGCACAGTTCCCGTCTTTTTTTCTGAGGCGCCGAAAAGGGCTTTACACAATTCCGTTTTTCCAGCACCGACAAGGCCTGCAATTCCGAGAATTTCTCCCTTTTTCACGTGAAGATGAATGTTGCGTAATTTATGCTGGTCGTTTAGCTGCTTCACTTCAAGCACAATAGGTGCATCCTTCAAAGGTGTACGGAGCGGGAATTGCTCCTCTAATGGCGCACCTAGCATTTCTTCAATAATCTGCTGCGGATTTGTATCTTGAACGAGGTGTTTTGCGACATCGGTTCCATTTCGCATCACTGTCAGTTCATCACAGATGGTGAAAATTTCAGGCATGCGATGGGAGATAAACACAATGCCCGTTCCATTCTGTTTCAGCCGATCAATCATTGAGAATAACTTGCTTGTTTCTGTATGACTAAGAGGGGCCGTTGGTTCATCTAAGATTAAAATGCTGCATTTAATCGAAACGGCCTTGGCAATGAGCACCATCTGTTTTTCTGCAAGGGTCAGATCACTCACAAGGCGTTTTGTGGAGATGTCGATGTCCATTTCTTTTAATAGTTGAGCTGCCTTACGGTGCAGCTCTTTCCAGCCGACAAATGTTTTTTTCTCAATCTGATGCATCATCATATTCTCACCAACACTTAAGTAGGGAACTAGCGCCGTATCCACTTCTTGATGGACCGTCTGCACACCATATGAGGCCGCATTCTTTGGGGTTTGAATGGATGCCGCCTGACCATTGATATGGATGCTTCCTTCATAGTGCGAATGAGCGCCAGAAAGAACTTTCATTAACGTGGACTTCCCAGCACCATTCGCTCCAATCAGCGCATGAACCGTCCCTTTTTTTAATGTAAAATTCACTTGATCTAACGCTTTTACTCCTGGGAATTCAATCGAAATATGTTTCATACAAACAAGCGGCGAAGTCATAGGTGTCCTCCTTCTCATGATCATCATCTGAAAAACGAAACACTCTCTATGGAAGAGAGTGCACGTCGTTTATTTTGTATAATGCTTCTTCAAGGTCTTCATCCAATCTTCTTCAAAAGCAGTCGATGAGCCGAACCCCTTCACTTCGTCTGCAAGATTGACCATATTGATGGCTTTTCCTGCTTGTTGAAGCTGATTTTGCGAGATGAGAGAGGCCTCAAGGTCATAGGAAGATGGCGTTTTCTCGCCCGCTATTTTCTTCGCAAGAATTCTCACGTCAACAGCGCCGATGAGCTTCGGATCAACCGCTGCTGTGTACTTCCATGGACTTTCTTTCGCTGTCATTTCTTGAAGATCAGCATTTGACACATCAATCCCGTAAATCTTCACTTCTGTTCTTCCTGCTTCCTTTAGCGCTCTTGCTGCGCCAATGGCAAAGGCATCCCACGTGGCAAAAATAGCGTCAAGTTTACCCTTTGGATATTTATTCAGCATGGCTGCTACTGCATTTTGCGTTTGAACAGACGTATCAGAGGAAGCAATGCCAAAGCGGTCAAGTTCCTTGATCCCTTTGTGTTGGTTGAGCGTTTCTTGATAGACCTTGTTTCGTCTCACCATTGGCGGGAACCCATCTACCCAGAGGTATGCAATATTTGCTTTTCCTTTAAAATCAGATACGAGTGCGTCTAATGATTTTTTCGCTAATTGTTCGTCATCTTGAGACGTCACTGTGACCCCTTTGATGTCCTTCAGCTTAGGATTCGAATCAAACGCTACGACTGGAATGCCCTTCGCTGTAATCTTTTTCACGTCAGCGACGGTCGCCTCGTCGTCCCCATGAGAGATGATAAAGCCATCATAATTTTCTTCCAGCGCCTGAGAGATCGCATCATGGAATTTCGCTGTATCTCCATTTGCGGTGTAGACATCTACCGTAAAGCCAAGCGCTTCACCTTCTGCCTTCGTCCCAGCTAAAAACTGCGCTGTATGATCATCTCCTCCGATTTTACGGATGACTTTAATTTTTGCTCCCTGTCCCTTTGCAAATCGCTTCGGTACATTGTCAAAGGAGACCTTTTCGTTCGCATTTGCCTTTGAGCCTGCACTTGATCCAGTGCCGCAGCCCGTTAATAGGATCGTCAATACCATTAATAATATAAGACATGATGTAAAATGCTTACGCTTCATTGCTGTTCCTCCTCAAGTTGTTTTTATTTTTCTCATCGGAAAACTAGGTAAAACAGTGGGAAAACGCCAGTAAACTTTTCTTTCATTTGAAAAAGAGACGAAAAAAAGCCTCTCCTGGAAAGAGAGGCTTGATCACCGTTGCATGAAACATGTATCGGGAAGTCTTCCTCTCTTATCTGTCAAAGCTGTAACAGCTTTGCAGGAATTAGCACCAATTTCTATAGTAGAAACGGTTGCCGGGCGTCATAGGGCCAGTCCCTCTGCCTCTCTTGATAAGAGATCCGTTATGAAATTTTGTTTTAGTTAAAATGTCTTCTTTACTTTAATGTGATGTGACAACAATGTCAATGATTTTTTTGAAAATTTAAAACAATACATTTGTGGTTCATACATGCTTAACTTCCGATGATTTTCTTAGCAGGTGATGATTTCTTCAGGCGAAAGTCATATTTTTTCTCATTCACAAATTGTGGATTGAGGTGTGCTGATCCTTTATCTTGGCCGCTTTTCAAGAGATACGTTTTGTAGCCTTCCATCCATTTCCCGCGCCATACCCACTGTGATGCCTTCGCACCTTTTCGGTCGTCATACACGTTCTTCTGGAAGGTATTCTTTTGATTCACTCCATAAAGATTCACGACTAAGTAATGCGACGCACTCGCTGTCATAATATTATTCGTGATTCGATTGTTCACCGCTTGATATTGCATCAACAATTGACCGCCTTCTAAGCCGGCTGTGTCATTTTTGTACAAAATATTATGTGAGATCGTCGTATTTGTTGTTCCGCCTCGCTTTTTATCATAGCCGCCAATTGAAATACCTGTATAACGGTTCAAATACACTTGATTGTGTTCGATGCGAATGCGATCTGCCATTTTTCCTTTATGTTCACTTGTGACTTCAATCCCCAGGTCATTGTGATGTGTGATGTTATGATCAATCACAATGTCCTTTCCGCCATCAACATAAATTCCGCCAGCGGAGATGTCTTTGCCATAGGCTGGATTCCCTGCACTCGTAATCTCATATACTTTGTTTTTAGATACGACACCATTTCTGACTTGATCGTACTTTTTAGAAGGTGCTACGTTCTCAAAACCAATTAAATCAATGCCTATATTATCTGTGTGGCGAACCGTGTTATGTGTCACACGGAATTTTTTGACGTTCCCATTTAGCACAAGCGCTTCACTGAAGCCAAGCTTTAATTTTTCAACAGTGTTTCCTTTGATTTCAATGTCTTCAATGGCCGCAGGAGCTTTTGTTCCATAGACCGCAATACCGTGCGCATTCCCATTTTTGTGTGTCGTCTGAATGTCATACACTCGGTTGTTGAGCAGTTTGACGCCTTTGCCGCTTCCTTTGATGAAAATACCGACTGGTGTCACATCTTCCTTATTCGTCTTGAGATGTCCCACCGTCAGACCTTTGAGGGTGATGTAGCTTTTTTGATCGATCGTGACAAGACCGCCATCTGCTTGATTTCCCTTAAGAGAAGCCCCGCTAATGACAGGTTTTTCTTTTCCGTAAGCTTGAAAGATAACGGGTGCTTTCTTTGTACCTGAATGGCGGACAATCAATTTCTCTTTGTATGTGCCGCCTCTCATGTAAACGGCTGCCCCGGCTTTCGCCATACTTGCCGCTTTTTTCAGCGTGCGAAAAGGTTTTTGCTTCGTTCCCGGGTTTTTGTCGTTTCCGTTTGGCGCCACGTAATAGGTAGTTCCCTGCTTGGCGCCAGCCTCCTCTGTCATCGCTTGACAGCCGAAGCTGATCACGGTCATGAATAAAATAAGTAAAATGCCTAGTATCGCTCGTTTCATCTTGTTGTTTGCTCCTTTCACTTCTCTTCTTCCTTTATCGGTTAAAAAAAAGAGGATTAAAATATGAGAATGCCCCTTGCAATGTACTAGTCAAAAGGTGTATGGTTGAAAGAATATCTTACAGGAAAATCATCCGTTTTTAAATTGTCAGATTAATCAGTTAATAATGCATTTGGATTTTATTTCTTTATTAAAAAGGGGTGACTTGAGGCAGACTGACGGCAGAGAAAAGGAAAGCGCTTTAACAGATTTTTCTTATCTGAATTCCAGAAAACCTATTGCTAATATTTTGTGAAGGTATAGAATAGAATCATAATTATTTCATATTATTAGAATTTTCAAATAATCAAACAGCAAGGAGATTTACGATGCCAAAACAACCCATCCGCGTTGAACTTAGTTCAACAAAAAAACCAAAACCTCAATCTGATCAACTTGAATTCGGAAAAATCTTCACAGATCACATGTTTGTGATGGATTATTCCATTGATCAAGGCTGGTACGATCCCAGAATTATACCTTATCAGGCCATTCCAATGGACCCAGCTTCGATGGTCTACCATTATGGGCAATCTGTTTTTGAAGGCTTAAAAGCTTATGTTTCTGAGGATCAGAAAATTCTCTTATTCCGTCCGGAAAAGAACATGGAACGCTTAAACAGATCCAATGACCGCCTGTGTATCCCGCAAATTGATACAGAAACGGTTTTAGAGGGCTTAAATGAACTCATTCGCATTGATAAGGATTGGGTACCTGATGCAGAGGGCACTTCCTTGTATATCCGTCCATTCATTATTTCCACTGAGCCGTATTTAGGCGTTGCGCCGTCAAGCACGTATAAGCTGCTGATTATCTTATCTCCAGTGGGATCTTACTATAAAGAAGGCATCCACCCGGTCAAAATTGCAGTTGAAAACGAATTTGTCCGTGCCGTTAAGGGCGGGACAGGAAATGCCAAAACAGCTGGAAACTACGCCTCAAGCCTCAAGGCACAGCAAGTCGCTGAAACCAAAGGCTTTTCACAGGTTCTTTGGCTTGATGGAGTCGAGAAAAAGTACATTGAAGAAGTCGGGAGTATGAATATCTTCTTTAAAATCAAAGGAGAAATCGTGACGCCTGAATTGAACGGCAGCATTTTAGAAGGCATCACCCGTAACTCTGTACTTGAGCTGTTAAAACATTGGGGTATTCCAGTGACAGAGCGTAAAATTTCGATTGATGAGTTAATTGAAGCACATCAATCAGGTGAGCTTGAAGAAATCTTTGGAACTGGAACGGCGGCCGTCATCTCTCCTGTCGGGGAATTAATTTATCACGATCAGCCATATGTAATTCAAGATGGTCAAACAGGTGAAGTATCGAAGAAATTGTACGAAGCCATTACTGGTATTCAAAAAGGAACACAGCCAGATATCTTCGGCTGGACAGTAGAAGTCGACTCGGTCGTCAAACAGACTTAAGCATGTAAAAGAACCTTTCAGTCATGAAGGGTTCTTTTTTTGTTTATTTACCCCTCCAATATACCTTATAATGGTAATCATACGTATAAGGAGTGATGGTATGTTTTTTACTTATCTACTAGCGTTCTTAGGTATTTGCATCGGATCGATGATCATAGCTACAGGTTTCGACGATTCACCGTTCCTCACCCGGTTTCTATTTAAGTTTCTCGGAATTTCTATCTTTGTTCTTTCTATTACTTTTGTGAAGGTTAGACGAAGGAGGTTACGCAACAAAAAGGCGAAATAGACTCAGATGTCCAGTCAGCCGCCCATCAAATCGTGCACCAAAACAAGACCGATACCCCCACAATCGCCCCTGCATATATCCACTGTTTCCTTTTTATGCTCCGCTTTCTTTCGATCAGTAAAAAGATCTCTGGTAAAAAGACGATGATGATTTCTAGGATAAAGACAAGATAATAAACAAGCGGCATGGGCTGGAAATCAAAGTCTCTTTCATCTCCACCAATCGTTGCGAAATACATCAACAGGTTGGTCACTGGAATGGTAAAACAAACGAGCAGGCGGAGAACATAAATCCACACATACTGTCTATGACGAATAAGACCAATAAATGAAGCAATGATGCCATACAAAAACAAGACCACTGTGCCGTAACTCATCAGTGGTTGAACGATAAAGCCGTAAAGCATTAAACCAATTGCAACCATATTCAAACCGTCCTTTCTTTGAAGCCATACATGCTGTTTTTTCTATCATACACTTCTTTCTTGAATTCCCATATGGGGCAATGATAAAAAACGACCCCATAAAGGGGCCATTTTGTTTTACGCTTTGACTGATTTGAAGAATTGCGGTAAATATTCACGATGCGCTTCGAGCATTTCATCTAAAATTTGCTTTGCAATTTCATCAGATGGGACAAGCGGATTAATCGTCATCGCCACAAGAGCCGTCTCGTAATCTCCTGTTACAGCCGCTTCTGCTGCCACACGCTCGAATGATTTGATTTGTTGAACGAGCCCTCTCACAGCTACAGGCAGATCGCCCGTCGCAATTGGTTTTGGTCCGTCCTTCGTAATGATACAGTTCACTTCAACCGCTGATTCAGCCGGAATGCTGGCAATCGCCCCTCTGTTCACTGTATTGACAGGTTGGATGTCATGCTTATCATTATAGATGGAGCTGATTAAGTTACATGCCGCATCACTGTAATACGCCCCGCCTCTTTTTTCGAGCTGCGGTGGTTTAATCGATAAATCAGGATTTTTATAGAGCTCAAATAATTCTTGCTCAACCTGCTGTACAACCTCTGCTCTTGTTCCTTTTTCTTGGGCTGCTTTTTGCTCTTCTTCCAGCATATCTTTTGTTTTATAGTAATAGCGATGATACGGACATGGGATCACCCCTAAGCCTTTTACAAAAGAAGGTTCCCAGTTTTTCGCTTCAATGTTCTTCATAGACCACTGACTATTCGGATTTCCCAATTCATCGAGCACTTGATCCTTGATGCTGACCCCGTCTAAATACACGTCTAACCCATAGACCATGTGATTGAGGCCCGCAAACTGTACCTCGATCCGCTCAACATCTACATCAAGCGCCTTGGCAATCCCCATTTTCATCCCAATGGGTACATTGCATAGACCGACTACTTTTTTTAGATTCGTGTAGCGCAGCACAGCTTCTGTGACCATGCCCGCCGGATTTGTAAAGTTCACAAGCCATGCATCTGGACAAAGTTCTTCCATATCCTTCACGATATCTAGAATGACTGGGATGGTTCGAAGTCCTTTAAATAAACCGCCTGGTCCGTTCGTTTCCTGACCGATGACGCCGTATTTGAGCGGGATTCTCTCATCTTTTGCCCGTGCTTCCAGCAGTCCTACACGAAATTGTGTCGTCACGAAATCTGCGTCCTTCAGGGCTTCCCGGCGGTCAAGCGTCAGGTGTACCTCAATCGGCAGACCCGCTTTTTCAACCATGCGTTTCGCGAGAGCGCCCACGATGTTTAACTTTTCCTGACCCGCTTCAATATCCACTAGCCATAATTCCTTTACAGGCAATTCATGATATCGTTTGATAAACCCTTCGACAAGCTCAGGCGTATAGCTCGATCCCCCGCCTATTGTGACAATTTTGATTCCATCTTTCATGAATTGACACCTCCGAGTTGCTTCATTTTTTCATGGAGCTCGATGATTTCCGCCGCGAGCTCCTTGACGGTCATTGCGTTCATGAGATGATCCTGCGCATGGATCATTAAGAGACTGATGTCGGTCTTTTCTCCTCTAATTTCTCCTTGGATCAGCTCTGTCTGTGCGTGATGCGCCTCATTTAACGCGTCTTGTGCTTCCTGCAATTTTTGCTTCGCCTCATCAAAATTTCCTTGCTTTGCACATGTAATGGCCTCCATCGCGGAGCTTCTGCCATTCCCGCCGTGTAAGATGAGTTGAAACACAATTTGTTCCATTTCCATCGGCCGCATCCCCCTTGTTTCCTCTATTACATGCTGACAACATTTTCATCAGTTGATGCTTTTGTTTCTAGCTCACTTTCTTCTTTTAATTTCTGCTTATCCCACATTCTAAAGAATGGGTAGTATAAAGCGAATGACAACGCCAGGTTAATCAGCTGCATGACAGCACCAGAGATTTTGCCTCCTGTGGCGAGATAGCCTGAAATGATGGGCGGCATAGTCCATGGGACAGCAATCCCCGCCGGTTTTGCTACAAGTCCTGTGCTCATTCCGATATATGTGGTGATGATCATCATGATTGGCGTAAGGATAAACGGAATGAGAAGCATTGGGTTCATGACAATCGGCATTCCAAAAATGATCGGTTCGTTGATGTTAAAGATGGCTGGCCCAATGGCAAGTCGGCCAAGCTGTTTCATTTGTTTACTTCTGGCACGTAAGATCATCGTCAGCACCAAGGCAAGCGTTGCACCGCTTCCGCCGACATTGATGAAGATTTCAAAGAACTGCGCTGTGAAGATATTTGGCAGCACTTCTCCTGCTTGGAATGCGAGACGGTTCTCATCCATCGCACCGAGCCAAATTGGGCCCATGACGCCGCCGACAATGGTTGCTCCGTGAATACCACATGCCCAGAGGAGCATTTGCACACCAATGGCGACAATACTTCCGCCTAAGCTTCCACCAAGAATGGAAAGCGGTGTGCCAATTAAGACCGTGATGATATTATGAATACTCTCAAATGGTGTCATCTCAATCACAAGTCTAACGACCCAGATCAGCGTGATGACCACAAAACCTGGAATAAGTGCGATAAACGATTTACTCACTGCTGGCGGTACACCATCAGGCATCCTAATGACGATATTCCGCTGGACAATGAATCGGTAAATTTCAGTTGAAAGCATGGCAATAATCATGGCAACGAATAACCCTTTACTGCCCATCAATGTGACTGGAATTCCCCCACCTACTAGGATGGCTTCTGTTGAGCCTTCAGGTGTGAAAGGAACTTGATATGGTGTCGCCAAAAGGAAAGCTGCAACAGCGATCGCACCAGATGATAGGGCATCCACTGCATACTTTTCAGCAAGCCTGTAGGCAATCCCGAAGGTGGCAACAAGTGCCATAATGTCAAAGGTTGCATTAACAGGATAGGATAGTTTCGTGGCCCATTCAGCTCCAAAGATACTTGCCATAAAATCGCTGTATCCTGGGATCGGAAGGTTGGCTAAAATGAGAAACAGTGAACCGACAATAATGAGAGGCATGGTTAAAACAATTCCGTCACGCAATGCTTGTAAATGTCTTTGAGCGGCAATCTTCCCTGCAAACGGCATGACCTTCTCTTCTAGAAATCGGTTGAATCCATTCATCCCTTCCGCCCCCTTTATCCGTTCACTAACTGTTCAGCAGATTTTAAAACCTCAGCCCCATTACATACGCCATAATGCACGGTATTAATGACGTCGACTGGAATTCCTTTTTCTTCTCCGAGCTTTTTCATTTGTGGTAATAAATATCGAACCTGTGGTCCTAATAAAAGCACATCGGCTTGATCAATATGACTTTTTGCTGAATCTCCTGATACTGCCCAAATACGATAGTCTTTTCCTTGTTCTTGTGCGCTTTTCTCCATTTTTGTGACTAGTAAGCTTGTTGACATACCTGCTGCACAAACCAATAAGATGTTCATGTGTAAACGCCCCCTTTTGAAAGTGTGAAGCTTTTCTTTACACATTCATCATATTATGAAACCGCTTTCATAAACACCTATACTTTTTCCTTTAGGAAGCGGAAAAAGTTAAGATCACACTGTTAGTTCTTGTACGAAGGGACCTTTTTATACATGATATCCAGCATGTCTTCAAATGTATCACAGGCGATGAGATGCTGAATGAATTTCACATTATGCACAAGCTCGCCCAGCAGACGGTACATCCCTTTTAAATCTTTGGCATTCTCTTTTTCGACACAAAGCAAGCAGACAAATTGAACTTTTTTCTCTCCCCATATGATCGGTTTTTCTAATGTACATATCGCCCAAAACGTCTCTTCTGTCAGCGGCGTCATAGGGTGCGGAATGGCTGTATAATGCCCGAAGGATGTCGGTGCAGCCTCTTCTCTTTCCATCACAGAAGGTGTAAGCTCTGCTGGTGCTAACCCCATATCGATGATTTTTTCCGTGAGAAAGGTGATGACCTCTTCCTTTGTTTGAAAGGCGCATTTTGTAAAGACCAATTCCTTTTTCATATATTGAGAGGCCAATGTCACCCTTGTTTCACTCGTCAGGGCTTCTTCAATTTTTAAAAAGTCGCCGCCTCCCAAAATGGTGTTTACTTGTATGACTGGAATCGGTAAATCCATCTGAATCGGGACCGTTGTAATAATCAAATCCAGGGCATGTAAAGACACATGCGGAAGCGAATAAAGCTCTGCTGTTCCTAAAATGGTCAGTTTTGACCCAAATTGTGACCGCAAACGATCCTGAAGCAGCCTTGCACTCCCTGCACCAGATGCACAGACAATGAGACATCGCTTCGGCGGAATCTCCATTTTTCTCCGCTCTAAAGCCGCACCAAAATGAAGCGCCATATATCCGATTTCATTCTCATGAATACTCAGCCCCTCCTCTTCTTCTAGGACCCTGCTGGCGATAATACCTGCTTCAAAAGCAAGTGGATACCCCGCCTTTATTTCATCAAGCATCGGATTTCTTAAGTTCATTCCATATTTACACCGGGTCATAGCTGGCTTTAAATGCAGACTCAGTCCAATCATTAATTCCGCATCGCCGGCTAAATCAAGCTGCAGTTTTTGATCAATGGCTTGGAGCATAAGCTGAACAAGACGGCTCGTGTCATCATCCACAATTTGTTTTTGACCACTCGATGAAAAGGACTGTACCATTTTGGCTGTTCCTAATAAATGAATGGCGATATAGACGATCTCCTCTTGTGGAAAAGAGACGTCCAGCAGTCCTTCAAGGCGTTCCACCATTTTTTTAGCGACCTTATATTCCTTTGCCTGTGGTATCTCATTGATTTCCTCTGGCAAAACAGATACATAGTTTCCGTGTCTAATCCGTTTGCAGGCAATCGCAACATGAACGATTAAATTATTCATGCAAATGTCTGATAGATTCATTCTTTCTTCATTGATATAATCAATCATTGTTTTCTGAATCAATTCCAATTCATGTTTTGGCAAAATGGTGACTGCTGTGTTCAGCATCGTTTGGCAGGAACGGCGTTCATTGAATAAATATTCTGACATACAATAACGAATTTTCATCTCCGATCCTTTGATCCGGCAGCCTTTATTCGGCTTCGCTTCCAGCTTAAGATCAAAGGGCTCAAGCTTGCGTTTGACCCATTTCATATCGTTACTCATCGTCGATTTACTAATAAACAGCTGATCCTGTAAGTCTTCCAGTTTCACATAAGACTCTGCGAGAAGCAGCTTCTTTAAAATAAACCGAACGCGCTCCTCCGGCAGAACAGCCAGTGGCTCTTCCTGTTCGACCTCCTCTTTCATAAAACGGCGAAAGGCATTCTCATCGTTGATCAACAGCTCATAGCCAGCTCCTCGAACAGCTGATACAGCCGCTTGATAAGGAGCGAGACGGTCGTTCAGTTCCTTGATGTCTGTACGAATGGTGCGGCTTGTCACTTGTAAGCTGACAGAAAGCGCAGCGCTTGTGAGCGGGGTCTCCGCTGCCATGAGCTGACTTAAGATGTGCGCCAGTCTTTTACTCAGCATCAGATCGGCCTCCTTATGTAAGGGTGGAGAATCTGCCTTGTCTGGACAGGGTGTATACGCTTGCAGTTCTCTTCATTACTCATATTCTACTGAAAAGAAATAAAAATTGCCAACTCATTTATATGACAAACGCCCCTATTTATACAACAAACCATATCTAATGACCTATGAATCTTTTTGTAGGACTCTGGCAGAAACCATAAAAAAAGGCGCTACACCTCCGTGTAATCGCCTTTTTTATGAAGGGATCAGCTGGGTAAAGACAACCAGTCTCTTTTCATGAGTCCCTGCTGCATGATCAAATGTCCCTGTACACGTAATGAAATTGAGATTCCGTGTAAAAGCGTACCCGAAAAACGCATTCGGCTTTTCTTCACGCGGATAGCTTTGCACTTTGATCACTTCAAAAGTTCGCTTTTTTCCTGACGAGGACGTCACGATTACCTTGTTTCCCTTTTTTAGCTCCTTTAATCGATAAAAAACAGAAGGTCCCCATTTATTATCAACATGGCCATTCATGACGGCATTTCCTTTATCTCCTGGCTTTGGACCACCTTTAAACCAAGCTGTGTTGTCCGTATTTTTTGGGACGCCCATACTGCCATCCTTTGATAAAGTTGTTTTCTCCACTTTTGCTTTGACATCAATCGCCGGAATCGCAATTTCAGCCGGGACAATACCAGACGGTTCGTCTTTTAACATGTCTTGTGAATGAGACTGTTTTGCGGCTTGGTTTGTTGTCATTTTTTCAGGAGATGAGGTTGTTTTAGAGGATGACGAATCAACCATAGATTGTGATGCGCAGCCCGTGATGATGAGAAGCATCAGAAGACCAAACAACCACCTTTTCAAGTCAGTCTGCCTCCTTTTAAAGAAAGGAACGGCACGATTGTGCACGTTCCCCTTTCCTTTTTATACGAGCTTAATTTGATGTCTTACGGCGAGTAAGGAAGAACGCACCCGCTGCACCGCCGGCTAGGATCAAACTTGCGATCATTCCCGCAAATGCTTCATATGACATACCTAAAGGACCGGCTGTGCCTCCCATACCTGTTTTCGGCATTTCATTAGGCATGTTGGATTTGAACAGTTCAGGATGCTGATCAACAATCGCTGCTGCGACATCTTGACCG
This sequence comes from Bacillus sp. DWP3-1, assembly GCF_049896565.1. Lineage (NCBI taxonomy): Bacteria > Bacillati > Bacillota > Bacilli > Caryophanales > Bacillaceae > Bacillus > Bacillus sp. DWP3-1. Next base: position 57,439 of record NZ_JAFCUN010000006.1, read on the forward strand.
ACCATGAACATATGACCGTACGCTTCTCTCACTGTTGGATAAAGCTGATCATATTCGCCATTATGGTAAGACGTATATGTTTTGATCAGCTCATCAATATGCATTTTCAAGCCAGCTTCTAAATCCGCCGCCTTCAAACGTCCATCTGTCGCTTGATCTAGAAATTTCGCTTGCTTCATCCGATACGCATCTAAGTTTTTCACAGCTTTTTCTTTCGCTTCTTTGTCTCCTGATGCATCCGCTTTGACATAATCAACTAAGTAACCGATATGGCTTGACCAAATGGCTTTAAATTGTTTCCCTGCATCCTTGCCATAAACAGAGGCAATCGCATCAGATAAATCATTCGTGTTTTCGTTCAAAGCTGCGGCTGCTTGATCAAAGTCCTTGCTGCCATCATTTCCTTTTTGCATGGCAACGACTGCAAGTGCCAAATGCTCTGAGAACAAGTAGTTTAAATCTTCACGAAGATCTGCAGCTGGTGTATCGACTGATTTATGATCAAATTTCCCAGGAAATTGATCTGTGATCGCCCACGATACGCCTTTGCCTACTTCAAACATATGATGAATGGACTTTCTAACGGTTTCATAGGTCGTATCAAAATCCTTTTCTGTGTAGCTGTCAAACGCTTTTAGCAGTTCATTCACATGCATCTTCAAGCCTTCTTCAAGTTCACTTGCTTTCAATCTCCCGTCTGTTGCTTGATCGAGCATATCGGCTTGTTTCATACGATATTGGTCAAGCTGCTTGACTGCTTTCTTTTTACCTGCTTCATCTTTCTTTGCCGTTGCTTGTACATAATCAACAAAGTAGCCGATATGGCTTGACCAAATGTCTTTGAATTGTTTCCCTGCTTTTTTTCCGTACACAGAGGCGATGGCATCTGATAAGTCATTCGTGTTGTCATTTAACGCTGCCGCTGCTTGATCAAAATCTTTACTGCCGTCAATTCCCTTTTGCATCGTGATCACTGCTAAATAAGCATGCTCCGAAAACAGCTGGTCTAGTGCTGCTCGAAGATCGGTTGCTTTGTTTGACACTTCTTGTGACGAAGACGTCTTCTTTTCCTCTCCATGCATATGTCCTTCGCGTGCACTTGCGATATGAGCTGCCGGAAATATAGTAATGCTGCGCTAAGCGGGATAGTTAAAATCGCTTTTTTCATGTTCATCTGTTATTGCCTCCTCTTTCCGTTTGTTATGTACTTAACGGAGAGAAGCATGAAATGGATCATTCAAATCTATTATTTTTTCGTTCAGGGCTCAATCGGTAATGCTTGCATAAAAAAAGCCGGATTATCCGGCTGATACGTTACGACGTTTAGATGCTTTTCGCTCTTTATATATTTTCCTCACCACTGGATAAATCACTGGTGCCCATTTGACAATTTGTTTCAGCCATTTTTTCATTTCTCCCGCGCCTCCTTATTGTCATTCTTACAAGGACGATTCCCCATCTTGTCATGAAATAAACAGGTGCGGGAGAGCAGGAGTTAAATCACGCCTTGTGCGATCATCGCATCTGCCACTTTGCGAAATCCTGCAATATTTGCTCCTACGATTAAGTTTCCAGAGTGTCCATATTCGTCTGCTGTCTCTGTACACTGACGATAAATCGTCTGCATCATTTGTTTCAGCTGATCATCTACTTCTTCAAATGTCCAAGACATTCTTGCACTATTTTGTGCCATTTCCAGTGCTGAGACACCTACCCCGCCAGCATTCGCCGCTTTTGCCGGCGCAAATAGAATATCATTCTGTTCAAAAACTTTGACTGCCTTTAGAGTAGAAGGCATATTCGCTCCTTCTCCTACCGCAATGACACCATTTTCCACGAGCTGCTGCGCTTGCATCTCAGATATTTCATTTTGCGTTGCACATGGAAGCGCAATATCACAAGGAACAGACCAAATTTGTTCACAATCTTCAATCAATTCGGCATGCGGGTGAATGTCTATGTATGCCCCAATCCGTTGATTGCTCACTTCCTTTAGCTGCTTCACAGTCTCAAGTGAAATGCCTTGAGGATCATAAATCGCTCCGCTTGAATCACTGCAAGCAACGACCTTACCGCCTAGCTCCATGACCTTTTCCATCGCATAAATAGACACATTTCCTGATCCAGACACAACAACTGAATGCCCTTCAAATTGCAGTCCATGCGCTTTTAACATTTCTTCCATAAAGTACACCAGTCCATAGCCTGTCGCTTCTTTTCTCGCTAAGCTGCCTCCAAATCCAGGACTTTTCCCTGTGAGCACACCCGCCTCATAAGCACCGCGCATTTTCTTGTACTGTCCGAACATATAGCCAATTTCGCGTGCCCCTACGCCAATATCACCTGCTGGTACATCTTGATCAGGTCCAATATATCGGCTGAGTTCACTCATAAAGCTTTGGACGAAACGCATGATTTCTCCATCAGATTTCCCTTTAGGGTCAAAATCTGATCCACCTTTTCCCCCGCCGATCGGCATACCAGTCAGTGCGTTTTTAAAGATTTGTTCAAATCCTAAAAACTTAATAATGCTTGCATTGACAGATGGGTGGAATCGAATGCCTCCTTTATAAGGACCGATGGCACTATTGAATTGAACCCTGAAACCCCGATTGACTTGTACTTTCCCCTCATCATCTACCCAAGGTACACGAAATACCACAAGCCGCTCAGGCTCAATGAGTCGTTCTAAAATGCCCTGTTTTTCATACTCTGGGTGTTTTGCAAAAACAGGAACGAGTGATTCTAGAATTTCTTTTACGGCTTGCTGAAATTCCTCCTCACCAGGATTTCGTTTTTCCACCTCCTCTAACACACGGTCGATGTAGCTTTGTGCTGTTTGTGCTGCTCGATCTAAGGTCAACATGTCTCATCTGCCTCCTTGTAGATATCTTCACACATTTATCTGTTAGATTTTCTAACGCATATTGAGATTAATTTAACACCATTTGTAAAATCTGATCAATACTGATAACAGATGAAAATGATGCCGATTTGAGATGGATCGAGCAGCCGCAGCAATCGTTTTTAGAAAGTATCTCTTGCAGAATGACTATTGTGCTAGAAATGATGATTTAGACGTTATATATCCCGCACTCTTTGACAAATAGATGAATCATGAATGATTTCTAGTTGATCTTCAACCCGAAAAAAAGGCCTAAAGTTTTATAGGCCGTCCGCTCAATCTTTTCGGATCTTCTCATCTTTCTTTCGATCAGGGTACACGACACAAAGCCAATATAAAATAGAAGACGATGGGAAATTAATTAAACCGACAATGCCCCAAAACCACTTATAGCGCCCTCTTTTCTTTGCATCCATAAATAAAAGAAGCCCCTGCGCAAACAATAACGGCAATGCGCACAATAAGATGATCATCTCCGTCTGACTCATAAGGAAGACCCTCCTTTAATGTGTTGATATTCCTTGATGCCGACAACGACGCAGAGCGGCACACTCACTACTTGAAGAAGAATGAAGATGATAGGCAAATGGGTGATGGCAGCGACAAATAGTGCCAGAATGGTCAGACTGATGAGAACGTACGCCAGTACTTCTTGTTTAAAACGCCTTTTCTCTTGTTCCTTTGCCTGCTTCAGCATCATCATGACAGCCTGCTCACTTGGCTCTTTCACTTCAATTTGTTCATCTAGCTGCTGTAACTCTACCTTTAAACGTTCGGTGAACTGATCTTCCTTCATTGAGACCACTCCTTTCGAATTTTCTTTAATCCATGATGAACCCTCGACTTCACAGTGCCTTCTCTCATACCGAGCATTGAAGCAATCTCTGGATAAGTAAAGCCATAATAATAGTGCAAAATAATCGGTGCTCTCTCCTGTGCCTTCAATTCGTTTAGAGCATCCCACATCTCATGCCATGTGTGGCCCTTTTGCTGAATGTCCCATTTGAAGCGGCGTATGGTCTCTTGATTCGCCTTCCCTTCTCTTAATTGTTCACGTTTTCTTTTCTTCTGGTGATCTAAAAATTGTCTAGATGCAATGGAAATGAGCCATGTTGAAAATAAGGAATCTCCTCTAAATGAAGAAAGTTTCATGTACGCTTTCAGCATCGTTTCTTGCATGATTTCTTCTGCCAGCTCTTGTTGAAGGGTGAGCTTCATTATATAACGGTAAAGAAAGGAATAATGATGACGATAAAGGGCTGTAAATGCAGCATCATCTCCCTGTTTTGCCCGCTGAATCAATAATGTCTCTTCTGTCTGCTCCAAACACACCCCTCCTTCCTTTTCTTCTCTTATTCATGTGACGACACGGATGACGACATCGTTCAAAATAGACTTAATTTTTTTAACTTGTCTCCTTTTCTCCCTGTTGATCCAGTATTTGATTCATTTTATATCCAATTTTTTCTTATGTAATGATTATGACATTCTTTCGTCCCTAACAAAATGGTGCGTTCGTAATCATCTTGATTTTCTATCAAGCGAAGAGCCTCTCCCTCATAATCACTAGGTCATCCCAATACCTATCGTCAATGATCCTTGTCTCATTTAGATGAAAATAAAATAATCATGGCCTTAGTTTCCTAGAAAATCATGGAATACACAGCGCCAATTCTTAGCCGATGATACCTTTTTGCGTGCTATGCTCTTCCTACATTCCGAAAAAGGCGATACTGGCGAAGAAAGGGGGGGCAGTTGAATTGCAGCTTATTTTTGGAAACGTTTACATTAAAACAAAATAGAATGGAGATGTTGACTTTGAAGAAAAAAGTTCCAATGTTAGCTGGTGTGTTAGCGGTTGGTCTCGTGACTTCATTATTTGCACCTAATGGGGAGGCAAAAGCGGCAGCCAAGTATCCAGAAAGCCCTTCTATTATGGCCAATTTTAATCAACAAGGATTCTCCACATTAAATGGCGGTACAACAGGCGGTGAAGGCGGTAAAACCGTCACAGTCAAAACTGGAAATGAACTATTGGCTGCCCTCAAAAGTAAAGGAACAAACGAAAAATTAAAAATTGTTGTCGACGGGACGATTAACCCTTCTAATACATCTGCCAATAAAATCGATGTGAAAGATACAAACAATGTCTCGATCGTCGGCAAAGGCACGAAAGGTGAATTTAATGGAATTGGTATCAAAGTATGGCGTTCCAATAACGTCATTATCCGCAACCTGAAAATTCATCACAGTAACATCGGTGACAAGGATGCCATCGGAATCGAAGGCGCTTCTAAAAACGTATGGGTCGATCATAATGAGCTGTACAACACATTAAACTCTGGGAAAGATGATTATGATGGATTATTTGATGTGAAAAAAGACTCCGACTATATTACCTTCTCATGGAACTATGTACATGACAGCTGGAAAACGATGCTCATGGGCAGCTCTGATAACGACAACTACAACCGAAAAATTACGTTCCATAACAACCGTTTTGAAAACCTGAATTCTCGTGTACCGTCTATGCGCTACGGGGAAGGTCATGTGTATAACAACTACTATAAAGGCATTCATACCACAGCGATCAACTCTCGTATGGGCGCGAAGATGAGAATTGAGCACAACGTATTTGAAAATACAAATAATGCGATCGGCAGCTGGGACAGCCGTCAAGTCGGTACATGGCATGTCATCAACAACTCATTTATTAACAGCACAGGCAGTCTGCCAACGTCTTCAACAGGTACGTACAACCCTCCTTATCACTACTCTTTGCTTAACGTGAACAATGTCAAATCAGAAGTGGTATCAAATGCTGGTGTTGGAAAGGTAAACCCTTAAAACCACAAAACGTTCGGGCAGAGATCTCTGTCCGAACGTTCTTGTTATTTCGTTTATTTATATTGTAGAAAATGGACGATCCATCTCATACAATTTTTGATAGCGCAGGTTTTCTCTCAGTAAATCCTGATGCTCGCCCTGCATCTCAATTTGTCCATCTTCAATAAACATAATGCGGTCACATGCCTCACATCCAGTGAGATGATGGGTAATCCAAATGACCGTTTTTCCTTTTAACACACGGAAGATGGTTTCAAGCAGCTCACGCTCTGTGCGCGGATCAAGTCCGACGGTGGGCTCATCTAATACAACAATCGGGGTGTTTTGCAGCAAAATCCGGGCTAGTGCCATCCGTTGTCTTTCTCCACCTGAGAAACGAACCCCTGTCTCCTGCACACCAGTGTGATAACCTTCTGGCAAGGATTCGATGGTATCGTGCAGCTGCACTTGTCTCGCTGCTTCTTTTACTTGCTCTTCTGTCGCATCTGGTGAGCCTAAGCGAATATTGTTTAAAACAGAGGTATCGAATAAATACGGCTGTTGATTGAGCACTGACACATAGGTGGACACGGTTTCTCGAATGCTTTCTACCGGTTTCCCCTGGATACTGACAGCTCCTTGATTTGGCACGACAGCTCCTTCTAACAATTTCAAAATAGTCGATTTTCCTGCACCACTTTTTCCTAAGAGAGCAAGTGATTCACCTTGCTTCAGTGAAAATGAGAGATGCTTTAGCACGTGTTGGTGCGAATCATACCCAAAGGACACTTGATCAAAACAGACAGCTTGATCGTGAGAAATGGTTGACTGATCCACTGTCTTGCGCTCAGATTCTCCTTCATACGAAAGCTTTTCATAATGATTTAATCTGCTGACAGCATGCTGATAGACTGGAATATCACCTGCTGCATCTGAGAGTGGAAGAAAGGCTTCTGTTAACGGAAATAGCACAAGCACAAAGGCTGCAATCAGTGTGTGTGACATCGAGCCTGACTGAACGACCGAACCGCTCCAATACACGACAAGCACGACAGCTCCTCCAATCATAAGCTGGGCAAAAAACTGGCGCAGACGGATAAACCGGTGCTTGGCTGCTTCAAGCGCTAACAGTTTCGCTTCTTTCTGTTCATATTCATCAACAAAATCTTTCTGCCTGCCGCTAAACAGCCAGTCACTAACGCCCATGACTGCATCTGTTAAATGGCTGTACAGTTCATTTCTGCCTTTTTTCATTTGAATTTGTCTCGCCCGGTTCACTAGCACTGTGACGTATGGGAAAACAAATACGAGAAGTGCCATATAAAGCAGCATCAGTCCAGCAAAAGGCCACGAGAATAGACCAAGTGCCCCAATGGATGCGGCATATAAAAGCAGCGCCCCGATGGATGGAAAGATGGTTTTTAAATAGGCGTCCTGCAGTCTCTCGACATCATCTGACAGGAGCCCAAGCATTTCACCTGTACCCAGCTTTGTCTGTTTCGCACTTCGTTCAGCCATGTCATACAGACGGACACGCATTTTTTCAATCATGGTCAAAATGAGCTGGTGGCTCGCCAGTCTTTCTGCATAGCGGGCAGCTGAGCGTGAAATACCAAAGGTCCGTACAGCTACAATTGGGACGTAGACCATGAGTATATTCTCAGGTCTTGTGGCAGCTTTTGAAATGAGAAATCCTGACGTAAACATCAGCATAGAAGCAGAGAATACTGCAATTGCCCCTAGAAACAAAACCAGCGCAAACAGCTTTTGATTCTCCTTGATATAAGGTATAAACCAGCCTTTACTGACCATGTGTGACCGCCCCCATTTGCTCCTGTACCAATTGATAATACACGCCTTTTCTTTGCATCAATGATTCATGTGTACCCATTTCTGCAATTGTTCCATGATCCATGACAATGATCTCATCCATGTCTGGCATCCAATGAAGCCTATGTGTCGCTAAGAACACAAGTTTATCTTCAAACAGCGGAAGCATTGTTTTCTTCAATTCATACTCTGTCTCAATATCGAGATGCGCCGTTGGTTCATCTAACAGCATAATTGACCGCTGGCCCAGCACCGTTCGCGCAAGCGCAATTCTTTGCGCCTGTCCGCCGCTTAGTCCTCTTCCCTGTTCTCCAATGACCTCATCGAGACCATTTGGCAGCTGCGCTACGAGCTGAGATAAGCCAGCTTCACAGACAGCTCTTTCCACTTCTTCATCTGTGGCATGCGATTCATAAAAACGAATGTTTTCTCTCAATGTCATGTGAAATAAATAAGGGTGCTGCGGCATATAGACGACTTCCTTTTGCCATTCCTTCATCTGTAAATGAACAAGCGGCTTGCCGTTTAGCGTGATTTGACCTGAGGTCGGTTCAACAAAGCCGCCGAGCACATCGGTTAACGTCGATTTCCCTGAACCACTGGCACCAATGATTCCGATTTTTTTCTTCCCTTTGACAGTGAGGTCTACATCCTGAATCGAATAAGGGGCATGTTCGTCATGCTGGACACTAACATCTTGCAGGGTGAGCGCAGACTGTTCATTCCACTCATCTAGTTGCACTGATTGTGTCTCCTGCGCGCGGAAGCCCTTTTCTTCTAAAATGACCTGCATCGCCTCATTCGCTTCTTTTCCATTTAGCGTCGCATGATAATCATTTCCCACTTCACGTACTGGCAGGAAATATTCCGGTGCCAGCATGAGCGCGGTCAGAGCCGGCAATAACAGAAGCTCTCCTTCAATTAATCGCAAGCCAAGAAAGACAGCGACAGTTGCAATCGACAGCATGGAAAAGAAATCAAGCGCAAATGATGAAAGAAATGCAACCTTCAGCGTACTCATGGTCGCCTTTCGATATCGCTTTGACACTTCCCCGATATTGCGGGAATGTTTTTTGCTAATGCCTAAGTAACGAAGCGTTTCAAGGCCGCGGAGAGAATCAGTAAAATGATTGGATAATTTCTCATACGATCTCCATTGTTTGGCCGCTTTACGCTGAGCGACAAGGCCTAGCAAAATCATAAAAATAATTAAAATCGGCAGCGTCACGATTAAAATGACAGCAGATGTTTCGTCTAACGTCCAAACATAGATGAGGACCATTGCCGGTATCACTGCCATGTTCACCATTTTCGGTAAAAATAGCTGTAAATACTGACGATATTGAGCAATCCCCTCCATCGCTAATGTGACAAGCTTTCCTGTACCTTTTTTCTTTGTGAAAGCTGGACCTAAACGAAAGAGTTGGTCTAACAGCTGTTTTCTGACGTCTGCTCCAATTCGGGAAGAGTAGGTAAACATGACCTTCTCCCGAATCAAGGTGAGACCGTGCCGCACCAGAAAGGCAGCAAGAAACAGCAGGACATAAGGCGTTGCCTGCGAAAGGCTTTTCCCGTCAAACATCGTAGTAATGGCATGTGCCAGCCACTGTGCTTGGAAAATAATACTTGCTCCTTGGATGAGTGACACAATACCTAAGAGGGCGAGAAGCCCCCTCATTCCTTTTAATTGAAGCAAACGTTTATCCATTAGTAGGTCATTGGCTCCTTACCGCTTACACGTTTACGGAAGACGTAATAGCTCCAAATTTGATACCCAAGCACAAAGGGCAGCAAAGAAATGGCAACAATCGTCATCACCGTCAGTGAATATGATCCGGATGCAGCGTTTTGAATGGTAAGATCAAACGTATGGTTGATTGAGCTAATCATGACGCGCGGGAACAATGCAGTGAAAAGCATCGTCACTGTCACCATGATGCCTGCACCTGTGAATAAGAATGTCCAGCCATCACGTTCTTTTTTCATAAAGAATAGAGCCGCGACGTAACAAACCACAATTAGGACAGTTAACGGAATGGTGATGATCGGGCGTACCGTATAAATGTCTGTTTCCATGATAGATACACCGACAAATAGGACAAGAACTGGCAGCGCAATAAGCAGGACACGCTTGCCAAGCTTTCTTGCACGATCTCTTAAATCACCCTCTGTACGTAGTGTGACGAAAATCAATCCGTGCAGAAGGCAAAGAACCGTCACAGCTAACCCGCCAATCACTGAATAAAGGTTCACAAAATCCGTAAAACCAGCATACATATTCATGTCTTGATCAATTGGCATCCCGCGTAAAATACTCGTGAATAGCACACCGAGTAAAAACGGCGGTAGCAGACTGCCAAAGAAGATGACCCAGTCCCATGCTTTGATCCAAGAGGCTTTCTCCACCTTCCCTCGGAATTCAAAGGCGACTCCGCGCCCAATGAGCGCTAAGAGGAGAACCGCAAATGGTATATAGTATCCACTGAACATCGTGGCATACCAGTGAGGGAATGCAGCGAAAATAGCGCCCCCAGCTGTAATCAGCCAGACCTCATTCGCATCCCAGAAAGGACCAATCGTATTAATTAAAATGCGGCGTTCGTGCGCATCCTTTCCAAGCAGCTGCATGGACATCCCAACACCAAAATCAAATCCCTCTAAGAAGAAAAATCCAACAAACAATACTGCGACAAGAATAAACCAAATCTCGTTAAGATATGCCATGATATGCGCCTCCATCAAATGGATCTGTAGACAGGTCCGTTTCATCCTTTTGATCTGTATCCTCTTCCGAATGTGCACCTTTTTTAATTTCTCGAATGAATAGGTAGGCAAGCAAGATGGCAAGAATCAGATAAATCGTCGTAAAGCTAATGACTGAGAATAACAGCATGCCATACGATACGTTTGGCGAAATCGATTGAGCCGTCGTCATCATACCAAAGACAGTCCACGGCTGACGCCCAATTTCAGTCATGATCCAGCCAGCTGAGTTCGCAATAAACGGGAACGCAATCATCCCTACCATGAAGCGTAAAAACCATTTGTTCGTTTCGAGTTTCTTTCTAAAGCTCAAGTACAAGCCAATCATACTGGCAAAAATCATCAGCATTCCGGCACCAACCATGATTCTAAAGCTCCAGAAGGTTGTTTTCACTGGCGGAATGTAGTCTCCAGGGCCAAACTTTGCTTCATATTCTTTTTGAAGTGTCAGCATGCCTGGCACATCTCCACTGAACTTCTGATAAGCCAAGTAACTTAAAGCAAACGGAATATTGATCTCCGTAGAGTTTTCTTTTTTACCTGTGTCAATATTGGCAAATAGTGTCCAAGCCGCTGGATCTCCACTATCCTTCCAAAGGGCTTCACTTGCTGCCATCTTCATCGGCTGTGATTTCATTAAGTGCTTCGCTTGATCATGTCCAGAGAACGCCACACCTAAGCCAGAGATTAAAGCGAGGACCATGGCAATCTGGAATGATTTTTTGAAAAAGGCGATTTCTTGTTTTTTGATCATTTTATAGGCACTAACTCCTGCAATAAAGAATGCACCTGTAGCCAGCGCACCAAACAGAACGTGCGGGAATTCAACCCAAAGCTGCGGGTTCGTTACAAGAGCGCCAAAATCATTCATTTCTGCGCGGCCATTTTTAATGACAAATCCAACTGGCTCTTGCATAAATGAGTTGGCGAGTAGAATCCAAAACGCCGAAAAGATCGTACCAAGAGAAACAAGCCAAATACACAATAAATGAATCTTCTTCGGCAGACGATCCCAGCCGAATATCCAAAGTCCAATAAATGTAGATTCAAGGAAAAAGGCGAGCAGTGCTTCAATGGCAAGCGGTGCACCAAACACATCACCGACAAACCTTGAATAATCTGACCAGTTCATCCCAAACTGGAATTCCTGCAAAATCCCTGTCACCACACCTACTGCAAAATTGAGTAAGAATAGATGACCCCAAAACTTCGCCATTTTTTTATAAATCTCTTTTTTCTTGACGACATAAAGGGTCTGCATCAAGGCGACGATAAACACCAAACCTATTGACATAGGAACAAAAATAAAATGAAATAATGTCGTTGAAGCAAATTGAAATCTTGCTAAAAACAGCTCACTCACAGCCTTACATCCTCCCTTACTTTCACATGCCGAATGATTCGAAACAACTATGCTCATCACTTCACAAAATATTCACTATTTGTTCAATGATTCACAAATAATAGCCTGTTTGAATTGGTTTAATCGGTGAAATTTTACTCTTGCTTTTCATTCGGTTAGTTATTTATACCTGTACTTTACACCCATGCGCTTCAAAAATAAAGTAAATTTTACCTAAAAATTGGATGGTATTGTGTCAGTTGTTTGAATACTTTGTCAAAGATATGTGACAGAAAGTAAAAAACGCAAAAAAATAGCGCTGCACATGAACCGCAGCGCTATGTTTCTTTTTTAGGCTTTTTTCTGTAAAGCTGGTCTAGTGACTTGCACTTCGTAGTACGTAATTTTGTTTTTTAATAGTCCTTCAGGTTTCGCTTTCCCATGAGCGTGCGCATCACCAAATGCCTGAGATTTTGTCCAGTTCACAAAGTCTTCTTTTCGATTCCAGCGGGTATGAATGGTCACTTCATCGTAATCGGTTGTCTGCTGCGTGACCCATACTTCCATGCCTAAAAATCCTTCCATGAATTCTACTTGTCCCTGCTTGTTAAAACGCTTGACGAGGTGGTCAGCACTGCCTTTTTCTACTCTTACCTGGTTGTTGACAATGATCATTTTCTGTTCATCTCCCTTTGGTTGTTGGATCGAAGCGATTGGGATAATGAGCGGATGCTCACCGTCTAAGTGAACCTTAGCCTGAATCCCAAAGACTTCTTTGAAAAAGTTTTCTGTTAATACTTCGTTTGGTGTCCCTATTTGATAAACCTGACCACCCTTCATCGCAATGAGGCGGTCACAATATTTTGCTGCCTGCTGCAGGTCGTGAAGAACCATTAAAATGGTGATTCCATGCGTCTTATTCAGCTGTTTGAGCAGCTCTAGTAAATCAAGCTGATGTGCAATATCTAGGTAAGTCGTCGGCTCATCCAGAATCAAAGTCTCTGTCTTCTGAGCGAGCGCCATCGCAATATACGCCTTTTGTCTTTCTCCGCCTGACAATGTATGCAGCATTCTGTTTTCATTGATGCGGCTATTGGTCACATCAAGCGCCCACTCAATCGCTTCTTGATCTGTCTTCGAGCTCTTTTTCCAGATCGAACGATGCGGACTGCGTCCAAGTGCGACCAGCTCCCGTACGGTCATAGATGGAATGGCTGTTCTCGTCTGCATGAGAACGGCGATTTCCTTTGCAATCTCCTGAGCTGTCATCTCTTTTTGCGGTATATCGTGAATGTATATCATGCCGCTTTCGATCGATGTAAGACGTGCGGCTGCTTTAATAAAAGTCGACTTCCCTGATCCATTTGGTCCAATAATTCCTGTCACACTTCCTTTAGGAACAGCTGCTGAAATAGACGACAGCCGAAAGCCTCCTTGACTGAGACTCACGTCATCCATAGCTATCACATTCAACTTAACCCCTCCCTTTCTTTTTTAATAAATAGAGGAAGAAAGGTGCACCGATGCAGGCAAGCAGGATACCGACAGGCAGTTCAACCGGTGTAAACCATACCCGTGCCGCTGTATCTGCAAAAACCACAAGTACGCCTCCGCCCAGCATTGAGATCGGCAGCAGGTACCGGTAGTCATCTCCAATTAAAAGACGGATAAAATGAGGAACGACCAGCCCGACAAATCCAATTAAGCCGCTCACACTTACAGCTGCACCAGCTAAAAGCGCCGCCAGCGCAATTAAGAAAAACCGGGTGCGCTCTACTCTAAGGCCGAGTAACTGCGCCGATTCATCACCAAGCAAAAGAAGGTTTGCCGGCTTGATGGCAAAAAAACAAAGGCACAACCCAGCAAGCGCATATGGCGACACGAAGCTTAGATGATGCCAGCTCCGTCCATTTAATCCTCCGGATAAAAAAGGCAGAACAGCCTGCACACGCTCACTATAAAGCACCATAAACCCATTCATAACCGCCCCAAGGAGGGCATTGACTGCCACTCCCGCCAAAATCAATTTCAGCGGGGAAACCCCTTGATCAAATGACAGCATATACACCACGAGTGCCGCTAATAAAGCGCCAAGGAAAGCAGCAGCTGGCAGCAAATACGTAAATTGCGGAAACACAATCATGCTGAGCACAGCAGCCAATCCGCCGCCAGCAGTCACACCGATGATGCCAGGGTCAGCGAGTGGATTTCGGACGACTCCTTGTAAAATCGCCCCTGATGCTGCGAGACAGGCCCCAACGATGAAACCGATGAGAACGCGCGGCAGGCGTAAATCCATCACAATTTTCTCATGAACAGGCTGGCCTGATCCCATCAAAGCAGCGACCAAATCTGGCAGCGATAATTGAACAGAACCTAATGCAAGCCCTAGGCATGCACCTACAACTAACGAGAATAATAGTCCGGGTAGCAGCCATCTTCGCCTCGACTGTCTTTTTTGAAAATCTAACTCTGCATTCATTTTCATGATGACAATCGCTTCAATCTTTTCTCTAGCTCATCAATCGCTCTCATCACTTCCGCGCCTGGGTTCGTTCCAAATAGATCACTAGGCAGAATCTCGACGTGTCCATTTTTCACAGCTGACACATCGTGCCAAGCGGCATTCTGTTTCATTTCACTCATAAAGCCCGCTTTCACATCTTCAGGATTGCTGTGAGTCATAAGCAGAATAAGATCAGGATCGGCTTCGATGACCTTTTCTGCATTGATTTGAGCGTATTGAGGGAATTTCTCGAGTGCTGGTTCATTTTCAGCGATGTTCGTCCCTCCTGCGATGTGCAGTAAATCTCCGCTTAAGGATTGAGGAAGTGCCGCCATATATGTGCCAGGTGCCCCGTATACAACGAGTGTCTTCACTTTTTTCTGAGGCTGCTTGACCTGCTTTTTCCTCTGATCGATTTGCTCATTGAGGGCTTTGGCCTTTTGCTGCTTTCCGAGCAAATCCCCGAATAACGTTATTTGACGCTGAATATCCTTCACTGAATTGGCACTTGTCAAAAGAAGCTGTGAACCAATTCCTTCTATTGTAGAGATGTCCTTACTGTTTAATTGTTCATTCCCAAGCACAACATCGGGCGTTAAGCTTGTGATGAGCTCTACATCAAATTGATGCGTTGTGCCAATCGTTTGTACAGACTTTGCCTTTTGTAAGCTGTCTGGTAATTCGGCGGCCGGACGGCCAACTACCTCACCGCCTAAGGCATACAGGATGCTCATGTCTCCAGTCGATAATGCGACGATACGCTGAGGGGATTCTTCAAACGACAGCGTTCTGCCAGTAAAATCCTTTATCTTCAGCGCACCTTGCCCGCTTCCTTTCTCTACAGGTGCTGCCTGCCTGCATCCGCCGAGGAGAAGCATCAAGACGAGTCCAGCGAAGATCACATATGAAAATTTCAACCGTCTGTCTCTCCTTTTCTAGTAAACTTTCTTTAGCTTTGCCTGTACGACAAGACGCCCATTTTTAGGTGCAAGCACATGATCACAAGTCGATAAGGTGAGGATGAGGTCATCTGTGGACACGTCTGTCTTCGTTTGGTAGATTGATTTTTTCCGCACAGCTTGTAAGTAGTGCGCATATTCGCCTAGATCTTGAAAATCGGTTTGAATATAATCGAAATCCACCGTTGTTTCATACACGGCAAAAATCTCCGCCTCATAGCTTTGATACAGCGTATCGTACTGAAATGTCCGGTGCTCATGGAAGAAATCCTTTTTTAAATAGTTTGTGAGTCCAGCGAACATGGATCCGTCTCTCATCCGATGCCCGTACACCACAGTATTCGGGCTCTCGTGCAAGACGTCATTGCGATAATCCATAAAGATACTGCCTGCCCGGGTGTCGTTTTTTAAATAATTGCGGGTTAAGTAGAACGCATTATCACGAGATTGAACGATTGGGTACTGAATCATCGTGTCCTTCATATTGATCCAGCCGACAATGTCGTTGTTCACCTTCCGCAGCTCATCAAATGACGTACGGGTGGTTCCCGGTTCCCGGCTTTCAGTCATTCCTTGCTCTTGACCATACATCGTCTGAGCCTTTGCAAGCACCTGACGATTTTGATAATAGCCGAACAGTTCTAAGCCAATGGCTGTACCGCTATAAATGAATACTCCTAAACAGACGATCGTCAGCATACGCTGCCAGACCCGTTTTCCTCTTTTCACACTGTCTCACCTGCTTTTATATGCCAACAGGCACGATGTACATTCCTGTTTCTGCATCCTGTCTAATCGTGACGGACACATCATAAATGTGCCGCACATTCTCTTCTGTTAACACATCGTTTGGCTGTCCTTCACTGATAATTCGTCCATCCTTCATCGCAATGATGACGTCACTGTAGCGGACAGCCTGATTCATGTCGTGCAGCACCATGACAATCGTGAGTCCATGCACGACATTGAGCTCACGGATCAGCTCAAGAATGTCAAATTGATAGTAGATATCCAAATAGGTTGTCGGTTCATCTAAGAAAAGGATCGGTGTTTTTTGCGCAAGTGCCATCGCAATCCATACACGCTGACGCTCACCACCTGACAGTGAGGCGAGCGGCACCTTTCGTTTTTCCGTTAGTTTTGTACTGGACAGTGCCCACTCTATCGCTCTCTCATCCTCTTCCTTGTCACCCCCGCGCATCGTCTGGTACGGCGTTCTACCGAATGCCACGACCCGTTCGATCGTTAAATCAAGCGGTGCTTCATTTTGCTGATGGACGACAGCCAGCTTTTTTGCCAGCTCCTTTGGCTTAAATGCATTCAGCGCTTGTCCGTCTAAGTGAATCTGCCCTTTGTTTGGACAATGATTATTCGCCATCAAGGAAAGCAGTGTGGATTTCCCCGAGCCATTTGGACCGATAATGGTTGTGATTTTCCCCTTTTCGATCTGTGTTGTGACCGATTGAACGATGTCCTTCTGCTGGTCATATGAGAATGACACCTCACGAATGTCCATGGAGACGGTCCCCCCTTCTTAACAAAAAGATCAGAAACGGCCCGCCAATCACGGCCATGATCGTAGAAGCAGGAATCTCATTTGGCGCTACAAGCGTCCTGCCGAGCGTATCAGCCGTCAAAATCAGCAAAGCCCCGCTTAACGCAGAAAATGGAATGAGTACCCGATGATCCGAGCCAACAAGCCTTCTTGAAATGTGCGGAATGAGCAAACCGACAAAGGCAATCACGCCCGCTACCGCAGCTGTCACCGCCGCGAGTAATACCGCTGTGATGGAAATCAAAAGGCGCATTCTGGTCACACGCAATCCTAAATTTTTCGCTGTCTTGTCCTGAAGAGCCAAGAGGTTACACCATCTGCTGAAGAAAAGTGCTACGACAAGGCCGACGACGCCATAGACTCCGATTAAACGGACATCTCCCCACGTTTTCATCGTGAGATTTGACTGTCCTGACTGATTGATCGTGATATTGAAATAGCTGCAAATGGTCACAAATGCTTCAGCCATTCCAGTAAACATGGCATTGATGGCGATCCCAACCAAAATCATGCGGATTGGGCTTAAACCGCCCTTCCAAGACAGAACGTACACGAGGAAACATGCAATGGCTCCGCCTAATACCGAAAATAAAGGAGAGTAGAAATAAAATTGAGGAAGCGCTGTAATCGCCATTAAAGAAAAGAAGCTGGCTCCTGATGAAATTCCAATGACGCCGGCATCAGCTAATGGATTTCTCATGACCGACTGCAGCAGTACACCGGAGACAGATAAGGCGGCCCCTGTAAACATTGCGATGAGCATGCGGGGAATTCTCAAATCTTTAATGATGTCTACCTGTGCATGTTGACCGGTGATGAGCCCTTCCAATAATTCAATCGGGGTGACATGAATACTCCCAGTAATGGCGGAATAAATAAACACGCACACCAGTAAGAGACTAACTATCAGAAATAAAATCCCTGTTTTTTTCATCTTGAACGTCCTTTTATCATTAAGATTCGCCGCTTATGACGGATAGAGCATACGCGTTAGTTCATCTAATGCTTCTGCTGCCTTTAAATTGCCCGTTGTCCCAAATAAGCTTTCTTCGAGGTCGTACACCCGGTCTTGCTTGACCGCATGAAAATGCTTCCAGATGTCATTTGTTTTAAATTCTTGATCAAACATGCGGACAACTTCATCTGGCATCCCATGTGCGGCCCGGAGTATGATATCTGGATTGGCTTTTTGTAAATACTCCGTATTAGATGCCAAATACTCCATTTTCTCACCTTTGACAATGTTCTTTCCGCCTGCGATACGTACAAGATCACCAATATATGAATTCTCTGTTGCCACCAAATAACTGCCCGGTACACCAAGCAAAATCAGAACGGACGGCTTGCGCTTTCCCTTCGTCTTCTCTTGTATGTCTTTCTTTTTTTGTTCAAAGTCAGACACGATGCGCTCGGCTTGTTTCTTTCTGTCATACTGAGCTCCAAGCTTCGTGATCGCCTTCTCCATGCTACCAAGGCTCTCGAGATTTAAGTATGTGGCAGGGACACCTGCTTGCTGAAAGGGTGTCTCTAAATCATATTGAAGGGTTGTGACAGACAGGACATCTGTCGGTTGAAGTGATTGGATGATTTCCATGTCCGGGCTCATTGGATTACCGACTTCCGGCAGTCCTTTATAACGAGCTGGCAAGGATTTTTGACTTGTTGGCACCCCGACAAGATCCACCTCTAAAGCATCCATAATCTCCACAGCAGCTACAGTCGTTGCCACAATGCGCGCACTTGATTCTGCGCTTTTTTTGCCTTTCGCTGAACTTTCGGCTGACTGTGAGCAGCCCGATAAGATCACGCACACACTAAGAGCAGCGATCAGGGTACATAACATTCGATGCTTCAAAAACAGAAGCCTCCTTTCGAAAAAAGAGAGTGGATGCGCCGAGAGAAATTGCGCATCTCACTTAAACTAATCCATCTATCTTGTTCTTGTTTGATACTTTCTTACGAGTACGAATAATGACCCGCCGAATAAAAGAATATACACCCAAAAAAGAGAGGTATCTCCTGTTTTCGGATTCAACTGTCCAGTCTCAGACTTGGTTTGGTCATCTGATGGAGTAAATGTCATCTGCTCTGCGCCTGTTTCCTCTGGCGCTAGATTTTCAAGCTGATTTGTTTGAGAATCGCGATCATTTGGATTTTTGACAAAGCCGATACTCTCATCGTCTCCGATTACCGTAGCAATGCCGCTTCCTTCACCAAGAGTGATTCCTTTTGTGTCATAGACAAGTTTGACATCGTACTGCTCATGATAATTCGCAGCCGGAATATCAATTTTTACGCGTGCTGCTTGAGCTGTGCTTAAACTTTTGGCTTCATATTGAATCACTCGTGTGTCTGCTTTTTGATCTGTTTTTGCGACAAGAGTCTCTTCATATTTCCCGCCTGTCCCTACTTGGAAGGATGTGATGGCTGAGCTGTTCTTCACTGTATATGAAACGAAATGGCGGCCATTTTTTACGACCAATGTCGCAGGGCTCACGACGTAATCGTTCATACGAGAAGGCTCATCCTTGTCTGCTTTCTTCATTGAGAAAGGAAGCTTGTATACACCATCTTTAAGCTTAGCCGTCTCTTGAGCAGCTCCGCCGTTATTTGTTTCTGGTGATGGTGTGTTTGGTTTTGGTGTTTCTGGTGCAGCCGGTGTTTCTTCCTCTACCTGCCCGTCCTTAAGTGGAGCGATACTCTTTACATCGAATTGAAAACGAATATCGTAGGTTTGGTCATAGTGAGCAGCTGCTACCACGATGTGTACTTTTCCTTTGACCGCTTTTTTCAGATCAGCGACATCAAATGACACCACTCTTGTGTTCTTTGCTTTATCTGTGCTGACCGTCTTCACTTCTTGATAAGATCCGTTTTTCTCTGTTTTCAAGGAAGCGACAGACGTATGATCCTTCACCGTAAAGGAAATGGTTTGTTTTCCATTTTTGATGGTTAAGGATGCAGGATGTGAGAAGTATTGGTTCATCCGAGATGCCTCGTTCTCATCCCCTTTCAGCACACTGTAATTGATGCGGTACTCGCCATCTTTTAAGTGATTTTGCGCAGAATCATCTGGTTTTGTGCCATTGTTATTGCCAGGTGTTGCCTGATGATCGTCTGGTTTTGTCCCATTTTGATTATCCGGCTTTGTTTCATTATCGTCTGGCTTTGCGCCATTTTGGTCATCCGGTTTTGTTTCGTTATCGTCTGGCTTTGTGCCATTTTGGTCATCTGGTTTTGTTTCGTTATCGTCTGGCTTTGCAGGTGTAACGAGTGTTAGGCTGCTTTGATCGAATGCAAGCTGTACGTCATACGCTTCGTCATAAATAAAGCCGCCTAAATCCCAGTAAATTTTCACCCAGCCGTTTAATTTGGCTGATAAGTCGGCTACATCAAATTTGATCACACGTGTATTGGCTGTTTCATCCTCACTGACGGTTTCAGTGGTGACAAGAGCACCATTTTGTTCAACTTTGAAATCTGTAATCTCTTTGCTTTGCTTCAGCGTGACATAGGCTGTTGTCTTGCCATTTTCCACAATCAGCTTAGCTGGCTTTTCTGTATAGGTATCCATCATGGACGCCTCTGTGCTGCCATTCTTTAAAATGGTGAATCCGGCCGTGTATTCACCATCAACAAATGATGCCGCTTGAGCCGTTCCTTGAGGAATCTGAAACGCAGTCAATAAACTGAATAAAACGAGCAGAATAGCTGCCTTTAGATGAAAAAGACGTTTCAAATGGTGACACTTCCTTCCTTAATGCTTGATGATCCACTTTCTTGCTAAAAACCCGCCTGAGCATAGAGCAAGCACAAGGAGCCACCCTGTCTGGTTTGTATCACCAGTTTGAGGATTCTCTTCTTGTTTTGTCGTGGATGAATCAGATGTTTTCGTTGATTCTTTTGATGGCTGCTGATCTTCTGCTGCACCCGCTGATTTGTTTGTGCTGTTAGACGAAAGCGATTTCATGCTGCTCTCATCGAATTTCAGCTGAATGGTATAATCATGATCATAATCAGCAGATTTAACAGTGACATGAATTTTTGACTTGATTGGCTTAGACAAGCTCTGAGCTTGGAACTGAACAAGCCTTGTGTTGGCTTTTTTATTAGTTGAGAGAACCGTTGTGTCGACATAGCCGCCATTTCCCGGCACTTTAAATTCCGTCACCCAGCTGCTATTTTTAATGGTCATTTGTACAGTCAGCTTCCCATTTTTTGCAATCACTTTTGCTGGCTTCAGCCAGTAATCATTTGCCATGGAAACCGCATTTCCTTCAGCCTTCAGCACAGTATAGTTGACGGAGTATGTACCATCCTTTAACGTGGCAGCCTGTGCGTTTGAAAAAGGCAGCATAAGTGCCAATAATAAAGCGGTCATGAAGACTGATAGCCTCATCATTTTTTTCATCAAGCGAATTTCCTCCCTTTCTATTGAACAGATGCTGCATCAAACTTGAGGCGGATGTCGTAATTGCCTGTATATCCGATGACCGGTACAGTCACGCTCACTTTTGCTGATACGACTTCTGTCAGGCTGTTCACGTTGAATTCAACCGTTCTCTTATTTGCAGCTGTATTTGTACTGATCACCTTCGCATCTTTGTAGACACCTTGATCAAGTGTTTTAAAGCTTGTGATCCAAGAGCTATTCGTTAACGTGACTTGTGCTTTGATTTTTCCATTCTTCACGACAAGCTTGGCTGGTTTTTCAAAATACGTATTCGCTGTTGAAGTCGAATCGCTATCTGCCTTCCATACCACATATTGTGCTGAATATTGACCATCTGCTAAGCCTGCTGCTGAGGCTGAGCTAACCGGAGCTAGAGTAAATAATAGAACAAAACTAAAGAACAATAATACGTGTGATGTTGAACGAATGACTTTCATGTGAACCCTCCTAAATGATATTGATAATTATTCTCAATAGATAATAAAAAAAATAACCTTCATAAGCGCTGGATCACACTTATAGATGATTATGATAATCATTATCAATTGAGTTGAAAAAATAAATCTTTGCTTCCTAAAAGCCAAAGATGTCTGTTTCTAAATGATGGTTTGAAACGTGTTTTAGGTAATCTGTCCCATTCATGATACCATGGCATAACCTCCATTCCATTACAGGGAAAAGAACCCTCTTCTCCTTGATATTATATGATGAATGAATTTATTGTCAACATCATTTTTCATACTATTGACTTAGATTTCTGGAAAATCGCACAAAAAAATTTCGATCAGACAGACTGATCGAAATCGTTTAGGAAGAGACTTGTTCCCCTTTTTTGCTGTTATTACGTTCTAAAGACCAAGCATACATTTCACGAATAATCGGCTCAATTTTCTTCCCTTGCGCTGTTAATTCGTATTCAATCCGTACTGGAATGTCAGGGTATACGTTTTTCTCAACGAGTCCTTCAGCCTCTAAATCCTTCAGCCTTTCTGATAATAATCGTCCGCTGATGTCCATTTCATTTTCAAGCTGACAGAAACGCTTAGGGCCTGTCAGAAGCTGATTGATGATGAGAATGACCCACTTCTTGCCTAGAATCTCCATGGCATCTGTGATTGGACAGCCATCTACTTGAGCCATACCTTACTCCCTCCCGCTTTTCTCTCTTTTTTTCATTATAGCACAATTAATTACTTGAAATAAGTCACTAACTATTATATATTTTAGTTACTTTAAGTAACAAGGTATTCATTTTTATAGATTTTCAAAAACATTTGAACATGCCGATGCATATATCATGAAGGAGCTGACCGAGCTTGAAGACAATTGAGGAGCTAAGATTGGGTGTAACAGAGTTACATGTGTCCAGCTTTGAGCGTTCTTTACCTTTTTATACAGACATTTTAGGATTTACAATAGTAGAACAGACGGAATCCACCGTCACTCTTGGAAGCAATGCAAAGGAACCCATTCTTTTGTTAAAAGAGGATGCACAGCTCAAGGAGAAGCCTGATCATGAGCCAGGACTTTATCATTTTGCTGTTTTATTACCTACCAGAAAAAACCTGGGCACATGGCTGGCACATGTGATCAAAAAAGGCTATCCTTTAATTGGAGCAAGCGATCACTTTTTCAGTGAAGCCATTTATTTAAGTGACCCTGACGGCATTGGCGTAGAAATATATGCTGATCGCCCTGAGGACGTTTGGGTAGGTGAGCATGGAGAACTGAAAGGTGGCGGAAATGCACCTCTTGATGGAGATGGTCTCCTGCAAGAAGCCGCTGATACAACTTGGGAAGGACTTCCCGCTGGTACAGTGATGGGACACTTACATTTCCATCTTAACCCAGAAGAAGCTGATTCCTTTTATGTCAATACGCTCGGTTTTCACATCAGAATGGCTCCACCAGCAAGCCTGTTTATCGCCGCTGGTGTGTACCACCATCACCTTGCCTTTAATGCATGGGGACGGGGACGAAAAGGAGCCATTGATCCACGTTTTTCAGGAATTAGAAGCTATACACTGGTATTCCCACAAGAAGCAGACAGACAGTCCGTCGTCGAGTGTCTGACAAAAGCAGGCACTCAAGTGAAAACAACAGGGAAAAGTAACGAATTTGTTGATCCATTTGGCGTTCTCGTTCGTTTACAGATTGAAGAAACAGACAAAAAAGAAGGTGCAGAATATGGACAAACACACAGATCTTAAAACAGCCATTTTAAAAGATAAAATCAAACGAGTACAGCAAGAAGACGGGTATATATATATCACTGGACCCATTAAATTGCCAGTGAATTTAGACGGCAGAACCGTGATGTTCAACTGGTATTCATGGTTAAAAGACGATGGAAAAGAGCCATTGTCAGATGACGCTTTAATTGAAAGCCTCTCGTCCCGCCAGCTTGCCGATCAACAGCAGTCAAGCGTTCTAGTGTATGGGGAGTTCGAGCACGCTGACGAAGCCCTTATCCGCATGCATTCCATTTGCCACACTGGTGATATTTTCGGAAGCAAGCGCTGCGACTGCGGGTTCCAATTGAAGCAGTCCATGCGGATGATTGAAGACAATGGTGCAGGTGCACTGTTCTATTTAGCCAATCATGAAGGCCGCGGTATTGGACTTTTCAGTAAAGCCATGGCTTATATTCTTCAAGAAAACGGCTACGATACAGTAGAAGCGAACGAAGCACTCGGCTTTGAAGATGACACGCGTCAATATGAAGAAGCCATCGCGGTTCTTCAAACACTTCGTACAAAGCCAGTCAGACTCATTACCAATAATCCGAAAAAGACAGATGCCATCAGCCATGCAGGTCTATCTCTTTCTGGACGCATTCCGCTTTGGGGTGATGTCTCGGAGTTTAATGAAAAATACTTACAGACAAAAATCAACCGCTCAGGTCACATGAAGGCGGAGCAAGAGGTGCGTACGATTGCCACATCATGAGCGATATATGAATCTAGCCCTTGAAAATGCACAGGCAATGAAAGGTCAGACCTCTCCAAACCCGCTCGTCGGGGCTGTGATTGTGCGAGAGAATGAAATTGTTGGTGTCGGTGCTCACATGAAAGCCGGTGAACCGCATGCTGAAATTCATGCACTTAAAATGGCTGGAGACAAGGCAAAAGGAGCCACCATTTATGTGACCCTCGAGCCTTGTTCCCATCACGGCCGCACAGGCCCTTGCGCGGAAGCACTTGTGAAAGCAGGCGTCGAAACCGTTGTCGTGGCAGCGCTTGACCCGAACCCGCTTGTCGCAGGCCGCGGGATTGCCATCTTACAAGATGCTGGCATCCAAGTGATTACAGGCGTACTGGAACAGGAATCCATTCTCATGAATGAAGTATTTAATCATTTTATTACGAAAAAAACACCTTTCGTGACGCTCAAGGCAGGTATTACCTTAGACGGAAAAATTGCGTCTGCTACGTCTGACAGTAAATGGATTACATCTGAAACATCTCGTTATGATGCTCATCATATCCGCAGTATCAATGATGCGATTTTGGTCGGTGCTCAAACCGTTATTCATGACGATCCTTCACTAACTGCACGGATTCCAAATGGGCATCATCCGATTCGAATTGTCTTAGACTCTAAGCTGTCAACACCGCTGACAGCAAAGATCGTCACTGATCAGACGGCACCTACATGGATCTTTACGACAAAGCAAGCCAATGAGGGAAAACGAGCCGCTTTAGAAGCAGCTGGCGTCAGTGTCTTTATAACAGATAGCGACACGCGGGTGCCCCTGCAAGAAGTGCTTCAAGTGCTGGGAGAAAGAAATGTCTCCTCCCTCATGATTGAAGGCGGCGGCCAGGTCAATGCCTCATTTTTAGAACAGCAGCTTGTAGATAAATTGGTCATCTATATGGCACCTAAACTCATTGGCGGTCGGCTGTCCCCTTCCTTTTTTGGAGGCGAAGGCATACGCCTCATGAGTGATGCCATCGAATTGGATCAACTCTCAGTAGAACCACTAGGGAAAGATATCAAAATAACGGGCTATCCTGTTTATCAATAAACAAGCTTGTAGACCCCATCTACAGGCTTTTTTTCAAATATGTTTTGAGGTGAATGTGATGTCGATAAAAGGAATCAATCATTTGTTATTTTCTGTTTCTGATTTAGAAACCTCTATTGATTTTTACACAAACGTATTTGACGCCACTTTATTAGTAAAAGGAAAAAAGACAGCTTACTTTGATTTGAACGGGCTATGGCTTGCCCTGAATGTGGAAAAAGACATTCCTCGTCAAGACATTCAGCACGCTTACACGCACATCGCTTTTTCAATTGATGAAGAGGATGTAGATCACATGTACAACAAGCTAAAACATTTGAACGTCAACATCTTGCCAGGCCGTCCAAGAGATGAAAAAGATCATCAGTCGATCTACTTTACGGACCCTGATGGACATAAATTTGAGTTTCATACCGGGACCATGAAAGATCGAATCGATTATTACAAGCAAGAAAAAGCTCATATGGAATTTTTTGATGAATGATAAAAAAACAGAACTTCCATCTTCATGAAAGTTCTGTTTCGCCTTTGAACCACCCAAATGTCGATTCACCAATCATCACCGTGAAACTTGTCGTAAAATGTTTCATGTGAAACATTTGTGATTTGATCTCTATCGATTCCCCTCTACCAATCTGCCAAAGCTTTCGGGTGAAAGTCCCGGTGACACGCGAACACGGTGCAAGGACATCATGCCCTGTTCCTTCTTCGCATGTCCTGGTTCAGTGGTGACAGCCATTTGATAACTGGCTTCCTTCGCTAGCTTCAGCGTGTCTTCGTTATAGCTCCCAACAGGATAACTGACCATTCTCGTATGCTGAGAAAATCGTTGATCAAAGAATGCCTTTGATCCTTTTAATTCCTCTTTCTGCTGCTCCTTTGATAAACGATTGAGCTCTAAATGATGAATTGTATGACTCTCAATCGAAAGCCCATTTGCAATCATTTCATCCATTTGTTCATCCGTTAAGTGGTTCGGGCGCCCAATGGATTGCGCAATCATGAAAATCGTTGCCTTCATTCTATACTGCTTTAAAATCGGGAATGCCTTTGTATAGTTATCGGTATATCCATCATCGAATGTAATGAGGACACACTTTTCACTTGGCTTCGTATTTGTTGTGAAGACGCGGTAAGCTTCTTCTGGCGACAGCGTGACATAGTCGTTGTCCTTCAGCCATTTCATATGAGCCGCAAACTCGCTCTTTGGTACACGAAGCGAGTTGCCGCTGGAGATGCTGTGATACATCAAAATCGGAAGCTCTACCGGCTCCTTTTGCTCAATCCAACTTTGTGTATCAATCTCTGCTGCTTCTGTCTGCTGAATCTCTTCTGTTTCTTTTAATCGTAATGGACCCTTTTCCTCTTTGACTACTTGCTGGTTTCCTATCGTTTGCTCCTTCGTTCCCATACAGCCCGAAATGAGCAGCACCAAAAGACCAACCGCAATCAACATACATGTTTTTTTCATTCACCAATCCTGCTTTCTCTCTATCTACCGAATGATTATAACAGAAATTGGTTAATAGCTCATATCTATTTTGACAGGGCGTTCATTTTTTTACACATTTCGATCATTTCGATGGCGAGCAGATGAATGGTCTCTGTTGTGAGCATTTGATCTTCTGCGTGTATCAGCAGTAAAGAAAAGGGAAGCTGCTCACCTGCCGCCTCTTTTTGGATCAGCGGCAAGTGCAGATTGTGGATGCTTCGAAACGCTTCCTCCCCTTTTTCAATCAACTGCTGTGCTTTTTCAAAATCATCTGCTCTTGCTAGACGAATCGCTTCGACATAATGACTTCTTGCCTCGCCTGCATGAGCAATGATTTGAAAGGCTGCTCCCTGCATTTCCTCTAATACCGTCATCTGCTTCTCCTCCAATTACTTAAGATTCATTTGCTAGTTTCAGAGCATGCTCTAGTATTTTTTCCCCGTTCGCTGTTCCGTATAATCTCACATTGATGACATCGACAGGTATTTGATAAGGTGCAGCGGTTTTTTCTGCTGCCTTTTTCATAAAGCTTACTTGCGGTCCAAGTAAAATCACCTGAACATCTCCTCCATGCTCTTCTAATTCATCCGCAATGGCCCCTTCAGGTATGGCGTAGATATCATAATCCAGCTCTTTAGCTTCTGCAGCAGCCTTCATTTTGGACACTACAATGGACGTCGACATTCCTGCGGCACAAGCGAGAATGATTCGTTTCATATTCCATCACTCCTATCGATAGATGACTTCTGTTTCAACCTTCAGTTCCCTTGTTTTGATTAATGTCTGGTACCAATACGCTGATGCTTTCAACTGGCGATTCCGTTCATTTTCCAGCTGGATTTCGACTAATCCGTAGCGGTTTTTAAAGGCATTCATCGGTGAGACATTATCCGTAAAAGCCCACAGCATATAGCCCGTGCAATTTGATCCTTCTGCTTTCGCTTGAAGTGCCCGCTTCAAATGCTG
Organism: Bacillus sp. DWP3-1; assembly: GCF_049896565.1. NCBI lineage: Bacteria > Bacillati > Bacillota > Bacilli > Caryophanales > Bacillaceae > Bacillus > Bacillus sp. DWP3-1. The sequence goes on from NZ_JAFCUN010000006.1 coordinate 85,063, forward strand.
GCTGATAAATGAAATGCGATACTGATCATCAATGATACCGTCTTCATTTTTAAACCGTTCTTCCTTTTCTACACCCATCCCGTTTTCGGCTACAAACCACTCGATATTTCCGTATTCTTCTTTTATTCTCATCCCCATATCATAGACAATGTTTGGGTAGATTTCCCAGCCTCTGAATGGATTCATTTTTCTCCCTGGAAGCTCAAACATATCGTAATAATAAGACGGATGAAATGGCGTCCCTTCGTTCCACGCCTTACTCGTCGCCTTGACACGATGCGGATAGTATAAGTTGAGCCCGACGACATCGACCGTATGATTCTTGATGACCTGAAGCTCTTCCTCTGTCGCATCAAAAAGAATATCATGCTTTTTCAACACATCGAGCAATTCCTCTGGATACTCCCCTTTGATGGAGGGATCTAAGAACATTCGATTGAAAAACAAATCATACATCCGTGCCGCTTCTTGATCATGCGGGGCAGAGGATCTTGCATACGTCACTTCTGGATTGAGAATCACCCCGATTTTTGCACCTGTCGATTCCTTCAATCCCATCTCCCGAAACAACTTCACCACTTTTGCTGTTGCCAGCGCTTTATGATAGTTCCACTGCATCCATTTTTTCGTATTTTGCTCAAAGGGATAACGGATGGCATCTAGATAAACACGTGTTTGGACAACAATTGGTTCATTAAAGCTAAACCAATGTTTGACCCTGTCCCCGTAGCGCTCAAACACTTTTTCCGTATAGAGAACAAACAGCTCGACGACATGCTTTGATGACCATCCGCCATACTTCTCAAGCAAAACGGCAGGAAGCTCATAATGCTCTAAGCAAAACATTGGCTCTACACCTGCTGCAATTAATCCATTGATCAAGTCATCAATGTAACGGGCATAGGTCTCATCCACAATCCCCTTCTCGTAATCTATGAGAAACCTCGACCAATTGATCGATGTCCTATAATGTGTCAGTCCAATCTCTCTCATTAAGGCCACATCTTCAGGATAGCGCTCGTAAAAGTTCGTCGCACCAGCCGGACCATATCCTTCGTGCCACACGTGATATCCTTCCTTATACCATGAATCAATGTACGAATCCTGATGCACCTGCTTTCCCTTCCATCCCTCTGTTTGCCAAGCAGAAGCCGCGGCACCTAGGATAAAATCACTTGGAATCTCGATTCTGTTCATATCGCTACCTTCCCTTTCCTCGTTTGAACGTGAAGCCCCTCCCAAATTCCTTGCAAATACACAGCCCCAAGTGCTCGATCATATAAACCGTAGCCAGGTCTGCCTGTCTCGCCAAAGATCATACGTCCATGATCCGACCGGACATAGCCATTAGAGCCCTCTTCAAACAAAGCCTTCACAATTGCCCCCATATCAAGACTTCCTGCTGACGAAAGGTGCGCTGACTCTTCAAAATCACCATTTTCATGAACGATGACATTTCGTCAATGAGCAAAGTGGATGCGCCATTTTTCGGATATTTACGCGCAAGTGAAACGGGATCATCCTCTCCATACCACCTACATTGCATGTTCATTCATGCCCCTCCTTTTATTCTGAATCTGGTGCCGCTTCTGGTTTGCGGTTAGACAAGAGAACAAATGGCAAATAGATGAAGACTGCTACTACAATACAGATGAGCTGTGTAATGACAGCTCCCATGCTGCCAGCGGTTGACAGCCATGCATTCACAATCGGCGGTGTCGTCCAAGGCACCATCACGACTGCTTTTCCAGCAAATCCTGTAGCCGTCGCAATATAACCAATCGTCCCTGTTACAAGCGGTGTGACGATAAATGGGATTGCCATCACAGGGTTTAACATGACGGGCAAGCCAAAAATAACGGGTTCATTGATGTTGAAGAGGCCCGGCCCAGATGAGAGCTTGGCAATGCTTCGCATCTCTTCCCTTCTTCCAGCAATAAAAATCGCAATCAAAAGCCCAATGGTCACACCTGAACCACCGATACTCATATACACATCCCAAAATGGCATCGTGATGATATTCGGAATCTCTTTTCCCTCTTGAAATGCTGTCATATTCACTGCAATCGACCCTAATAAGAGCGGCTCCCGGATCGGTTTGATCATCTGGTTGCCATGGATGCCGATCACCCAGAAAAATTGCGCCACAAACATCAACGTTAAAATCCCCGGCAGACCCTGTACAACACTTTCTAGCGGGCGCTGCACCACGTTATACACTGCTTCATGCAAATAAATGCCTGTCAAACGGTGAAATGCAAAGCCGAATGAACTAATGATCGTAATCGTAATGATCGAAGGAAAAAGTGACGAAAAAGATGTCGCAACATTCGATGGAACAGAATCTGGCATCTTGATTTGAAGCCATTTCACCTCGGTCAGCTTACAAAAGATTTCCACAGATATGATCGCAATGATCATCCCTAAAAATAAGCTTTTTGGATCAGAAAATTGCCTTGCCAGTACATCTACAACCTCACGCATCGATCCATCAACTTCAAGAAGAAGTGTCGTTGGAATAACAGATATAAATGAAATCAATGCCATCAGCCCTGGGAACAGGGACTTGTGCCCGTTGATTTTCCCAAGCTCTATCCCGATGAGGAACACAGCCCCAATCGTTAAAAAGTTTAGCGTGGCATAATTGATTGCCTTCATAATTGGCTGAAGCTCCGCTAAAAATCTGAATATCTCAAAATGAGCAAGCCCTGTTTCCGGGCTCATGATCATATTTGCCACCAATACAGCAAAAGCCCCTGTAATGATGATTGGCATCAATGTGACAAATGCCTGTTTAATCGCCATAATATATTTCTGATTCGTGATGCGATAAGCCACATTCCCCATGACGTCTGCCGCTTTCTCCTTGAAGCTCATGATCCGTCTCCCCCTTTGCAAAAACTCGTGATCACCCTCCTTTTTGATGTTATTTTAAAAGCGCTTTCATTAACATCTAAACTTTTTCCTCACAGATGCGGAAATGGGTGTCCCTTTTTTTCATTCGGATGCTCCAATACTTGAAGCGCCGCCGTCAGTTCCTCAAATGAAGCGGCCTTGATGAGTTGTTCCACCACTTCCTTCCGCTCTGTCAGCCGCACAAGAAATTGATAAAGCGACTGTAATTCTTTTTGATAAGTCTTCTGGATACTCAACAAACAAACGACTTGTACTCGATCTTCACCCCACAGCACCGGTTTTTTCAATGTGCAGATCGCACAAAACGTGTCATCTGTTGCCGGCTTCATCGGATGAGGAATCGCGACCAAATGACCGAACGATGTTGGGGACACTTGCTCTCTTTCCAGCAATAATTGTTCAAACTCGTCCGGGATGCGATGTTGTTCCTTTAGCACGTTCACAAAAAATTGAAGAACCTCTTCTCTTGATTTAAGGTCTTGCTGATAAAATGCCAGCGCCGGACTGACATACCGCAAAACCCCTGTATCCTGTGGATCCTGCACAAAACGTTTCAGCCGTACAATATCATCGTCACTTAAAATCGTATGTACATCAATCACTGGCACCGGCAATGTGTTCTGAAGCGGAATGGTACTAATAATAAAATCAATGCTTCTCAAATCATACGAAGGAAGATCCCCAACACTTGCAGTTCCAGCGATCTCCAGCCTTCCGCTAAAAGCCGCCGTCAGCTTATGAAGAAGGAGCTGACTGCTGGCGACACCCGTTGCACACACAATAAGGCATCTCTTTCTCACATGCTGTGATTTTGTCCGCTCGATTGCAGCACCGATATGGAGCGCCAAATACCCAATCTCATCCTCATGGATCTCGACCCCCTCTTTTTCCTTCAGCCATCTCCCCATATAGACACCCGCTTCAAATGCAATGGGATAATGCCTTTTAATGTCCGGTAAATAGGGGTTACGAATGTTCATATCGTACTTAAAACGATGAATGGCGGAACGCAAATGAAGACTTAATCCAACGATCAACTCCTTATCAAATTGAATATCAAGTGACATGTGCTCCTCTACATAAGCAAGTAATTGGTGAGTGAAGCGAAAGTGATCTTCGTCTAGAAGGTGAAATAGCGTATGGCCGTCATCTCCATATGCCATCATCTTGGCACCCATCAAGTGAATCGCAATGTACGCCATTTCAGATAACGGAAAATCAATAGCTAATACATGCCGAATATCTTCTGCCATTTGTTGAGCCACTTGAAAAACAGGCTGCACCTGAATGTCTTTCAATTCCGCTTCTGGCATCATGACTAGTTTTTTCTCTTCAATTCGTTTGCATGCAATGGCGATGTGGGTGACTAAATTACTTAAACCGATCTCTGACAGATGAAGTCCGCTTGCTTTTGTACGTGAACGCACAATGTCCTGAACCAATTGATACGTTTCTTCAGGTAACAGCGCAGAGTTCGCATGCTCTTGCTGAAACACATGCTCAGCCATACAATATCTTAATTTCATTTCATCCCCTGTCAGCCGCAATCCATATTTAGGGCGATGTGCTACAGAAAGTCCATGTAATGAAAACAAATGTCTGACCGCTTTCAAATCATTCTTCACTGTCGATTCACTCACAAATAGTTCCTCTGCCAACCCATCTAATTTGATATAGTCTTCAGACAGGAGCAGCCTTTTCAATAGATACGCCACACGGTCTTTAGGCTGATTGGGAATGACCTGTTCCTTTTTTTCGTTTCTTTCTCTCAGCGACTTTTTCAAAAATGTACGAAATGCCCCATAATCCTCGACGGTCAATGTATACCCTGCCCCGCGTTTGATATGTAGTGCGGCTCCTTGTTCATCTATTATAGATTTAAGCGCTTTCATATCTGTTCGGATGGTTCGTGATGTGACGCCAATCACGCGGGCAATTTCTTCACTTGTCAGTTCCTGCTCCGCTTGCATCAAGCGTTTCAGGAGCTCCTCCTGACGTAAAGATAGCATGGGCTCTCCTCCCTTGGCATTTACTTTTGCCTATCATCATAAACGAAAATAGAACTCTTTGCCCAGTTTTTCTTACAAATCGGGAACCTCAATATGGCTCAATCGTATGATGATGAAACAAGAGGAGGGATGCATTATGGGTTCTTTTATGTTTGTTGTTATGATCATATTGGCTTCTTTAGGAGCAATCATTGCCCACCTGTTCACATCAAAGGATAAACGTACATCTGCTAAGCGTTCTTCACATCACAGTTCAACGACAAGTACCTATACTGATTCATATACTCATCACGCTTCTGATGCCTCCTGCGGGGGAGATTCAGGCGATAGCGGTGGTGGATGTGACTAAACAAAAAAACAGCCGCTCGCTTATGAGACGGCTGTTTTATATTTTATTTTAAAGAGCTTTCCAGCCCCGTTCAATCAAATGTTTAACATCCTTTGCAAAATCCTCGCCCTTTTCCATCACGTCCTGGGCTCTTCCGGCAAAATTACTGGCAACAGCCAGCTCCATTTTTTTTAATTCAAAGTGCAAGATTTTTTGATCAATCTCGGTTATATATTTTTCATACTCATTGTTCACGATGTCGTGCATTACATGGTAGGCGTCTTTTCGGTGGCGATGAAAGTCGGTTCCTCTCTCACCTTTCCATGACGAATCTAGAGCAGGCTTCTTAATTTCCTTTATGTCTGACTGCGCAAGATCTTGTTCTGTTCGAATATTGCTTTTGGCTGTCTTTAACCGAGAGATCATTTCATCAAATTCTGCACGTCTGTTTTCAATTCCCATATGCAGATGGTGTAGCATCTCGGATAAACTCATGTCATCCACCTCTATCGGACCTCATACGAAAGCACAGCGTCAGAGCCTTGGAAGCTATCGACTCACTTGATTTTTCCAATCCTGACATTTCTATCGTTTCGCTTTCATTAAGTATAGTATAAGGTGAAAAGCCTCAGTCTTAAATAGGGAAAAGGTGTCCTTTTAGTGACGTGTTTGGAAGAAAAACGGAATAATACAAGGTCGTACATCCTGAATTTTATATGATTCCATTGAACTATATTTCTTATCATGCAAATGTAATCCATAAATAAAAGCGATTGTGCTGATTATTTTGCAGCAATCGCTTCGTCCTGTTCTTTTAAGGTTTTCACATTCGAGCGCGTGTCCTGGACATTTTTGATTAAGGCTTCTTTAAAGTTTGAGACCATTTCGTTCACCTCTGCCTCACGTGCCGTCCATTTGGTCACAAATTCAAGGCTGTTTTCACCCGCTTTATCTGCTGCTTTTTTCATCGTTAAAGCTTCGACTGCTTGGAAGACTTCATCTAGTTGATTCATAACTGTTTGGTAGTTTAACTTAATTTGTCCCATCGTGATATCCTCCAGATTTGTTCAGCATGAAAGCAGCTTTAAAAACTGTTCCATGCTTTTGAGATCAAGCGTTTGGCGTCCTCTACTGCGTCTTCTCCTTTTTCAGCAAGACGTGCGGCGTCTCCAGCTAAGGAACTGGCAAAGGATAACGCAGTTTGTTCAGCTTCTAATGTACTGATTTTGAATTCGATGCGGCTCACGTAGCGTGGGTATTTGTCGTTCACAATCGTTTGCAGCGCATCATGTGCTTCATTCCGCTCTGATTTGAAATCCTTGCTTCGCTCACCTTTCCAAGAGGCCCCAAGCTTTGGCTGCTTGATTTGCTTCAGGTCTGTTTCTGCCGCATCTTGTTCTCGTTCGACCTTACTTTTCGCCTTTTTAAGTCGAGCGATTTTCTCTTCAATTTCTGCTTTTTTACTTGTAATGCCACCGTTTAGGGCAGACAGCATATCCGACAAGCTCATTATGGGTTCCTCCTCCTGTCAAAAAATAAAAACGCTGCTTAGAGTTCCTCTAAACGAGCGTAAGGGAATAGCACTTTTTCCAATATTGTTATTATAAGGTTCAAAGACTCATGTTTGAATAGGGATTTGTACCCTTTTTATGGGATAAATATGCTTTCGTTCTGCTTCACATTACCCCTTTAGACCTCTTTTATAAAGGGTCTAAACTCCCGATCATCTTCTTTATATCATATGTAGTCTCTCGGTCCTAGGACAAGCAAAAGCCGCCTAATTGAGGCGGCTTTTGTAAACGGCTTATGAAGCCGATTCTTCTGAGTCTTGTTGATTTTTGACGTACCAAATGAATTTCCCTGTATATCCGTAGATAATGGCAAGAGCAATGGCAACAAAGCTCAACCACATAAATGGTAAATATGAGAATGTCGAGACGCCTAGAATTCCAGCCATGTAAATTCCGTTATCTGACCACGGAACCATACCAGACGTCATTGTTCCACCGACCTCAGCGTTTCTAGATAGAACGCGTCTGTCTATTTTCAATTTATCGTAGCTTTTTTCCATAATTTTCGGTGTAAGAATTAATGAAACGTACATTGCACATCCAAAAATATTTGCAAAGAATGCTACAACAAGTGTAGATAGGGTTACATTTCCTGCATTATATAATTTCTTCTCGAAAGTAGCGACAATCACTTTTAGAACGCCTAGATATTCAAGCACGCCACCAAACCCAAGCCCGAGAATAATGACCACTAAAGATCCAAGCATATTCACAATACCACCACGATTTAACAGCGTATTTAAGAAATCTACATCTGAATTAATAGAGAAGCCATTGTATGCTGAACCAATCGCATCTGCCGGATTCATTCCTTGGAAAGCCATCGCCCAAATAGATCCTAAAAGAGCACCAATGGCAATAACAGGCATTGAAGGTTTCTTAAATACGAGCAGTAATACAACCACTACTGCTGGGATGACCATCCAAATGTTAATGGTAAATGTATCATGCAGGGCATTTTTCAAAAATTCTACCTTATTTTGATCAATGTTGCGTCCACCATACATAAAGCCTGTAACCGTAAACATAATGGCCGTAATGACAAAGGCTGGTATGGATAAAACCATCATCGCTCGAACATGTGCCAGCACGTCCACTTTTGAAAGAGAGGAAGCGAGCACTGTACTATCTGATAATGGGGATAATTTATCTCCAAAATAAGCACCAGATAAGACGGCACCTGCCACGATCGGAAGTGGAATACCTAGCCCTTCACCAATTGCGATCATCGCAATCCCTGCCGTTCCAACCGTCCCCCAAGAGGTTCCTGTTGCAATGGACATGAGTGCACAGATGACAAGTGTAGCTAATAAGAAGATATTAGGATGAATAAACTCTAAACCATAATAGATTAACGTAGGTACAACCCCACCTGCAATCCATGTACCAACAAGTGCACCTACTGCAATTAAGATTAAAATGGCTTCTAAACCATTCGATATCCCTTTTGTGATCGCATTTTGAAGATCCTTATAGGAGTGCCCCAATCGAATACCTAATGCGATAACCATAAACCATGAGATAAACAATGCTAGTTGAATATCCAATTTGAAATAAAGAGTAAAAGATAAAACAATTGCTAAAAACAAGCCAAGTACAGACACGACTTCTAACATAGACGGCAGACGTGGTGATTTCATTGTGTTTCCTCCCTTTGTGTACGCGTTAAGCGTTTTCAAAATATTGTGAAAAAAGTGTGTCAATTCGAAAGAAAGTGAATTGCCTGTTTTTCTCTATTTCACAGGCAATTCTACATATTAATAAAATAAAATTTTTGATATAATTATCGCTCTAGGAGCTCTGCACCCGCAATACCAGGCTTTGTCATCTCATATGGATTCAAAATAATATCAAGTTCTTCTTCTGTTAACACATCATTTTGCAAGCAAAGATCTCTGATCGATTGTCCTGTCAAAATGGCTTCCCTTGCGATTCTAGCCGCGGCTTCATAGCCTAAGTGAGGGTTTACCGCAGTAATGACGCCTGCACTTTTTTCCACATATTCTTTCAAACGTTTTTCATTTGCTTCAATGTCCACTAAGCAATGATCTGTGAATGAACGGAATCCGTTATTCATTATACTAATAGATTGAAGTAAGTTAAAGACCAAAACAGGCTCCATCACATTTAACTCAAGCTGACCTGCTTCAGAGGCAAGACAGATGGTGTGGTCATTCCCAATGACCTGGAATGCGATTTGGTTAATGAGCTCTGCCATGACTGGATTGACTTTCCCTGGCATAATGGATGAACCCGGCTGACGAGCTGGCAATGCAATTTCAGCAAGACCTGCACGCGGACCAGAAGCCATTAGGCGAAGGTCATTGGCAATCTTAGACATGTTCATCATGCATACTTTTAATGCGGCGGACACTTCTGTGTAAGCATCTGTATTTTGCGTAGCATCAACGAGATGCTCTGCGCCTACAAGCGGAAGACCAGAAATATCTGCTAGCTTCTTCACCACGATTTCAATATAACGAGGATCTGCGTTTAGGCCTGTCCCAACAGCTGTTGCACCCATATTCACTTCATATAAATGCTGCTTTGATTGGTTGATCCGTTTAATGTCACGGCTGAGCACGCGGCTGTATGCCTCAAATTCCTGTCCTAAACGAATTGGAACAGCATCCTGCAGGTGCGTACGTCCCATTTTGATCACATGATCAAATTCTTTCGCTTTCTTTTGGAATACGTCCTGCATCGTTTGCATTGTCTCAAGCAGAATGTCTAACTGCTTCAATACAGCAATATGGATAGCTGTTGGAAACGAGTCATTCGTTGATTGTGACATGTTTACATGTGTGTTTGGGCTTAAATGGATGTATTCACCCTTTTGATGTCCCATGATTTCTAGCGCTCTGTTTCCAATCACTTCATTGGCATTCATATTCATCGACGTTCCTGCGCCGCCTTGGATTGGGTCTACAATAAAGTACTCATGCAGCTTGCCTTCAATAACTTCATCAGAGGCTTGTACGATGGCATTGCCAATTCCTTCATATAAACGTCCAACTTCCATATTGGCTTGAGCTGCTGCTTTTTTCACGATGGCAAAGGCTCTGATCAGTTCCTCATGCATGCGATATCCTGTAATTGGAAAATTTTCTTTTGCACGAAGGGTTTGAACCCCATAATACACGTCTGCCGGAATTTCTTTTTCACCAAGAAAATCCTTCTCATAGCGATAAGTTGCTTGAACCATCTGATATGACCTGCTTTCTATAGAATAGTTAAATCACTAAATCTTCTGCGATTGGCGTTTCCATAATCTTTTTCACTTCTCTTGGGTCTGTTGTTTTACCTAGTGCCCACATGAGTTTCGGCACGATAGCCTCTGTGTTCATGTTTCGTGAACGTGCCACCAGTTCTTGATTGATTTTGCGTCCTACTTCATACACGCTCATGTCTTCTCCTTCTTCAAGACACTGAGTTGTGATGACAACAGAAATGCCTTCTTCGAGCAATTCGTTGATTTTCTCTAAAAGGTTTCTTCCTTCGAAAGGAATACCGCCGCTGCCGTAGCTTTCGATCACGACTCCTTTGTACACACCTTTGATTGCATCTAAGAACTCAGGCTTTAGACCTGGGTGCAATTTCAAGAGACAAACGTCGGTGTTTAAGGATGCATCTAATTTAAGCGGTTTCATTGACGATCTTTTTACTTTGCTATTGTATTCAATTTGATGGTTTTCAATCGATGCAATATATGGGTAGTTAATACTTTCAAATGCATCGTAGCTTTTCGTTCTTAGTTTGATTGCGCGTGTTCCTTGAATGACTCTGCCATCAAAGACAACATACACGCCGCCTACGCCGTCACATGCAAAGCGAATCGCATCGGTGATGTTTTTCTTCGCATCTGTTTTCTTAAACGTAATCGGGATTTGTGAGCCTGTAATGACAATTGGCTTATCCGGATTTTGCAGCATATAAGAAAGAGCTGCTGATGTATAGGCCATCGTGTCTGTACCATGCGTGACAACAAAACCGTCATATTGATCATAATTTTCATAAATGGCTGTTGCAATATCCACCCAGTATTCAGGCTGCATATTTGTACTATCTATACTCATTAGGGACTTTGTGTCCATTGTATACTCTGCATTAATTTCGTTTAAATAGCTTAAAAGGTCCTCAGCTTTAACACCTGGAGCCAAACCGTTTTCACTCTCTACAGATGCAATCGTCCCACCAGTGGTTAAAAGCAATAATTTCTTCAACAGGTCCACCTCTTTCAATAAAATTACTTCGTTTGTCACACATATTATAAGCTAGCTTGTGCTATTCTATAATATACGCTTTACGCGTACCTTCATTGCCATTATAGTCACATAACGCGAATTAATCAAGAAATTATTACGCATAACGCGTACATTCCATGTCAAAATATGATATACTGTTGTTGTATATAAAGGAGCGTTCATGTAATGATACTCGATCGTTTAACCACCCTTAGAAAAAAGAAAAAATGGTCTCTCCAGCATACGGCAGATCGCCTAGGTATCGCCAAAAGCACCTATGCCGGTTACGAATCTGGGTACCGACGACCTTCGCTTGAAGCAGTGAAGCGGCTGGCTGATTTGTATGATACGTCCATTGATTTTTTACTTGGTAGAACGGACGAGCCAGAGATACAACGCAAAATCTCTGATATCAAAATTGAACTGACGGAAGCAAAAGAAGGAACCATCCTTGTCGACGGCGTTCCCCTAAATGATGAAGAAATCAAACAGCTTGTTGCCTTTATTCGGGCGAAAAACACTCTAAAAGTATAAACACAGAAAAGAGAGGCCCCTATCAATCGGGTGCCTCTCTTTCCTTTTTCCTATCAGCTGCTTATGAATAAGGAGAAGACAGCTGACTTAATTCCTCTAACCGCCGCTTCGCTTCATCTTTATTAAACGAACTATAATAGCGATAATTCTCATCATCTAAGATGCGGTAATGCTGACTAAGCACATTTTGCTGAAGACGAAATGTGCCTTTTTTGATAGACGTCCGCCACCAAACCTTTCCGCCAATCGTACGTTCCACCGATAGATGCAATTCATCATGTGCCACGACTTCCAGAATCTCAAGCGGATCATCCCCAAGTGTCCCTTTTAAAATGTCACTATCCCTGAATAATGCACATACGGCCGCAGTTTGCGTCCAGTTGAGGCGCAGCCTATTTTTTTCAACCTGCTGCAAATGCCGTTTCGATAGACCAAGTACCTCAGCCATGCGGTCCTGCGTATAATTCTTTTCTTTTCGAATCCGTGCCATTTGTTCTGTGACGAGGTCGATTACCATCTCTTTATCCATCTCTCATCACCTCTCCGAGTGTTCAGTCTTTACTGACATCATACACGATTTCTTCGAAAAAGTGGCACCTCATCCTTCGGAATCATGGAAAATACATCCTAGTCGATCTGCTCTTCGACCTGACCATGCTGCTGTCTCCAGTTCTCTTGGGCTGACTGATTTAAATATGGGTAGATCTCTTGTTTGACGGCTTGCTCGAATACTTCTTCATCTAAAATACTGTACGCTGGAATCTTGATCAATTTCCCGTCTATTTTCCGAATCAACACATCCATGAAGAGAAAACCCCGTACACTGTACCGATGCCTGCGCATATCGATGGATTGAATGTCTTGAAAAGGGATCGCTTGCCCGCGATGTAAAACTGCGCCATTCTTCCCGCGCTGAATGCGAAAAATCACATTTCCTCTCTTCGTAAAAGCCGGTAAAATCATCAAGAAAGAGATCCAGCCATAAACAATGCCTAGTAGTCCGCCTAAAAATAAAAACAATGTATAATTCGATTCAAATGTAAGAGCTTCTGAAAACAACCAAATACCGATGATACCGAAGCCGCCTGTTGCTAAGAATGCCCATACCCTTAAAAAGGTCCTGCTCCTCACTTCTATTACTTCACTTGGATTCAAGCGTCATTCTCCTTTTCTCCATTAGAATATAGAACGTAATCCGTCTCTATGAGCCGTCTCAATGCGAAATTCATTTTCTTTTATTCCAGACACAAGCCACGACTGTTCCTCACCTGGAATGACAAATAACATGGACTCCACATCAGGCGTATTGTTTTTGTCGTAGACGACCTTCATCAGGGAGTCCATCTTTCCTTTTCTCGTCTTTACATCAGAAACAAATGCCTGCACGAGTTCTTCGTTCTCTGCTCGATGAAGGAAGGAAGGCCACTCATTCTTCGCCTCACTTGCTTGCTCTAATAGCATTTCAAATTCCTCTGCTTGCAAGGTGATGACAGGTGCAGGGTGATCACTCATCTGTATGTTGAAAAAGGCAGTCACTTGTTCCTCTGCCTGCTGATCGTCTTTCAGTTTTTGAATCTGATGGACTTGTTGATCATAAAGCGTGTGGTGCGCATATACGCCCGTCTGTGTCGTATGAAAGGAGGTACTGACTTCTTCATCTACATCCCCAAATCGAGACGCTTTGACGGTGTGAGATGCATCATTCATCGCCTGGATGAAATGACGGTATTCCCCTTTATAACGGTATTGTCTGTTTCGAAATTCAAGTACACCTTTTGCGAGCAAAGAGCGGCACGCAATTTCAAATAAAAACCCAAGGCGTTCGTCCTCTACATCAGGATAATAGGCTTCCTTTAAGGACATGCCCTGTTCAAAATAGCCTTCACTGTAAAAACTAAAGATGAGTTCCTCAATACTTAGACTTAGCTGATCCAACTTGATCTCTCCTTATCCAAAAGAAAATGCACCCTTAAAGAAATCGCCTGCACCTTTTATGAGCGAATCAGCGGTTTCTTTTGTTTTTTCTATCCCTTTATGTATCACCTGATTTGCCTGATCAATGGTGTCATTGACTGCTTTCACACCTTGACCCGCCAGCTCAAATGCTTGTTTCCCTTTATCGACGACCGCATGAATAGGGTCCTTTAATTTCACTGCAACCTGTTCAGCAAAGCCTGATGTCAGCTTGGCGACTTTTTCTCCTATAAATCCACCGACTGCTGAACCAATGGCTCCTCCGACAACGGTTCCAATCGGTCCTGCAAAGCTTCCTAGAGCTCCTCCGACAACGGCACCTGCGACAGATCCGCCAGCGATAAAGACCGTATTGTTCACTGCATTTCCAACAGCCTTCGCATTTTCACGCTTAAGGACTTCTGGCTGATCACCGAATTCTGCATAGTTCTCGGCAATTTTCAATCCACAGCCGACCGTTTCCGTTGCACCAGTGACAACCGTTGCAATGATGGCATTTCCTTTCGCGAATCTTGATCCATTTTTCAGAACAGACTTGATAGCAGCCGTGTCCTTCCAATTGATACTTCCTTTTGTAAAATCACGAACGCTATTCGTAAAGGCAACCGTATCGTCAGGATAAAATTTTGTGAATTTCTTATGGACCAAGTCAGCCATCGACCAGTTTGATCGTTTTAATAATTCTTTTTTACTCAGCCAAATCCTTGCTAGCCGGTCAAATCTCGTTCCTTCTACCCGGCTGGTCAGATCAAGCAGCAGCTTTGAATGCTGCGCTGCATACCGGCCATTGTCTTTAATGAAGGTCGTCATCCCAAGCCCATAGTATTTCGCCTGCATCATCACAATTCCAGCTAAGCTCGTGAGTGTACCATATTGATCATAGATGCTGTACATTTTCCGTAAAATATCGTCTGCTTCGACCATTTTATCTTTTGCATGACGAATCGCAATATCATCACTGCTCAATTTACTGATCAATGCTTGTCCTGCTCCCCATGCATCCCCGACACCTGAAAAACAGCTTCTATACCGAGGATCACAGCCTAAAATGAGACCATCCAGTTCACTATGTAAATCGCGGTGCTTTGTTTCAATGACAGACAGTTCGCCTACAACATCATTCGCCAGTCCTGTCAGCTGATCTGGATCAACCACAATGTCACGTGCCATCACATCATCTCCCTTCTCGATTTCTTTCTCTCCGTTCTTCTCTTCTCTTTCGCTCAAGCTCTTCCATTCTGGCAATTTCAGCTTTCCGTTCCTCGATTTTGACCGCTGCGTCGCGCAGTTCCTGACTTGTTTCAAGCAAGTCCTTTTCAAATTGATCATAGCGTGACGTTGTTTCCTCAAAGCTTTGATCAAATTTATTCCTTGCTTCTCCCTGCCAGCCTGATCCTACTGCCTTCAGCCGATTCTCCAGCAGCTGCTTTGACTGCCGAATCTCATCAGCTGCTTCCTGAAACTTTTGAGCGAGTGCCAGCGTTTGACTAGAATCCAACTTTCGCACCCCTTTCTCCCAATTTAACGTACAAATGGATGATTTTATATGTCCTCATTATAAATAAAAAGACACCCAAAAAAATCACCCTAAAGAACCATTCAACACACCACCTAATGAAAGTAGGTCTTTTTACTCTCTAATTGCCAGAGAAAACCTTTCTTGTTATGAAGCGCATTCAAGACGTGATAAAATGGACGTATTCTACAAAAGGAGTGACGTATAGATGAAAAAGGAAATGATTCAGCGTTTCACAAATTATGTGAAGGTAGATACGCAGTCAGATGCAGAAAAGGAAAGCTGCCCATCTACTGAAGGACAGTTGAACCTAGCGAGACAGCTAGTTGAAGAGATGAAGTCCATCGGGATTCAAGAAGTGACAATGGATGAAAACGGCTATGTCATGGGAACGATCCCGTCTAACACTGACAAAGACGTGCCGACCATTGGCTTCCTGGCTCATATCGACACAGCCACTGACTTCACCGGCAAGAATGTGAAACCGCAGCTTCATGAAAACTATCAAGGCGGCGACATCACCTTAAATGAAAATCTACATATCGTTTTATCTCCAGCACAGTTTCCAAATTTACAAAAATATCAAGGACATACGCTGATCACAACAGATGGCACGACCCTGCTTGGTGCAGATAACAAAGCAGGTATCGCAGAAATTATGACCGCTATGCATTACTTGATTGAGCATCCAGAAATCAAGCATGGGAAAATTCGCGTCGCCTTTACACCAGATGAAGAAATTGGCAGAGGGCCGCACAAATTTGATGTTGATGCCTTTGGCGCTTCCTATGCTTATACAATTGACGGAGGACCGCTCGGGGAGCTGCAATATGAAAGCTTCAACGCAGCAGGTGCGAAAGTATCAATTAAAGGAAACAACGTCCACCCAGGGACAGCAAAAGACAAAATGGTCAGCGCTGCGAAGATTGGGATGCTCTTCCACAACAAGCTTCCTTCTGATGAATCTCCGGAATATACAGAAGGCTACGAAGGATTTTTCCATCTCACGAAGTTTGTAGGAGAAGTCGAAGAAGCAGAGCTGCAATATATTATTCGTGATTTTGATAAAGACAAATTTAACGATCGCAAAGCACTATTTGAAAAAATAGCAAATGACTTAAAAGCCATCTACGGAGAAAACAGCATAAATCTCAGCATTCAAGATCAATATTATAATATGAGAGAAAAAATTGAGCCGGTGAAACATATTGTGGATATTGCCCATGAAGCAATGGAAAACCGCTCAGTGACACCTGTGATCGAACCGATCCGCGGCGGTACAGATGGCTCCCAGCTTTCATATAAAGGTCTTCCAACGCCAAACATCTTTACTGGCGGGGAAAACTTCCACGGTAAATATGAATTTATTTCTGTCGAGAACATGGTGAAAGCAACAGAAGTCATCGTTGAAATCGCACGTTTATTTGAAGAAAAAGCATAGATATGTTTACAACCGTTCCTGTTCGGGAACGGTTTTTTAATAAAAGTTTACAATTTTCTGAAACTTTTATGACACTTTTTCGTACTAATAGAGACAACACCAGAAAAATTCTTCTTGACGAGTGCAATAACTGGAAATATAATAGTTAAAAACAACCAGTATTTTAGACCTAAATTAGCAGATCGACTAAACCTTAAGAACTAAACCGATTCTGCTGCTTATTTTCAGTTATAAACATCACTCACCCTGTCTACACTAAAGAATAGGATGAATTGGAGGAATGTCATATGATGATTTTATTGATTATCGCTTCACTTTGCTGCTACTTACTATTCTCTTTCAAAAAAGATAACCGCACACCAAAACGAAAAAGCGCAGAGCTTTCGGAGTTTGAAATCTTTCGTATGCGCCGCCACTACAACGGAAAACGCCGTCATCCACTAAATGATGCACCTAAACAAGTATAAATCTAAAGAGAGAGCCTCATGAGGGGCTCTTTTTGTTTGAGTAAATAACAAAAAACGACCAGATTCATTGGCCGTTTTTCTTTTTATTTATATACCTTCGCAGGAACTTGAATCATAGGAATTCCTACATAATAAGGTGAAATTTCATATGGCTGGAAGACAACAGCAATTCCCTTTTTCGTGAAGTAATACTGCGTGTTGTAGTTGATTTCAATGTCACTTTTTTTCAGGTTCGCATAGAATTTGCTTTTATGTTTCTTTGTGTAGTTATAGACATAATCTCTTACTTTCGTACGTTTTTTCTTTGTTTTCACAACGTCTGTCAAGAACAGCTGCTTTGTCTTTTTCTTTGTTAACACATAGTTCATGCTGGAAACCATCGTATCTCCATGCATTCCACCATCATTCATGTAGTCATAGTTTAAGATACTGAGCTTCTTCCCATTGTTAAATTTCGTTTTAAACGATCTTTCGTACGTGATCTTCCCAAAGCCTTCCTTTTTCGCTTCGTCCTTTAAGAACAAGTACGTAGAATAGGAGAAGGAAATATCTTCTTTCAAATCACGATTGATGGTTTTCATATGCGCCTTGCTTAGGTTTTTCACCTGTGCATATTTGAACGTTTTTTTCTTTTTATAATAGTGTGTGCTTACTTTTGCTTTTTTTGCTTGTTTGGCATCCGCAGATCCAACTGGCGCAAACAACGAAACAATCAGCGAAAAAATGAGCAGGCTGATCATTAGGCCTTTTTTCATTGTCATAGTAAAAACCCCCATTTTTGTCTATTACCAATTGAGTATACCATGACAAAAGAACCAAAAGAAGCATTTTTTCCATATTATTCTTCCTTTTTCCACTTCGGGTTTGTTTACCATTATTTGTTTATGTAGAAAATTAAACAGTAAAAACCATTGACTTTCTCTCGAAAAAGTTGGATAATTATGTTTATTAAGAAAATTGAATCAAAAGGTAACCTTATTAAGAGTGGTGGAGGGACTGGCCCTGTGAAACCCGGCAACCGCTGTTCCTCGGAACAGAATGGTGCTAATTCCTTAAGCAAGCAGATGCTTGTTTGAAGATAAGGCAGAGTTCTCTCAGTATATGATGCTCTTCCTTATCCAAGGAAGAGCTTTTTTATTTGATTTTTAACCTGTAGAAAGAAGGGATTCAGCATGACACAAGTACAAACCATTGGAAAGAAAACAACGAAACCGCCATTTCGCGCAGATCAAGTAGGCAGCTTACTTCGTTCAGAACGTATCAAGGAAGCACGCAAGCAAAAGGCAGACGGTACGCTGACAGCAGAGCAGCTCCGACAAATTGAAAATGAAGAAATTACACGCATTGTGGAGAAGCAAAAAGAAATTGGATTAGAGGTTGTCACAGATGGAGAATTCAGACGTGCATGGTGGCATTTTGACTTTCTTGAGGGATTAGATGGGGTCGAAGGATTTGAAGCGGATCAAGGTATTCAATTCCACAATACGACAACAAAAGCGCGTGGCATCAAGGTAACGGACAAGATTGACTTTACAGATCATCCAATGCTAGAGGATTACCGTTTCCTTCAAAGCATCGCTGGTGATCATACGGCTAAAATGACGATTCCAAGTCCGAATATGCTCTTTTTCCGTGGAAAGCTTGAAGAAGGAGTATACGACAGCCTAGAGGCATTCCACCATGATGTGGCACAGGCGTATAAGAAAGCCATCCGTGCTTTTTATGATGCAGGCTGCCGTTACCTACAGCTCGATGATACAGCATGGGCGGTGTTCTTTTCTGAAAAAGGTCATGAACAAATCGAAGCCTTTGGCCGAGAAGAAGATGAACTGCGTGAGTCATTTGCGAAAACAATCAATGAAGCGGTTGCCGATCGTCCAGAGGATTTGGTGATCACTATGCACATTTGTCGTGGTAACTTTAAATCGACGTGGGCAGCTGAAGGCGGTTATGAAGCAGCGGCAGAAACAATTTTCGCCGGCTTAGATCTGGATGGTCTCTTTTTAGAATTCGACGACGATCGTTCTGGCGGTTTTGAACCCCTACGCTATGTGAAGAACCCAAACCTCCAAATCGTACTAGGGCTTGTCACTTCAAAATATGGTGAGCTTGAGCCGGCTGAACAGATTAAAAAACGGATCGAGGAAGCGGCTCAATATGTCGACATTAACCAGATTTGCTTGAGTCCGCAATGCGGGTTCGCCTCAACGGAGGAAGGCAATCTGTTAACAGAAGAGCAGCAATGGGAAAAGCTGCGTCATGTGATTGAGATTGCAGATCAAGTGTGGACTTCATAGTCCCCTTGACGAAAAAAAGACAAACCGCAGTATGAACGGTTTGTCTTTTTCTTTTATGCATCTAAATGATCACCATTTGTCGCAATCACTTGTTTATACCAATCGAAGCTTTTCTTTTTCTTTCTATCTAATGTACCTTTTCCTTCGTTATCACGGTCAACATATATGAAGCCGTAGCGCTTTTTCATTTCAGCTGTTGATGCGCTGACAAGGTCAATTGGGCCCCAGCTTGTATAACCCATCAAGTCTACTCCATCTGCAATGGCTTCTCTCGCCTCTAGCAAATGACTTCTGAGGTAATCAATTCGGTAATCGTCTTGAATGGATCCGTCTTCTTCTACTTGATCGACAGCTCCCAATCCATTTTCTACAATAAACAATGGTTTTTGGTAGCGGTCATATAGCTGGTTTAGTGTTGTACGAAGTCCTTTTGGATCAATTTGCCAGCCCCAATCACTTGCTTCTAGATAAGGGTTTTTCACGCCTTCAAATAGGTTACCACCAGTAACTTGTCCAAGAACCTCTGGATCTGTACTTGTCACAAAACTCATATAATAGCTGAAGCCAATATAGTCCACTGTATGGTTTCTTAGGATGTCTTCATCACCATCTTGGAACTCAATATGAATTCCATTTTCGCGGAAGTATCGTTTCATGTAACCTGGGTAGTAGCCTCTTGCCTGTACATCTGAGAAGAACAATGTTTTACGATCCTGATCCATTGCAGCAAACATATCTTCTGGTCTTGAGCTGTACGGATAAGTTGTCATCGCTGCAATCATACAGCCGATTTTCGCATCAGGAATGATTTCGTGTCCTGCTTTGACAGCTAAAGCACTTGCAACAAATTGGTGATGCGCTGCTTGATATTGAATGCTTTTCTCGTCTTCACCCTCTTCAAATACAAGTCCGCCGCCAGTGAAAGGCGCATGTAACACGACGTTGATTTCATTAAAGGTCATCCAATATTTCACTTTGTCTTTATAGCGAGTAAACAACGTTTTCGCGTATGTTTCATAAAGATCGACAAGCTTACGGTTTCTCCAACCGCCGTAGTTTTTCACAAGTGCAAGCGGCATTTCATAATGAGAAATCGTGACAACTGGTTCAATTCCATGCTTATGCAGTTCATCAAATACTCTGTCATAAAAAGCAAGGCCTGCTTCATTTGGTTCAGCATCGTCGCCATTTGGGAAAATACGCGGCCAAGAAATGGATAGTCTGAAGCATTTGAATCCCATTTCTGCAAAGAGTGCAATATCTTCTTTATAGCGATGGTAGAAGTCAATCGCATCATGATATAAGTTCAAATCTTTCATTGATTCATCGAATGGATGCATAATACCGTGCGGTGATACATCAGCTGTCGATAAGCCTTTTCCATCTTTATTATAAGCACCTTCAATTTGGTTGCCCGCAACAGCGCCGCCCCATAAGAAACCTTTAGGAAATGTTTTTTCTAACTTGTTCATGTTGAATGCCCTCCTCGTTTTCTTCTACACTGACTGTGAGCAGTGTCTCTTTCACTGTAATCGTGCCATCTGTTTTCGCATCAACCTGTGCGAAATCATTTGTATTGGTGACGATAATTGGTGTCGTGACATCATAGCCTTCTTGCTGAATGCCCTCGATATCAAATTCAACGAGCACATCTCCTGCTTGAACAAGATCACCTGACTGCACATGACTTGTGAAATGCTTTCCGCCAAGCTTCACTGTATCAATTCCAACATGGATGAGAAGCTCTGTGCCTTGGTCACTCTTTAAGCCAATGGCATGTTTCGTTTGAAAAATGGTTTCAACCTTACCGTTGAACGGTGCTACAACACGTCCAACTGTTGGGACAATGGCTGCACCTTTACCCATGATTTCATTAGAGAATGTTGCATCATTCACTTGATTTAGCGGCTTTAGTTGACCTTCAAGCGGGCTTTGTACCACTTCATTTTGAAGTGCTGCTGTATCTTTCTTTTCTTCTGGTTTGTCTGCCTTTGTATCATCTTTCACTGGTACATCTTTGAACCCTAGAACAAGTGTCATGATGGTTGCTACGACAAAGCCGATCACTAAACCGATGATTGAGTAGACAAATGTTGGGCCAACGAATGTTGGGATACCTGGAATACCTGCTGATCCCGACACAACATATGATTTTACTTTAAAGATCGACATGAACACGCCGCCTGCTGCTGCACCAATGAGGGCTGCAAAGAACGGTTTTTTCAATCGCATGTTCACACCATACATAGCAGGTTCAGTAATACCCATTAATGCTGTGATACTTGTAGACATCGCCAATGATTTGAAAGTTTTGTTTTTTGATCTCAAGAAGACACCGAATGCTGCGCCTGCTTGGGCCATATTCGCTACAAACATCATTGGGAGAATGTAGTCAAAACCGTTTAACGTAATGTTGTTGATCATGATTGGAAGTAGTGCATAGTGCATACCCGTAATGATCAATGGTGACATGAAGCCGCCGATCAAGAGTCCGGCCAAAATACCTGCATGTTTAAACAATAAATCAATTCCACCTGAAAGACCATTTCCGATAATCCCACCAAGCGGTCCAACAGCGATGAGCATAATTGGTACAACGACAAGAAGTGTGACCGTTGGAACAAGGATGATCTTTAATGATTTCGGACTATATTTTTCTGCAAATCTTTCAACATATGAACCGAGCCAGATGGTGAGTAGAATTGGAATCACCGATGAAGAGTACACAACAGAAACCACTGGCAAGCCTAGAAATTCTGTATTTCCCGCGCCCAGTAAAGCAGTTAACTGCGGGTGCAGTGCGGCTGCTGCAATGGCAGCGGCAATATACTGATTTGTGCCAAGTTTTTTGGCTACGCTTACAGCTAGTAGAATCGGTAAGAAGTAAAAGGCTCCGTCTCCGATGGCTGTTAAAATTGCATACGTACTGCTTTTATCTGATATCCACTGGAACGTAAGCATGAGTGCCAATATTCCTTTGATCATACCGGCTCCAGCGATGGCTGGAAGAATCGGCGTGAAGACACCAGAGATAAAATCGAAAAGTTTTGATATCACATTTTGTTTTGATGCTTCTTCTGTACCGCCTGACTTTACATCTGTTGACAGTCCTGAGTCAGCAATCATCGCTTGATAGACATTTGAAACATCATTGCCGATAATGACATGATATTGGCCTCCGCTTTGATTCACACCCATGACGCCGTCTGTTGATTGCAGCTTCTCTTTATCCGCTTTGCCTTCATCGTATAAGTTGAAGCGAAGTCTTGTCATACAATGCGTGACGTGCTTGACGTTCTTTTCACCGCCGACAAGCTCTAGAACTTCTTTTGCTGTTTGTTTGTGGTTCATTGTATTACCCTCCAATCGTTGATTAAATCATGATATAGAAAAAACCTAAACATCCATTAATGTCCGAGAAATAGCAATTCAGACATTAATCGATATTTAGGTTTTGCCTGCTTAACCAGTAACAATCCTTCATAGCGATTGATCGTTATTTAATTTTTATAAGTCTTTAGATATAAAAAAACCTAAATCACGCCTTATCAAAGATAGGGACAATGATTTAGGTTTTGCCTGCTTGACCAGTAACAATCCTAAAAGATTGTGGGTTATTTCGTTTATAGTTATAAATTATCATGTTAATTTTATGATGTCAACGCTTTCTTTTTGAATTTATTTTCTTTTTACCACTCTGTCGATATGCAAAGTTAAATATAGCATCTCATCTTCTATGAGACTTCGGTTGTATTCTTTTTGAACATAATCGTTAATTTTTTCAGCGCATTGAAAAGCTGCGGTGTTTTTTTCTTTTACTACTTCATACAGGAATTCATTTTGATTTTCCATTTGTGTTTCGTTAAACAGACGCTGTCCAAAAAACTTCAAATGCGTGACAAAACGGAAATAATTTAATGATTCCTCGTCTAAATCAATTTGAAAGTGATACTTGACGATATTTAAAATATCTTGAATGAGTTTGGTAATTTGAATCACGTTTGGCATTTCTTCATTGAGCTCTGCATTGACAATATGCATGGCAATAAAACCGGCTTCATCCTCAGGAAGATGAATGTTAAGCTTGTCCTGAATAATCCGGATCGCTTCTACACCACACATGAACTCTTCTTTGTACAACCGCTTGATTTCCCAGAGCAAAGCATTTTTGATGTCCATTCCTTTTTGATGACGTTCAATAGCAAAGGTGATATGATCCGTGAGCGTCACATAGATGCTGTCATTCAAATTTTTATTAAGGGTTGTTCTCGCATGATCAATAATCGCCTCACACACTTGCATATACTCGATTGGAATATCATAAAGCAGGGTTTTGAATTTTTCTGATATATCTTTATTTTGAATGGAAAATACTTTTTCAATACGTTCTTCGTCAATCGGATCTCCACTTTTCTTTTGAAAAGCGATCCCTCTGCCCATAATGACCAGCTCATGCTGCTCGTCATCATACGCACTGACCACATTATTATTGATTACTTTCGAAATGATCAATTGATATCCCCCAGTACATTCCACTTTTTCGAGCATCTCATTGTAGATTGATATGTCATTTTATTATTATCTTCAAAAAAGAGGACTTTAAGATGATTTTACATTTTTTTTTGATACGGTCAACTAGAAAGAATGACATATTACCTCTCAAAAATGACGAAATAGGGGCAAAAAAGTCTAAAAACATACACAAAAACACTCTAAAAAGAGTGCTTAAAGAGTGTTTTTTACAAAATTAGGAGCAATCCCAATTATAGACGACATTCTCGAAATTTTTTCGTTTGAGGTCTTCTGGTTTGATAAAAAAGTTGGCGATTCCGCAATCTCCCCACAACAGATCTACTTCATCATCTGAGTCGATTTGTAATAACAGAACGGTATGTTCCTGGTCTTCATAGGTACGCGGGTCCTCTTGTGTAAAGCCTGGATATCCGCCCAATTTGTGACCAAAGCCACTCGCTGCATCATGAAATTCATCTAGCAAGGCATCCGCTTCATCTCCATCAATGCCTTTTACATCTTCGAATAGGTCCCAGCTGCGCTTACCTGTGATTTTCTCAAAGCGGAAATCTTCTACACTAATCGTTTCACTTGATCGTTCACCTGTAATGACGCCTTCCTTTGTCACAGGAAAATAAAAATCATCAGGAATTTTCACAAAAGAAAAATCAGTCAACAACTCTTCTTCTGCCAAGAAAGGTTCCTCAATAAATTTGATCCGAAAATTTTTTTGCTCTGTTTTATGGTCAATATTCATCCCATAAAGATCATCATGCACAGAAATAAAAATTTGCAGAAGCCCTGTTTCTGGATAATCCTTCAGCTTCGGCAGCTGTCCAAAATTCATTTGTGCCAAAAGCTTCATAGGGTGCCCTTCACCATCAACTGGATATTCGTCGTTTTTTGGGAAGTAAGGATCGCCTGCAATTTTGCTGTCGTATGATCCTGTTTTTCCTTGTTTCATCTGTAATTGAATCATTGGTTGTTCAGTTTGATCTAACATTGTACGGTAAGGTGCTATTATTTCTTGCAGCTTCGCTGATTGTGTCACGATGGTCTTCCTCCTTATGAATAGGTCTACTGACCAGACTAGTATCTCTTTTTCTATCATACAGAAGTGTACCCTGCCTGTCAGCGATAAATCGGTCATTATCCGAACAACTTGCCCACCTTAAAACGTAAAAAAACCTCCGATTCATCTGGAGGTTTTGGTCGGTATTTTTTATTTCACTTGATAGTTCACTAAGTCTTCTGCCAGTGATTTCATCGTTTCATTTGTTTCATGAAGACCTTCAATAATTTTTGTGAACGTGCCTACAAGCTCTGCTTGATGCTCAGAGGAAGCGACAATTTGTGCTATTTCTTCTTCCATTCCTTTAATCGATCCCTGCACATCTTTTAGCGCTGTTTCAATATCCGTCGTCGCTTGTTTGGCGTGAGTTGACAGCTTTCTCACTTCCGTTGCGACCACTCCGAAGCCTGCTCCTGCTTCACCTACTCTTGCAGCTTCAATTGATGCGTTGAGTCCAAGTAAGTTCGTTTGATCAGAGATACCTTTTATAAGATTGGACACTTGATTGATTTTAGAGGAATTTTCGACAGTGGTTTTCGTGTTTTGTAGAATTTGTTCACTTGTCGCTTGTAGTTCCTCTGAATGTGCGGCAACTTGCTGAACCATTGCGACTAGTTTTTCGGAAGCTTGGTTGCTCTCCGTCATGATGTGATCTAATCGTTGTTGATTGGTCTGGTCATAGGCCACGCAGAAAGCAGCGACTACTTGACCCGTCTCATCTTTAATTGGAACGGCTACAATATCCATTGGAATCCCGTATACCTCTTTCGGAATTTGGATAAACGATGGCTCTCTCCCATTTTTCAACATAGAAAAGTTTTCGAACCCTGGAGCTACTATGTCCCCAGCTTTAAACCCTAAGTCAATGTTCCCATGTTGCTGATAATAAAGAACCTTCTCTTTCCCTAAAACAGAAAAGGTTAGTTGCTCTCTCATAGCTAGTCCAATGATTGGTAAAGCGTCTATTATGTTATCAATTCTCTGTGACATTCGCTCACGTTCATCCTCTCTTTTTCTCAGTACATCCTCTTTATCGGTTCGTTATAAGGTCTATTACAGCCTGTAATGTGCACTAATATCAATCAAATGACCTAAGACATATAAAAAGCCCACATTCTATCAATAGAATGTGGGTATTTTTAAAAAAAGGACATGCACATCAAGACACTGATACCGATGAGCAAAAGATACATATAGTCGATCCACGAAGTGCTGATGACATGATAATACGTCCGCTCCCTAGCCCCCGTGAAACCTCGTGCTTCCATCGCAATCGCTAAGCGCTCTGATTTTCGTACGCCCTGCGTAAAAAGAGGAAGTGCATAACGCATAAAGGCTTTCCAGCTGTTTTTTTGCTTATAGCCTCTGATTTTATGTGCTGCCTTCATTTGCTTTAATTCACTTTGAAATAACGGGATAAACCGGAAGCCGGCAAGCATCCCATATGCCCATTTTGGGGACATTCGGCATTGATGTATTAAGCTCATCATAAAGGCCGTCAAATCTGTTGTGGACGTAAAAAGGAGACCGAATGTCACAAAGCCAAGCATTCTGAAAGAAATGGTAAGGCCATTTTTCAAACTCTCCTCTGTGATATGAAACCATGCCCACTTCCAAACAGTATGATCCCCCTTGCCAAAGGCCGCCATCATCCAAAATACGAGAATAAAAAAGAGCAGATAAGGGACAAGTCTTGTGAAAAGATACTTCATATTCCATCCGCCTAAGACAAGTCCAATACCAAGTGCAAACAGCCAGATGATGAAGGTTGTTTTAGGGTCAGATATCGCCATGAGACAACACATCGCAAGCAGATGAGCGAGTAATTTGATGACTGGATTCACATTGGAAAGAAAGGAGTGATTACTTTGCAATCGTCAGCACGTCCTTTCTTTCAGCCACATAGCGATAATGCAAAGGGGCTCTCAGCTGATAAGCATCGACAAGTTCCTGATTTGAAAATAAATCATAAGGCGTGCCATCATACACATGCTTTCCTTGGTGAAAAAGAAGCACTTGATCGGCACACTTATCGACGAGGTCCATATCATGAGTGACCATCAAAATGGTGGTGCCTTGGCATTGACGCTCTTTCAAACGCCTCATTAATTCCTTCGCCGTTCTTTCATCCTGCCCGAAAGTCGGTTCGTCTAACAATAGTACATCCTGATCAAAAAGGAGCATTGTGGCCACACTCAATCTTCTTTTTTGACCTAAGCTTAAGGTGAAAGGATGCGCTTTTGCATGCTTCTCTAAACCGAACTCTTCCAATAGCTGAACTGTTTTTTCTTGCACAACGGATTCTGGCCAATTTCGCTGTCTTCCACCAAATGCGATTTCATCGTAGACTGTGTCTTGTATGAATTGAAGCTCCGGATTTTGAAACACAAAGCCTGTTTTTTCATATAGTCGTCGGTCAGACCACTTTTTGAGGGGTGTCTCTTTTAAGAAAATGCTGCCTTTTTTCATTGGCTCTAAACGGACTAAATGTTTGAGACATGTGCTTTTCCCGCTTCCATTTTCCCCAATTATCGCCACCCAATCCCCTGCTTTGATATCCAGCTGAAGGTCACTCATAATCCTTTTTTTTTCATAACTTAATTGAAGATCTTCTGTGCGAATGATGGTCTCTCGCTCAGTCGACGGCACTTTTTTACGCTGCTCTTTTCTTGCTTCAAAGGTTTGCATAAGCGTTTGACTCATTGGATGAAATGGGTCTTGAATAATTGTGGACCATTTCTCGGGAAATAATTTTGGCCGCCAAATCCCTGCCTCTTTCATTTCTTCTTCATATGTCGCGAGCACATCTTTTGGAGGCCCCTCTGCTAAAATGCTGCCTTGATCGTCTAATAAAATCACCCGGTCCACCCATTCGATGACACCATCTAGCACATGCTCTACAAAAATCATGGTTTGTCGCTGATCACCTGCAAGCTGCTGTAGAAGCTGAAATATCTCCATTCTGCCTGCTGGATCAAGCTGTGCGGTCGGTTCATCAAAGAACAGCACATCTGGCTCTAACGCTAGTAAACAAGCAAGTGCCAATCGCTGCTTCATGCCGCCAGATAATGTATGAATGTCTGTATTCGGATCGACATCGAGTTGGACTTTTTGCATGAGCTGCTGAATGATGTCATCCATCTCTTCACGAGGGACGGAACGGTTCTCTAAGCTAAAGGCAATTTCTTCATTGACGCGGTGCATACAAAACTGGGAGTCAGGATCTTGAAACATGACGCCTGTATGTCTTTGCAATATCACTTCGCCCTGCATGTCAGCTTCCATATGTTCTGGAATAATCCCAGCCAGAACTGAAATGAGTGTGGATTTACCGCTCCCGCTTGGTCCTAAAATAAGCACCTTTTCTCCTTTTTGAATGGAAAGAGAGATTTGATGCAAAACAGGCTGAGGCTGTTCATAAAAACGGACAGTGAGATTATTGCACGCGAGAAATGAATCCATGCTGTTCACCTTTGTTTCGTTTTTCTTTCATGATGGCATATTGATTCAGTACACCGGTTTTGGATAATGCGTCGACCACAACTTTCGCTAAGCATCCGCCCAGTATCATCCCGCTGATGATTTGAGTCATCAGTGTGATGAGTAAAACTTGAGGCGTGTAATAACCAAAGCCATTTGCAACGAGGCTATATGCCATTGCTCCAACAGCTGCAAAGGCACCTGACAGCATCAGTGTCCACATGCGATATCGTTTATAACCAAAAAGAGCAAAGGCGATTTCTGCCCCAAGCCCTTGGCATACACCAATCAGCAGGGCTGAAAGACCAAAGTGGCTGCCTGTCAGTAATTCCACAGCGGCAGCGGCTGTTTCTGCAATCAGGGCAGCTCCCGGCTTTTGGATGATATACGCGACGATTGGACTGGCAATCACCCAAATGCCAAACATGATGTTGCCTCCTGCTGGGCCAACAAGTGCTGTAATTGGTAAGTAAAGTGTGGACCACCCTAAATAGATGACACCGCACGCAACGGATAAAATGACAGCAAGGACGACTTCTTTCATCTTCCATGTCATGATGAATGCACCTCCAATGGAACTGGCCACTCTTCCACCGTAAACGCCATGTCCCAAAACTTGTACTCAAGCTGACAGCTTAAGATAAAGTGCTGTTTCATTTTTTCCTTTTCCTTCTCACTTGCTCCTTCCGCCAGCTGATCGAGCCGCTTGCAAAGCTCCACTGTAATAGAGACGGTTAACCCTCCATAAAACGTGATCCACTCATAAAACGGATGTGACGGGTCAGGCTGCACGTCTGAGAGCATTCGTTTTCCAATTTCCCAATATGTCCAAGGACATGGAAGCAGGACAGCAATGATTTCCCCAAGCGTGCCTTCCTGGGCGACTTGCAGCATGTGATGAATATAGTGATGAGCACTCGGAGCCAATGAAGCACCTTGGAGCTCATCATATGATACACCTGCCACTCGGCAAAGATTTTGATGAGGGTGCGTCTCACTATCTAGTACAAACGCAATCTGCTGATGGAAAAAGGCAATATCTTCTTTGTCTGTACATCTGCTTAGAGCCGCTGCATAAATTTTAATAAATGCATGTAAGTATTCTGCATCTTGTTTGACGTAATGAATGATCTGTTCCTTTTCCAGCTTTCCTGCTGCCAGGCCTTTGACAAACGGATGCTGATAAATGGCTTCAAATAATGGTTCTGCTTCTTTTCTTAATTGCGCTGAAAACGTCATAAAAAAAGCCTCCTCTTCTTCAGTTGAATAAATGAAAAAGCCACCCCAAATGGAGCGGCCTTCTTATCGATTCAATCATGAATAAGACAAGGTCCAGCTCCACTTCCCTCCGCTAGTACGAACTAGATCAGGTTCAAAGGGTCCAAGATTTCTTCTTGTCTCAGTCATACATGACTCCCCTAGTGGACTTTTGTCATTTAATTATCTTTACTCTACACATGTGGTGATTTGATGTCAACCACCTTTCTTAATTCAATGTTTTGATCGTTGGCAGCTTCTCGATCCCTGCGGCATAGTAAAAATTAAGGACACTGAAGAAATCAATTGGCTTTCCTGTTTTCAAATCAACAGCTAAAATATGATCACCGTAATTTGTCATATCATCAATATCTAAATACCTTGGCGTTTTCTTGCCAAGTGTATCTACAAAGGTATCGTGGTAATATTGACCGCTTGCATATGAAGATTGATGGTACATAAACAATGTCTCAACATCTAAGTAGACGAGAATGGCCTCTGAGGAGCTTGCATAAGGCGCTGAGTACGACACTGGAGCGGAAATGCTTTTCACTTTTACACTTGAAATTGAGTGGGTTCTTTGTTCGTATTTACCATCATAAGAGAAATAAAATACACGCTCCCATTCATAATCTGCTGTCTTCGATTGCTTGTTGTATACTTTTGCGCCATTTGCAAATACATCCCCATTTGCATACTCAGCTACAAAGTATTGTAAGGTTGACGATAGGGACACAGCCCCTGTGAAATTGGGCGGGTTTTTTGCATTCACTTGTAACGTGTAAGAGTCTCCGAAATCTCCACCGCTTGTGATACCGAATGCGTAGTCACCCGCTGGTAAGTTGGTCAAACCAAGGAGACTGCCTGCGGGCTGAATCAGGTCTGTCGGGTACGCTTGTCCTGTTTCATAATCAACAACAAATAATTGAACGAAATAGTCGGGATTTGAAGAGGTAATCCGGCTGATGAGTGCCTGAGGTGAAGACGTGCTTAAAAACCATAAATCAACTGGGTCGTCCTCTGATAAGACAACCGATTGGTTGATTGCTAGTCCATCAATGGAGCGAACGGCAGATGTACGCATCTTGCCGTCTTTAGCGGCTTTTCTTTTGATACTGATTCCATTTTTCTTATCTACTTTAAAAGATTTTTTCAGTTGCTTCTGTTGGATAGCGGTTCCTTCATCCTGCTTCAAAAACGACTCTTGCACTTGCTGAATGGCTTTTTCCGTCAGTGGTGACAATTTCCCATCTGATTTCGGTGCTTCTTCTGCTTTTAATGCTGGTGAAAATAAACCTGTTGTGACGAGTAAAATAGACAATAAAGCTGCAGTGATTTTCACATAAAATGCTCTCACAGGAACATCCCCTTTTTCCTTAATTGGGTTTTTTGCCCTGTTAATATTTTACCATTATTCTATTCATTGTTTTGGTCTTTTTTAGGACATCTTTATGACAAAAAAAACCAGCCGCATATATTACGACTGGTTTTTGATCATTTTATGAAATGGTTTTAACAAACAGGCGTGCTGTTTCTGCACTGGAACCTGGGTTTTGTCCAGTAATGATTTGCCCGTCAACTACAGCGAATGGTGCAAAGGCATCTCCTTTTTCAAACGCTGCCCCTTGCTCACGAAGTTTTGTTTCCAATAAAAATGGAACCTTTGATGTCAGCTGAACAGCTTCCTCTTCTTCGTTTGTGAAGCCTGTGATTTTTTTGCCTTCGATAAATGATTTGCCATCTTGATCCTTCACATCAACGAATGCTGAAACACCGTGACAAACAGCTCCGACTGCACCATTTTTGTCTGAAATGGCTAAGATTGCATCGGCTACCAATTGATTAGATGCAAAGTCGATCATTGGGCCGTGTCCTCCCGCAAAGAAGATGCCATCATAATCAGCTGGGTTCACATCTGTAAGCGCCTTTGTGTCTTCAAGTAATTCATATACATCTTGATATTGCGCTGGAACACCTTCTGGAATGGAATTTTTATCAATAGGGACAGTGCCTCCTTGAATAGAGACAATTTGGACATCTAGTTCATTTTCTTTAAAAATATGAAATGGCTCTGCCAATTCTTCTAGCCATAAGCCTGTTGGATGTCCGTTCATTTCCGAACTGCTTGTCGATACTAATAACACTTTCTTACTCATCTTGATCATCCTTTCGATATATCATATGGTTATTTTATATTTTGCACAATTAAATATCAAGCAATTAAACTTCAATGCAGCTCTTTATGGTATACCCGATTTTCTAAAAAATATGGCATGACATCAAATCTAATCAATATGTCACATTCTATTGGTAGGGAATTTCATGTAAAATTGTCATTGAGTGATATCATATGAGGTAAGATGGATAGACCTCTCGGATGTGAGGGGACTTTAAAAGGAGTGGAAAAGAGATGAAAACCTATTCGATTGTGATGATCATCATCACGCTCTGTATCATATTGGCCGTCTTTTTGATGAACCTAACAGGGGTCATGTATGGAAAAATTATTTTGGCTGTTGCCGTTGCTCTTTGTCTGACATCCATTATTCGTCTGATGGGTCTTCGAAAAAGATAAAAGCCGCCCTCACTAGGGCGGCTTTATTTATGGTTAAATTGCCAGGATAAGCGCAATTAATGCAAGAAGCGCTGGTACTCCTTGCTTGATGATGATTGATTTATTAGAGGTCACACCGCCAAATACCGCAGCGATGATCACACAAAGAATGAAAAATAGCTGAATCATATATCCAACAGTATTCGATCCGAGAATGAGCCCCCAAATGAGTCCTGCAGCTAAAAACCCGTTATAAAGCCCCTGATTGGCAAACATCACTTTTACATTTGGATCCTTTTGCAAGTGTTCTGGCAGCTTAAAGGATCTCTTTGCCATCTTTGATTCCATAAAAAACATTTCTAATAACATAATGACAATGTGTTCTAATGCGACAATTCCTACTAATATCATTGCTAAAATATTCAATTTAGTTAATTCCTTTCTGATAGACGATCACGAATCTCTATTTTATCCGTGTATAAATCAAAGTCTTGTATTAATTCAAGCGCTTCAGTAAACCGGCTTTGTGGAATGTCTTTCATTTTTCTCACACCGAATTCCTTTTTAATAAAAGCCATGATGGTATTGATATGAAGCTTACCGTGACCATCATACTCCAAATGGCTGCAAAAAGTCTGCATCGTCCCTCTAATCACCTTCAATTGCTTAGCAGTGACACAACTCATTGGTAACGCTCATCCTTTCCTTTGTTTTAACAGCTAAAAAAGAACCATGTATGAAAGAAAAACCTTCCAGTCTCTATTATATAATGATTTCATTCGGATATCAAAATAAAAAAGAACAGACATTCGACCAAAAAGCCGCCCTTTTCATCAAAAACATTTTATTACCATATCAAAAAGCCGGATTCAATGGTAGAATCCGGCTTTCTGTTTAGTTACTTTTAGAAATTAATACCTTTCCAACAGAACGATCCTTACTTTGTCCAACGACTTTAAAGGATAGACCGTATGTTGGTACATCACGCCCTGCATCTGGATTATTTGGATTCACATAATTCTTTTTATCACTAAATGTACGAGTCGGACGAATATAGCGATCTACCAACGTTAAGCCCGTTGTCGCTGTATAATCAATATTGAGCTTCGTACTTGGATTCAAAGAAAATGCTGCATCATGTACTTGGAAGCCTGTGGCAGCAATGGAGCCGTCACTCCACTTCAATACTTGCTGATCAGCATCTACTACCCCAAGGAAACCGTTCCCTGGGTGATTTCCTACCCAGTTATCACTATAGGATTGATCGACATACCACACGACCAAACCGTTATTATAGCTCATGAGGCTTGCCCCACGTTTGATATGCTTTAAGCCTTTATCAACGTCAGCATAAGAGCGCCACTCTAACAAATAATATTGGGGTGCATATTGTTTTCCATTAGATTTTGAGAATCCGTTAAAGGTGAAAGTAGACGTGCCCTCGGCATCATCTGACCACACTTTCGTCCCATCTGCTGTGATGTTTAAATCATCTACAAATAACCCTGGCAGTGAATAGCCTGCATCGGTTGTATAGCGGAATTGCAGGTCGATTTTCTTCCCTGCATAAGCAGAAAGATCAAAGGCTGCATCTACCCATCCGTCCGATTTTCCGTCAATTCCATTGCCTTCGTTCGCACCTGCTTCATTTCGATCATTCGTGATGTTACCAGCAATGGTCTTCCACTGATCAGTTCCTGTTTCACGTACTTCTACATACGCATAATCATAATCTTCTTCGATATCGTACCATGCTTTAAATGTAAGCTTTGCTTTGCTCCCCTTCGACAAATCGATACCTGTTGTTGTCATGGTCGCATTCAAATTGTCACCCGTTCCGCTGAAGTACGAATATTGTCCTTGAGCAGGTTTTGTGACCACAATCTCTTTATCTGGTAAATCCACTCGAACCGCATCATGATTCGTTCCTTTTGTTGCTGCTTCATCAATCAGCACTGTTTTGCTTTTCTTTAATGTTTTACCATCAATGGTTTGTCCAGTAAGCCAGTTACCACCATGCAAGTTTTGAAGCATTTCTTTCGCATATGGACTAAAGCCTGTTGGTTCCGTTCCAGGGACTTTACCTGCCCAGCTTCCGCTTGACATGATCGACCAGTATGAAACAGGCTCGCCTCCGCCTGTGTACTGTGTATCGTACTCATCAGGAAGACCAAGATCATGTCCAAATTCATGTGTGAACACGCCTGCCGCGCCATCTTCAGGTTCGATAGTGTAATCTAACGCACCTAATTTTCCGCCTTGCCCGACTTCAGATTCAGTGTTTGGAATTTCAAATACATCACCAAGTGACCAGCGGTGCGACCAAATCGCATTAGAGCCAAGTTGTCCGCCGCCAGCTTCTTCACCTACGCCAGCATGAACGACCATCAGATGGTCAATGATGCCGTCTGGTTCGTTATAAACGCCGTCTCCATCCATATCATAGCGGTCCCATTGATCATATTCACCGAGATCAATGTTCGGGTCTTTTGCTGCTGCTTCGAGTACTTCTTTCACCAATTCACGCGGTTTGCCGTCACTGCCTGATTCGTCTGGTACGTTTCCACCGTAATAGGCTGCTTCATGCTTAGCTGTATACCATCCTGCAACTGTTCCACTGATTGTGTAACTACCGCCGGACTGCTTTTCATAATATTGCTTCATGGATACTTTACGTTTACCATCTGGACCGATGTAGCCATTTTTTCCGAAAAGCATATCTTGATAGTGCTGTTGATTGTACTTGTCATAGTACATATCAGTCTCTTCTTTTTTAATACTATTATGCTTATAATCTTTAAAATCTACTAATAAAACCAATACCTTATCATTGCGAACATCGCCTTTATACTTTTCCTTTTTGACCGGTTTTACATGATTCCCTTCTTTTCCTTTATGCTTCTTTAACTTTTTCTTTTTGGCTAATTTGTTATGTACCTCTTGTTTGTATTCTTTCAGAAATTCAGGCTCTTCTGTTAAGGTGCTTGCACTTTGTTTCATGGCAGATTCTTCTTTTTTCTTTAGATATTTCTTTAATGCTTTTTGGGTTTCTGCCTCATTGGCATTTTTTTTGATCTTTCCTTGTTTTTTCAAGGCTTTGATGAGACGGTCTTCATTCACGACACTTGCGTCAAATGGAATACCTGAATAATGACCGCCATCTGAGGATGTTGATTTCTCTGTGGTGTGGGCAGATAGAGGGGTGCTGAAAGCTGCCAATGTGCCTAAACTGAGGACAGCTGTTAGTGCAATGCTCGTCCATTTCCCTTTTTTCATATTAGTTCCTCCCTAATTTGGTAATAAATAATATCTCATTCTAGCATATTCCAATATACTTAAGTCGAAAAACATTTTATTTTCAGAAACTTTGTGGAAAATGCACAATACGGGATTGAAATGGGTGGAACAAGGTGTCGAAAATAAAAGAACCCTAGACGATAACCGCCTAGGGTGTTTGTTGTTTTACTATGAAAGCTGCTGGCCTTGAAATGCAACAACGTCAAGTGGAGCGGCTAAGAATTCTTTTGCCTTCGCTACGAAAGCTTGGAAATGTGCACTTGCATTATGGCTCTGAACCGCAGCGTCATCTTTCCACACTTCTACCATTAAAAAGGTATTTTCCTTTTCTGTATCCTTGAACAGCTTGTAGGATACATTGCCTTCTTCAGCTTGTGAAGCTTTCATTAATGCATTGATTTCTTCTAGAAATACGTTTTCTTTTTCTGAATGAATGGTCATCCCTGCATGAATAATAATCATATGATCGTCTCCTTTTTAAAAGATATTATTTCCACTCTGTAATGCGTTCAATCGGTAAGCGGTAAGATGCATAACCTTCGTCAGCAGCTTTCCCAATTGATAACAGCATCACTGGTACATAACGTTCTTTATCCCAGCCAAATGTTTCAGCGATGACTTCTTTATCAAATCCGCCAATTGGATTTGTATCATAGCCGTGTGCACGTGCTGCAAGCATAAGCTGCATAGACACAATTCCACCGTCAATTAAGATTGTTTCGCGATTGACTTGCTCTGGAAGAACCTCAAAGTGTGCAGTTAGTGCAGCAATTTGTCTTTCTTTCACTTCTTGCGGCATGTAGCCATGCTCTACTGCTTTTGAATAAATTTCATCTAAGTATTCATTGCTTTTCATATCTGCAAATACTGCAATGACAGCTGCTGATGTTGACACTTGAGTTTGGTTGAATTTTGCAAGTGGTGCAAGCTTTTCTTTTCCTTCTGGGCTGTCAATGACCATAAAGCGCCAAGGCTGTGCATTCACTGATGATGGTGCCGTTGTTGCTTCTTCTAAAATCTCTGCCATTTCTTCTTTGCTGATTTTCACAGCTGGGTCATAGTTACGAATAGAGCGGCGCCCTTTCATAATTTCCATAAAATCGTTTGTTTTTAATGTTGTAGCCATGTTGCAACACTCCTTTAGGTTGTTTGAATCTTTTCGATGTTTTGTTGTATACGGATGAGCACATCAGTGAGAAGCTTTCGTTCTTCGTCACTTACGTTTTCAAGCATTTCTGAGATAAATCGTTCTTTTTCTTTTTTAGAAGCTTCGATTCTCGTTCTGCCTTCTTCTGTCAGACGAACAAGTGTGACTCGATTATCTTCTGGCTTTCTTCTGCGCGTAACCATTCCTTTTGTTTCTAACTGTTTTAAGTGACGCGTCACAGCCGCACTGTCAATATTTACTTTTTTCTGCAAATCTGACTGGCTGATTTCGTCGGCTTGGAATAACAGTGATAGCAACTCTAGTCTTGATTGGCTGATGCCCGTGCAT
Organism: Bacillus sp. DWP3-1; assembly: GCF_049896565.1. NCBI lineage: Bacteria > Bacillati > Bacillota > Bacilli > Caryophanales > Bacillaceae > Bacillus > Bacillus sp. DWP3-1. The sequence continues at coordinate 122,027 of NZ_JAFCUN010000006.1, forward strand.
GCTTCGAACTTCACACCCATCATACGGTTCACGCACTGCAAACGGTATAATACCTCTGCTTCTTCAGAGCAAAATGCAGTCAATGCCATCCCCTCTTTTCTATTCAGATCAATTAGTTGATATATCAATCATTGACTCGTCAACTAATATACACCCATTATTTGATGATTGCAAGAGGTTTGTTTCATAAAGTGAAATTTTTTATCTCAATAGAAAAAGAAATGAACAAAAAAAGGACAAAAGCGACGAAGCACTTTTGTCCTTTTTCCTTTATTCTGTGATCACAGTGTGAATGAGAGTTGGTGCATCAGCATGATCTGCGATGCGGATGTTGTCATAAATTTTTTCCATGACATTCGCAACATCTTTACGATTTGCATGAAGTGTCACGAGTGAATCTCCTTTTTCAACACGATCGCCGACTTTTTTGTTCAGCATGATGCCGACAGATAGGTCGATCTCGTCCTCTTTTGTTGCACGTCCTGCTCCAAGAATCATCGCTGCAACACCGATTTCGTCTGCGACGATTTCAGCAACCACACCTGATTCTTTTGCAGGAACGTCGATTTGGTAAGGGGCTTGCGGCAGTTTTTCCGGCTGATCCACAATCGAGCCGTCTCCACCTTGATTTTCTAAGAATTCCTTGAATTTCTCAAGTGCTTTGCCGTTTTTCATGACTTCAATTAGCTTTTCTCTTGCTTCATCAAGTGTCTCTGCTTTTTTCGCAAGAACAACCATTTGACTTCCTAATGTGAGCACAAGCTCGTTTAAGTCTTCAGGGCCTTCGCCTCTAAGCGTGTCAATCGCTTCTTTCACTTCAAGGGAATTTCCAATCGCTAATCCTAGCGGCTGAGACATATCAGAGATGACAGCCATCGTTTGTCTGCCTACGTTGTTTCCAATGCGAACCATTGCTTTTGCAAGCTTCTCAGAGTCTTCAGGTGTTTTCATGAAAGCACCTGCGCCCGTTTTCACATCTAGTACGATTGCATCTGCACCAGCAGCAATCTTCTTACTCATAATAGAGCTTGCAATAAGCGGGATGGAGTTAACGGTTCCTGTCACATCACGAAGGGCATAAAGCTTTTTATCCGCTGGTGTCAGGTTGCCTGATTGACCAATGACCGCTACTTTATGACGGTTTACAAGCTCGATGAATTCGTCTTTTGTAATTTCTACGTGGAAGCCTTTTACCGCTTCAAGCTTGTCCACTGTACCGCCTGTATGTCCAAGGCCGCGGCCAGACATTTTCGCAACAGGTACATCAAGTGCAGCCACAAGAGGAGCAAGTACAAGCGTTGTTGTATCGCCTACACCGCCTGTTGAGTGCTTGTCTACTTTAATACCCTCAATGGCAGACAGGTCAATCGTGTCTCCTGAGTTCGCCATAGCGAGCGTTAAGTCTGCACGTTCTTGATCCGTCATATCTTGGAAGAAAATCGCCATAGCCAAGGCACTTGCTTGGTAGTCGGGAATTGTTCCGTCTGTATATTCTTTGACAAAGAAAGAAATTTCCTCTGAAGATAATTCTTTTCCGTCACGTTTTTTCGCAATGATATCTACCATTCTCATTGTTTTCACCATTCCTTTTTTTAAATTAGTAAATCAAACCGACAACGCCTGCTGTTAAGAAGCTGACAAGTGTTGCACCGAATAACAGCTTTAATCCAAAGCGTGCGACAACGTTCCCTTGTTTTTCGTTTAAGCCTTTGACTGCTCCAGCAATGATACCGATAGAAGAGAAGTTCGCAAATGACACAAGGAATACAGAAATGATCGCTTCTGTACGAGCACTGAAATGCACACTATCTCCATTTAGAGCAAGCATTGCCACAAATTCGTTAGATACCATTTTCGTTGCCATAATGCTTCCTGCTTGTACGGCTTCGCTCCAAGGTACACCGATAAGGAAAGCAAATGGAGCAAACACATATCCAAGTACATCTTGGAAAGAAACACCGATGACAGCTGTAAAGATTCCATTAATCATCGCAATTAATGCAACGAATCCAATCAACATCGCAGCGACAACAATCGCTACTTTGAAACCATCCATAATATATTCGCCAAGCATTTCAAAGAAGGATTGCTTTTCTTCTTCAACGACTTCGAGCATGTCTTCGTCCTTAGCTACTTCATATGGATTGATAATAGACGCAATAATAAATCCACCAAATAGGTTCAGCACAAGTGCTGTGACCACGTACTCTGGTTTAATCATTTGCATGTACGCACCGACAATAGACATCGATACTGTCGACATCGCAGATGCACATAATGTATAAAGACGCTGCTGAGGTAACAATCCAAGCTGCTTCTTAATAGAAATAAACACTTCTGATTGTCCTAAAATCGCAGACGCTACTGCGTTGTAAGATTCTAGTTTCCCCATACCGTTTACTTTGCTAAGCAAATAACCGATTCCGCGTACGATAAGCGGAAGGATACGCCAATGCTGCAAAATACCGATCAATGCCGAAATAAAGACGATCGGCAGTAAGACGTTGATGAAGAAAGTTGACGCATTATCATTCATTAACCCGCCAAATACGAAGTTGATTCCTTCGCCGGCATAGCCTAGAAGCATTTGGAATCCTTTTGCAAAGCCGCCGACTAGGAAGTTTCCAACACCTGTATTGAGCAGAATATAACCTAAAATAAATTGCAGTACAATCATGACAAATACTGGACGGAATTTTACTCGTTTTTTCCCGTTACTAGCCAGCCATGCAATGGCGAGAATCACCAGCAAACCGATGATACCAATCACGTATTTCATGTTTTTCCTCCTCGAATGAATTCGTTTACATTAATGCGCTTGTATGGAACAAACCCTATTTAGTAAACAAAGTGCGGAAGAAATTCCCAGAAGTGAGATCCTTCCGCATATGACTTTTTCATCATTTATGAGTCACGAATGTTATCCTACCATAGGATCGTATGAATTAATAGTCTTTCGAAGGAGCTGATTGGTCCCCTTTGATAATAGAAACGCCTGCACTCGCACCAATGCGGGTAGCGCCTGCAGCTGTCATCGCTTCAACGTCCTCTTTTGTTCTCACGCCGCCTGATGCTTTCACACCAATGTCAGGTCCAACTGTTTTACGCATTAATGCGATATCCTCAGCTGTTGCACCGCCTGTACTAAATCCAGTCGATGTTTTCACAAAATCAGCGCCAGCTTTTACTGAAAGCTCACAAGCTTTGACTTTTTCTTCATCTGTTAATAAACAAGTTTCAATGATGACTTTCACTAAGGCTTTGCCTTTTGCTGCGTCTACAACTGCACGAATATCTTGTTCAACTGCATCATATTCGCCGTCTTTCAATGCCGCGATATTGATGACCATGTCCACTTCAGTTGCACCGTTTTCAATTGCATCATTTGTTTCGAATGCTTTCACTGCTGTTGTGTTTGCACCTAACGGGAAACCGATGACTGTACATACATCAACGCCTGTTCCTGCTAGTTCCTTCGCTGCAAGAGATACCCAAGTTGGATTCACACAAACGGATGCAAATTGATGAGTTTTTGCTTCTTCAAGTAACTGCATAATGGCAGCTCTAGATGTATCTGGTTTTAGTGCTGTATGATCAATGAGCTTTGCTATCGTCATGCTTACACTTCCTTTTAATTATGATACTTTCATCATATATGACCGATGAACATTTGTAAACATAGTTATGAAATTTTGTTCATCTATTTTGTGACATTTAAAAGAGCCTTTGCTGTATGCTGATCAATAATCAATACGTTCGCATATTTTCCTCTTAGTGCCCCGTGGATAGAAGCAACCTTGCGATGTCCACCAGCGACAAGAATGGAGCGTTCTTTTGTCCTTAAATCATCAAGCTCCACACCAATAGTGCGGTTGTTAATCGCTTCACTGCAAATGCGCCCTCCCTGATCATAAAAGCGCGAACAGATGTCTCCGACGCTGGATGCTTTGAGCAGCGCTTTTTCTTCTTCACGGAAATAACCAAGTCTAAACAAAAGTGCTTCATCTCTTACCGTTCCAACAGTAAACACAGCAATATTCGCCTGTTTCCCCATTTCAATGATGCGCTGAATATGTCTGTCCTGCTCAACCATCTCCTTGACGGCAGCACTGTCAAATACGACAGGAAGCGGCAAATAGCGCGGTGCTGTTTGAAAGGCCTCAGCAAACAGCTGGATGGTTTCCGCAGAATATGTATTCACATGGGAGTGGCTGATCCCACCCTTCAGCTGGACAACCTCCACACCTTTGACCTGTTTAGGTTGCATCTTTTGGGCAATTTGATACATGGTGGTTCCCCAGCTCACACCAACGATATCACCGTCTTTCACTGTGTCTTGCAAGTACTCGGCACCAAATTGGCTCAAGTATTCGGTAATAGTTGGATAATCATCTTTGGGCGAAAACACCACATGAGCTTCGAGCAGGTCATATTTTTCCTTAAGCAATGAAGATAGCTCATTTAAGTCTTCAAATGGGTCCATTACCGTTATCTGGACGTACCCCTTCTCCTTCGCATATTGAAGCAGCCGAGACACAGTTGGTCTCGACAGGTCGAGTTGTTTGGCAATTTCCTGCTGGCTGTAATCCGATAAATAATAAAGCCTTGCCGCTTCAATACTCAGTTGTTGTTTCTCCCGATCCATTCGTACGCCTCCTTTTTTCTTCTATCATAACAAAATGTTCATCTTATCATGCACAAATGTTCATTTGAAGAAAATCGTATAGGCGGCTTGGAAGGTTTCATTCTTCTCTAAAGTTTGAATACCGAACTTTTCCTTGTACTGCCCATTCGCCCCTTCAACATCGGCAATACCGTACCAAGGCTCAATACATACAAATGGAGCCATTGTGCCTTTTTCTTTATTATAAGGTGACCAAATACCAACAAACGGAAAACCAGTGAGATCAACCTCAACCCCGTGACCTGCCTGAGAAATCAATGACACTCGATTGATATGACTATAGATCATCGCATCATGCTGAAAAAGCTCTGGTCGAAGCTGAATCGGTTCAAGTTGAATGCCTTTTTCTTTCTCCCTGACAAGTGAATTTTTTAGTTCATATTGGACAGGAAGATACTCAGTGGAAGGGGTCAATGTCAGGTAGTAATCTGCTGTGCGCTCACCTTCAACAAGCGGGACATGAAATGCGGGGTGCCCTCCAATGGAGAAATACATCGTGTCATCTCCGTCATGATCAATTTCCCAGGAAATCGTCAGACCATTTTCCGACAGCTCGTATCGAATACGGGCTGTAAATTCATAAGGATACTGCTCGATGTGGCGGCCTTTTGATTCATATTGAAAGGTCACCGTATGTTTCGTTTCTTCATATAAATCAAAATCAACATCCCGCAAGAATCCATGCTGCGCAAGCTCATAGGTTTGATCACCTATCTTGTATTGGTCATTCTTTAATCGTCCGACAATTGGAAATAAGACTGGCGACACCCTGCCCCAATAAGCAGGATCGCCAGACCACATATAGTGACGTCCGCTTTCCTTGTGAAGCACCTCTGTGACCTCGGCACCTCTCTCATTGACCTGAATCAATAACTGATCATTTTCAATCGTTCTCATTCCACACATCCCCTTTCCTTCTCTTTTATTATGACAGGGATTTTGGTTTTGAGTATAAAAATAAGGCAGCCTTCCAGGCCATCAATTCTTTCTTTATATAAAAATTTTAAAAAAAGACAGAAATTCGCCAACAAAATGTGATGCTGATCCGTCTAATCTTATATAAAATAAAAGAATCGTTGTTCTTTTGGAATGACAACAAAAAAGAAGCGTTTTGACATAAATGGGGGATTCATTTTCATGAACAGCAAGGAAAATCGTTTACGTTATATATTAGGATTAGATGGGCTGAGGGCTGTTGCTGTATTGGCAGTCATTGCTTATCACTTACATATCGGACCTGCAAGCGGCGGGTTTCTTGGCGTTGATTTGTTTTTTGTGATTTCTGGATACTTGATTACGACGATCTTGTTACATAAGCAGGATCTGGGCTATCAAGAGCTTTTACCATTTTGGATGGGCCGGATCAGAAGGCTTCTTCCAGCTGCTTACGTGATGATTTTTTTAACCGTCAGCTGGTGTGCGATTGCGGGTTCGAATGCACTATTGTCCATTCGTGGCGATGCCTTATCGTCCTTTTTTTATGTCAGTAACTGGTGGTACATCTTCCATCAGCTGTCTTATTTTGATAGCTTCAACGCTGTATCTCCACTGAAAAATTTGTGGTCTTTGGCGATAGAAGAGCAATTTTATATCATTTGGCCGATTCTATTGATTGCAGGGCTAAAATGGGTGAAAAATAGATCCCATCTGCCAATGATCACCTTTGGCCTTGCACTTGTCTCCGCCTTATGGATGGCGATTCTTTATTCACCAGATACCGATCCAAGCAGAGTTTATTACGGAACAGATACTCGTGCATTTGCGCTTCTGATCGGGTGCAGCCTGGCTTTTGTATGGCCCATGCAAAGACTGTCCAGCAAAAAGTTACTTCCTGTTGGCAGACGTATTTTACATATCGCTGGTTTTGGTTCGTTTGCGGTTTTTCTTCTATGTGTTTATGCAGTGGACGAATTTGACGGCTTCCTCTATCAGGGAGGCATGCTTTTATTCTGTCTTAATGCAGCGATTTTAATTGCGTGCATCTGCCACCCTGCAAGTCTTTTGGGAAAATGGCTCTCCTATCAGCCGCTCGTCTGGCTCGGAAAGCGTTCTTATAGTATTTATCTGTGGCATTATCCCATCATCGTGCTGACCACCCCTGTCATTGAAATTGGACAGCCTTCTATGGGGCGTGTCGCATTGCAGATCATGGCCATTTTACTCATTGCAGAGGCCTCTTACCGCTTCATCGAACAACCGATTCGCCGGAATGGCTTCAGACAATATTTTGCCTCTTGGTCTATTTGGAAAAAGGGATTCAAACAATGGTCTACGTCTCATAAAGTGTTCCTTGGAATCGCAGCAGCTCTTTTGATCTTATTTACCATTGGCATGTCCAGTTCGTCCCATACGTCCCCACATGCCAAGGAAGTGACACAAATTAAGACGGCACCGAAAAAAGCAGGAGACTCTGCGGAACCAAAAGCTAAGAAAAAGAAAGAAAAACACGAGAAGAAAGCAGCAGATCAGAAACAGTTTCACCAAATTCTTGCTATTGGTGATTCCGTCATGCTGGACATTGCGCCGAATCTTGAAAAAGCATATGCACAAATCACCATCGATGCAAAGGTTGGCAGACAAATGAACGAAGCCGTCAGCATCGCTCCTCAATATGCTTCATTTAATCAATCTGATGCCGCTGTTATTATTGAGCTTGGCACGAATGGCTATTTTACTGAGGGCACATTGACAGCATTCATTCAACAATTTTCAAAGGCGCACATTTTCCTTGTGAACACAAGAGTCCCAAGGTCTTGGGAAAATGATGTGAATGCAGTCATTCAGCGAGTGGCCGATCAATATTCCAATGTGACCCTTGTCGATTGGCATTCAGCCGCTACTGGACAGCCCTCTTATTTTCAGCCGGATGGTGTTCACCTTTCAACAAAAGGCTCTGACACATTGACACAGCTCATTACAGCGAGCATCAAGAAAAAAGGAGATGTGTCATCTTCATCATAAAAAGACTAGCATCCTGCTAGTCTTCTCAGATTGTTGACAAAGGGCTAAAATGATCTTCATTTTAGCCTTTTGTCTTCTTTTCAGCGTGATAGAAAACCTTTGCAGTCTAGGAAGGACGAGTACCGGAGCGGAGCGAATTTAACATTCGTGAGCACCGGCACGCAGGACTGACACCGAATGCGAGGGTTTGTCTACACGCTGAGAAGACTAGCATTCTGCTAGTCTTCTTTTATTCCGTCAAAAGGATGGCTCTAACCGCTAACACCCGCTTTTCCTTCGTTGTTTGATCCACCAAAGCAAAATCACCGTTCTCATACGCTAGAGAAAATACTTCTTTGATATGAAAAACACCTGTCTGAAACCGCCTGTTCAATAAATGCAGAGCCGCTGCAATGGCGACTTGAGCTGTTGCTTGAGACTCATCGCGTCCTTTTATTCCAAGCGCTGCTTGATGAATCTTGTTCCCATCCATTCCTGTAGCCTCCACTTTCACTGCATATTGATCTGTTCCCATTTGAGCAGATTGAATCATGGAAATGGCTCGTTTCTTGATTTTCGGCACAGTGAGAAGGGACGTCATTCCGAGACTCCTTGTGAAGGCAAATGCACGCGTTGCCGCGCGGGAATCAAAACAGAGCCTTGTCGTCACAGAAGGCACGCGGAGCGTCGAAGGCAATGTCTGCTGATCAGAGAAGGGGAACTGATAGGCATGCCGCTTTCCAAGACTTCCACCAAAGTCTATCCGTTTACCTCCAGTAAAGCTTTTGACTCTTTTACGCTGATGATGCTTAGTAAGCACATAGTCAGTATGGACATGATCAAGCGTCCATTCAATAGCGGCTTTTCCATGCTGATCACCCAACCCAAGCATAATCCCTATATCTATTTGATTCACTGATGAGAGCATAGATGCTGCTTTCGCTGCCAATAAATTCGTAAGGCCAGGCGCAAGCCCGACACTGAGCAAAGCCGTTGCACCGATGTGCCGCTGATCCAGCTTTGCCACCTGTTCCATGTACGTTCCCTTTGCGGAGATATCTATATAATCAATGCCTGACCGCAGAACTGCTTCAGCAAATGACGGTTCTTCTTGATCAAGGCACATGATCACCAGCTTTGTTTTATCCATCCAGTCCGAAAATAACGGCTCACTGACATCTAGTTGATAAGGACGAACCTTCCCTTTTGTGTGGCGTGAAAATTTCTCTGCCTTCTCATAGCTTCTGCCTGCCGCAACAATTTGCCCGGGATACACTTCGCTTAACTGTAGACATATTTGCTGTCCAACATGTCCATAGCCGCCAATCACCATCACCTGTGATCTCATTTCTCATCCGCCTCTCTTCGACCTCGCTTGCAAACAAGCCCTTTGATCATTCCTGCCTGAAAATAAGGTCTGATGTCTTCAAATCCCGCTTTGATTAAATGCTCTCTTATCTCTTCCTCAGGAACAGGGTGTGTCGCGTGTCCCAGCCTGTTTTTAAAGGATGTAAACACTTCTTTTTCTAGACCCTGCCGCTGCATGAAAAGAGAAAGCATGAAAAGCTCCTGTTGAAATGTATGGGACTTCATCTCTCCCTGTATAAATGCCAACACAAGCGGTGCATCTGGTTGAAGCCTGCGGGCAATCTCCTTTAAAAAGGGCTGGCGCTTTTCTATAAAATGAATCACAAGCAAACTCATCGCTGCATCGTAAACAGGTTCAGCAGAAACCTTATCTAATACGGTCTCATGCCATGTAACACGCGCCTCCATCTGAAGCTGTCCAACTCGCTGTTTCGCCATATCCAGCATAGAAGGTGACGGATCGATTCCTGTGATAAGCCAGTCTTCTTTTCTTTGAAGCATGTTGATGATCTCTTCGCCCCCGCCCGCTCCAACAGTCAAAATGCGAGAAGCCGCTCCCTTTACTTCAGTTTCTAATACGTCTATTGTCAACTCATGCAATAGCTGATAGCCGGGTACTTTATGAGCAATCGTGGCTGCGTATGATTCAGCTACGGGATCGTGCCAATGCTGGTTTCCTTTCATGTCCTTCTCCTCCAGTTCCTTTCCGCTTTACATCGTTTCCTGTACACTAACGGTATGACATCTTTATTGTAAAAAGAGACATCAAAAAACACGATCCCTAAAAGTGGGGATTTTTGAGGAGGAGATCATGTGACCAATCCAGCCACTCATTTTCAGCAGCTGAGACAACACATTCGGGACGAGCTTGCTGCCGTCCTTGATTTTGATGCCGCCTGTATCACGACCATTGATCCAGCCACTCTCCTCTCGACAGGTTCCTTCACAGATGAACCGATTGAAGAAATTCATGATCAGCTGTTTCAAAATGAGTTCTTAAAAAAGGACGTGCATCAACATGAGTCTCTAGCCAAAGGCCCTATTCATGCTGCGAGCTTAGTCCAAAGCGGGGAATATCTCAACAGTGATCGCTACAGAGACATTTTGTTGCCTAAAGGATGGTCTGATGAATTGCGGGCAGCCCTTGTGATTCAAGGAGAATGCTGGGGTATTGCCAGCCTATATCGTCTAAAGGACAAGGAACCTTTTCAAGAACAAGATATCCGAGCGGTCTTCGAACAAACGCCCAGACTCGCAGCCAAGCTAAGAGATGAACTTTTCAAGAAAAGAGATACTGAAGAGGATGACGCAGCGGAGCAACAAGGTTTCCTCATTCTCTCACACGATTACAATCTTCTTTATGGAAATGAGACAGGGCTTCATTGGCTTCATACATTTCAAGCCTTTGAACAAATCCATGACAAGGCGACCATGCCGCGCCCGTTCAGAGCATTAGGGGCTAAACTTTTATACGGAGGTATCGACCAAACAGCGGCAAGCATGACGAGAATGCCTACGGGGCTGTTTCTCTCTCTTCAAGCATTTCGATTAGCGCAGGCAGCCGGGCAGGAAGAGGCTGTCATGATTCACATCAAGAGAGCCCAAACAAATGATATTCTTCCTTATGCGGCAAAAACGTACCGGCTGACAGAAAGAGAGATGAACGTCCTCGACTGCTTATTAAAGGGACAGTCTACAAAGGAAATCGCCAGTACTTTATTTATTTCAACCCATACCGTCCATGATCATGTGAAGGCGATGCTGCAAAAGACAAATTTGAGCAGCAGACGGATGCTTGTTTACTTTTTCTCTCACATATAAAAAAGCGGCTACCTCACTGGTAGACCGCTTTTTTGTTTATTTTCCTATAACTAACTCATGCAGGACATGTGCTACTCCGGCTTCATTATTGGATTTTGTCACAACATCCGCTACTGCTTTGACATCATCAATGGCATTTCCCATGGCAACGCCGCAGCCCGCAAATTCCAGCATCGATACGTCGTTCCCATTGTCACCAATGGCCATGACCTCTTCACGAGCAATTCCCAGCTCTTTCGCTAGAAGCTTCACGGCGTTTCCTTTGCTGACTTCAGGATGCAGTATTTCAAGGAAGAAATCTGTGCTTTTCACCATCATGTACTTGTCTTTTACTTCAGATGGAATGGCTTGTATCGTCTTTTCCAACCGTTCTGGCTGATCAATATACATCATCTTCGGAAGTCTCATTGAAGGATCTGCCTCTTCAACAGGTAAATATTTAAGCGGCAGCTTTGTTAAATAAGATTCAAGTACTGTGTATTCACTAATATCACGATTCGGTGTGTACAAATGAGCGGAATCGAAATAATGCATCGGTGTATCGAGCTCACGGCTCAGCTCATATAAAGAAGTCAAATCATCATAGGATAATGTCAGTTCTGACACCACTTCATTTGTATGGCTGTTTTGGACAAGCGCCCCATTGTAGGCAATCACATAGTCTCCTTCTTGATTGAGCTGAAGATCATCTAGATAGCGATTCACTCCACCAATAGGTCGTCCTGTACATAATACAATCTTAACTCCCTCTGCCTTCGCCTGTTGAATGGCCTCAAACACCTCAGCTGTCACCATATGTTGATCATTTAATAACGTACCATCCATATCAATTGCAACTAATTTATACATTCACTGGTCCCCTTTTCTCAGCAAAAAACGTGCTGTCACTATTTTGAGCCATCATCTATATGATGACAGGCTATATCATTACTATTTACCTATTTTAGCCTATCGTTTTTTCATCACGCTGTCTACTTGTTCTCACCTGTAACAAAATTGTCATCTGCCTACTCTATTATATCGTATTCTATTCATCCTGCTTTAAACAGAGTTTGTGCCCTTTTCCAATGGGAAAATGAAAACAAATGTTCACGACTGAACATTTTGAAACTAGCAAATCTAATTGTATGATGGATAGCAAAGAAAGGAGGTGCAGGGAATGATTACGTTTACTAGAGGTAAATTGTCAAAACTGTCTGGTGTGCATATTGAAACCATTCGTTTTTACGAAAATGAGGGTGTGCTCCCCGAACCAAAGAGAGCACATAACGGCTATCGTTTATATGATAAAAAATATGTACTCATGCTTTCCTTTATCACAGAAGCAAGAAAGCTAGATTTCTCACTCAAAGAAATTCGCGAAATTATCAAATCACTATTTGAAAAACAATCAAAAACAGAAGCTGAACAGCTGCTCGAACAAAAAGTTGAGGATATTCAACACTCCATTCAAGAGTTAAAGAAGAGGAAGGCTGCCATTCAATTGTTAACAAAACAAACATTAGCGGACATCAGCTAATTGTAAGGGCTGCCAAAAATGTGCCGGTGTTTGCCACTGGCACCCCTCTCCGCCCAGGCCTCAAGTGCACGTGTAATTCAAACATCAGTTATACTAGAGACAGCTTTACTTGATATCAAACGAGTGGAAGGGGTTTTGAGTAGAATGAACATTGCAACCATTGGAACAGGTGTGATTGTGGAAAGCTTCTTGCAAGCGATTGAACAGCTTGAAGGCGCTTCTTGTCATGCCGTCTATTCAAGAAAGGAAGCAACGGCAAAGAAGCTCGCAGACCAATTTGGTGTGAAAACAACTTATACGGACTTAACGGCTATGCTAGAAGATCCGAACATTGAAGCCGTTTATATTGCATCACCGAATCGTTTACATAGCGAGCATGCCGCAGCTGCATTGGAACACGGAAAACATGTGATTTGCGAAAAGCCTTTCACCTCTAATGTCAAAGAGCTGGAAGCCTTAATCGCACTCGCAAAGGAAAAGCAGCTTCTCTTATTTGAAGCCATTACGACCGTTCATATGCCAAACTATCATTTGATTAAAAAGCACCTTCATCAATTAGGTAAAATCAAACTGGTTCAATGCAACTATAGTCAATATTCAAGCAAATATAATCAGCTGCTAGCCGGCGAAACGCCAAATGTCTTTAACCCTGAATTCTCCGGAGGAGCGTTGATGGATATTAATATCTATAATGTCCATTTCATCATGAACCTCTTCGGATCACCAGAACAGGTCCGCTACCAGGCAAACCGTCACCCAAATGGCATCGATACATCTGGTGTTTTGACTTTCACCTACAATGATTTCATTGCGACAAGTGTCGGCAGTAAGGATACAAGCAGCATGAATTTTGCATTGATTCAAGGAGAAAAAGGCTTCATTCATGTGAAAAATGGGGCGAATGGCTGCGAGGAAGTGTTACTTCATGTGAATGATCAGGTGACCTCACTCAATGCACAAACAAATTCAAACCGCCTGTTTTATGAAACAGAAGCTTTTCAGCACATCATTGAAACAAAAAATTATGAACAGTGCTATGCATGGCTTGATGAAAGTCTCTCCGTAATGAAAGTCCTTGAAGCTGCAAGAAAAGATGCAGGTATTGTTTTCCCAGCAGATCAATTTTAATCAAAAAAACCGCCTTCTATGCGAGAGGGCGGTTTTTGATGATTAAATACTCTTTGAATAGGCCACAAGGCGCTGAGACATGTGGTTCACTTCATCGACTGAAGCATTTACTTGCTCTGTTAAAGCAGCCTGTGTTTGCGTAAGAGCTGTCATGTTCGAAATATTTTCAAGAATTTCATCAATTTGCGTTTTCATTTCCGTTAAACTAGATTCGATATTCTCCGTTGCATTGGCACTATGAAGCGCCAGCTTACGCACTTCATCTGCAACGACTGAGAATCCTCTTCCTTGCTCACCAGCTCTCGCTGCCTCGATCGCAGCATTTAAACCAAGCAGGTTCGTTTGGTTCGCTACTTCTTTGATCAAGTCAGAAATATTTTTCGTCTCATCTGCACTATTTTTTGCTAGATTGGCAGCAGATGTTGACTGCTCTTGTGCGACAGCAAGCTCTTGCGCTTGGTTTGTCACAGAGCTGATGCCTGATACCATCTCGCTGATCGAACTTGAAAGCTGTTCTACTTGTGAAGCCATTTCATTCGCTGTTTTCTCTTTGTTTTTCTCTAACGTGATGTCACGAATGGTTCCAGCCACACGAAGAGGAACACCTTTTTCATCACGAATGGTTTCACCACCTGCATGATACCAGCGATACTCGCCATTTTTGCTCTGCAATCTGTAATCAATGTCAAATGGTGTGCGTCCAGAGTGATCATTTAAATGATCTGCAAAAGCTTGGAGAGCCTTTTCTTGATCCTCAGGATGCAGGCGATCGCTCCAGCTGCTTAACACGTTCGGGAAATCCTTTTCATCCGTAAAACCAAGCGTTTTTCTGAACTGCGGGGACCACCAGAACTCGTTATTCGGATTGACTGGATCGCCGGCCTCTACGACCATGTCCCAAGGAGCTTCCACAAGCGCACGGTTGATCAAGTCATATCTCGTCACGAATGCTTGCAGCTCTTCTTCTTTCAATTTCTGATCATGAATATCAAAAAGAGCTCCCGCTACACGAAGAGGGACACCATTTCGATCACGAATGGTCGTGCCAGTTGCTTTGAACCAGCGATAATCTCCGTTTTTCAACTTCAAGCGATATTCGATATCATATGGTGTACGTCCCGAATGATCCAATAAATGCGAAGAGAATGCATTTAAGGTATATTCTTGTTCATCCGGATGGATTCGAGATGCCCAGCTGTCTAAAACATTTGGAAAATCGTGCTCATTTTGAAAGCCGATCATTTTGCGGAAATCATCCGTCCATGTGAACTCATTTTTTGGATTGACCGGATCTCCAGCGACAACGATCATATCCCATAAACCAACTTGAATTGCTTTTGTCACTAAATTCATCCGCATTTGAATATCTTCATTTACTTCCTGCATCTTTTGCAAAGCTTCATTTATTTGGGCTACTGCTTCAATCGTTTGACTTGAAGAGAATGCAGCAGTATCTATTCTTGCTGAAAGGTCTCCCTTCTCAATTCGTTCTACTAATTGACTGCTTTCATTTAAAAGGGTTCCCGACGATGAATCATTCGCTTTTCTCATAAACATCTTTCATAACTCCTTTCACTTCTTCATACATTTTTGAAATATTTTACAGTTATAAACAATTCTTTATTAGGACTTTAGTATTACAAAAGATATATCGACAAAAACTGAAAATTGTTTATGTCATAATTAAGGCAAATGTTCATTTTTTCACGAAGTTTCAGATTTTGGTGATGGATGATGGAAAGGATTTATGGAAAAAAACGGCTCATTTGAAAGAAACAACCGCCTTTTTTGTCTGAAAAATCTCTTTTTTTATATTGACACTGACGTCCCGAAAAAAGAAAATGGAACATAAGCATTTTTAAAAAAGGAGAACGTCATGAGCGCGAATCAGGAACAACAAGAATTAAAAAAGCTTTTATCACCGCGTCACATTCGCATGATTGCATTGGGCGGGGTCATTGGTACAGGAATTTTTAAAGGAAGTGCCGATACAATCGGTTTAGCAGGTCCAGGGGTCATCTTTTCCTATGTATTTGCCGGATTATTATTGCTCATCGTGATGGCAGCCTTAGCTGAAATGGCGATTGTCTATCCGGGAAATAACCTTCGCGACCTGATACAGATTGCGCTTGGTCAACGTTTTTCATTTGTCGTCGGCTGGGTTTACTGTTTCATGTGGCTCACTGTGTGTGTCATTGAGATTATCGCGGCAGGCAGTTTGCTTCAATACTGGATGCCGAACGTGCCGCTATGGTCACTATGTTTACTCTGCTCACTCTTAGTCATCGGAATTAACTTAAATAATGTAAAATACTTTGGTGAAATTGAGTTTTGGTTCGCTGGAATGAAGATTTTCGTTATTATTGTGTTTATTATTCTTGGTGCAGCCCTATTATTTGGGATCATTCCGAACGAACAAAGCACACCTGCACTCACCAACTATCAAAACTTCGTCCCGAACGGATGGGGTGCGATCTTTGCATCTTTATTAGTCGTTATCTTCTCTTACGGGGGCTCTGAATTGATCGGGCTGACCATTACAGAAACAAAGGATGCCGAGAAGGTCTTGCCTGGTGTTGTTAAAAGTATGATGTGGCGTATTATCTTATTTTACACTTTGCCGATTTTGATCATCTGCGGACTCATTCCTTGGAATCAAATTGATCCAAATAACAGCCCATTTGTTCAAGTCTTTTCAGCAGCCGGTATGCAAGGCGCCTCTCACTTCATTAATTTTGTATTAATTACAGCCGTTTTATCTGCGGCCAATTCTGGCATTTATGGAACGACGAGAATGATGCATTCTCTCTCTAAATCAGATGGCGGTCCGAAAAAGCTGGCACAGGTCAATAAAAGAGGCGTACCCATTTTGAGTTTATGGGTGACCGTTCTGTTTCTTCTCATCGGAACATTCTTTGCTTACTTATATCCAGAGCAAATTTTCAGCTATATGCTGGCTATTCCTGGTTTTGCTGTTTCACTCATTTGGATTAGCATTTGCATGGCACATCTGAAACTTCGCCCGAAATATCCACAGGAGCCGTATTTTAAGGTGTGGCTGTTTCCGTATTTGACTTTATTTGCAGGTCTTGTACTAAGTGTGAGTTTTGTGATGTTTCTATTCAGACCAGAAAACTTGCCTAGCTCGATTATCAGCATCGGTTTCTTAGTCGCAGCCATCATTGCTTCATTCTTAATGAAAAAGAAGGCTTAAACGCCAAAACCCGCCTAATGGCGGGTTTTTTTCATGAGCTGCTGGCTTCTGTTACTTCAAAATCAACCGACGCTTTTGGGATACCGTTGATGATAATCGATAAAGTATGGGTTCCCTCATAATGTTTTCTCGTCGTCATATTTTGAAAAGACTGTGACCTGACGAATTCTCTATGTAATGCTGAGCCTGTTTCAAACTCTGTAATTTTAAATACCTTCTGATTGCGGGTCCCCCGAGCTTTGACGTAGTCTATGGCATACTCTACACGCAGCTTTAGCGGCTTATCGGCCTGAAGTGTAAAATGAAAAGTCATTTTCTCACCGATCCGAATAGGGTCTTGTACTATCTTCAAATCCGTTACCTGAACGGATGGATCGTCTTCATAGCCAAACAAAGCCATGATATCTGGGTCTCCTTTTTTGAGTAAAGTACGGGATGCATGTTTGACAATCCAGTTCGTATGTTTGTTGGTTCCATACCAGTTTTGAACTGTCTGCTTCATCAGATCAGGCTGAATTGCTGAGATATCATTTAGATGGTTCGCTACACTTTTTTGCACATACCGCGCCGAGTCAGACTTCAAATTTTCCAAAATCGGCAGTGTGACCGAAGGATTTTTTTTAAGCGAAGGAACAGATAAGCCCCATGGCAGACGCGGTCTGCAGCCTTCACTAGCAAGCCTCCGTATATGCTCATTTTGATCCTGAGACCATACGAGCATTTGCGCCAGCATTTTGTCTTGATCTTGAATCAGAAATGGCCGAACGGCAAATTCAGAAGTGGAAAAAGGCGTGAAGAATTCGAGCGCCTTGATCGAGAGATCCCAATGTGCAAGGCCATATGTCTCGACATAGTCTGGAAATACGAGCGCACTAAGCCCTGAAAAATGCGGCGCTGCCTGACGCAGTACCTCAATTGCCTGCTTATAATCCTCAGGCAGACAGGCATGCATCGATTCAGTGACTCTTCTCATCCGTCCTTTTAACTCAAGCTGCTGCCAATCCTCTTGAAGCACGAGCCGCTGGAATTGCTCAGCATCAAATACAGTCGAAGCCTGTACAAGTTTCTCCGCTAATTCTTGAATAAATAATTCATGGTACACATGTTTTAATGGTTCGATCGTGTCCGCCTCCCACATCTCAATATCATTATTTTACCCCAATCTGAAGAAAGTGGTATCACAACAAGCAAAAACAGCCCAATTCCAAAGAACCAGGCTGTTGTTCGCTATATAAACATATTAATGATCATAATAAATGCAATAGCACTAACGGAAATGATCGTCTCCATAGCCGTCCATGTCAAAAACGTCTCTTTAATGGTCATACCAAAATACTCTTTGATCAGCCAGAAACCAGAGTCATTGACGTGAGATAAAATTAACGAACCCGCTCCTGTTGCTAACACAAGCAGCTCTCTGCTCACATCCGGCATAGTTGCAGCAATTGGGGCTACAATACCTGCTGCCGTCATCATAGAGACCGTCGCAGATCCTGTTGCTACACGAATCACCGCAGCAATTAGCCAGCTTAGCAAAATCGGTGAAATCGGCGAGTGTTTGGCTAAATCCGCAATATAATCACCAACGCCCGAATCAATGAGCACATTATTAAAAGCCCCGCCTGCTCCAATGACAAGCAAAATGGAAGCGATTGGTCCTAAGCACTCGTTGCTAAATGAAAGCACTCGGTCACGGCTCATTCCTTGCATAAAGCCAAGACTGAAGAAAGAATACACCGTTGCAATCAGCAGTGCTGTAATTGGATCCCCGATGTACTTGAATACCTGAAACCACATATTGTCCTCTGGTAAGATAATGTCCGCCAATGTGGCAAGAAGCATCAGAATCACCGGCACCAATATGGTAAACATCGTATTCGCAAAGCCGGGGAGCCTTCGATCTTCATTTCGTTCAGTGAATTGCTTTCTCAGCATCTCCGGAACTGGTTTATGTATCCGTTTTCCAATCCACTTACCATACAGCGGTCCAGCAATAATCGCTGTCGGCAATCCGACAATTATAGAAAAGAAAATGGTTTTCCCCACGTTGGCATGATAGATGCCAACGGCTGCCATTGCCGCTGGATGAGGCGGCACTAGTCCATGCACGACAGACAAGCCAGCAATTAATGAGAGCCCAATTGTCACGAGCGAGATGCCTGTTTCAATAGCAATTGTAAAAAGTAAAGGAATGAGAAGAACGAAACCGACCTGGAAAAAGACAGGTATCCCCACGATAAAGGCAACAAACATCATTGCCCAATGCACATTTTTCGTCCCAAACCGGCCGATTAAAGTTTGAGCTATCCGCTCTGCTCCCCCTGATTCAGCCATCATTTTCCCAAGCATTGTACCAAGCGCTAGAACAATTGCCAGCAATGATAACGTATTGCCTAATCCCGTTTTAATCGATTGAATGATTTCCTGCAAATCCATTCCAGTAGCAAAGCCCACTAGCATCGAAGTAATAATTAAACTCACAAATGGATTCAACTTAGCGATTGTAATGAGAATGAGTAAAAGGACAATCGCCGCAATCACGATGAATAAAAGCATGTTCTCCCACCTTTTCCCTGATGTTTAACGATTTTGTTTTAATTGCAGCGCACTAATGACATCAAATTCATCCTTCAGTTTATCGTAGAGACGCTCATATAAATAAAATAGCTCTATGTAAGTTTCATTGTTCTTCATATTAGGTTCATGACGGGCAGAGATTCGAATCCACTCTTGAACCTCTTCTATCTCTTCCATATGACCTAAACTATGAAGTGCGAGGACAGCCGCCCCAAGTGCTGACGCTTCATAACTTTCTGGAACAAGTACTTCTCTGCCCATCGTATCCGCTAAAATTTGCCGCCACAACGGAGATCGTGCAAATCCGCCCGAAGCTCTGACATCCTTTGCAGAACCGGTTAAATCTCTTAAGGCAACACCAATCGAGAAAACACTCATAATGACGCCTTCTAACACAGCTCTAATAAAATGCTCCCGCTTATGCTGAAGACCGATCCCAAAGAAGGTGCCTCTCGCATTTGGATTCCAATAAGGTGCACGCTCACCCGATAAAAATGGCAGAAACAGCAGTCCCTCTGAGCCTGCTGGAATCTTTTCCGCAATATCCATCATTAAATCGTAAGGGTCCACACCAAGGCGCTTTGCTACCTCCACCTCTGAAGATCCAAATTCATCCTTCAGCCATCTCAGCATGATCCCGCCATTATTGGTCGGTCCTCCCACAACCCAATGTTTATCTGTCAGCGCATAGCAGAACGTTCTTGATTGCTCATCTGTGATTGGTTTGTCTACAACCGTACGGACCGCACCGCTTGTCCCAATCGTAACAGCCACCTCTCCTTTTCCAATCGCGCCAACACCTAAATTCGCTAGAACGCCATCATTCGCACCAATCACAAATGGTGTATCTTCTTTAATGCCCATGCGCAGTGCAATCTCAGGCTGAAGTCCTCTCAGCTGATACGTCGTTGGGACAAGTTCAGACAGTTGACTGGCTTCAATTCCAGCAATACGAAGCGCCTGTTCATCCCATTGAAGCGTTTCCAAATGGAACAGACCTGTTGCTGAAGCGATTGAATAATCGACGACATACTGACCGAAGAAATGATATAGAATATATTCTTTGATAGAAATAAATTTCGCTGCCTTCTTGAAGAGATCAGGTGCCATTTCCTTGATCCAACGTATTTTTGAAAGCGGTGACATTGGATGGATCGGTGTACCTGTCCTTTTATAAATGTGGAAGCCATCCATATCTGATAAGATTCGTTTCGCTTGTTCTGCACTTCTGTTATCTGCCCAAATGATACTGTTCGTTAACGCCTTGCCATCCTCATCCATCACAATTAAGGAATGCATCGCAGTACTAATCCCGATGCCGATGAGATTTGCTACATCAAATGCTGCTGTCGTCAATGCACCTCTTACACTCGCAATGACGGCTTCTAATATCTTTTCAGGGTCCTGCTCAACCCATGCTGGCTGGGGCTGAATGAGATCATAAGGTACTGAATGCTTCGTTATTACTTTCCCCTGTGGTCCAAACAGAACCGCCTTTGTACTTGTTGTTCCAATATCCAAACCAATTACCGCCTGGTTTCCCTTCATCTGTATCACGCCCAATCATTGATTTGAAATCAGATATGAAGTTTTTGATATACCTGTTAAATCCCATTATAAAAATAATTTTTTCGACATTCAACGACCGAAAAGAAAATTATTTTCATCCAAAAGCTCACAATCGTTACCATAGCAGCATTTTTCATCATCAGAAAAATTTATTTTTGGAATCATTACACCCTTTTTTGTGATATGGTTTCTCGCATTTGCTTTAAATTTGTTATTGTTTCCTGCTGCCTTAAGTGAGCAAGTGCAAAATATAGAACGTCAATGACAGTCAGCTGAGCAAGTCTTGCAGACATCGCTTCTGTTCGAAAAGCCGTTTCTTGCGTCGCTGTATACAACGTGACATCTGCAAGCTGACTCAATGGAGAGCGCTGATAGCTTGTAATGCCGATGGTTTTGGCTCCTTTTCCCTTTGCTGTTTTCATCGCATCGAGTAAATCTTTATTACGTCCAGAATGAGATATACCGATCACTGTACTGTGCTGGTCAAGGAGACCAGCAGACATCGCTTGAAAGTGAGAATCTGTGTGAACAATACAGTTGATACCTGTCCTCATAAATTTATGAAAAGCGTCTGTTGCAATGAGTCCAGACCCACCACTCCCATAAAACTCTAAGCGTTTCGCTTCATGTATGATTTGTATGGCCTTTTCTACATCCTCTGGATTCAACAATTGAAAGCTATCCTTTAAAGCGGATATATTCGCCTGAAAAACCTTTTGCATAAAAATCGCTGTATCATCATCAAGACTCATTTCTTCATCTACATAATTAGGCTTTGTTTGGTCTATTTCCTGGGCAATAGCAATCTTCAAATCTTGAAAGCCCTCAAAGCCAAGCCTTTTACAAAGACGAAAAATCGTTGCCTCTGAGCTCGCTGTCTTTTTCGCAAGTTCTACAATAGACAAATGGATGATGTCGCGGGGCTCACTCGTAATATGTTCTGCAATTCCTTTCAGCTTTGGCGGCAATCCCCTGCTTGCTGCGCGTATTTTTTCAATACTACTTAAACTGACAGAAGCCAATTTACTTCACTCCTCCCTTATTTATGTGAGCGCATACATTTCCTCATCTTCCCATCTTATAAAAAAGAAGCCTGTTTGCACAGACTTCTCTTTTTATGAATTCATCGTTTTAATCAATAAATCAAAAAAGATTTACTCAAAATTTTATAATATACACTTTTAGCTCAACAATCTACCACATTATTTTCAACTTCATTTTCTATATTTCTTTCCAAAAATCTTAAGCATTTTACCCTTATTTCTTCTAAACTATCACTTAATTCATGTGGTATTAAACTTTCTACATCTTCAAGTTCTGTTCCCAAATGAAGTATATTTATCAGTTCTTCATTTATCCCTTTCTTTTTTAAAACATCGATTGTTCGTGGACTGAACATGAGCTTTTCCGCTTCTTCTATAGTGATTAAACCTTCTTTTAGCGATATGATTATACCAATGATATTTATAACAATAATCCTATCTAAATCTTCATGTGAAGAATATCTTAGTTCTATTTTATTCATAAATCATTTCACACTCCAACCTTTTCACATCATACACCAAACCAGATTTACTTTGAAAATAATGCACAGAAACCTTTTTTCCGTCTTTATATCCATCTTTATATACTTTTTTCCAAGTCCCTCCTTCAATCTGTTTTAACTCCGATAACAATTTTTTATTATTTACTGTAACTTTTTTAGTCTACAAAAATAGTACGGATGACAAGACCCCATACAGCATCGGCTCCTTTATAACCAATTTGTACACTTTTGTCTTTTGAAGAAGCCTCTCGATTAATATGGAATGTTACAGACGGTGAGAATAACGATACAATTAAAGTAAAAATAATTAGAAAAGGAAAATGATATATTTGAATGACATAACAAAATATTCACTATAATTTAATCATCTAGCGCAAGGACAATATCATTTAACCTACCGAAATATTAAAAGGCCCTTTTCAACTCATTTTTTCATAAAATCGAATTGGTATGATTCTTCTGAATCTTTTCCCCGTCTCACTCGTATATACTAAAAGAGTGATTGATTTGAAAGGAGATCTGTTTGTGGGATATATTTTGTTATTTTCGGTTGTGATCGGTCTTGTCTTGACCCTTTTGCTCACACCGCTCAGATTGATCGTTAGAAAGAAAGGAACAGAACAGCAGGTTCCGCTTATGTGGATTGCAGGCCTTGCTTTGCTGTTCATGGTCGGTATTTTTGTTTTCTATTACATCTCCAATTTAGATCGCAACCCTTCATCCCTATGGTTGATTGGACTTGTTGTGACAGCAGCAGGTGCCTTTTTGTCAGTTGGATTGGAGCGTAAGATCAAAGGCGTGCTGTTTCTTATTCTATTACTGCTCGGTGTTTATATGGCGACAGCTTTTCTATTCAATGCGAATGAGAAATTTGATGTCTCCAAAATGGAACAAAAAGTGGAAATCAAAGCGTTTGATGAGACGGAAACACCTGCAAGTGTACCGCCTCAATTCGCTCGGAACAAAATGAAGAAATCGTTTGGACAGGTTCCGAACACAAGCTACTATGAGCTTGGCAGCCTGCAAATCCAGAAGGTCAACGGTGAGTATGTGTACATCGCCCCAGTGGAATTCTCGGACTTCTTTAAATGGATTCGTTCGGGCAGTACGCCGGGTTACTTTACATTAAGTGCGACCGACTCATCTGCTAATCCAAAGTTTGTAAAAACAGAGATGGTTTATACGCCTTCCTCTTATTTCAACAAAGAAATTGAGCGGCATATCCGGCTTCAGTACCCTGATTTGATTTTCTACGGCAACACCCAGCTGGAAATCAATGATGATGGTAAGCCTTATTACATTCGCACGTATGGCGATTTTATCTCTGCCCGAAACGGCTTTAAAGCTTCAGGCGTAGTCGTTGTTGATGCCAAAACAGGCGCAACGAAGAAATATGCTCTAGATCAAGTACCTGCTTTTATTGATGGTGCTGTTTCACCAGAATCGGTCAGTCTGCAAAACAGTTATTTCGGAAACTATATTCACGGGTTCTGGAACAGTATGTTTGGAAAATCAGATGTGAAGCTGCCTTCAGATGAAGGAACAGAAGCCAATGTAAGTCCAGTGTTTGATTCAAAAGGAGATATGTATTACTTCACAGATTTCACAAGTCCGAAAGAGGGCGTTGATTCGATGCTTGGGTATGCCCTGACAAATGCCCGGACAGGAAAAGCGACTTACTATACCGGTAATCTTGAAGAGTCCTACATGGATTCTCAAGGTGCTCTGCAAATTATTGAAAAACGATTCATCGAGAAGAAATGGAAAGGGCGCATGCCCATTCTCTATAATTTCTATGGAGAAGCCAGCTGGCTCACACCGGTTCTCGATTCAAATGGATTCCTGCAAAACTACTTTATCGTTTCTGCAGCCAATCCTGAAATCGCTGCGTACGCTTCAACACCAAACGAAGCATTGAGAGCCTATAAGACAGCTCTTCAAAAAGGCGGCGGCACCGTCAACAGTTCATCTAAGCAGGAAAAGAAAGAAGCTACAGGAAAAGTCAAACGAGTCTATAAAGAAAAGACCGGTGATTATACAACCGTCACCTTCCTGCTAGACGATGGGAAAAGCTACACCATGTCATCTGAAAAAGAACCTCTTGTCATTTATTTAAAAGAAGGCGATCAGGTCACCATGAAATACACAGATACAGGTGAAATCTTCCTTCCAGTTGATGAAATCAAAATCAAAGGATTATAAAAAAAGACGTTTCTCCTACTGAGGAGAAACGTCTTTTCTCTCTTTCCTTAACAATTCAACGAGCAATTCTTTATTTTTATTTCCCCCTGTCATTGGTGACTCGACATAGGAGAATTTTCGTTTGAAATCCATTCCTCTCACAGAAATGACAGCCAATTCACCGCCAATGCTGCCTCGCTGGAGGACATATTTAGATAAAACGGAAAGCCCCATTCCGTGGATCACAGCTTCTTTAATCGCTTGATTGCTGCTAAATGTCACAAATGTCCGTGCTTTCAGTCCATTTGATTTCAGGACGTGCTGTAAGTATTCTCCGGTACCTGATCCCTCTTCTCTTGTGATCCATGTTTCGTTTTGCAATTGATCAATCGTGACATCCTTTTTCTTAGCAAAGGGGTGATCTAATGGCGCCACGATATAGAGCTCGTCTTCTAGAAAAGTTTCGACAGTTAGTTCTTTGTCATTGGTCTGTCCTTCGATCAAACCGATGTCGACATGGAATAAGCGGACATGTCTGGCGATCGCCTCTGTGTTATCAATGACCACCTCAATATCAACATGCGGATAGAGCTGATGAAACTCTGCCAATATTTGCGGCAGCACGTACTCTCCAATGGTGAAACTCGCCCCGATTGTCAGCTTCCCTCTTGCCAGATGATGATGCTCATAAATATCCTGCTTCGCCTGTTCATATAAACGAATGATTTGTTTTGATCGATGGTACAGCATATCCCCAGTTGGTGTAACCGTTAATTGCTTTGGCGAACGATTCAGCAGAACGGTCTGGAATTCCTGCTCCAAGTTCTTAATATGAAGACTGACACTCGGCTGAGAAATCCGCAGCTTTTGGGCTGCTTTTGTAAAGTTTTTCTCTTCCACAACTGTCACAAATGTCTTCAGTGCATCGTAATACATCGGTCCCTCTCCTATCAGAAATCTTAATCCAAAACCTTTCATATATATATCTTACTAATTCCTTCCCAGTGCGTAAAGAAGCGCTTAACTGAAAACAATTTAATAAAAATATTTACTAATTTTTTTAAAGACTCTATACTAGGAGGAGATATTTTCTATAGGAGGTGCTGATTTGGCAGCTAAAATAAAGGACATTGCTGAAAAAGCTGGATTATCCATTGCGACTGTATCTCGTGTACTAAACCAAGATCCCAACCTATCTGTCACGGATCAAACACGCGAAAAAGTATACGCCGCCGCAGAAGCTTTGTCCTATCAAAAGAAAACATTCAAACATTCATTAAAAAAAATCGCCTTTCTCTATTGGATGACCGAAAAGGAAGAGCTTGAAGATATTTATTTTAAATCCATTCGACTGGGCATTGAGGAACTGACCAATACTCGGAGTTTAAATGTCACCGCTTACAATCCATCTGATGGGCTTCATTCCATTGATCCTTCTACAGAAGGGATCATCGCCATCGGCCGATTTAAAACGTCAGAGCTTGATCAATTATATGCAATCACCCAGCATATCGTTTTTATTGATACGTCACCGGATGAAGACCGTTTTGATTCTGTAAAGCCAAACCTGAAACGAATTGTTGAAAAGATCATCGATTCTTTTATTGAAAAAGAGCACACATCTATTGGATTCATTGGCGGCACAGACCTTGATCTGAATACGAATGTACATATTCCAGATATTCGCGAAACGACTTTCCGTGAATATCTGATGGCTCACAATGTCCTTGATGAGCGATTGGTCTATGTCGGTCACCATTTCTCAGTAGATGAAGGCTATTCGCTGATGATGAAGGCGATTGATGAGCTTGGTGATGACCTGCCCACCGCTTTTTGTGTCGCTAGTGATCCTCTTGCCATCGGCTGCTTACAAGCATTAAACGAGCGCGGATTTTCTCTGCCGAACCGCGTGAGCGTCTTTAGTATCAACGATATTCATGTGTCTCAATATGTGTCACCACCGCTCACCACGTATCATATCCACACGTCTTTACTTTGTGAAACAGCTGTCGATTTACTGTTAGAAAGACTTGTGGACGGCAGAACATTACCTAAAACTGTTCTGATTGCTTCAGAACCTGTCTTTCGAAAAAGTACGATATAAACAACTAGAAGCCCCGTCCAATGTGGAGGGCTTCTTTTCTCTCTATATGAGTAAAAAATTTTACTTAATAAATTTAATGAAATATGTTTACTTTTTTTACTTAAGTTGATATTCTCACATTAAGAAAGCGTTTTCTTATTATCTGTGAAAATAGAACGAGAGGGGATTACCAATGAAAAAGGGAAAATGGGCGACATTATTAGCAGTCGTTGGTACTGCTGTGCTTCTGCTTTCAGCTTGCGGACCGGGAGATGACAATTCAAGCGGTACACAGCCGGCATCTACAGGTACAAAGACCTTGCTAGTGTGGGAGGATGTCAAAAAGTCTGATGGGCTTCAAGACGCTGTAAAAGAATTCGAAAAACAAAATGATGTGAAAATCAAAGTGGTCGAAAAAGCTTATGCCGACCAAGTTGAAGCTCTCCGTCTAGATGGTGCAGCCGGGACAGGTCCAGACGTCATCACGATGCCTCACGATCAAATTGGATCAGCTGTCACTGAGGGGCTATTACAGGAAATCAAGCCAGATCAAAAAGTGATTGACTCCTTCACAGACGAATCGATTCAATCACAAACGGTAAACGGCAAGCTGTATGGCCTTCCTAAATCCGTTGAAACGACGGTGCTTTTCTATAACAAAGATCTTGTCAAAAAGGCACCAACGACACTTGATGGCTGGTATGATCTTTCGAAAAAGCTGACAAAAGACGGGAAATACGGTTTTGTTGCGAAATGGGATGAAATTTACTATGCACAAAGTGTGTTAGGCGGATCAGGGGGCTATATTTTCAAGCAGAAAAGCGACGGCTCTTATGATGTCAATGATATTGGTCTGAACAACGATGGCGCCATCCAAGGCGGAGAATACATTCAAAAATTCTTTAGCGAAGGGCTTTTCCCGAAAGGCATCATTGGTGAACAAGGAATCAATGTCCTCAACTCCTTATTCACAGAGAAAAAGGCGGCAGCTGTCATTTCTGGTCCATGGTCATTTGGTCCATATAAAGAGGCGGGTATTGACTATGGCGTGGCCGAGCTGCCAACACTCCCTAACGGAAAACATATGAGCTCATTCTTAGGTGTAAAGAGCTACAACGTCTCCTCTTATTCTAAAAATAAAGAACTTGCTGAGAAATTTGTTGAGTTTATCACGAACGAAAAAAATTCGAAGAAGCGCTTTGAATTGACAGAGGAAATTCCACCAGTGAAAAAACTGATGAAAGATCCAATCATTACGGAAAACGCTAATGCGGATGCTGTTTCAAAACAAACGAAATATGCCACGCTGACACCGAACAATCCTGAAATGGCAGAGGTATGGAAGCCGATTGACAGCGCATTAGGGCTGATTGCAACTGGGCGTACAGATGTGAAAAAGGCATTTGATGATGCGGTCAATCAAATCGACTCTCAAATTAAAGCAAATCACTCCAAATAACCATCAAATGCGGGTAGTCTATCAAGCTGCCCGTAGTTGATCTAATTTCATATGAAGTAGGTGTTAGACTTGACGGGTAACCTTGAACTAGACCGCACACACACAGTGGAATCAAAGACACACCGGAGACGGGCGCTAATGTTCTCCTTTATACCCGGGATGGGGCAGATATACAACAAACAATACGGCAAAGGGGCACTCTTTTTCCTGTTTGGCGTCTCTTTTTTGATTGTATTTTATGATTTATTCAATATTGGCTTTTGGGGACTGTTCACACTGGGGACGATGCTGCCTCGTGACAACTCTGTTTTTCTTTTAGCAAAGGGGATTATTGCGCTGTTAACAGCTGGTTTTGGTATCGGCTTTTATGTACTCATGATGCGTGATGCTTTTATGAATGGAAAGAAACGGGATCAAGGGGTACCACTTCATTCCATCCGTGCTCAATATCATCAGCTCATCGATCAAGGCTTCCCTTACTTAATGAGCACTCCTGCTTTCTTTTTACTTCTATTTTCTGTTGTCTTTCCTATTATGTTCAGCTTTGCGCTTGCCTTTACGAACTATGATTTATACCACTCGCCTCCTGCCAATCTGATCGACTGGGTAGGAATCAAGAACTTTCAAAATATCTTTTCCATTGATATTTGGAGAGACACCTTCATTGATGTACTTGGCTGGACCGTCGTATGGACTTTGGCTGCGTCGACCCTTCAATGTGCCCTCGGCATCTTTTTAGCGGTTCTGCTCAATCAGAAGGATTTAAAGGGAAAACGGTTTTTTAGAACCATTTTGATTCTCCCTTGGGCTGTTCCGGGCTTTGTGACCATTTTGGTGTTTGCTGGACTGTTCAATGATACCTTTGGTGCCATTAACAATACACTTTTTGCATCGATAGGGATTGATCCAAAACCATGGCTGACAGATCCATTTTGGAGCAAAATTGCCCTTATTGCGATGCAGACTTGGCTTGGATTTCCTTTTGTTTTCATTATGACAACAGGCGTTTTGCAGGCGATTCCCGAGGATTTATATGAGGCTGCGACCATCGATGGAGCCAATTTTTTTCAGAAATTCCGGTCCATCACGTTACCGCTTGTTCTCTATTCCATTGCACCCATCCTTATCACACAATATACGTTTAACTTTAACAACTTTAATATTATCTACTTATTTAATGGCGGGGGACCGCCTGTTGCGGGGTCAACCGCTGGAGGAACGGACATCTTGGTTTCTTGGATTTATAAACTTACGATGCAGTCCTCTCAATATGCACTCGCTGCGGCTGTCACGATTTTACTTTCAATCTTTGTCATCGCCATTGCACTCTGGCAGTTTAAGAGAACGAATTCATTCAAAGAGGAGGACATGATGTGATATGGGATCAAAACAAAACAAGCTCATTCGCCTGAGCATTACTTATTTTATCCTTTTCATTGCCTCCATTTGTATTCTATATCCACTGCTTTGGACAATCGGTGCTTCCTTTAATCCTGGAAACAGCCTCATGAGTACAAGTATGTTTCCGAAGAATCCAACGTTCAGCCACTTTACCGAGCTCTTTTTCGGTCAGGGAGCACTTTATGCAAAATGGTATTGGAATTCAATGAAGATCAGTATTGCGACTATGCTCTTAACGTTAATTCTTGTCAGTTTTACAGGCTATGCCTTTTCCAGATTCCGTTTCAAAGGACGGAAAAATGGGCTGATGCTCTTTTTGCTGTTGCAAATGATTCCGCAATTTTCAGCGCTGATTGCGATTTTTGTTTTGGCTCAAATGCTTGGACTGATTAACAGCCACCTTGCACTAATTTTGATTTATGCAGGCGGGCAAATTCCGATGAATACGTATTTAATGAAAGGCTATCTTGATGCGATTCCGAAGGATCTCGATGAATCAGCCAGAATGGACGGCGCAGGGCATTTCCGGATTTTCATCCAAATTATTATGCCGCTTGCTAAGCCGATTTTGGCGGTTGTTGCCATCAACTCTTTTACAGGACCACTGGGTGATTTCATCATCTCCAGTGTCATTGTCCGCTCACCCGAAATGTATACGCTCCCGATCGGTCTGTACAATCTTGTGTCAGACAAAATGGGGGCCAGCTACACGACCTTTGCAGCCGGGGCTTTACTCATTGCGATTCCAGTCGCTTTATTGTTTCTTGTTTTACAAAAACAATTTGTATCCGGCCTCACACAAGGCGGGACAAAAGGATAAGGGGAGATTTGATGAAAAAATGGATGCTCGTCACGGTTGTCGTTTTCTTTTTTATGGGGTTAGGTATTTTGCCTGAAGCAAAAGCCGATACGATTTTTGTTCAGCCGATCAATGGACTGCAGGGTGATTTCGTCAAAGGAGCCGATATCTCTATGCTTGCAGAAGTAGAGAGAAGCGGGGGCAGATACTTCGACCAGAACGGAAAACAGGTGGACCCGCTCAAGCTATTAAAGGAAAAAGGCGTCAACTATGTGCGCATTAGACTGTGGAACCATCCATACGACAACCAAGGCCGTGCCTATAACGGTGGGACAAATGATTTAAACACAGCCATCGCTCTATCGAAACGTGCAAAAGCACAAAATATGAAAGTGCTGCTTGATTTTCACTACAGTGATTTCTGGACTGATCCTGGTAAACAATTCAAACCGAAAGCTTGGGCATCTCTTTCACAAAGCGATTTAGAAAAAGCGGTCGGCACTTACACAGGGGATGTACTCAAAGCGATGAGAGCACAAAATGCCCTTCCGAACATGGTTCAGGTTGGGAATGAACTGAACTCAGGCATGCTGTGGCCAAATGGAAAGAGCTGGGGTGAAGGCGGCGGGGAATTTGACCGGCTCGCCGCTTTGCTAAAGGCTGGCACAAATGCTGTCCGCTCTGTCGATTCTAACATCAAAATCATGCTTCACCTTGCACACGGAGGGGACAATGGTGCGTCCCGCTGGTGGTTTGATGAAATCACAAAACGAGGCGTCTCATTCGATACGATCGGTCTATCTTATTACCCGTATTGGGACGGTGGATTTAATGGTCTGACGTCTAATATGAATGATATTAGTGCCCGCTATCACAAAGACGTGATTGTTGTGGAAACCGCCTATGGGTTTACGACAGCAAATGGCGACAACCTAGAGAATTCATTTAATCAAGACTCTGTCAAAACAGCCGGCTACCCGGCTTCACCTCAAGGCCAGGCATCTTTTATACGAGATCTATCAGAGAACATTTCACAAGTGAAAAACAATCGCGGAAAAGGGTTCTTTTATTGGGAGCCGCTTTGGATTCCAGCGAAAGGCGCTCCGTGGTCTAGTCAATACGGGCTGGCTTATATCCAAACAACCGGTACAGTCGGAAATGCTTGGGAAAATCAAGCGATGTTTGATTTCAACGGAAAAGCACTGCCTTCTCTTGATGTATTTAAACAAATGACACCGTAATTAAAAGGATAGGACGTGACAAAATGGGAAAGCGTTACCCACTCGTTCACCCAAATGTGAAAGGCTTTTTGCATGGTGGCGATTATAATCCAGATCAATGGCTCCATATGCCGGAGATCATTGACGAAGATTTTCGATTAATGAAGCTTGCACACTGTCAAACATTCTCCATCAACATTTTCGCATGGAGTAAGCTAGAGCCAAAAGAAGGGCAGTATGATTTTGCATGGCTGGATGACATCATGGACCGCTTGGCAGCTCAGGGGGCTCACGCCATTCTCGCAACGCCAAGCGGGGCAAGACCTGCTTGGCTGTCACAAGCATATCCAGAGGTATTGCGCGTCGAAGCGAACCGTCAGCGTAATTTACATGGACTGCGCCATAATCATTGCTTCACCTCACCGGTTTATCGAGAAAAAACGAATACACTCAACCGGCTGCTGGCTGAACGCTACAAGGATCATCCGGCACTGATTATGTGGCACATTTCGAATGAGTACGGCGGCGAATGTCATTGTGATCTTTGCCAGGAAGCATTTCGGGACTATTTGAAAGACAAATACAATCATGACCTTGAAGCTTTGAATCAAGCATGGTGGACGGGTTTTTGGAGCCACACGTATAGTGACTGGTCACAAATCGAATCACCTGCACCGCACGGGGAGCACATGATTCACGGGATGAACCTAGACTGGAAGCGCTTTGTCACAGCGCAAACGATCAATTTTTATCAAAATGAAATTGAACCGCTGCGGGAATTGACGCCTCATATCCCAGTGACCACCAACTTTATGGGCGACTACCCGCATATGCGCCCATTCCTTGGGCTGGATTATCATCAATTTGCAAAAGAGGTCGACGTGATTTCATGGGATAGCTATCCAGCATGGCATAGCGGCAGGGAAACAACCTCCGAATTAGCGTCAAACGTCGCCTTCGTTCACGATTTATATCGTTCATTAAAGGACGGTCAGCCATTTCTCGTTATGGAGAGTACACCGAGCCTTGTGAACTGGCATGAAGTGAATAAGGTCAAACACAAAGGAATGGCACACCTTTCTGCCATACAGGCGATTGCCCACGGATCAGACTCCGTGCTTTACTTCCAGTGGCGCCAAGGCCGAGGTGCCTCCGAGAAATTCCATGGCGCCGTAGTCGATCATTCCGGACATGAACATACGCGGGTGTTTCAAGAAGTCGCTGATCTAGGGAAACAATTGGAGCAGCTGCAGCCCATTGCGGGCACGTCCGTACAACCAGAAGTCGCCATCATATACGATTGGGAAAACCACTGGGCCATTGATGATGCACAAGGCTTAAATAATACAAACAAACGCTATGTAGAGGCTTGTCAAACTCACTATCGAAGCTTTTGGAAAAAAGGCATCCCTGTTGACATTGTCGGCATGGAAAAGGATTTCTCATCCTATCGTGTGCTGGTTGCTCCAATGCTCTACATGATCAAACCAGGCGTCGCAGAAAAAATCGAAGCCTTTGTCAAAAAGGGCGGTATTTTTATCGCGACATATTGGAGCGGCATGGTCGACGAAAATGACCTATGTTTCCTCGGTGGTTTCCCCGGCCCTCTCCGTCATGTACTTGGCATATGGGCTGAGGAAATCAACACATTGATGCCAGATGAACATGTGTTAATAACCACAGGGAATGGACGCACCTACCATGTCGGGCAATATTGCGAATCCATTCATCCTGAAACGGCCTCTGTGTTAGGGCATTTTGAGAATGGCTGCTACGAAGGACAGCCAGCCCTTACTGTCCATCCTTTTGGAGATGGAAAAGCATACTATATGGCTTCCGAAAATGAGCAGATTTTTTATGATGTGTTCTACGAGGATCTCATCGCAGGAATGGGTATACAGCCCGTCCTATCATCTGTGATTCCAGAGGGAGTTAGTGTACAAAAACGAACAGATGGCACGCAAGACTATGTATTTATGATGAATTTTACAGAAGAGCAGCAGAACATATCACTAGATTCAGCGGAAAGCTATGAAAATATGCTGTCTGAAGAGCAGGTGCCAGACCAGCTTCAGCTTGACCCTTACGAGTACGTCATCTTGAAAAAATAATTTGAAAGAAGCGTTCATTCATTGGACGCTTCTTTTATTTTAACGATTCCAAATACCTATATAAATATATTTGCAGAAATGCCCTTGAATCGTTATATTTTATCTAAATTTTTTGACATGTTTGATACCGCGCCGTGAATGGATTCACCATCCTTTTTTACCATTGTATAGGTATGAAAGCGGTTGCCTAATACTCATATTTTTGATACCCTTTTTTTCAATGCAGATATGGGACTGCATTGTCATAAAAAGAGCAAGAAAATGTAAACGGTTTATTGTAGGGGGAGGGACTTATGTTAACGTTTGTTGGATTATTGATTATTTTAACGATTGTTGTATTGCTGATTTGGGGGAAAGCAAGTCCAATTGTTGCCATGGTCATGGTGCCTTTAATCGGGGCATTCATCGCAGGATTTGGAATCAATGACATTCAATCTTTCTTTGAAGAGGGGATTATCAAAGTACTGCCAGTGGCGACCATGTTCATCTTCGCCATTTTATTTTTTGGTATTTTACAAGATACAGGGTTCTTTGAACCTGTAATAAAAACACTGATTAAACTGACAAAGGGAAATGTTGTCACGGTTGCGATGGGAACAGCTCTAATAGGAGTCATCGCTCATTTAGACGGAGCAGGAGCGACTACATTTTTATTAACTGTACCTGCACTGCTTCCACTTTATAAAAAATTACATATGAGTCCGTACTTATTGCTGTTATTGATCGGGACAAGTGCCGGCTTAACGAATATGGTGCCGTGGGCTGGCCCCACAGGACGGGCAGCGAGTGTCCTTAATATGGACCCATCTGAACTTTGGGTGCCGCTCATTCCCATTCAGCTCATTGGGGTCGTTCTCGTATTAGGAATGGCATTTATTTTAGGAAAAAGAGAAGAAAAACGCATTCGGGTCAAAATCGCCGCAAATGAAATCGCTGCTGTTCAATTAGAAGGCGCAGATTGGGACCGAGCTATTCAATCCATTAGCGAGACAGGTGATGCCGCTTTAAAACGTTATCACTTGATTTGGGTGAATTTCATTCTGTTTGTAGCCGTTGTTGTCCTTCTTGTGCTCAACGTGATTCCGGCTAGTTATATGTTTATGATTGGTCTTTCTCTCGCACTATTAATTAACTATCCGAAAGTGGATGTACAAATGGAGAGAATCAAGGCGCATGCACCTAGTGCACTCATGATGGCTGCCGTTATTTTCTCCGCAGGTTCATTTTTAGGAATTCTCGAAGGAACGGGCATGCTAAAAGCTATTGCTGTGGACAGCATTCAGATTCTACCTGCTTTCCTGCTTCCATTTTTACATATCATTGTTGGGATGTTTGGGGTACCGCTGGATATGCTGACAAGCACAGACGCCTATTATTATGCTCTACTTCCAATTGTCGAATCGATTACATCTGAGGTTGGCGTGTCGGGCACTTCCGCTGCGTATGCCATGATGATTGGAAACATCATCGGAACCTTTGTCAGTCCACTCGCTCCAGCCGTTTGGCTTGCGATAGGTCTTGCGGGAGTCGATATGGGGAAACATATCCGCTACTCCTTCTTTTGGATGTGGGGATTCAGTATTATCCTTCTGTTCGTGGCGATGCTGATCGGTATCATTTAAAAAAGAAAGACATGCGTACAACGACGCATGTCTTTTTCTTTGTATTTATGAAGGATATTCACTCGTGTGAATGTCTGTTTTCGGCTTTCTAATAAGAGACATCAATCCAATGATAAACAATAGAACCATTGGAGCAAATGCAAGGCCGACTGTTCCAATCAAAAGAGTCACAGCAGACACCAAGAAAAGAATACCTGAAAGCACGGCACGGCGGTCTGTTTTCAAGAAAATCACACCGACAATCGATAGCACAGCCGCAATTGCGGAAACGACCATGAACTGAGTACCAAATGCATTAACCGAAGCCTGAAGCGTTTCAATCGGCAATGTTTCTCCTTCCTCTTGTAACACTTCATTGATTTGATCATAAAATGATGGACCTAAGGAGAGAATTAATGCTCCAAATCCAACACCAATGGCATTGAGGACAATACTAATAATCCCCATAATTTTTTCACCTTTCCGTCTAATCATGTGTAAACCTCCTAAAAAGTTAAATTAACTACCTGTTTTCACTTCTCGCTTTTGGAAGACAATTAAGGCAATCGCCAAGAAAATAGCCCAATAGATCACTAGGACTGTTAATGAGAATCCTAGAGACATACCTTCGATAAGAGTAACCTCTTCCATAAAATATTGAGATGGATCATTTGCAAATAACAAATATTTTGCCCAATCAAAGAAGAGCATTAAAATACCTGTAATTGATCCACCCACAATATAAGCTAACACACTAATAGCGATGGAGATAGCTTCACTTCTAAATACTGTAGAAATGGCGAACGAAAGTGTTCCCAGTACGACAAACATTGCACAATGAGCAAGATAATAAAAGACCATATTTGCAAACTGCGAACGTTCAATCACTTCACCATTTTGATAGACCAAATTCACATAATCAGTGTTGAGGCCGAAGAAAATGGCACCCAATATAAATGACAAGATAAACAGTACCACAACAAGTAAAAGAGCATATAGCTGCACCGTAATATATTTAGATATTAAGATCTTTAGCCTTGATGGTGGGCGAATCAATAATAATTTAATTGTACCATGCTTGTATTCAGCCGAGACAATGGTGGAAGCAATAATGATCACAAACACACCTACAAGCTGAAGTAAATTGGCGTTTGTTTTCACATAATCCCATACACTGTCACTAAACTGATTAGCTGGCGGTAAGTTATGCTTGATTCGATAATCATTAATAGCGATCTCTTTTTCAAGGCTTCTTTTAAAGAAACCATTTTCTGTTTCTTTGAGTTCCTTCTTGTTCTCAGTATTCATCATTTCTAGTTGGTCTTTCCAAGCTCCGGATGATTGATCTTCGTCATTTGTTTTAAGTGCAAAGATCAGTGTGGCAATCATACCTAAAACAAGAAGTCCAACCATAATCCAAGTTCCAACACGATAACTGATCTTCATCCACTCGTTTTGAATGAGGCGAATCATACGTCTGCCTCCTTTTTACCTGTTAAGCTTAAGAACTTATCTTCTAAGGTTTGTTTTTCTATTTTGATTTCGTACAAATGAATGGACGCGTCACTCAAATGACGAATCAATTCCGGCATTTTCTCTTCTGGCAAGGAGAAGAATAAATACTGCTCCTCTTCTTTTACAGTCGTACCTTCCTCAAATACACCAATGAGCTTCTGCGCTTCTTCCAGCTCACCGGATGCGACCTTCATTCGATAATTGACCAATTCGTCTTGATTCGTCTCTGTACGCTGATCCTCAATCGCAATCAGCTTTCCTTTTTGGATAATCGCAAAACGATCACACATCAATTCCATTTCTGACATGAGGTGACTTGAAACAATGACAGCTAGCCCTTCTTCCTTTGCAAGCCTTCTCAAGTAATCTCGTATCATGCGAATTCCCTCTGGATCAAGTCCATTGGTCGGCTCATCTAATATAAGCAGTTTCGGTCTATGTATGAGTGCTTGCGCAATGCCTAAACGCTGCTTCATTCCTAATGAAAACGTACGGACACGCTTATGTTTCACGTGCTGTAAGCTGACCAGCTCTAGCAGCTCATCAATTCGCCCTTCATCCACTTTCCCATTCATTCTGGCAAAGTGAACAAGATTTTGTCTGGCTGTTAAGTGATTATACATTTCTGGGTTTTCAATAATGGCACCAACATCTTGGATGGCATGCTGATATGAGGATTGAATACTATGACCATTAATCAGAATGTCGCCAGATGTAATAGGAGAAAGACCGACCATCATACGAATGGTTGTTGTTTTCCCTGCACCGTTTGGTCCTAAGAAGCCAAAGACTTCGCCTGCTTGGACAGAAAAGCTCAAGTCTTGAACGATCTTTTTCCCGTGAATATGCCTAGATACATTATGCAGTTCTAAAACGTTCGTCACGTTACCTCTCCTTCTTTGTCTAAGTATTATCTATCATCTATTTCCTGATAAACACCATGATCCGTTAAAAATAGAAGAACACTTCCATATGGTACAGCAATGCCCAAAAGTTGTGAAGGGGATTAGGCAAAATTTAGCGAATCATCTGCCTTTTTTAAGGTAGGGTTAAGAAAACAGCAATTTTTTATGTGAAAAGAGGCTTGATTTTTTTAAAAAATGAACCTTTTTCAACAGGTATATATGTATGGAATTCTGTTTAAGATTATTCCTTTCACCTATAAATAAAGAAATAAAAAGAGGCCTCTTACTGACAGCCTCCTTTCGTTATTATACCTTTTTCACAAACTCTGATTTTAACTTCATTGCGCCAAAGCTAGGAATTTTACAATCAATGTTATGATCGCCTTCAACTAAACGAATGCCTTTGACCTTCGTCCCTATTTTTAAAACGGAAGAAGAACCTTTTACTTTTAAATCTTTGATGACAGAGACCGTATCCCCGTCTCTTAACAGATTTCCATTCGCATCTTTGACAACAAGCTGGTCCTCTGTCGCTTGTTCTTGTTCAAGTGACCATTCATGCGCACATTCAGGACAAACCAGCAGACTGCCATCCTCGTAAGTATAAGGTGAACTGCATGAAGGACAATTCGGTAGATTAGACATTTGTGTTTCCTCCAACTTTCTATTTTATTTCATACAATTTTACCACATTTCTATAGAAAGGAATGTGATAGAAAAGGAAACATTTTTCAACGTTTACTTATTTCTTCCAATTGATATAGCAGCCGCAATATTCCGAGCGGTTCTCTCTACATGAAGAGCCCCATCTCTCATCGCCTCAGAAAGAGAAGTTACACCTGGAACGATACTAAAAAGTGCATCAATTCCATGCTCATGTACAACTGCACTGTCTTTTGAGAGGGAGCCCGCAATACCAATCACAGGCAGGTGATACTGCTTTGCTGCTTTGGCTACACCAATTGGCGTTTTTCCATAAATGGTCTGCTGGTCAATCCGGCCTTCCCCAGTAATGACAAGGTCTGCCTCCTTGATGACATCATCAAAATGAACTGCCTTCAGCACAATATCAATTCCTCTTTGCAAATCGGCGTGTAAAAAGCCTAATAAACTCGCACCAAGTCCTCCTGCCGCTCCTGCCCCTGCTACACCTTCAAAAAATACATTGAACTGTTTTTCTGCTACTTGTGCAAAATGAGCTAAGTTTTTATCTAACACTTGAACCGTTTCTTTATCAGCACCCTTTTGAGGACCAAATACAGCAGATGCTCCTCTTTCACCCGTTAAAGGATTGTCCACATCACAAGCTGCCTCCAGCCGAACGGATTGCAGTCTTGGGTCAAGTCCAGATAGATCAATAGAAGCTAATTGATGAAGGGCTCCACCGCCTGGCGACAGATCCTGTCCTGCATTATCAAGAAAAGCCGCACCTAATCCTTGCATCATCCCAACGCCGCCATCATTTGTTGCACTTCCGCCAAGCCCAATGATGACATGCTTCGCTCCTTGATCCAGTGCCGCAAGCATTAATTCCCCTGTTCCTCTCGATGTCGTGAATAAGGGATTGCGTTTTTCTTGCGGAACAAGGTGTAACCCAGAGGCTGCGGCCATCTCTATGACGGCAGTCTGACCGTCCCCTAACATGCCAAAAAAGGCATCAACAGGCTCCCCAAGCGGGCCTGTGACCACTTGATTGACAATGTGCCCGCCCGTCGCATCAACTAGCGATTGAACAGTTCCCTCTCCTCCATCTGCCATTGGAAGTTTGATATATTCAGCGTTTGGCAAAATCGCATGAAATCCTC
Organism: Bacillus sp. DWP3-1; assembly: GCF_049896565.1. Taxonomy (NCBI): domain Bacteria; kingdom Bacillati; phylum Bacillota; class Bacilli; order Caryophanales; family Bacillaceae; genus Bacillus; species Bacillus sp. DWP3-1. The sequence continues at coordinate 161,473 of NZ_JAFCUN010000006.1, forward strand.
GTTCAATGGCACATGCTGTCTCATATGCAGATAAACTTTCTTTAAATGAATCTGGTGCAATCACAATTTTCATCCTAAAGCCCCTCGTTTCTTATCAAATGTCATCAGCCAAACAACTGGAAAACGCCGAATATAATGGTCGATACGACGGTTAATGTCAAACCAATTAACGATTCAAAAGGCATGAGTTTCAACCGCTCTTTGATGTCCATTTGAACACTTCCTGCTGTGGCATGGAAAAAGCTCCCGTGCGGCATATGATCTAGCACTGTTGCCCCAGCATGAATCATGGCTGCTCCTGAAAGAGCAGATACGCCAAGGCCAATTAATGTACCGCTAAATACGCCACTCGCTACCGCCGTTCCTGCTGTTGTCGAAGCGGTGGCGGCTGACATAAATATCCCCGAAGCTGGTGCAAGTAAATACGGAGGTAATCCCGATGCATCGAGTGCTTGAATAAACACATCTTTTAAGGAAGAATTCGATACAATTCCTGCTAGTGTGCCTGTCCCTAATAACATAATTGCTACACCCGACATTTTATGAAGCCCCGACATCGCATAATCATTGAGAAACTTCCCTTTTTTCATGAAAAGAGCGCCTACAATGCCTCCGATCGGTAAGGCGATCATTGGGTCTATATTGATTTGAAAAAGCGGTCTTAAAGCCAACAATAAAATGGTGACAAGCGGACCCGCAAGTGCTTGAAAAAAAGCTGGCACTTGAACTTTGCTTTGCGCAGTTTCCTCTTCAAGAACAGGTGTCCCTTTTTTTGCAAGCTTTTTGGCTAACACATATGTAACAGCCAATCCAAACACAGCCGGGATGACACCCGCAGCCATCATTGAAGTAAGCGGTACACCAAAAGCATCAGAAGCGGCAATGGCATTCGGATTCGGTGACATGATATTCCCTGCCTTCCCGCCTCCAATCATGGCAAGTAGAATCCCCGTTTTCGACAGCTTTGCCCGTTTGGCAATGGCAAGTGCAATGGGCGCTACCGTGATAACAGCTACATCTACAAAAACGCCCACTGTTGTTAAAATCATGGTTGCCAGTGCGAGTGCTAATAACGCCCTCGCCTCTCCAAGCTTTTTCACGATAGCCTCGGCGATAGTTAAAGCTGCACCCGACTCAATCAAAACGCCAGCTAGTACACCTGCCGCCATAATTCTGAGGACAGCCGGAATCATATCCTTAGCGCCTTCCATCATGACGTTGACGGTCTGAACAATATCTACACCGCCTACCAAGCCGCCTATGAAGGCACCTGCCAGCATGCCATATGCAGGTGATACTTTTTTTAGAATAAGAACAATCGCTATCACAAGCGCCGTCACGGCTCCCAGTGTACTTACTGTCACATCTCCACTCATCCTCGATCTCCCCCAAAATGTCTTTCTCCAATTGTAAGCGTTTACTAGTGGGGATCGGGTTGTGAATCTAGATGAATTTTTTTAATTTATCCCTTCATTCCATTGTGCATATGCACAATCAAGATAGTTGACTCATCAACTGCGCCATATAAAGCTCCATCAACTGTTTCACATGACGGGGATTTTTTCCGGTCAATGCTTGAATTTTATCTAAACGATATCGCAAAGTATTCCGGTGAATAAATAAACGATCAACAATTCTTTGTAAATCACCGCCCTCTTCAATGTAAATCCTTAAAGTTTGGGCGAGCTCCGCTTCCTGTGTTAATGGCTTGTAAAAGTCAGTCCATCTAATCTCCTCTTCAACAGCTCCTGCAGTGAGGAATAGCCTTTCCAACTGATAAGATTTAAAAAAATAAATACTCTCCTCGGGATCAAGAGTTTTCCCCAACCTCAAGGCATCTCTTGCGTGCTCAAAAGACAATGGCAGTCGGCTTATGTCGTCGGCGACAGTCCCTATCCCCACTAGCACCTGACCTCCTACTGCTTTTTCCATTGTTCTTTGCAGCTGCCCTGCCACATGCTTTAAACGATGATCAGGGATTGGCTGCCTTAAAAGAACCAATTCATGACGAAAGGTCATGCCAAGCAAATCATCCGCATTCTTATCGTATTGAATCGCATGCATCATTTTATGCACAGCGTCTTCCGAGGATGGAACTGGCTGAAAAACGATGACCATTCGGCGCTTATCTAAATCCATTCCCAGCCATGCAGCTCGGTTCTTTAGCTGATGATCACCAACGTCCGAATCAGAAATTAACTGATTGACAATTTCACTCTCTATTCTTTGCCGCCACTGAATTCGTTCAAGCAGAAAAGACTGCTCTAACACAAGCTCAGCTGCCATTTTCACCAGCTCGGCATGATGCCGAATGTCCTCTGGCTCACCAGTAATTCCAATCACACCAACTACTTGTTCACGAAAGCAAATAGGCAAATTGATTCCAGGTCTCACTCCTTCTAAGCGTAAGGACGCCTCATGGTCAATTTCCATACTGTTTCCGCTTGTCAGCACAAGTCGTGCACCATCATGTTTCTGACCAATCCTGTTTCGTTCACCAGAACCAATTATGACACCATCCGCATTCATCACATTGATGTTTTTATCTAAAATACGCATCGTACGTTCAACCATTTCTTGCGCCAATTCAGCAGTTAAAAATTGCATGAGGCATCTCTCCTGAGGCTGTTTTCATTCAATGTATCATAGTGTCATTGCACAATAAATGCAAAGTGTTCAAAAATGAGGCATTGACAAAGGGACATTGAAAAGTGTTTAATCAAATCAAAGGATCGACCGACAGTCTAGTCAAAAGAAAGGATGGCTTTATGAGAACCGTTAAACATCCTGAAGAACGTAAAAATGACATCTTAAACGCAGCCGAAGAGCTTTTTTCTACCAAAGGCTATCAGCAAACAACGATTATCGACATTCTGAAAGCTGTTGGCATTGCAAAAGGCACTTTTTATTATTACTTTTCATCCAAAGAAGAAGTGATGGATGCCATTATTGACAGGATCATCAAAGCAGATATCATCGTGGCAAAGCGTATTGCGGCTGAGCCAGACCTTCCAGTCGTCGACAAACTATTTCGTATCATCATGGCACAATCGCCTCAGCAAGGAAGCAATAAACAGGGGATGATTGAACAATTCCATCAGCCTTCTAATGCAGAGATGCACCAAAAAAGCTTAATCAAAGCGATTAAAGAACTATCACCCGTATTGGCAGACGTCATTCAGCAAGGGGTGGAAGAAGGAACATTCAAAACAAAGTTCCCGCAAGAAACGGTTGAATTCCTTCTTGCTTCTGCACAGGTCATATTTGATGAGGGCCTTTTTCAATGGACAGCCGAAGAAAGTATACGACGCGCTTTAGCTTTTATCGATATCCTCGAATCCTCATTACATGCAGAAAAGGGAAGCTTCTGCTTTCTTCTAAAGCGATTAACTGGAGAGCTGGATGAAAAGAATCAGTGATTGGTCACTTCAATACCAATCCTGCATACGTTATAGACTGACGGTCGGTCTAAAAGGAGAGTGATACTCATGTCTTTGTTATCCAAAAGAGGTTCATCCCACTTTATGTACCTCGTTCTCGGACAAATTATTTCCGTTTTTGGTTCTTCCTTAATTCGGTTTGTTCTATCTTTACACGTGCTGGATATGACCCAGCGTGTTGACTTATATGCCTTACTATTCGCTTTATCCAATGTCCCACTCCTTCTTTCTCCCTTAGCAGGCGCAATCGCTGACCGGTTTAACAGAAGGAACTTGATGATTTTATTTGATGTTCTCACCGGCATCATGATTCTGGCTTTTTATTTTTGGTTATTCTCAGGAAATGATTCACTCTATATGAGCGGAGCGGTCATGGTGCTTCTTGGTGTGATGAGTACGTTCTATGCTCCTGCTGTGATGTCCAGCATTCCACAGTTAGTAAAACAGGAACAATTAGAACAAGCAAACGGAATCGTCAATGGCGTGCAGGCACTTTCAGGTGTTCTCGCTCCTATTATCGGCGGGGTTCTGTACGGACTGATTGGAAGTCAATCCATCATAGGTGCCAGTGCTATCGTGTTTTTTCTATCAGCATGCATGCTTTTACGGTTAAACATATCCTTCTCACCTAGCCCGCTAACGGAAACTATGGGCAAAGTGCTCATAATAGATATGAAACAGGGATTTTCCTATATTGGCAGTCAGCCATTTTTAAAAAGAGCCATGCTGCTTGCTGCAATGTTAAATTTCATCCTCACGCCATTTTTTATCGTGGGTGGTCCAATCATTTTAAGGGTCACAATGAAAAGCAGTGACATCATGTATGGAATAGGCATGGGCTTGATTGAGTTCGCTGTGATCGCAGGGGCTCTGCTAGTTGGACTTGTAGCAAAGCATTGGCAGATACCTACTTTATATCGCTGGCTGATCTTCATCGCGATCATCTTGCTACCTGTCGCATTCTCAACATCCAACACAGCTCTTCAATTTGGCACTTATCCAGCTTATTTTCTCTTTCTAGCAGGATGTCTTCCAATTGCTATGCTGCTTACAATGATCTCAATCGTTGTAATTTCACATGTTCAAAAGAAAACGCCAAATAGTCAATTAGGAAAAGTGATGGCAAACCTGACAATGGTTTCTCAATGTGCTGCCCCGCTTGGTCAAATGATGTATGGATTCTTGTTCAATACGTTTTCAGCCAACATGTATGTGACGGTGCTAATAGTCAGCACTTTCATGTTTGCCCTTGCCTACTTAACAAAAAATATGCTTCAACATGAAGGAGAATCAGCCTCATGAGACTGACGTTTATAAAGAAAGACTTAACCCGCCACCGTCTCATTTCCATCGGTTTAACCATTTGTATTATGTTGACATCATTTCTCGCAACAAACGCCGCTCAAATGACAGTACAGCTGAATGGTTCCATTTCTAATCTGCTCCATTCAGCCAAGGCACCAGATTTTGTCCAAATGCATGACGGCAGCCTAAATGAAAAAGACATTGAAGCATTTTCAAACAAGCAGTCCATGGTAAAAGCACATCAAATCGTTCCAATGATTCCAATTGAACATGCAAACATCAAGTTCGGAAACAAACCCGCCAAAGCAGGTGTGATGGATCATTTATTTGTAAAACAAAATCGTCATTTTGATTTTCTTTTAAATGAACAAAATGAAAAGCTCACTGTCAATAAAGGTGAAGTGGCTATCCCTATCTATTTTCAACAAAAGTATCATCTCAAGATAGGACAAACGTTACTGATTGGGAAAGGGTCTAATCAATTCTCTTTCCGCATCAAAGCGTTCTTGCGAGATGCACAAATGAACCCCAGTCTTGTTAGTTCGAAAAGATTCCTTCTTCATCACAAGGATTGGGACGCAATGAATCAAGTGTTTCATAAAAAGGAATATTTAATTGAATTTTTACTGCATGATGCCGTGAAGGCAGATGCCTTTCAAGCAAACTACCAGTCATCACAGCTTCCACAACAAGGTCCAGCTGTCACATTACCTTTGCTGCGTATGCTGAATGCATTGACAGATGGAATGGTGATTGCCATTCTCCTGCTTGTTTGCATGCTGCTCATCGGTATAGCCCTTCTCTCTCTCCATCTTGCTATGACGGCTTCTATAGAAGAGGACGAACGTGAAATTGGAATACTGAAGGTGCTTGGGATTCCTTTAACAAGAATCAAGCAATTATACATTGGAAAGTATGCCGTGCTTGCTTGTGTAGGGTGTATAGCAGGATATGGGTTAACGCTTATATTTGGTGATATGTTTACGGCCAATATTCAGCGATACATGGGGAATCAGCCTTCTTTTACTTCTTGGTTCATCCCGCTTTGTGTTTCTATAGTGATAGCAATGATCGTCATTTCTTGCACCAATGCTGTCCTAAGAAAGTTTGGCCGAGTATCAGCCGCTCAAGCACTTCAAGGCGGCGCCATTTCAACGAATGATAAAAAACAAATACCCCTACATCTCAAGAAAAACAGGTTCATACCGGTCAATATTTGGCTTGGTTTAAAAGATCTGTTATCACGAAAGAAGTTGTACACAACGATTACTTGTATTATCGCGCTTTGTACATTTTTGATGCTGCTGCCTATTCAGCTATGGCACACCTTACAATCGCCGGATTTCATCACATATCTTGGCTCTGGTCAAAGTGACCTTCGAATTGATATACGACAAGGAAATCATCTAGAGGAAAATACAAATGAAATAGAATCAATGATTCGTGAAGATCCGGACATTCATACATCAGCTATATATGAAACAACTTCTCTTCAGGCAAAATCAAAGGATAATACATTAGAAACACTCTATTTAGAAACAGGTGATCTCTCAGCATTTCCTCTCACCTATTTACAAGGGCGACAGCCTTTAAAGAATAAAGAAATTGCCTTATCAGTGCTAAGTTCAGATTCACTCCAGAAAAAGGTAGGAGAAAAAATCACTCTCGTAACAAACGGGCATGAAATTCAAAAAACAGTGACTGGCATTTATCAGGATGTCACCAACGGCGGCAAAACAGCAAAAGCAATATCACAGCCATTTTCTCAATCAGCCCTTTGGAAAACCATTCAAATCCAACTAAAACAAGGAGTAGAAATTGCGGAGAAAAAGACAGTATTTGAAAAAGGGATATCTCCTGCAAAAGTGACAGATATGAAAGAATACGTTCATCAAACAATCGGCAGCACAGCCTCTTTAGTAAAAATCGTTGCATTTTTGTCTACATTAGCTGCTTTTGGAACCGCCAGTTTGATGCTATTCATGTTTCTGCACATGTTAAAAACGAAAGATTCAAGTCGAAACCACATGTTAAGAATGATTGGATTTTCTAAAAAAGATGTAACAGCACAATATATCACAAGTTTTATCGTCGTTATCTCTTTGGGCACCTTTATTGGTACGATCGCTGCCCATACGATTGGACCAGCTTTGATGAGTGTAGGTGGAGCATCCTTAGGGGCATCAAGCCTGCAGTGGCTGGCACCACAATGGGTGTCAGTTGTGTACCCAATCACACTGTTGATTGTCAGCTTAGCTTTAACCGCTTCGTTATTGAAGACGTTTTTTACTAATCAAACTACACGTCATACACTTTCATAAGGAGATGTTTCACATGGAACACTTGATTGAAACAACGCGATTGTCTTTGCAAATCGATTCTTTAAAAGGACAGAAACAAATCATTCTTAAAGATATCCATTTATCGATAAAGCCTGGGGAATTTGTGACCATTATGGGGCCTTCCGGATGCGGGAAAACTTCCTTGCTTTATCAGCTTAGCGGGATAGAGACAGCCTCAACAGGAGAGATCAAATATAAAGGCCGTTTACTATCAGAAATGACAGACAAACAGTTAACTGCTCTGCGCTTAACAGATATGGGATTTGTCTTTCAACACAGCCACTTACTAAAAAATCTTAATCTATTTGACAACATCATTGCTGCCGCTTACTTAACAAAGAAAAAGCCGAGAAAAGAAATGAATGAACGAGCTAAATATTTAATGGAAAAACTTGATATTGATCATTTAGCAGATCGATATTTGTCAGAAGTATCAGGAGGTCAGCTTCAGAGAGCCTCTATCTGTCGAGCGCTTATGAATGAACCAGACATTCTTTTCGCTGATGAACCAACAGGTGCTCTTAACTCTAATGCAACGAAGGAAGTGATGAATATATTTTCGGAAATCCATTCTGAAGGAGCAACACTACTGCTTGTCACACATGACCCAAAGGTTGCTCTTCGTTCTGAAAGAATCATGTTTATGAATGACGGAGAAATAACAGCCAGCTTACATTTAGGGAGATATGATGGCTCAACTGCCGAGAATCGAGAATTTAGATTAAATCAATGGCTGCAAAATTTAGGTTTTTAATTGGAGTAAAAACAGGCAGAAAGCTGCCTGTTCTATTTTTTCTGGCACTCAAACGAATAATCCATCGAAAAACGAGTTGTTTCTAATATGATTTTGCCGCCTACTTGTTGACAAGATTCTGTCAGCAACTCTATTTCTTTGCTATAAAAGTATCTCTTTGACATATACAGAGTCACTAAAACGAGTAACAGCGTCGTCATGATCACTGTGATTTGCCAGTTTAAGATTTGAAATCTTTTTTTCATATCAACGTCCTTTCTAATAGACTAGTGTTTGTGATTGGCATTTATTTTTGTCTGCTTCTATCAGTTTCTATTCCAAATTTGATCTAGCATCATCATAACTGATTTTCTTTAATAGATCGACCTTCCAACCGACCCGTCGTTTACCTAAAATCACTTTATTTGTAATATACCAGTGATATTTTCGAACATAATCATAAAACCCAATGTATATATCCCTTTTTTAGACGACTAAAAAAAGATTTTAATCATTTGTAAAAACATTCAATCACCATTACAATTTCGTACATCACATGACCTTAGGTCCTTTTTATTACCTCTTGGCAATCACCTCGCAGAAATGATTATATTCTTCCAAAAATTGTGATATCGTTTTTTAGTGAAACAGGTGAAAGGATCTTAAAGAGGTGAAATTTCATGGCTATCATTTCTGCTGAACAGGTGGGGAACCGTTTAAATGATTGGCGAATTGCGATTCGCAAGCATGATGTACACAGTGCTAACGCAATGTACACAGAATTAAAGCAATTACTTCAAGAAATGGAAGAGAATCAGGAGGTCTTGACTTATTATTCATTGCTAGAAGGCAAGTATAAACTCATGTTATATGAACGGAGAGGTAAAAAACTGAATGAACAGACAGAGCTAGATTGCCCCTCTAAAACAAACGATTTAATTGAATACTATTTTTACCTATACAAAGCCCTTTACGCTTCATATAACAGGGACTATGCATCAGCCATTGGACTGTTTAAAATTGCCGAGAAAAAACTGCAAAACATTCCGGATGAAATAGAAGTAGCAGAATTTCATACGAAAATCGCAAACTTATATATGCTACTTCGTCAAAGCCTAATTTCTCTTCACTATATTCAGAATGCTATAGATATTTTCAAAAGTCATGAAGGATATGAAAGAAGACTAGCGACAGCCTTTGTCATCGCCGCTGCTAATTATATGGACATTGGCGACTTCATAAGAGCAGAAAACTACTACAAAAAAGCAATACACATCGCTGACAGTCTAAATGATCATTTTCTAACTTCACAGCTTTTTCATAATATCAGTATTCTGTATGCCGAAGCTGGAGAATCGAAAAAATGTATCGATGCCCTAGAAAAGGCTCTAAGTGATGAAAACTACCTCTCATCGTGCTATTTCCATCACTCCATGTTTATGTTAATCAAAGAGCTGCTCTCTATTGATGAAAGAACACAAGCTCTCTATTACTTCGAATTGGTCAACCAAAAACATGAATCAGAGAAATGCCCCATCTATACAGCAAAAATGAATTTGCTTTACCATCTATATTTTACTGAAGATATGGCTCAAAAAGCTCAAGCCTGTTTCGATGAAATCAGCATTCTAAAAGAATTAAAGGATGCTGAAGGTGCCTGTGAATTAAGTGCTCTAGCTGCAAAACACTTTGAGGAATTGGGTGACATTCATCAAGCCTATCTCTTTTTAAAGGAAGCCTATCACGGGAACCATCCTATACTTGACTGGAGGAATTCTAATGAAAAAAATGAGTTTATTGATCATCGCTTTAACCATCGTTGTTTTCGGACAAACAGCGTCTTTCAATTCGTTAAATGAGACGAATGCTGGTACAACAGAACGACCTATCGGAACTTAATATAAAAATTGGTCATAGCAAAGAACCACTTGCCTGATCACAAGGCAAGTGGTCCCACCATTATTTTAATTGCTGATAAGATATGAGGCGGTGTATATGTACCGCAAGATAAGTAAGCTCATCATTAGGAATGACGATACTATGCACCTGTTTAATATAATCTTTGATTTTAAAAGCAACATCCATCGCTTGAGGATACAAGTGTGCAATTTGTTCAAACAACTCATTTTCTTGATCTGAGAGTAATTTATTTGCATAAAATCTTTCTACAAAGAACTTCACATGTGTAATGAACCGACTGTAATGAATATTCTCTTGGTCCATCTTCATATTCAATGTATAGCGCACAAGATTGACAATACTCCCGATCATTTTGGCATATTTCATGCCATCTTTCGAATCAGATTCTTCACCTAATGCATTAATTAAGTGAAAGGCGATATTGGCGGCTTCTTCTTTTGGTAATTGTATGCCCAATGTATCATTGACTAACTCAAGTGCGTACTTCCCTACTTCAAATTCTTCAGTATAGTAATTTTTGATTTCCCAGTACACGCGATTCGTAATATTAATATTCTTTTTATGTCGTTCGACAGCAAAATTCAAATGATCCATTAAGGTAAAATAAACACCTGAATTTAGATTTGAATTTAACCGTTTTTCTGCATATTGGACGATGTGCTGAGTTAAATCGATAAACTCTTGAGGCATTGAATCTAACAGTTGAAGAAATTCTTTTGCTCTCATGTTATCGACTGACATAAAGACTTGGTCCGCTTTTTTCTCTTCTATCATTTGACCCGGTTTCTGTCCATAGCCAATCCCTCGGCCAAACAAAACCATCTCCTGTTGGTTCTGATCTTCAGCCAGGACCACACTCGAGTTTAAAACTTTTTTGATTTTAAACATCGTCATCACCTGTTTTCATGATTGTGGTGTTCAATCAAGCGATTCACCATTTGTCTCAATGACTTTTTGGTACCAATAAAATGAGTCTTTTCGAGATCGTTTTAAGGTTCCGTTGCCATCATCATCTTGATCTACGTGAATGAAGCCATAGCGTTTTGACATTTGTGATGTACCTGCACTAATAATATCAATTGAGCCCCAGCTCGTATATCCAAAGAGATCGACGCCTTCTTCAATCGCTTCTCTCATCTGACGGAAATGCTCTTTAAAATAGTTAATACGATAGTCGTCATGGATAGAGCCATCACTTTCAACTACATCCTTTGCACCCATTCCGTTCTCGACAATGATAAGAGGTTTTTGATAGCGATCATACAATTCGATTAAAGAAATTTTCAGACCAACCGGATCAATTTGCCAGCCCCAGTCAGTTGAAGGAAGATAAGGGTTTTTGACTCCACGAATCGTATTCCCTTCTGTCTGTTCTAATCCTTCTTGGGCTGATTCAGTTAAAGACATATAGTAGCTAAATGAGATAAAATCTACTGTGTTTTCTTTTAGAATGGTTAGATCATCTGCTTCCATATGAATATGAATATTTTTTCTCTCAAGCATACGTGTAATCAGTGGCGGATATTCGCCAAACACCTGAACATCTGCATAGAAGTAGTTTTCTAAGTTTTGTTTCAAGGCTTGTTCCACATCATTCGGATGACATGTATGCGGATACGTTGTCAATTTTGTCAGCATACACCCAACCTCGCTGCCTGGGATAATACGATGGCAATCTGCTGTTACAAGAGCAGATGCGACAAATTGATGATGAAGCGCTTGATACACCGTCTCTTCTACTTTTCCTTCTGGGCAACGATCAGGAATAATTCCTGCAGTAATGAATGAGTGGCGGTGTATACTATCAATTTCATTAAAAGTGAGCCAATATTTCACATCATGTTGATAACGTTCGAAACAAACATTGGCGAACTTCACAAAGAGATCGACCACTTTTCTTTCAACCCAGCCGTTATATTTCACACTAAGGGCTAAAGGCATTTCATAATGAGAGAGTGTCACAATCGGTTCTATGTTGAGTTTTTTCATTTCGGCAAATACACGATCATAAAATTGCAGCCCTTTTTCATTCGGTTCAGCTTCTTCTCCAGTAGGAAAGATCCGGCTCCATGCAATAGAAATGCGAAGTGTTTTAAAGCCCATTTCAGCAAATAGAGCCAAATCCTCTTTATAGTGATGATAGAAATCAACACCTCTGCGTTTTGGGTACTTTTTATCGTCTGGATCCTTTATTGCACGATCTATATTTTCAGAAGTAACAGCAAGATGTCCTTCATAATCTTCTACACTTAAATTGGAACGATACATTGCAATATCTGCAACTGATGGTCCCTTTCCATCTATATTCCAGGCGCCTTCTGCCTGGTTGGCGGCAATGGCGCCGCCCCATAAAAATCCTTTTGGAAAACCTTTAATTGTTGTCATATGATTAGCCTCCTAATTGTGTGACAACCATCAATGTATCTTGACGATTGACCTCTTGTAATGGCTGTACCTTTATATCATATTGATCTGTATTTGTGATTACAGCAAGTGTAACTGGATCATATCCTGCTGCTATGATTTTTTCTACATCAAATTCAATCAGTAAATCTCCTGCTTGAACACGTTCTCCTGCCTGCACTTTTGGATGAAAATACTGTCCTTCCAGCTGAACGGTATCGATGCCAATGTGGAATAATACTTCAACCCCTTGGTCCGTTTTCATACCAAGTGCGTGATTTGTTTCGAACAGCAAGGTCACCTCGCCATCTACTGGTGCATAAAGCGCTCCTTTTGAAGGTACTATGGCAATTCCTTCACCCATGACCTTTGAAGAGAAAATATCATCTTTTACTTCAGATAGAGAGATCATTTGACCAATCACAGGGCTTTTGAATGTTTCACCTGCTCCAATTTGTTCAGCAAATGCAGCTTGATCATTTGTCTTTTCTTCTACTGTTTTATCCTTACCTAATACAAAAGCAGCGATAAAGGCGACAATAAACGAAATGACTGCTCCAATGACAGCAAACATCAGATTTCGCGGGAGCTCATCTGAGATAAACATCGACATACTTGCTAATCCAGGGCCAACAAGTACAAAGGCTTGTATACCAACTAATCCAATGAAGATTCCGCCAACAAACGAACCAATCATGACACTTCCAAGGACCCGCTTATTTTGAAGTGTCACACCATACAAAGCAGGCTCTGTGATGCCAAAAAATGCTGAAATCCCTGCCGAAATGGCTGTTGATCTGAGTACCTTGTCTTTTGTGCGTAGTGCCACAGCGAAACACGCTCCACTTTCAGCAATATTATGTGCAAGTGATGCAGGTAAATAAAGCGCTTCTTTCCCAAGGGTCCCCATTGTTGTGACTGCATAAGGGACCATTGCTTTGTGCATACCTGATGCGACCATGAATGGGAGGACTGCTGCTAAAATTGCGACAGCTACCCAGCCTACTGTATTAAACATTGCAAGAATGATGGATGAAAAACCTTGTCCTGCTGTAAAACCAATCGGTCCTAATAGAAGTAACGTAACTGGTACAGTAATGACCAATGACATCATTGGGACAAAGAAAATCCGAATTGGTTTTGGTGAAAATCGTGTAAAGAATTTTTCCATTTGAGCGTAAAGCAATACAGAAAGGATTGCTGGGAACACTTGATACGCATAAGCTATATTTTTTACGTCGAATGTCATCAATTGCGCACCTTCAGTAAGCATAGCCGTCATGTTCGGAAGAAGGAGCGCACCGACTGCTGATAATGCGACCAGTGGGTTTACTTTTAGTTTATTGGCAGTCGTTACAGCGACTAGTAAAGGGAGGAAGTAAAGAGGTGCGTCCCCTACCATGTTCAATATTTGATAGGTTTGGCCCTTTGCATCCATCCAGCCTAATAAAGAGAAAAGGAGAAGAAATGATTTTAAAATCCCTCCGCCTGCGATAGCTGGAACAAGCGGCTGGAAGACACCTACAATGAAATCTAACAGAACTGTGCCTGCTTTTCTTTTTACTTTTGGCTGATTGGAAGGCGCGTCTTTCCCTGATGAGCTGCTACCTATTAAACTTGTTAATTTTTGATACACTTCGATGACGTCATTCCCAATGACCACTTGGCATTGACCTGACATTCTGACAGCTATGACACCTGGCGTTTTTTCTAGAGCCGGTACATCTGCCTTCTTCTGATCAATCAGTGTGAAGCGAAGTCTTGTTGAACAGTGCTCAAGGTGCGCAATGTTTTCTTTGCCACCTACATGCTGTAAAACGTCTTTGGCAACCTGTGTGTAATCCATTTTTTCTCCCCCTTTTCTCATACATGAGACCTATATTTCAGCAATAAAAAAAGGACCTAAAACGACAAATTAAAGAAATTCATCGTTTTTAGATCCTGCCTGCATGACCAGTCACATGTCTAATTTATCAATATTGGATTTGATTTTAGTATATATTGAGTTAATGTAAGCGTCAACATATATTTTTGAATTTAAAAAATATTTTTTTACAAGTCTAATGTCATCAAAACGACCTCATTTTACTTTAGAGGAAATTTAAATCGAAAAAGTCAGATAGTATCAAATGTCCTATCTGACTTAATTATTATCATTATTTTTTCTTTGCTTTTTTCTTTGCGGCATTTTTAAATGCTTCTTCTTGCTTTTGATATTGTTTCTTATTCACAGCTTTCAGTTTCATTTTTTCATTCTTTTTCCAAATCGGTAACTCAATATAGGAAGCCTCTACATCAGATGACCCTATCATCTTAGACAAGCCACACTTTATTTTTGGTGTGGGATATACCCAAAAGTTTTTAAAACCTGTGGTTCCAACTGCTTGATATTTTTCTTTTTTCAATGGCTTACTTTTCTTCCCTGTGGCTTTGGAGATTGTAATAGCTCCTGAAAAATCCCCTTCAAAAACGGCTTCTTCGATATCAAGGAAAATTTGATATGAATTGTTTTTTGCTGTATACAGATAGCCGTAGGCTTTATTTAAATTATCTGTGTATTTCCCTATGATCTCATAGTAACGGTCTTCTGCTGTATCGACGTACTCATCATAGCGCTTATCTATGGCTTTTTTGTATTCTTTTAATTTCTTCTCATCAACAGCTTGATAGCGTTTACTTTTCTTTGCTCCTTGCTTTTTGACCATGAGATCTTTTCCAGAAAAATAGATGTCATATACGATTGTTTTCTTCTTTTGTTGGACTTTAAGTTTGTATCCTTTTTTGGTGGTTTTCCCGGTTAGTTTGTATTTTGTTTTCACCATAAAAGGTTCAATTGGATCAATCTTAACACCCTTACCGTTTAGGTAACCCGTGACCTTGCCTTTCTTTTCAGTCACCTTCAGCCAACTGACATTGTCCTTTGTTTTATAAGCATATGCATAAGATTGATTCAGTGATTCTTTTTTAGCAGATGCTTTGTTTCCTCCAAAACTTCCAACACCAATCAATAGTGCAACAATCATGAACAATATTCCTATGTTCCTCAACTTCATTTGTACACCCTCCATTCTTTTATGAATAGATGCGCAAGCACTTTACACATCAAGTATATATTACCATATTTATGATTTATCTCCTGTATTTCAAAAATATAAATCTATCAATTATTATTTTCTTGCTTTTTATTCATTTCAAATTTATTATATATCTAATTGATATATCTTTTGGATAGGTGTGCTGATATGAAAAAATACAATGATACGACGTATGCAATTTTAGGTATTTTAACGACAGATTGTAAGTCAGGGTACGAAGTGAAGCAATTAATTGATAAGAGCTTGCATCATTTTTGGAAAATTAGTTATGGACAAATTTATCCAGCTTTAAAGTTTATAGTCGAGGAAGGTCTTGCTGAGGTTTCACCTGCTTCTACGTCTGGCCGCTCAGACAAGCGGGAATATCATTTGACTGAAAAAGGGCTGAAGACGTTAAGGCAATGGCTGGCAAAGCCCCTCGATCAGTTACCAGCAGAACGAAATGAAGTGTTATTAAAGTTATTCTTTGGACAATATCTTTCGTTTGAGAAAAAGCTGGTGCTTCTACAGGATTATGAAAGGCAGCTTCGTATCCGTTATGAGACCTATGTTTCGATTGAAGAAAACATTCAAGAGCTTTATCCAGATGAAGCGGATGCGAAGTATTGGCTGTTTACTTTAGATTACGGAAAAAGAGTGGCTCAAGCAGGAATTGATTGGTGCGTGGAAACATCCCATTTGATGAAAAAGGAAGGGTAAATGAATGAAAAAAGACATACGTGCTGGCAGGTTTACAACAGAAAATTCTGACTCGATTGTTGTGTTCATCATCGGCATGCGGATCAACAAACGCTGGGCGGTTCATCAATGGCTGCCTGTGTTCATGGCGATGCCTGGCATGATCAAAGAGCTGTATACCCATCAAGATGAGCTTGGTTTCCTCGGGACAGAGAATTACTTTGGCTTACGCACGACAGCGATGATCCAATATTGGAAATCAACAGATGACCTCCTTGCCTATGCGAAGATGGAAAAACATTTGGCGGCTTGGAAGAACTTCCATCAGAAGGCTCAGAACAATG
This sequence comes from Bacillus sp. DWP3-1, assembly GCF_049896565.1. Classification (NCBI taxonomy): domain Bacteria; kingdom Bacillati; phylum Bacillota; class Bacilli; order Caryophanales; family Bacillaceae; genus Bacillus; species Bacillus sp. DWP3-1. The sequence continues at coordinate 177,733 of NZ_JAFCUN010000006.1, forward strand.
ACGCAGTGGGCATTTATCATGAAACCTATCAAATTCAAGCCGGCTCGTATGAATCCGTCTATATGAACATGCCTTCCTACGGACTGAGCCAAGCGAGAGCTCCTATTCCAATTGGTAAAGGAAAACAAACAGCGAAAGAACGGCTGAAAACAACAAATTCCTAGAGAGCGAATCTCTAGGAATTTCTTTTTGCAACGGTCACAAAATGCTTTAATATGCGGGCTGTTAATCCCCAAATGGTGTAGTTTTCATAATCATAAAACCATTCCTCTATCGATCGGCTCCCCCAGCGGTACTTCTCACCATTCATGATTTTTTCATAAGGGAAATCCTCAGCTGGTGTTGGCTGAACGGGTACATGATGTAAGTACGGCTCATATTGGCTGAGCCATGATAGAGGCACGGTAAAGGTCTCTTCTACTTCTTCTTGATTGAAGGAGTGTTTCACTTTTTGTTCATCAATGATCCCGACATATGGGTAGACCACGAAGGATGGAGAAGCAATGTAAGGACTGAGCTGTCCAAGAATCTCCACCGATTCTGGTGGAATACCCAGCTCTTCATGTGTTTCTCGCAGTGCAGCTTCCTGTGCTGTTTCGCTGCCGTCGAGTTTGCCACCAGGGAAGCTAATATCTCCCGGCTGTTTTCTCATGATCAGCGATCGCACCTCAAATAATATATGCCATTCCCCGTTTACTTGCACCAAAGGGACAAGGACCGCAGCTTTGAACGCTGTCTCTTCTCCAATAAATAACGGTTGTGATTGATGTAAGTCATTTTTTAATTGGTCAATGAACACGGACATCACCTGTTTTCTGTTTCTTTTTCCTTTAGCGTATCATGGTTCACCTTTTGATTAAAGATGATCTTTCTGACAATTATTTTTATCAATTTGACAACTATACTTGTCAAATTGAATACAATGCTTTACAATCAAAGAAAGATTTCGATCAAAGTTGAGGTGACAGAATGAAAAATCGGCTAAAAGAGCTTCGTGCGCGTGATGGGTTGAACCAAACTGAGCTTGCAAAGCGTGCAAAGGTTTCTCGTCAGACCATCAGCTTAATGGAACGAGATGAATTAATGCCGTCTCTCTTGCTCGCTGTTAAGCTTTCACGAATTTTTCAGGAACCCATTGAACGTATTTTTCTATTCGAGGAGGATGAACTCACATGAAAATTGTATACAAAATGCTCTTAGGTGCTCTCCTTGGCTTTCTCGGCGCTTACTGTCTGCTGGCAGCCGAATTTGAGATGACACTTCTTGATGTTGCATTCGAAGCGACTCTTGTCATCAGCGGATTGACGATTCTATTGATTATTTATTGTTTTTCAGGGATTTCACGTATGAAAAAAAGAGTATCACTTTCGGTATCTGGTGATGAGGAGGATGAACTGGAAGCAAAACAGTATCGAACCTTTACTGATTTGACGTTAGCCAATACGGTGAGTACCATTTTGTCCATTATTGCCATCGGTATGGCCATCGTAACCGAGCAGCCTATTTGGCTGATTCTGGTCAATGTTACTTTATTTATCGTCACCATTATCAGTTCTTATGTAGCGATATCCGTTCTAAAGCTTGTCTACCCTAATCGCAACCTACCAAGCCCATCTGACAAAGATTATAGTAAAAAGCTGCTCGCTATTTCTGACGAAGGTGAAAAGCATGTGATGCTTGGCGGACTGTTTCACACATATCAATTGATGAATATCCTGTTGATCGGTGCCATGTTTATTTTGATGGTGTATTCCCTTGGGGCCAATCACTCTCAGCTCTTCTCAATCATGGTGATTGGACTTGTTTTAATCATTTTGAATGCAAATTATATGTTCAGGATTAGAAATCGTTAAATGAACAAAAGCACAGCCTAATGCAAAGGCTGTGCTTTTTTCCGTCCATTATGACGCACGGCGTTTCTTTCGTGCATAAATCAATAATAAGAAACCAAACCAAACCGGTGTTAATAAGAGCGCCGGACGTGTTGCATCCGCAAACAGCATGATCACAAGAATGGCAGCAAAGAGCACAAGAACACAAATGTTCACAAAAGGTGTGAACGGTGCTTTAAAAGTAGATGCCGCATGCAGTTCAGGCCGTGTTTTTTTATATTTCAAATGGCAAATTAAAATAATACTCCATACCCAAATGAAACAAATGGCGCTGATGGTTGTGACAATACCAAAGGCTTGTTCGGGAATCAGCTTGCTTAAAAGAGCACCGACCGATACCACAATCGTTGAAACGAATAGTGCATTACTTGGAACAGCGTGCTTGTTCAGACGTCCAAAGGAAGCTGGTCCCTGTTTTTGATGACTGAGATTATATAAAATACGGCTTGTTGAGAACATACCGCTATTACAAGCTGAAGCCGCAGACGTTAAGACAACAAAATTAATAAGTCCCGCTGCTACTGGTATCCCAATCAGCCCAAATGTTTTTACAAAAGGACTTTCTGATGCACTGAGCTCAGTCCATGGGTTGATACATAGTAAAACAAAGATGGCACCCACATAGAAAAATAGAATTCTTAAAGGAATTTTATTAATCGCAGACGGGATGTTTTTTTGCGGATTGGCTGTTTCTGCTGCGGACACACCGACTAGTTCCACTCCCACATACGCAAAGATTACCATCTGGAATGACAGTAAGAAGCCTGTGACACCATGCGGGAATAATCCGCCGTGTGACCAAAGATTCGTTACCGTCACCGGACCTGCATCTGTTTGAAAACCCATGATTAAAAGGACAATTCCAACGCCGATCAGTAATAGAATCGTAATGACCTTAATCAACGCAAACCAAAATTCCATTTCTCCGAAAAGCTTCACCGTTAATAAATTAAACCCTAGTAAAATCAACAAACAAATGATGGCAGGAATCCATTGCGGGATGTCAAACCAGTACTGCACATACACTCCGACAGCAATGACATCCGCCATCGCTGTCATAATCCAGCAAAACCAATATGTCCACCCTGTCACAAAGGAAGCCCAAGGACCGAGATAGTCCTCTGCAATATCGGTTAATGACTGATAGCCCGCCTTCGATAAGAGTAATTCACCAAGTGCCCTCATGACAAAAAAGATCGCCATTCCGACAATTAAATAAGCAAAAATGATCGATGGACCTGCCAATTGAATGGCCTTTCCAGAGCCTAAAAACAGCCCAGTTCCAATGGTTCCGCCAATTGCAATCAACTGAACATGGCGGTTTGATAAATCTCGTTTTAATTCTTGTTGTGCCAATGCTAACGCCCTCCTACGACACGATCTTATACTGAAATAATGAACCCTCAAAAAGTCCATAAAAAAAGAGATTGGATGCGCTCCAATCTCACGGTCATAAAAGAATAGCAAAATAGAGAAAAGCAATACACGGCGTCATCCATGCATTACAAATACAATATTTCGTACTCTTCTGTCCTTTTGCCTGAGATTGTGAACCCTTCGGCGCCGCACATACATGCGGTCTCTCCAGAAGCTGCTCCTGCCATAGTGTGACCCACAGCAATCATAGCCTTCGTTATTTACTTAAAATGTTGCTATTTCTGAATAATTTCATATTTTACGCCTCTAGAAGAAAGCTGTCAATGGAAATCTTTTATGATTTCTGTCACTCTAGCTGACTTCACTTCATCAATACCCCTCATTAAGGTATAATAAATCAAAAGATGTTCGGCTCGTTTGATGTAGAAATCCATCCTGACCATGAACCAAGTTAGGCAATCCATTGAAGTTGGTGAAGATAAATGAAAAAAATGAACAAACAGCGTGTCACATTACAGGAAGTCGCCCGTCATGCCGGTGTATCGACTTCAACGGCCTCACTCGTTGTTCGAAACAACCCAAGAATCTCTGAAGCCACTCGAAAAAAAGTCCTGCAATCTATGGAGGAATTAGGATACGTGTATGACCGCGTCGCTGCTAACATGCGGTCAAAAAGTTCAAATATTGTAGGTGTGATTGTCACGGATATTTCAAACACGTTTATTTCTGAGTTTTTAATCGGCGTGCAAACCACACTTGAATCACTGGGCTATACCGTTTTACTTGGGACAACCTTTGACAGTGTCGATAAGCAGGAACGGCTCATTTCCACCATGGTAGAGCACCGAGTTGGCGGGATCATTTTAAACCCAGCTTCGAAAAGCTCTGCTCGGACGGTCAAACAATTAAATCAAATTCGCACCCCAAAAGTACTGGCAAATCGTGAATTAGCGGATGTGCATTGTGACTATGTCGGTGCTGATTATGAACAAGGCGCTTGGATGGCGGTCCATCATCTTCTTCAAAAGGGACATCGGCGCATTGCCTTTTTAGGCGGCATCAAGACCTCCTCGACTTGGATCGACCGAATGAAAGGGTTCAAAAGAGCCCACGACGAGGCAAACCTAACAATTGATGAATCTCTTATTATTGATATGGAACCGACTCGTGAAGGCGGGAAAGAAGCACTCGCCCAAGTCATCGATCAGCCCGATCCTCCTACTGCTATTTTTTGTTTTAGTGACTTAGTTGCGTTTGGGGTCATTCAAGGACTGTCATCACGTGACATCAAGCCTGGTGAAGATATCGATGTAGTTGGATTCGATAACATCCCTGAAGCGGAAATGTATCACCCGCCGCTCACCACTGTCTCTTCATTCCCACGGTCCATCGGGGTAAAAGCAGCGAACCTTTTATATCATAAAATGAACGAGCAGGATGAAGAGCTGCAGCGATTGATCTTAAAGCCTCAACTTCATATCAGAGAAACCTCTACCTCATCGTGAAAAGGAGAATTGTGTACAGCAATTCTCTTTTTTTATTGAGCAAGTCAATCATTTCTTTGTTTCATTTTTCTTTTTTTAAATCACAAAGTCATAAACTTGACACATTTTAAACACAGGAGTATATTTATCTCGTTGCTTCTTTTAGTATATCGTTATACCTATTTCTGTGTATCGTTGTTTTTATTCAACATCAGTTAAAAGTGGAATTTTCTGATTCTGATCAAATTATGAAGATTCACTTTCTTATCAAAGCTGTTTTTATTTTTATATTTTAGTAGAACGATGTACTTAATTGAAGAACAGATGAATATTCATTATTTTACATCAATCACATAAGGGGTGTTGTGATGGGCTTTATGTACATTCATAGAAAGAACAACCGACATACAAAGAATTTAACCCTAAAAGGGTTGCAAATATAGGAGTGGGAACATGAAAAATCCTTATATTAAATCATCACTCGGCATGTATTTAAATTACTTCATGCTCGGCATGATCAATATCATTGTAGCGTCCAATATGAATAGCTTATCTGAACGCTACCATGTGGATATTACGAAAATCAGCTTGCTTGTATCGGCGATCGGAATTGGTAAACTGATTGCTCTCTTTTTCTCTGGCCGGTTAGCAGACCGCTGGGGACGTAAGCCTGTCATTATTACAGGGAACTTTCTTTACTTATTATTCTTAATCGGTATTCCAACGACAACGAATTATACATTGGCATTTATCTTTGCGATTTCAGCCGGGATTGCAAACTCATTACTTGATTCGGGAACATATCCTGCTTTGACAGAATCGTTTCCTAAAAAGGCAAGTTCAGCTTCTGTTTTAGTGAAGGCGTCCGTTTCAATTGGAGCGACTGTTCTTCCATTTATCTTGGCGTTCCTTATTGCACATGACATCTTCTGGGGCTGGGCGTTCTTTGGACTAGGACTTCTTTATTTACTTGTAGGGATTTACTTGATCTTTATGCCGTTCCCGAACCATAAGCAAGTCTCTTCACAAGATGACCTTCCAGTGCAGGAACAAATGAAGGAAGAACCTAAAATGTTGGGTGAAGGCTTAGCCGTCGTGCTCATGGGATTCACGTCTACTGCATTGTTTGTCGTATGGCAAACGTGGCTTCCACAGCTCGGATTGAAATTGATTGGGCTTGGTGCAGGACAAGCGACACAGCTTCTTTCTTATTTTAGTATTGGTGCCCTTGTGTCAGTTCTACTGCTCTCAATTGTATTAGATAAATTCATTTCCCCGATTATGGTCGCAATCATTTATCCAGTTGGAGCATTTCTTGCCATGCTTTCACTATTTCAAATTGAAACGTATAGCATTGTCATTGTCAGCACCTTTTTCTTAGGATTATTTACAGCAGGGATCTTCCAGCTGGCGATGAGTATTATGATGAAATTATTCCCTACAAACAAAGCAACGGCTTCATCATACGTCAACATTGCAGCAAGCTCAGCGTTTATTCTTGTGCCGCTCATTACAAGCGGGTTGGTCAGCACGTACGATATTAAAATGACGTTATTTTTCGATATGATCATTGCGGTTATTAGCGTATTGTTAGCGGTCTTTGTTCTTGGACGCATGAAAAAATTGTTTAGATAATTAAAGGAGATGTCAATCATGACAAACATACATGAACGTAATATTGATGGAAAAACCAAATTAGTAGGCCTTCTTGCTACACCAATCGGACACAGCCTGTCACCACGTATGCATAACCTTGGCTATACACTAACAGGGATCAACTACGCTTACCTCGCATTTGAAGTAGGGAATGAGGAACTAGAAGCAGCTGTCAACGGTATGAAAGCAATGGGTGCAGCTGGGTTTAATGTTTCTATGCCGAACAAAATGAAAGTGCTAGACTACTTAGATGAACTAGATGATTCTGCAAAATACACACGTGCAAGTAACACCGTCGTAAACAAAGATGGCAAACTGATTGGCTACAACACAGATGGTCTTGGTTACGTGAGAAACTTGATTGAACATGGCGTTGAATTAGCTGGTCAAAAGGTCACACTAGTCGGATCTGGCGGAGCTGCAACACCGATTGCCATTCAGCTTGCACAATCAGGTATTCGTGAAATTAGTATTTTTGCTCGTAATGATCAATACTTTGTTCAAGCAGAAGAAAATGTAAATTACATCAACAACGAAATGACATCATTTGGTGTCAAAGCGAACATTTTCCCACTTGAAGACAAAGACGCTTTCCGCCGTGAAGTAGCTGAAAGTGCAATCTTAGCAAATGGGACAAGCCTTGGCATGAAACCACTAGATCAGCTCAGCATCATCGATGATACACTTGATGTCCTGCGTGAAGATTTAATCGTGACAGACGTCGTATATAACCCGCAAAAAACAAAGCTCCTTGCGCAAGCACAGGAAGCTGGTGCCAAAACCATTAACGGTCTTGGCATGATGCTATGGCAAGGTGCACTTGCTTACAAACTCTTTACTGGTGAAGATATGCCAGTTGATCAAGTGAAACAAATTCTTTTTGAAAATGACCGTTTCTAAACAAAAGAAAGACGACTTCCTGAGCGGAGGTCGTCTTTTTTATTCATGGACCATGATTTGGCGGTATCGATACAGAATATACAGTGCACCGATAATAGCGACAACTGCCACCACCGCATCGAACAGAAAGATTTGTAAAATGGTCGAGTGACTTTCAATTAAACCTGTTACGACCGGAATGACAATAGCCGACACCCCGCCGGCTGTGGAGATAATCCCTGTCATCGTTCCTTTGTTCTTCCAGAAGAATTCAGCCATCACCGTTAACGTCAGCTGAAAAACACCGGCTGTTGAGAATCCCAATACAAAGGCATTGACAGTTCCGATGACTGGGGATTTCACGACCAATAGGACACAGATGGAGACAAGTGTAATGATTGGATAGATCAGCAGCACAGTGACTGGACGGACAAAACGTCGCAAAAGAAATGCGAGCAATAAGACAGACAGCAGCCCGCCCATGCTATAGTAACTAAGCAGCTTCACAGCACTCCCTGAAGCCATCCCCAATATGGTCTCACCGTAAGTAGGCAGCCAAATTTGCGGCAACGCATACAGCCCATTTGATGTAAAGCTGATCACAATGAGTGCAATCCCTTCTCTCCAAAACGTAGGCTCTATCGAGAAGCGCGGAAGTCCGTCATGCTCCGTTACCTGGACTTGCTCCACCTTGCGATGATTCGGAAATGGCAAGCTCCACAGCATCAAGACATTCACAAGATAGATCAGAGCAGGAACAAAAAATGCCATCCCATAAAACAAATTATGCTCTGCTAAAAAGAAAATCGCCAGTGGTAGGATGGTTGCCCCAATCGAGATAAAGGCCTTCACCATCACATTCGCAGATCCCGAGTTTTGAGGAAAAGCCTCCATTAACGCTGGATACGTTCCTGCATCCATCGCCGAATTCGCCACCCCTGCCAAAATCGCAAACGCAAACGCAATTTGATAATTCGGAGACAATGGGATTCCGATGAGAAACGCCGCCATCAGCACACCCGAAACCAAAATGACCGGCTTTCGCCCAAAACGATCTGACAGCACGCCCGATAGACCATACGTGAGCACCCTGCCAATGCCGAGCGCCGAAATCATATAACTAATTCCCGCACTATTGGTATCTAACTGTTTGATTAAAAATGGCATATTTGAAGCCAAAATAATATTGACCATACCTAATAAAAAATAATTGATATAAAGACTAGAAGCCGTTCTCACATACGGATTTCTCATCCTGACACACCCCTCAACACCATCGCAATGAAGTGACAAATAATGGTTACGCTTACAAGATCTCATATGTGAGGAAGAACAGCTTTGCAGCCTTCACGTTCATACATCTCATCATGTCATGCAGCTCACAGCTTACATGCCCTTCATGTATCAAGCATTTCTTCAATTTTTCACTCTCTTATTTTATATGAATGTGAAAGGTAATGATAGTGAATTGCTTAAATTTGAGAGAAAATCATCGATCAAGCGTATGACTCCATCGATAGAAAAAAAGAGTGGCTAATTCCACTCCCTAAAAGATGTGTCAACTCTATTCATCGTTAATTATTCTAGCCCCCAAATACTTAGCTCATAAAAATATTCCGTTCGCTCTATGCATAACCCAAAACAAAAATCCTCTGCGACTAAAATAAAATCCCCGTATCCACTTGAAAATTTCGTTTGCTCAAGAAGCTGGTTTGTATGAAAAAGGAGTGAGTTATTCAATCAGTGTAAAAGGAGAGACCGTTCGATTGAAGTTAGCAGAGATTCATTCAAAAAATAAGGATTAAGAATAGTACACAAGTGGAAACATGAAGAAATGGTATCTTTATGGAGAACAGCATTGCTTTCATCAATTGAAATGCAACAACCAGCCATCGAAAGAGTTTCGACAACTGGCTGTTTCATAAAGTGTCATGATCCCTGTCTCAAAAATGAGAGTCAGTCCCGAATGTGGGGATTGTTTAATATGTTAGAGATCATTGTCTTTTGAAGATACTATGAATAGCTTTGTATTCGCTGCCGTATTTTCTGGGTAAGATCTTGATTTAATATCATTGCCAATTCGGCCTCATTTACAACAGAGCCCCATCTGAAAATAATTTCACTATTCAAACCATATTTCAAAAAAAGTGCTTGATAATCTACTTCGTGACTATCCTTGTTCAAACCTGAGTAAAACAAATCTTTTATAGATTCCTCTGAAAGAATAGAATCCCTTCTAGTGGCAATCATGAAACTCGATTGATACTTATCCATTATCCGCAATGCTTTATCTAATTCAGGCTGAGGAACTTTCGCCATACTAACATAAAAATGATTTCTAAGTTCATCTAAAAGTAGTTCTGGCCCCTTTTCAAAACCTGAAGTATTTATTTCTGAGTCAATAGACTTCCATACTTTTCGAAATTTCTCTATTCGAGAATGTACATCACTTACTTTCTTACTCAGGAATATATAAAAATGGTAATTATTCAACTGGTCGCTAAAAATTTCGATAAGTTCATTTTGACAATAACGTTGAAAAGTCTTAATTCCGCCATCATCTAAAAAGTAATATCCATTAATACTATATACACTTAGCTGTTTAAGTTCATTTATTTTTTGATCTAACCACTTATAGTAGTTTGTAACTTCTTTTTCGAATTCAAGTTCTATTTTCATTAGGCATCTTTTAATCAGTAGTTACATTTGCTCAAATTGAACAAATGCTTTTTCTTTTTGTAAAAACTCCTCAAAAAGAGATGCTAATCTATTTATATTCTCTTCTTTTGAATACAGCAACGGATTATAACCATCTGAAGGAGGCATATAATGAATAAACGGTTCCATATCCTCAGGATAACCAAAATCTGCGTATACTTCAGAAAGTTCATCCAACAACTCTTCAGTTGAATTCTTATTTATTTCTTTTAAATGAGAAGTTATACCATATCTCCATTTCCTTTTTTCAATGTCCCATTGGCTGGATTCTTCTTCTATCAAATCATTATATAATTCTACCAATACCATTTGAAGTTTTCTATAATCTTCTTCTGGGTCGCCAGCTCCCCAAGCTAATTCTAGGATTAAAGAATTTTCACATTCAATATGATTAGATAAATATTCCACAGCATACTTGCTTATTTCTTTATATGAAATCAAATCTAGCCTAATTCCTACATATATAGTTTTCCAATCATAATGAATATTATAAGTTTTTAAGACCTCTATAGAACTTTTCATTTTTTCTTCATTCCTATCTTTTAGGATTTTGATTAGGTAATCCTGTAATTTCACCTTCTGGAATAAACCTTCTATGAGTAACCCCCTTATTGGGATCGACAATCCACTCAAAAATACCATTTTGATCTTTTACCGAAAACACTCTTTCAATTATACGTAAATCTTTATTATAAACATCCTTGTAACTATAGTATTTCATTCCACCTTCTATTTGATATAACTTAACCTTTGTTTTATCACCACCAACCAAATCAAACTCTTTAGCCAGTGGTGTGTAATTGTCAATTATATCATTGAAACCATGTTGACCATCTGGCTTTTTCAACGCACTTCCGACCCTTTTATTATCTATTACCGGATGTTCAATTTTATCTCCTTTAATCCCCATCTTCCCATTGAACCCTTTCGCCCCAAACGGCAAAAGCATTCCCAGCGCCGCGTTCATACTCGCTTCCTGCTGTTCTTTCGAGACCTTATTTCCAAACATGTCTCGCCCAGTAATCGCTTCACTGAAGCCGTTTGTTGCGGTGAGACCATATAAGCCTTTTTGAGATGTTTTTAAGGCGTCAAAGGACTTTTGCGATGTCTTGTAGATGTCGACTGCTCGTACTGCTGCTGATGTGGCTTGAGTCGTTTTATAGACAGCCTTTCCGCCTTTGAAAATACGGCCTGCCCAGCCGACGATTGGGATATAACCTGCTGCTGCCATGCCGCCTGCGGCGACGCGCTGTCCTGCGGTAAGTTCTTCGCCTGTGATCGGGTCAACGCCCGTTGCGGCGCGTTTTGCATCGTTCACGCCAGTCAGTTCATTCACGATATTTCCACCATAATCAAGTGCTTTTTCATACCAAGGGCGGTTGGCGAGTGCTTCTTGTTCCTTTGCGATTTCTCTAGCTTCTTCTTGTTCTTTTTTAATTTTGAGATATTCAGCAGTTTGCTTCTCAATATCGCTTTTTGCCTTGTAGATTTCGCTATTTTGATACGCTTTCTTGTCAAAATTCATCGGCGAAATGGCTTTTCCATCATTTGTCGCATTCATCATTTCTGCGTACAATGCCATTGTAGCTTGCTGCTCCGTTTCTGATAAAGCATATTCATCTTTTAAATTTTGATCAAGCTCTCTTAGGTCTTTTACTGTCTTTTTTCGTTCATCTTCTGCATTTGCAATTTTTTCATCAAAGGTTTGGCTATCAAATACTTCTAGAGAAATGAGGTCGTCGATGTCTTGAAAAATCGTTTTGAGTGCCTTTTTTTGATCCTTTACAATACTTTTGGCGTTTTTGATTCCCATATGTACTGCATTGTCTAAAAAGTGTTCTTCTACAAAGGTATCGTCGCCAAAATTCGTATCATCAAGTGTCCCAGAAACGCCTTCATGAAAGGCTTTCTGCTTATCAATGAAGCTGATAAACATGTCTACATTTCCAGCCAGTTCTTTGTAGAAGTTTTTAATGTTATCGGCGCCTTTTCCCGTGAATTCATCACCGAGGTTTGCCACGCCTTGAAGTGTCTTTTTTAAATCTACCATTTGTTCGCGGAGTTCTTGGTAGTGTTTTGCCCTTGCATCCATAGCATTTGTTAGTGCTTTTGCATCAAGTATGTTGCCCAGAAGAAGTCACTCCCTCCATTATTGATCATAAAGTCTATTTTACCGTGTCCACCAAAACGGAAAAATAGGCTAATTGACACAAAAAATGGATTAGACTCACTATTTAACGGGCTAAAAAATAAGCTAGACACTGTACTTTGCTCTGTCTAGCCATACCCATGTGTTATTTAAAATCATTGATAGGTCCTTTATCCATCAAAACCTCAATTTCATTAGAAGACTTCATTTTTAATTTAGGTCTGCGCTCAGAGTTTGGTTTGCTGTAAAGCTCAAGTGGGCGGATGATCACACCATCATTTGTATTTTGAAGTATACCTGGCACACAAGAATAAATACGATCATTGTCATTGGCATGTTTGGCATGAATCGTCACAGACGTTCCTTGGTGATTATCTATACTCATAGATACTCTATATCTATAAAAGGAACCTGTTCCGTTTGATTGGGCAGAATAAACAACCGGAACGACAGCAAGGATATCGTCATTTAACCGTAGTTTAATAACTTCTGTTTTCATTGATTCATGGTCTCTACCGACATCTCCCATATGCTCAACAGCTCCGTTGCCGTAACTTTTGAGAGCAGGAATTCCTTTCGCACCAAACATAGCCACATCTACTTGCTTTCCTGACTTTGTGTAGACCAATGCATAAATATCATAATCGGTGCCGGACTCCCAGGATACTGTAGCTGTGATCTCAGGCGTTTTCTCGATTATGATCGGTTTATGACCTTTGTCTAGACTAATTTTACCCTGAACTTTCTCTAAACTGATAGGTGCAGCGACTTTCTCTTTAGCAGTTGTCTTCGTTTGAGCAGGGTCTTTAATTGGTTGTTTTTCAGGAGCCATTTGATGTGTAGAAATATCCTGTTCATCAGGTTCAACCTCCACACCATAAAGCTTGCATAGACCTTCCAGTCCAGAATCGAAACCACGCCAAATTGAGCGTGCTTTCGTGTCACCATTTCTTATATATAGCTCTACTACGACAATGCCCTTTTCATTTGTAAAGTTTACTGGTGTTAGATAAAACACCTCGTCACCTGTTCGAATTTCTGCTTGCAAATTCTTCACTTGAGAAAAGCCCGTTCCTTGATCTTCTGTTAATGTAATAGCCATCTTTGTGATTCCAGCAGGCACTTTGCTCATATCAAAATTCAATTGATGCCTTTTCAATTGACCTGATACCTCTGCTGGTAGAAGTGCCGCTGCACCCGAAGCACTCTCTGGTTGATTGTAAAAAATAATGCCATGATCTCCTTCAACCTGATCCGAATCTGTTAAAAGAAACGCTGTTAAAGAAATATCAATTGCAGATGACACTTCATAGCTGATGGATACATGCCCCTTTGGAGAACTTAGTACGGTATTGGCTCCCATTTGCAGTGTTTGATTCATTTCAACAACTCCTATACTTTATCTACCATTTATCGTTTTTATAGATCAATTATACCAAATCATGTAATAGAACCTATTAATATCTTTATCTCTTTTCAACCTCTGCAATGATATGAGACAATGCTAACTAAAAACAAACCACTCCCGAAAGGAAAATCAATGTGTATAAAAGAATCATTCCTGCAATTATGGTGATATTCGGCCTTTGGATTCTTCTTCAAATATCCTTGAACATCAAGATCTTTCACAATCCAATGAACTATTTTGTCGCCATTACTCTCTTTTTTCTTTGTATTCAGGCATTAATAAAATTTAGACAATAAAAATTCACTCAGGCACATACACTTTTTTCAAAGGTAATAAAGATCTTGTCTCAGTTGGCATATCCTCATACCAATGTACAATAAGATTGACGAGTTCTTCTAAGTCCAATAGATGAACTTCATTATGCTTCGCAACAGCTTTTGCATGAGAGGTAAATCCACCAGTAGAAACAAATAAACTATTTGCATTCATGGGGTTTGCTCCTAATAATTGCTGCACTTCTGGCGCACTGGCTGAATTTTTCCGATGCTTGACTTGTACTTTAATAATAGGCTTTTCAAATCCAAATGCATCTTTATAAGCTAATATATCTACACCGCCGTCAGGACCTTTTGGACTCACACGAACATTGTATGACATAGCTTGCAGTAAGCCCCCGACTAAGTCTTGCATCTGCCACGGATCCAGTTTATCCACCTTATCTGCAATCATCACAGTTGCTTTGCTGACTAAATCTTCAATAATTTCATCTTCTTCTGTTTCATCTTCGAATGCTGGTATAGAAGTAGGGTTTTTAAGTAGGTGTTCAATTTCTTTCCCCCAATCATCTACACGAAAAACAGTTGATATAGAACCGAGGCTGTTCTTAGCTGATTGGCTGAGAGAATCTCGTTTCACTGCGATTGGTTCCCAATTGACTTGAATATGATTTGGATACATTTTATCCCCTGCTGCTTCATCAAAAAAATGTGGAGCAGTCACCGTACCAACTCGATATTCACGGCTTTCTTTTATGTATGTAATAATTCGATCTCCCTTTTGAATTTCTCTACTAAACCTCCATACCTGACTAACCCAGCTTCTTCTCGTAAAAGGTTTGTTCTCGGCGTATATGACATCAGCTCGAGCATTCATCTCTTGCTTTGTTTGATATTGTTTTGGATTACCTAATTTAGGCCACCCGATTGATGCTAATCCTTTCTCTTCCCAAATCGGAATTAAATCATTCTGGTCGCCTGCACGCACCATCCACCATTTCGTCATTTACGATCTCTCCCATTCCATCTTCTTCTTTCTTACTAAATTATAAGACTTATATCTAGTGAACAAAAGGATATACAAACCAATTTTCCCTAAAGAACGTAAAAACCCGAACAAGCACATACTTCGCTCATCCGGGCTTCTCTTTTCCTTTGTTACACTTCTTCACCGTTCGTGGCAATGACGTTTTGGTACCAAGTAAAAGAATCTTTTTTGAGTCTCTTCATCGAGCCGTTGCCTTCATTGTCGCGGTCAACGTAGATCATGCCGTAGCGTTTTTTCATTTCACCTGTTGTGAATGACACGATATCAATGATGCCCCAAGGTGTGTAGCCAATAAGGTCAACACCGTCGTATTCAATGGCTTTTTTCAGTGCTTCGATATGAGAAGCGAGATATTGAATACGTTCTGGATCGTGAATAGAACCGTCATCTTCCACTTGATCTATGGCACCAAATCCATTTTCTACAATGAATAGCGGGATTTGATAGCGATCATAAAAACGATTCAAAGTATATCTTAGGCCTGTCGGGTCAATGGACCAGCCCCAGTCGCTTGATTTGATATAAGGATTGTCTACACCATGCGGCAGGGCTCCGTTGACAATATCTCCGTTGTTATCAGACACTGCATCACTTTTAACCGTTGTCGACATGTAGTAGCTAAAGCCAAGATAATCTACTTTCCCTTTTCTTAAGCTTTCTTCATCGCCTTCTTCAAACGGAATATGATAGCCTTCGCGTTCGAATTCTTTAAGTGCATAGCTCGGATAGTAGCCCCGAACTTGTACATCTGGGAAGAAATAGCGTTGTCTCATATATTCTTCAGCAAGCATGACATCCTCTGGATTTGAGGAATATGGATAGATTGGTACGTGAGAAACCATTGCTCCAATTTGAAAAGCAGGATTGATTTCTTTGCCTTTTGCTACTGCCCACGCACTTGCAAGTAATTCATGATGTCCTGCTTGATACATGATTTCTTTGGCATTTTCGCCTTCTTTGACTGATACCCCTGAATTTGTCCAAAGGAACAGTGGGTTGTTGACATCCATTTTGTTATTGATTTCATTAAATGTCATCCAGTATGTGACTTTGTCCTTGTATCGATTGAAGCACACTTCTGCGAATTTTGCGAAATACTCAGCGACTTTTCGGCTTCGGAACCCGCCGTATTCTCTTGCCAAATGAAGCGGCATCTCAAAGTGAGACAGTGTAATCACAGGCTCGATGCCATGCTTGAGCAGTTCATCAAATACATCATCATAGTATTGTAAACCAGCTTCATTCGGTTCAGCTTCATCTCCCTTTGGGAAAATTCGGCTCCAGCCGATGGATGTACGCAGGCATTTCAAACCCATTTCGGCAAACATCGCGATATCTTCCTTGTAACGATGGTAGAAATCGATCGCTTCATGGTTCGGATAAAATTTGTTGTCTTCTATCGTCTCAGTAATTTGTCTCGGTACTCCGTGAGCACCAGCTGTCATTACATCCACAACACTTGGGCCTTTTCCTCCTTCATTCCATCCACCTTCGAATTGATGTGCAGCTAATGCTCCGCCCCATAGAAAACCTTTTGGTAATGTCATTATTTATTCCTCCTATTTTACAATTGTAATCATGACGTCCGTTGGCTGACATGTCGATTGTGCTTCTACCATCACATCTTCATACGCTTGTGTATTGGTGATGATGACTGGTGTGACTGTTTTTAATCCTTTGCTTTCAATGGCTTCTTGATCAAATGTCATCAACAAGTCACCCTTTTTCACCTTGTCGCCTTCTTGAATTTTGAGTGTAAATGCTGAGCCATCTAGAGAAACCGTATCAATTCCTACGTGAACAAGTAACTCCACACCAAATTCTGAACGAAGTCCAACGGCATGCTTTGTTGGTGCAAGCATGACGACACTGCCGTCAAACGGTGCATACAGCTTATTGTCTGTCGGTTCAATGGCAAAGCCTTTGCCCATCGCCCCGGAGCTAAATACGGCATCCGGTACTTCAGATAATGTGAGCACTTTTCCTGCAAGTGGTGCAGTGATTGTTTCTTCATTGTTCATCGAAGCATTCTTTTTTTCTTTATCTTGATCTTTGACAGTTGTTGTTCCGGCTGTCTGCTCCACTGTATCTTCCCCATAACCAAACATTTGAATGAGCACAACTGGTAAGATCAGCGCAATTGCGACACCAATTAAGATACCGATGATCGATGTTGGATAATCTGCACTAATTCCGTTCACAATTGTCAGCGGACCAGGCAAACCTGCATACGCAAAGTAATAAGGCGTGAAGAAGCTGGCAACGATGGCACCGGCTGCTCCAGAAATACATCCGAAAATAAACGGCTTTTTAAAACGTAAGGTAACACCGTAAATCGCAGGCTCCGTAATTCCGAAGAGTCCCGTGATTCCGGCTGAGACTCCGACTTTCCGAGTTTCGCGGTTTCTTGCTTTTAAAATAACTCCTAACACTGCGCCGACCTGAGCGATAACAGCGATGGTTTGATATGCCTGGAAGGAGTCACGTCCATATTGTTCAAAGTTGGCGAGCACCATTGGCGTAATGCCCCAGTGAACGCCGAATATGACAAGTACTTGCCAGAATCCACCGATAATGGCGCCTGCTAAAGCCGGTACATTTTCTGCTAAGATATTGTATCCGTTTGCAATCCCATTTGCACCTGCTGTTGAAAGAGGACCAATTAATAGAATGGTTAACGGAACCATAACGACCATACAGATAAATGGTACAAATAACGGTTTTACTACCTCGTGAATCCGTTTATTTAAAAATCTCTCTACATATGAAAGAATCCATACCAGGAACAGCGGAGGCAAAACAGATGACGTATAAACAGTTTCAGATAACGCAATGCCTAAAAAGGTAACGCCTTCACCTGAAGCCACACGCCCAGCAATTTCTGTCCAAGCTGGACTGACAAGCGCTGCTGTACACGCTACTGCGATATACATATTCGTTTTAAAATGCTTAGCTGCTGTGATGGCAATAAAGATTGGCAAAAACGTAAACGGTGCCCATGAAATGAAACTAAAGACTTCATATGTTCCCGTTTTCGAAAAGCTTGGAAATAACAAATTAATGAGGATAAGTGCACCTTGTAAAATACCAGCTGCAGCCAAAATATACACAAAAGGCGCAAACACAGCGGACATGGTCGCAATGACACGGTTCAGTACCGTTCCCTTGTTTTCATTAGGCTGGTCATCATCCGACGATTGGAGCTGAACAAGGTTGGAAAAATGCTCGTATACTTCACCAACATGCTGGCCGATGACGACCTGAAATTGACCGCCGTTTTCCACCACGGTAATAACACCAGGCATGGCGTTGACTGCTTCCTTGGCCTTTGGATTCGAACGTTTCAGTACCAAACGCAGACGCGTGGCGCATCTTGCGGCACTCACCACATTTTCTTCTCCGCCAACTGCCTCTAAGATGTCTTCTGCAAGCTTTTGATAATCCCTCACTTTTGACATATAACCCCCCCTTTATCACTACTAGTATATGTATATTATAATTATACCGGTACAATATATCAATACATATATAATTTTGATTAGCATATCAAAGGAAAATCGGTATGTGCTATAATACAAAGACAATAAATCGTGAAAACAAAGAGGAATGGCTATGTTAAAGTATCAACAAATTGCGAGCGATATTGAAAAATATATTGTCACCCATGAGCTGCAGCAAGGGGACAAGCTTCCTGTACTCGAAACCCTCATGAGCCAATTTGCTGTGAGCAAAAGCACCATTATCAAATCATTAGACTTACTCGAAAGAAAAGGAATTATCTATCAAGTGAGGGGCAGCGGCATCTTTGTTCGAAGACACAGGCGCAAGGGCTATATCAGCCTTTTATCCAACCAAGGGTTTAAAAAAGATTTAGAGGAATTTCAACTGACTTCAGAGGTTTTAATGCTAGACACCATCAAACCGCCCGAAGAAGCAGCGCTTAATTTGAATATTGAAGAAGATGAGGATGTTTTTTACCTCAAACGCATCCGTTACATCAATGGACAAACCTTATGTCTAGAAGAATCCTATTATCGAAAAACCATCATTCCCTATCTCAACACAGAAATTGCTGCCGATTCTGTTTTTAAATTTATCAGTGAAGGCCTTGGACTCAAGGTCGGCTTTTCCGATATGTACTTACAAGTAGGAAAACTGAATGAAACCGAAGCAAAGCACCTCGGCCTTAAACAAGATGATCCCGCTCTCCGCGTCGAGACCGTCTTTCATCTCACAAACGGCCAGCCTTTCGACTTCTCGAAAATCACTTATAACTACATGCAGTCCCAATTTTTTATTCAAGCGAATAATTATTATGGGTGATGGATGGAAAAAGCTTCCTGAGACAATCAGGAAGCTTTTTTGTCGTATGAAGAAATGTCGCATGATGAATGTTTTGCCGAATATGAGGCATCACCCGCTCACCTCATCAGTTAATGAAAGACCGTTTCGATTCCGCCGCAGCAATACAATCCCTAATTCGGATACGAGCTTCACAATGTTATGACTCACGCCAGACTGTGTCAGCCCAAGTTTCTCCTCGGCTTTTGTAAAACTGCCGGATTCGACGACTGTTAGAAATACTTTGTATTGAAATGTGATCAGTGTGCTTATCTCATATGTTAATCTCACATTAAATCTTGGCAAAATCTACTGCTCGATGTATCTTTGATCTTTCGATTTAAATAGCTTTCTACCAACTGAAAACATTTTTCCTGAATCAATGACCGTTTATGCGTGTCTAGTTGTTCTTTTTCATCACCATGCAAATCTTCATCTTCCTCTAACTGAAAATCAGTTAAGTCCATTTTGTCATGAACATGAGCTTTAATAAAAACATGAGCATTGTGAAAATCGTGCATATGCTCTACTAAAGAAGAGATCTTGGTGATAAAATCATCGAATGTTTCTTCTTCAAACGTTTTTTTGAGATCGAGATTACTATGGACATCAATTGAAATGTAATTATCTCTTTCATCCAATTCTTCTTGAGTAGCTAGGGGATTATCGTGAGTCGTTGCTTTTCGATTTAAATCTGTAATGGAGAAATAAATGGTGATTTCTTTTTTATCGAGAAATTCATACTCCCATATTTCTGCGTCTCTTAATCTTAATATGCGGGTTAGGTTGTCCAACTTTTTAAACCCTCCATTGTTATTCATCTATTTCTAAAAAATGATGATCTTAATTCGTCGTTGCCGACGACGAAGACCTAGACGCTGCCTCATCAGCCTTCACACAATCAATCGCAACAACCAACGCAATCATTACAGGCTCCATCTCTTCTTTCAAAATATCAACCTTATAGCTATCACCCCAAGTAAACCATTCCTTCTTCACCTGACCGATCACTTCGCCGTTCTGCAGCACTTGGAAATTCATATCCCACCAGTTGCCTTGTACTTCTACACCAGCAGCATCAATTGAATATTTTGCTTTAAAGAACGTAAACTCTTTTTTGATGGTCAACACCTCTTTACCACCAACTTCTACTAAAAACTTCGGTAAAAAACTAAACATTTTCTTCGTAATCACAGCGATTTCTTCTCGTTCTGTATTCAGAATGGTGAACGTCTTAGGCATCTTCATAAAGCTGCCCTCGACCACATACACATCGTTCTCCTGCTGATCCTTTACCGTAAACCTACCGCTTAGACTGAATACCTTTTGCTTCATATATAGCTGTTTCATGTGTACCTCCCTTTACTCAAATGACAAACTTCATTAAAGTTTATCATACAGAAAAAAGCCCAGATAACCCTGCTGTAAATTTCTTCACCAAAAACTGTATCAAACTAAGCGTTTTCCCCATTCATTTTCTTTTTAAAAGCAAAAATGGCGATAGCTACTATCACAATCATATATCCAATCACCCACCAGAGATGCAGTGAAATTGATGCATAGTCTCCAGAAATGGCAGCTCTGCTAGCGTCTACTGCATGAGCAAATGGAAGTGCGTATGCAATATCTTTGAACCAGCCTCCAACTAAATTCAAGTCAAACCATGTACCACTTAACCATGCGCTCATATTCGTTAGTAGCGCTCCACAAATACCACCAACCTGCTTATCGTTAAATATACTCCCTACTAAGAGCCCTATGCCGATAAATAGTAAAGATGTTGGCAAAAGGACAAGAATGGATAACAAAACATTGGCATTGAAATGTAAACCTAAGAAAAGTGCTGTGATAAAACTAATGATAACTTGAACAATCGCTATAGGTATGAGTGGCACAATATACCCTACAATGTAGTCTGAGGCAGAAAGAGGTGTAGTAAACAATCGCATCAAAAATGATGTACTTCGATCTTTAGCTATTAACATTCCAGAGAATAGTGAGATAAAAGAAAGCCCGAAAACGGCTATGCCAGGAATTAGTTTATCAATGACAAATAAATCAGTTGGAACATTCGCTTGAATAGCATGAAGCAAACATAAGATAACTAACGGGAAGCCTATACCAAATGCTAAGTTTAAAGGATCTCTCAAAATCTCTTTACGATTACGTGCAGCAAAGGCTAGTGACTTCATCTGGTGACCTCCTCATTGGTAGCTAACGAAATAAAGGCATCCTCAAGTGATTTGGTGTTGGTACTTTCCATCAATTCAGCTGCTGTTCCAACTGCCTTTAATTTTCCTTTCGCCATCGTCCCTATTCGATCCGAAAGGGCTTCTGCTTCCTCCATATAATGTGTCGTGAGAATAATGGTCATGCTCCCCTTTAATTTCTCAATAGCACTCCATAGCTCACGCCTTGCGATGACATCGAGACCGAGAGTAGGTTCATCAAGGAAAAGGATTTCGGGGTCTGTAATGAGTGCCATTGCAATACTAAGTCTTCTTTGCATTCCTCCGGATAAGGTTTTAGCCTTCATTTTAGATACCTCCGTCAGACTAAACGTACCAAGCATTTCCTCGACTTTTATATCAACCGTTTTCTTGTGGAATCCGTATATTTGAGCGATTAATTCAAGATTTTCTTTAACGGATAAATTAGGAGCTACTGCCGTTTCCTGTGGTGAAACATTAATCTGTTCTTTTACTGCGTAGGGATTAGAAACAATACTGTTACCAAGGATCGTTGCATCACCGGTAGTAGGGATGCTAAGACAGGTCAACATCTTGATCGTTGTCGTTTTACCTGCACCATTCACTCCAAGTAAAGTAAAAAGCTCGCCTTGTTCAATTGAAAGATTAAGAGAATCGACTGCAATCTTTTCTTCGAATTTCTTAGTTAGATTCTTTGTTTGAATAGCAATCATTCCTCATCCTCCTGATCTTCCTGTGCCTTATATATATCGTCAGCAAACTGCAGGAAGGCCTCATTTTTTACAATGGCGATTCCTTGAGCTTCATCGCCCAAAATCAACAGGCTGTCTCCAGGACTGATGCTGAATATCTCCCTCGCTTTTTTAGGAATGACAATTTGCCCGCGTTCACCAACCTTTACAAGTCCAAATATGTGTTTTCCTTTTGGTTTCACCCCTACCTCTTCTGTACCATCCACATTATTCACGAGATCATCCAAAGCAACGCCATATATTTCAGCCAAAGCCTTACAATTGTTGATATCTGGCACAGTTTCTCCCGATTCCCATTTCGCAACAGCTTGCCTTGAAACACCAATTTTCTCAGCCACTTCTTCTTGTGTAAACCTGTGTATTTTTCGCATTTTTTTCAAATTCATATTGATCATGTTTTTCACACCCTTCAATATCATTATATAAGACTTATTCCAATCATCTACCAACTGAACATGACATCAGAAGTTATCTTCAATTTACATTTGGTTAAATGCCTAAGTTTAACCCAAAAAAGCCACCTCGAAATTAAGTGGAGGGGACTTTTTTGGTGTGTAATCGAATAAAGGAACTGAGATTCATATGTTTAATCACATATACTAATTTTTTCTTCTGCTACAACACCTTTTGCTAAAGCTAATAAGGGAAGTAAGAATGGCTTGGAAAATAGGTATTCCCTCACGCAAAGCATCACTAGATAAGTATAGTAATGTTATCAGTGAATAAAAAGAGGAACTATGAAAAATGTCTGTCACAGTTTGTGATGCAGAATATGTTGTAGGTTTACCATAGAAAATAAAAAAGTCTCGTTTGAGGGAAATCACTCAAATGAGACTTTTTTGTTTAGTTACAGCAATCATTTAATAACCATTTACAAAAAAAGAAATAGTTTCCAATTCATCATCTTTCAGTTCTCTGTTCACGTAATTTTGATATTCTTTCGTGATTTTCTGCTGATCTCCACCATAAAGATCAGTGTATTTCGCAATCATCCTAAGCTTATCTGTTTCCTGACGAAACTCCTCTTTTGTCCACGGTCTTTGGTGTGAAGGAATATACGTTTCGGCATCAAAAGCTTCTAACTCATCTAAAAGACGCAATATTTCTTTCAACGTATAATGTACTTTTTCGGCATACATCTTCGGATAAATACAATCACCCAGAAAAAGGATTTTCTCTTCTTTCACATACACGATGACTGAATCTGCGGCATGATCGCCTCCAACGTGTTGCACAACACAAGTGACCCCGCCAAGATCGATCTCCATCCGACGGTCAAATGTCACATCCGGTAAAACCACCTGAATATCTCGGTGATCCTGATATTCCTCCTTGATGGCCTTCGCGCAGAACTCAATCTCCGTTCCTTCCCTCACCCGCTCATCAATTGCTTCATCTGACCACGAAAACGGAAGAAGCTTCTCCATTTCCTTTCTTGTCTTTGCAGAAGCAATCGAAAGCGAATCAGGCAGCGCTGGCAGACCAAAGATATGATCCCAATGCCAATGCGTGAGCACAACCATATCAGGAGTCAAGTTCTCATGTTTTAACGTTTCTTTGATAAAGTACTTGGCATGTTCTTTCGAGTTACCAGCATCAATCATTAATGTCTTGTTACTGCCCACAACCATACCTAGAATGGGGCGGTCGGTAAGCGATATAGGTGTGATGTACCAAAAATTCTGACCTATTTTTTTAATTGAGTGCATAGGTTGCTTCCTCCTTTCTATAATTATATTTTAAATCGAATCACGTTTTTTACCATCGTTCCGCTGTTTATGATGCGGTTGTCCTTCAATATTATAAGTGCGGTTTACTAATTCGAATTCCATTACTCGAAGTAGCACGTGAAGCCAATATTGTTACAATGATCGCGATTGCAACACCCAAAGCCCCTACCCAAGTAATGGAAGATAGAGAAACTCTCTCTACAAAGATACCTCCAATAGCTGCACCTGCAGCCATCGCCAATTGCATCATTGACTGATTGAGACCTAATAGTATACCTGATGACTCTGGCTCCATTGTAGCTAGGTGATATTGTTGAGTCGGGCCAGAAGACCATGCAGCAAATGACCATAATATTAAAATGAGCAATACTCCAATATAAGAATGCGTAACTAGTGAGAGCAATATTAGCATGATGACATGTAATGTCATTCCGCTAATCAGAGTAAAATTCACACCCCATCGATCGGTACTAAATCCACCAAACTTTGACCCAACTAGACTAGCAATCCCGAATACGAGGAGAACTCCACTCAGCAATTTGTTGCTTACACCTGATATATTTAAAAGGTAAGGGGATAGGTAGGTATAGGCAATTGAATAACCACCAAGCCAGAAAAAGGTGATGGCTAATCCCAACACTACTTTTGGTTTTTTAAAAAGAGCGAGTTGTTGAATTAAAGGTACAGGTTTATCCCCTTGGATTTTTGGAATCGTAAGAGAAATTATAACCATTGCTAATAATCCGAGTAAAGCTATTCCTCCAAATACAGCTTTCCAACCGAAGAAATCACTAGTCATTCTGCCCAGTGGGACTCCAATTATCAATGATGCTGTAAATCCCATTACTACTGTAGCAATAGCGTTACCTTGCTTACCTTTTGGTGCGATTTTTTCAGCAATTGTTAATGCAGTAACGACGACCATCCCCGCCCCAAGAGCCATAATAATTCTTGAAACAATAAATAATTTATACCCAGGAAGGACGAATGCAAGAATATTACCTAGAATAAAAATGCTAAGTGAAAATAACATTAACTTGCGTTTATTCATTCCCGATGTTAAAGCCATTAATACTGGGGTGAAGATGGCATACACAAGAGAAAAAATGGTAATTAACTGGCCGGCTGCAGCTATCGTAATTCCTAATGATTCAGAAATATTATCCAAAATACCAGAGATGATATACTCTGATGTACCAACTAAAAAACTTACAATAGCTAAAATGTATACCTTTACAGTGTTTGACAATGTAGATCACTCCTTATATATAATGTATTTACATATCTAGAATTGTTAATATGTATGAACAAAAAAATATATTACGATAAGTCGATTTGTATTTAATAAATGAAACTGAATTCTGATGTATGAATTCAGTTCATTTATTAAATATTTTTTTCTAGAATCTGAGCAATTTTTTTTATGGCATTTTCATCTCTTTTATAATACGTGTATTTACCTATACGCTCTGTCGTAATTAATCCAGCTCGCAGTAGAATTGAAAGGTATTGAGATGCTGTTGATTGCGTCATTTTCAATTTATCTGTTATTTGACTAACACATACCCCTGTAGTATTCATATCAATCCCTTCGTGGGGTGTAAAATGACGATCAGGTTCCTTTAGCCATTGTAAAATTTGCAGTCTTGATTCATTGGATAAGGCTTTGAAAACTTCTATTGGCTCCATACAAACCATTATATCGATAAATAACGATATGTCAACATGTATTGTTTGAGATCCCTTAAAACTTTCTATTTTCCTTCTTTCTCTCGGTGCCGCCTTTTGCTTTCCTGGCCAAGCTGGTATTTACTGCAGTAACCCTGGGCAGCGGCTTTGTCCGTGGGGAAGCCATCACTTTGTTTTTTATCGGTTAACATTAGGTAATGCCTTACACACGTTCATTGACTTACCTATATCATTCTCGCCGCTTTAGGCTTAATCGCGTTTTTTTTTGCGGGAGTGGAGCGAAAAAAAAACTATATCTTCTTTCCTATCGGCAATGGAGATGTTTGATAGGAAAGGATTAGAGTACTTTTTTGCTGCTCGTTTAGTCGGCTATCTATTCTCAGGACATCATGGGCTCTGGCCTTCTCAGATAAAATAAAACCCTAAGAGCAAGTTATATAATCTTCCCCAAAGGAGAAACCTCAAAAAATGTAAAAAAAAGCACTAAACAAAATTGATTGTTCGGAAAGGGGATTGCTTATTTTATCTTACCCTTCATTCCTTTTTATTTTCGTTTCTCTCGCCTTTAAATAATTAAGCAATACAAAACTCTTAAAAACAATCTCGATTAATTTAAACTAAAAGAACAACAAACTGTTATTGTTTAATCCAAATGAACTTATTTATTGATAATCAAATTTAAAAAATGAACTAGTATTTACTAGTGCACATTAATTCTATAATCTTTTTTTATTCTTTTAACTCAAAAGAACAAATTAACTCTTGCTTACTACCATTTGTATTAATCTCCGGCTACCTAATTAGAATATAAATAAAATTTAAAATAAACTTGAAGTACTATTATTGTCTTTTATGAACCAACCCCCTGATATCATAGAGCATAGCATTTCCTGGAACATCTTGAAATATAAAGCCGAATTTCTGTTGAGCCCATACAAGATAATTCCCTTTTTTCTGACCGCATTCAGGGCAAGTAATTGTAGAACTATTATGCGTTTCTTTATTCCAGCTACAAATAATAAAGTGTAATCCACATTCTAAACACTTTACTTTCTTTTGAGTGTAGGTTGCTGTAGTTTGAACTAATGTACTAATAAGCTGTTCACCTTCATCAGTGATTTCAATTAAATTTCCACTCGTATAAATTAGACCTTTAGAAAGTAGCTCAATAACAAAACTAGGGTATTGTGCTTTTCCATTGAATTTTGTAGTAATATGTTGTCCGCCAATTTCAATGATTAGTAAATCCTCACTTACTTTATTAAAACTTGCTGGTACTCCTTCGCATAGAATGGTAGACAGTAATTCTAATGCTTCACTACTCAGTGCATCCTCTTCATCTTTTTTATTGTTTTTTAACGTTTCGGCAAAGATAGATGCTATTAATTCAATTTCTTTTCTCTCTGTCGACCTAATTTTCGGAAGATCCCCTGTACTTACCAATTCATAAACATTATCTCTAATTTTTTTTAGCTCTTTTTCAGAAAAATTCTGAGTCATTTTTGATTTTGTATGAATACTAGAATGGCACTCAATACAAACAGGTATTAAGTTATCAAAATCATCTGTTCCTCCATCAGCCTTTTCACGGATATGATGCACCTGAACATGTAATGGTTTAAATACCCTACAAATACAACAAATTCTTGCACACTTAGCCAGCACTTCCGAACGCACTTCCAAAGTTAATGCCATTTTCAACTACTCCTCTAATAAATTCTTTTTCTTTCTAGTTAACTCCCGTAATCTATATATCTCGACATAAAGCTTTATTTTCCTGTTTACCATCACTTGTGATACGGCTCTCCGTGATGTATCTAAATGAGGGGTTTTTCTAAAGAAGAACTAAAAAGTCTAGCTGTAGATGCTAGACTTTTTTGGTTTAGGTATTATAAGTCATTTCTGATTTTTTCAATTATTTTTAACTAGATATACCATATGGTTGTTAGTTTTAAATTTTAATGAATACTTCTTAAGCCATCTCCTCATAGTAAGACTTAAGTTAATAAGATAAATTCCCCATCATTTCAAATCACCTATGACATAACTTATGTCTTTCTTTAATTGTTCATATACCATTTTCCGTAGTTCGTCATCATCTCGAATATACCTACTAAGGGCCGAATTACTACTGCTAAAAAAAGGAAGGCTCCTTCTTCCCAATTTTGATAAGGCATCATTAATTTTTTTATAATCTTCTTTACCTTTTTTTGGATCATATTGGTCATTCCTATGTGGTATTTGAAGAATCGACGGTTTACTCTTACTAATATCGCTAACTGGCTCCCAGGTTATCTCAACACCACCTCCAAAATTCTCCTCCCTATAAAAGCTAATATTAAATCTTATTGGACCCATTGCGTAAAAGGGAAGGAATTCTTTTAAAGACGGAATGTAATTTTCTACTAAATATCTATATGAGTTCTGATAATGCTCATAGAAACAAGTAATCCGTTTACTTAGTTGCTTGTCGCTCCATAGTTCCCATGTTTTTGCAGTATTCTTTTTTAATTGTTCCCATCCAATATCAGATTTTGGTAACAGATATTCTTTGGGATTTATTTTTAACTTTTTTACTCTAAAGACTGCTAGCACCATTCTTGCAACGTCCTCAGCATTAAAATAACCATAGTTATTTAAAGTGTTTGAATACCCAATAATATCCTTTTTCATAAATAAACTTATTAAATCATCTATTGAATGTTTGTAAAGAGAAGGTCTCCTAGTATTATCGTCACTCAATAAAGAAAAACGTTCAAGAGGTAATTTCCTTATATTTGTTTCTATTTGCATAACGGCCATTTCTGGTGGCTCAATATCAAAAAGTGTTTTTTTATCCATGATATCAGCCAACTGTTTTTTTATGGAATAAAGTGCAACCTCTCTTGCAGAATCAATTCCCATATCGGTAGCTTGCAGATTTAGAAACCAATGATTGCCTTCATTAAAGGTCTTTATCGGTATACTGACATCATTTCCTTGTCGATCTTTAGTGTACATTCTTGGCCCGCCTGCATATTCTTTTAATATTACTTCGGGTACTTCTTTATTTGACTTTGGAGTAAGTAAAAACTTAAAGTCAATTGCTGGTGTTTTGAAATCCATACTCCCTTCGATTATTACTTTCAAAGGAACTTGAACTTCCTTCCTTTTTATCGAATACCAAGGATAGAAATATCTTTTAATTGATTTAAAGTGACTCTCAATTATTTCTAAATAACTATTTCGAACTTGTTCAAGATAGTTAAGTATATATTCATTAGACCAAGTTCCTTTTAGCTGATTATTAAAATCAAACCTTGCCTCTAAGCATCTTCTATATAGAAACAAATTGTTCTTCTCCAGATAATCGAAAAATATCTTTGGTCTGTTGTCTCTCTTTAACAATCCTGCTAAATATATGAACACTTCATAGTATCTGTCATTACTGCTATATTTCTTCGTAAACCTTATCAATTCATCGTCTGATACTTGAGAATTGTTTAGTGCAAAAAAATATTCATGAAATGATGGGTGAAAGAAAGTCAAATCACCATTATCTTCGATTATTAATCCGGTATCCAGTAGTTCTCTTTTAACTATTTCAACTTTATCTCTTTGCAAAAAAGTACAAACAGATTCTGAAAACTCTAATCTAGTAGGGAAATCTCTAAAAGTTCGCTTAGCATACTCAGATAATATTAATTCCTTGGTCGATACATCTATTTGAAAAGGATTAACTAAACCCTTTTGGTAATTTCTTTCCTCTATAAGGTATCTTATATAACTAGCATATAGTTGTGCCTTATTTTTTGGAAAAGTTGTTCCACCAGTTATTTTTAAAACTGAAACCGTCATAAAAAGAAATAATGGATTTTGTATAAGACTTCTTAAATTACCATCAACACTGTGCAATATTTGCCACCCTGGTAATTTAAGTTCCTTTTCAATATATTCCCGTATCATTTCATCATCTAATTCGTCAATTGTATATTCAGAGAAATGCGAATAGAATTGCTTATAATAGTTTTCCTTTCTACAAGTTACTAAAATATTTACATTCTTAATTTTAGATACCTTTATCAGCTCATCAACTAGCAAATCTGCTGATGATGTTACTTCATCAAGACCATCAACAAGTATTAAAAACCTACCGGTAATTAAATCTTGTTCCACTTGTTTTTCATCAATATTCGGTATTGCGTATCTTAACTCTTTTAGTATTCCCTCGACTATATTAGAAAAGGATCTTGTCCATTTTCTTGCCTTTAATATAATAGGTACTCTATTCTTTTCAATTAATGGATTCTCAATCATATCTTTCGCCAACATTGACAGTAGATATGTTTTACCCCCACCTGGCTCGGATAGTATAACAGCGGATTCATCTAATTTGAGTAATTCAATATATGATTCTAGCTTTTCACCTTGTTTGTTATCATTAGTAAACTTAAAAGTAAATCCCAAACCAATCGCATTATTAGACTGCCTATTCAATTTTCTTAAAATAGTATTTTCTAGATGTTGATCTAATTGACGTTGTAACATAGCTAGATAAGGTTCATAATATGGTTCATTTCTTTTTTCAATAATTTCTATACCAATACTACTGAAGTATTCTTTATATAAATACAAACTTACTGCTGATAGTCTACTTGTTTCTCCATCCTCCTCAACTTGTTTTAATAAGACAGCAACAGCGGTACTATTTATTATTAAAGGAGCACCAGATACTCCTCTGTAATCTTTAATATCATCATCCTTACTTAAATCAATATTCCAATCTGAATTCAATATACGATAATTCTCTGCATATTCTTCATTTTTGACCTGTAAATCAATAAAAGTCCCCCCATCCCTTCTAACAGGCGGGTATCCATATGTTTCACATTTCAAAGAGGTGTTGAACTTAAATTCAATACATTTTATCGGTTTAACACCTTCTACTACTTTCTTTAACCTCAATGCAATAATTTGTTGGTTTATACACTCTTCCTCAGGAATAATTGGTTCTACATCAATTTCCTTCAACTGATTATTTACATTAAAGAATAACCTCACCGGCTTTTTCTCCTCGAAAAAGTCAATAAGAGCGTGCGTGGCAGTTATTGCAATATCATCTGAAATCAAAAAAGCAGTAGCCGTTTCCTCACCACAAACTAATTTCGGAATGGCTTGCTTTATTTCATCCTTCATACATATCCCCCTCACATTTCAATTATTGTTGCAGCAGTACCATTAGAAATGTGAACTCCGTAGTTATAGTGTTCTTTCCAATTTGCATTATTTAATATCTTTGAAGTGCTTGTTTCATAATTAAATACAAGTGTCTTCGGTCTATGTCTTTGATAATAAAGGAGCCTTGCCAGCGAATCAAAATCAGGATGTCCGTGTTTATCGCCATTAGTTGAAATCAAGAATAACTCAGAGTTTAGATTCTCTATAAGGTCTATTGTTATATTTCTTTTACTACCATGGTGAGGCAATTTAACCAAGTCGAAGTATTTCTCTTCTAATTTAGAAATATTATCGTAAATAATGTCAGGGTGAGCGTCTGCTAAAAATAGCAATCTTTTACCCTGATATTCAATGATAAACGAAATTGAGGACCCATTTACTACGGATTTATCAATTTCTTCTTTTGGATTTTGCAAAAAAAGCTTTTCTATACTTTTTTCTTCATAGTTAATTGCCCCTGATGAGATATTACTTTCTACAACCTTTTGTTCCTCTTGTCTAATCAAATAGAATTCATAGGCATCATCGAATATTCGCTCATTGCTTAATAAAAAGTTCATTTTTTGTTTCTTTAGCTCTCTTAACCATGTGTTGGATAATCGTTTTAGCTTATCTGTATTAGGTGATAATAAGGTAAGGTTGTATTGATCCTTTACAATAGGATTCTTGTTTTCGTAGTTCACTGCTTTGCCACCAAAAGATTTATTCCAAGGGTATCCACCTTCCAATATTAAAGCTGCTAACATAGAGCCCTGCTTTGCACTAATGTCCTCATCACGGATTCTACTTTGTCCTATTCGATGTCGTAAAAAGGAACTTCCCAATACTACTTCTCTATTTAAGATTGTTAATTCTTGCTTAGTAATTTCCTCAACTTTTTCTTTTTCAAATTGTAAGTGTTTGTAACTGTTATGCCATATTTCCTTAACCTCTATAAAAGGAGCTTTATTATTTTCTTCTAAAAATGCTAATGCACCTAAAATATGATCCTGGTCAATATGCGTTATCACCATTAAATCTATTGCTTCACCATTATTTGCAATTTTAATTAGTTCTTCTTTTAAAAAGTCTCTATATGTTTCCACATAACCACAATCTATTAGAATATGTTTCTTATTATCGAATCCAAGTGAAACTAAAAAACAGTCTCCATTTTTTGCAGGAAACATTTTCACAGTAATATTTGACATTTAAACCCCCTAATTAAATTATCAACTTTTCTCCCATTATCTTCTATTTTATCATAATACAAAACCAATTCTTATTCAGAAAAAAATTGAAAAAGAAAAATTGTTGTCTATAGGGACCTCATCCCAAATTTTAAGGAAACATGGGAACAGTTCTTCTACTTCCCCATTCATATCATAAAAAAGCTAGATCTCCTTCCCCCTGCTTCCTAGATAATAAGCTAGAGTTAGAAATAGACAAATAAGAACAATTTAACAACAAAAACAGGCTTTCAAGCAACAAAACACATACAGCACCTTTCCTGCTTGGATGGTGCTGTTACTTGTTGTACCAAAAATACCTCATTCACTTATGATAAGGCTCCCCCCGCACAATCCGAAACGCCCGATAAATCTGCTCCACCAGCACCAATCTCATCAACTGATGCGGGAACGTCATTTTCGAAAATGAAAGCTTCTCATTCGCACGCTGCATGACGGCGTCGCTTAATCCGAGGGATCCGCCTATGACGAAACATACCTTGCTTTTTCCGTATGTTGCCAGCTTATCTATTGTATCGGCTAATTCTTCGGAACTTTTCATTTTTCCTTCGATGGCGAGGGCGATGACGTGGGCGTCTGGGTTGATTTTGCTTAGGATGCGTTCGCCTTCTTTGTCTTTGATGATTTTCATGTCTTGATCGCTGAGGTGTTCGGGTGCTTTTTCGTCTGCGAGCTCAATGATGTCGATTTTCGCATAGGCTTGTAATCGCTTTGTGTATTCGGCTATGCCTTGTTTTAAATATTTCTCTTTTAATTTTCCTACTGTGATAATTGATATATTCACAGGTCATCCCCACCTTAAGAACAAGTTATTCATATAAGTTATCAACAATTGTGGATAAAATTTGTGTATTTTGTGTCCGATCATTCGTTCCCCACTATATATATTGCAGGTTCATCGCACAATTCACAGGTTGTGGATAAACTGTGTGTATGTTCGATTTTTCTGAATTCTGGTGGCAGTTCGTGATCATCTATGTACATGTCTAATACGGTTTCTATGTGTTCTGCACAAGCATACAATGTTTTGTTCATAAGTTTCTTATTCCTCCAATATGTTGTCTGGTTATTCACAAGTGTTTCGCTCATTGTTCAATATAACCGATTTATTCACATGTTAATAGTCTTTTGCCATTTCCCACACCTTTTATCCACAAACCAAACAAAGAAGCCTCCACTTCTGTGAAGGCTTCTTTCTATAAAAATGGATTATAAAATCTTGTTCCTCTAACAAATGTAATCACTAGCGACACGATGAGTACCACACCAACAAACAATAACGCAGCATAATCTGCTTTTTGAAAGTCTTTCGCCGTGAACCATGTGCGCTTTTTATGCTTTCCAAATCCGCGCAGCTCCATCGCATTGCTGATCGTTTCAATCCGCTCTAAGCTGGAGAAAATCAGCGGCATCACAATCGACAGCGCATTTTTAATCCGTTTCCCCAGTTTTTCATTCTTCGATAAATCAATTCCTCTTGCTTGCTGAGAAATCGCTATCGTTCGAAAATCCCGCTGAATATCTGGAATATAGCGTAAGGCAATCGCGACAGCATAGGAAATCCGGTAGCTGACCCCGATTCGGCTGAGCGATGAGGCAAATTCACTTGGATTCGTTGTGACGATAAACAAAAGCGCTGCTGGCATGACGGTCACATATTTCAGCGTAATATTCAATTGATAGAAAAGCTGTTCCAGTGTGACGTTGTACCAGCCTGCAATATGAAACAGCTCATGCTTTGCTCCGTAGATGGCGACTCCTTGCTGGGGCGCAAAGATGTAAATGGCGATGTTGTTGATGACTAGGAAAATCGCCAGGACAATCACCACGAAGGAAATATCACGAAATCGCACGTTCGATAGCTGAAAGAATACGATACTGGCGGCTAGCATAAAGACTAAAATGCCTGTATCATACGTGAGCATCGCTGCGGATGACCAGAGGATAAAGCAAATGAGTTTGGTTGCACCTGTCAGCCGATGAATCGGCGACGGGCGATCGATATAGGACAGCATGTCTACAGCCATGTCATTCGTTCCTTTCTGTCAACCTCAATGAAGCGATCCACGAGTTCATTTGGATTTGGCCAGTCTGCTTTCAGTGCCAGTTCGTACAGCGATGTTTCCTTTAAGCTCGCCTTTTGGACAAGCAGTTGATCTGTCAGCACTTTGGCTGGGGTATCATCTGCGATTTTTTCTCCATCTGAAATGACAATGGTTCTTGTCGTGTATTCGAGCATCAAATGCATATCATGGGTGATCATGAAGATCGTGACACCCTGCTGATTTAATTGCTCTAAAAACGTCATCATCTCTGTGTAATGTTTAAAATCCTGTCCTGCGGTTGGCTCATCTAAAATGATGATTTCTGGCTCTAATACAAGAATTGATGCGATGGTGACGCGCTTTTTCTGTCCAAAGCTGAGGGCTGAAATCGGCCAGTTCCGAAATGGATATAAGCCGCACACTTTTAAAACCCGCTCCACCCGTTCCTTGATGTCGTCTTCCTTTACCCCTCTTAAAACGAGACCAAGTGCGACTTCGTCAAAGATCATTTGTTTTGAAATCATTTGATTTGGGTTTTGCATGACAACGCCGATTCGTTCAGAACGCTGTTTGATTGTGTCTCCTGTGATGTCATCGCCATTCAGATGAATTGTCCCTTTCGTTGGCTTTTCAAACGCGCAGAGCACCTTGGACAATGTCGTCTTGCCTGCGCCATTGGCACCAGCGATGCTAATCATTTCTCCTTTTTTGACGGTAAAGGAGATGTTGCTCAGCGTGTTTGGTCTTGTCGGATAGTCAAAGCTCAGCTCACGCACCTCTAGTAAATCCTGCACTGCAATCTGCTCTACTGACGGCTCAGACGCTTCCATCCACTGCTCGATTTTCCCTTTTTCCTCGTCATTTAAGGTGAGATGCTGTAAATTAGCTATCTGATCTCCCGGTGTAACTGGAATGCCTGCATATTTCATGGCCTTTACATATAAAGGCTCGCGCAAATATGCCGCTTCTAATACATTTGAGGCGAGCAATTCATCTGGTGTCATATCCGCTGCAATCGTGCCGTCATTGACGACGATGATGCGGTCGACATGACGGAAGAGGACGTCCTCTAACCGGTGCTCGACCATCACGACGGTTTTTTTCGTTTCTTTTTGCAGTCGATCGATAAGGTCGATCACTTCTTTGCCTGTAGACGGATCAAGGCTTGCAAGTGGTTCATCAAACAGCAAAATGTCGACATCGTTGACAAGTACGCCCGCAATGGCGACACGTTGTTTTTGACCGCCTGACAGCTCATGCACGGACGATGCCAGCTTGCCGTCCACCTCTGTTAATCTTGCCGCTTCTTCGACACGTGTTTTCATTTCTTCGCGTGAGACTTGATCATTTTCAAGAGCAAACGCGATGTCTTCTCCAACGGTCAGCCCGATAAATTGTCCATCAGGGTCCTGCAGCACCGTTCCGACGAGCTGTGAAAGGGAGAAAATGTTCTCTTTCTCTGCATTCTTCCCGCCGATGTGAAGACTTCCTTCCATAGAACCTTTATAAGACGCAGGAACTAGCCCATTGATACAATGGGCTAGCGTGCTTTTTCCCGATCCAGACGGGCCTGCGATGAGGACTTTTTCCCCTTCATAGATGGTCAGGTTGATATCTTTCAATGTCGGTTCTGCCTGACTGCGATACTTGAATCCGAAATGTTCGAATTGAATCATCGGTTTCTTCATTTATGTGTTCCACCTTGCTTCATGATGTTTCTTTCGATAGACTGCCGCTTTTGCTTCTCGTTTTCGCATAAGCCGCAATGATGATGGTTCCTAGTACACCGACTGTGATGATGTTCGAGATCCCTGCCACGATGCCTTGAACAAATACTTTGTTCGCAGGTTCTGCATAGATCACAATGTCGAGTACAGGAGCAATAACAAACCAGCCTAATGCCTGCGCACCTGCTTGTACGGCGTTGAAAAGCGTGATCTTCTTCCAGCCAAAGTCGCCCTCTTCTACTTTTAAACGGTTAGAAATGAAGCCAATCAATAACCCAACAACACCTGAAACGATAATCCAGCTCCACCAAGGGCCGAACGTGGTGGCATCTTTAATGAGATGACCAATAAACCCAATCAGTGCGCCTGCAACAGGACCAAAAAGCACAGCCATTAATGCAAGGAATGCGTACGATGTCTCAATTTGTGTATTCGGAATCCCAGTTGGAATGGAGACGAAGCGTCCTAAAATGACAAAGACGGCTGCGCCAATTCCGATGGCAACGACAGTTTTCGTTGAAAGTTGTTTACCTGCCATGATGTTTCCTCCTCTTATTCGTATATAATGCGCGGAGCTTTGCGAATCGAAAGGCGCCAGCCTGTGCCTGTACCGATGTTATAAGCCTTTGCAAATGACCCTTGATTGATCGCCACGCCTAAATGATCGAGTGAATTGACATATACGAGTGGTTCGCCTACCTTTAAATCGGCAAAAGATCGTCCATAGGTCATGATATTTTTATACACATTTTTCGGCCCGTTGGCAATGGTAACTTCTATTGCATCGCCGTAATTAATTGAAAGCTGTTCAAATAACGTGTGATGAATGTTTGTCCATAGGTTTCCGAACCTCACGTCTAAAATATCAATCGTTCCTGTAATGACTTCTTCTTTCGCATACGCCTGTACGACTGGAAGGTGAATAATATCATCAATATTCGCCTTTGGCCCAACCTCTTCAAAAGAAATCACACCTGAAGCGATTCTCGCCCCTGTATATGCGTAAATGTCTCTCCCGTGGAATGTATGTGATTTTCCCGACTTCGGCAGCCGGTTAATGGTTTCATCTAAATAACGGGCTTCCACAATGCCAATATCCTGCGCGACGTGCGTGAGTGTCCCGTTATCTGGGGTAATGATATAGTGCGAGCTTGTAGTTTTGACAACAAGACTCTTTCTCTCTGACCCAACGCCTGGGTCAACAACGGAAACGAATACCGTCTCTTCCGGCCAGTATGTGACGGTTTGGAGCAGGCGGTAAGATGCCTCCCAAATGTCATACTGCGGTATATTGTGTGTTAGATCAAAAAGGCGGATCCTGCTGCTCACCGTATTTGCCACTCCGTACATTGCGCTGACTGCTCCATCATCAATGCCGAAATCTGATTGTAAAACCAATGCATGTTCACTCATGTCAATCTCCCTTTCATTTGAAAAAATGGATGTGGTGTTTCACGTGGAACATTTGAACATTTGTATGAAAAAAGTGGACAATAAAAAATACCCCATCCTTATCTTTGAATCATAAGGACGAGGTATTTGTCTCGTGGTACCACCTTTATTTACTGTTTGCTCGCGCTAAACAGCCTCTACAAGTACAAAGCTCCAATCTGGCTCATATACTGTGGTTTTGATAACGAGTACCAACTCTCGTCGTGTCCTACTAATATCATAGATATGTTCAGCACGAGGCTCAGAGACCATTTTTCGAATCATTATTTTTGCTTCTTTTCAGCTGCCGAAGCTCTCTGTGGAAAAATTGATGATTGTACTTTCTCTCGTCATTGCCTGTTTAACTATCTTGAATTAAAGCTATCATACATGATGTTTTTTGATAAATCAAGATATTTTTCTGAACATTTTCAAAAGTGAGTCAACTGATGCTGGAAGAGTCTTCTTTTTATAAAATTTAAACAAATGTTAAAGAGCGAGATATGGTGTCTTTCCTTTCTAGCTGTATAATAAAGATGAAGGGAGGTACAGCGTGTGTGGACCATCTGTATGAATGAGTTTAAGCAGCTCTTCAAAAGCACAAAATCCATTTTAACAATTGTTATTATTTTCATTTTATCTACTTTTGTTTCAACTCTTCCGTTTATTGCTGCTCATCAGGACAAATGGGAGCAGGCAAAGGATCCTTATTCTATTGGGAATGAACTGGTGATGTCGTTATTTGGTTTCTTCCTTATTTTTTTATTGTCTCATGATATTTTGAGCCGCGAAATTCATTTAAAAACCATCCGTTTTCTCGTCAGTAAAACAACCCGTTTGAACATTATTATCGGAAAATATCTTGGGCTGATGCTGTTTTGGCTTAGCTGCATTATGACGACATACGTACTGAATATGGTGATTTCACATCGTTTTCTGTTCTCTGATGCGTTAAAAATCTTAACCTTTATCAGTGTCGGTATCTCATGTACTTTATTTTTGTCCATGCTCTTTCCAACACCGCAGAAATCAATGTTTGTTGGGATGTTGTTTTCCTTTCTTTTCCCGATCGTCAGTATGATATCTGTTCTTTCTTCAGAACGATTGATTCATTGGTTCCAATATATGACGCCTTATTATTATGCGCGCTTGAGTGAACCGCTGACCTATGTACTCATGAATACAGCATTAACCGTTGTATTACTCATTGGAACAGCACTCCTATTTCAAAGGAGGGATGTCTAAATGCTGCATACAAAAGAGCTCACAAAAAAATATCGGACAAAAGTTGCGATAGATCACATTACCCTTGATGTCAATCAAGGCGATATCTTCGGACTCATTGGACCTAAGGGTTCTGGTAAGACGACGTTTTTCAATATCATTACGGGAATTTCCCGGCCAACCTCTGGTACGTTTACGATGATGGATATGCCTTCATTAAAAAAGGTGAGGCAGCATATCGGTGTTCTGCCTGAATATACGGATTTATATGAAGGGCTCACGGCACTTGAACATATTGCCTACTTATCCAAAATCACCGGGACACGCCAGAAAACGAGTGATTATGAAGAACTGCTCGAATTTGTCGGTTTAGATCACTATCATCAGGAAAAGGTAGCTACCTTCACACCTGGTATGAAGAAGCGGCTCGGAATGGCGCAGGCCATCGCCCATCGGCCCGAATTTATTTTACTAGACGAGCCTTTTGCCGATATTGATGCTGATTCGATCTTACACATCCAGCAGGTCATTGAAACGTTAAAACATGAAGGGAAAACCGTTTTTTTAACGGCTGACCGCCCAAGGTTCACAAATAGTATTTGTACCAAAACGGCATTCATTTCTGAAGGAAAATTAGTGTCCCCCCATACTCATCCTCAAGAAAAAACCATCACATCCTCAAACATACGTGCAACCTTCAAGCATGCGTGGATTGATGATGAGGTGAAACCTGTTCTCACGCAGTACTTACAAACTGTCGGAACAGATCTTGTGATCAGTGATGACGAGACCTCATTGTTGATTCGTTCAGAAGCCCAAGTCCCATCGATCATCCGCGCTTTCGTGAAATGCAAAGTTGATTTATATAGAGTCACGGCTCAGGATGCATGACTCCTGATAAAAAGCACCGCATGCGATCCGCACGGTGCTTCTTCTTTTTCATAAAGGTTTACTCATATAGATTCCGGTTTCTTCAAATCCCGTCTTCTCATACAGTGAACGGGCGATTTGATTGTGAGCAAAGACATGCAGCG
Organism: Bacillus sp. DWP3-1; assembly: GCF_049896565.1. Lineage (NCBI taxonomy): Bacteria > Bacillati > Bacillota > Bacilli > Caryophanales > Bacillaceae > Bacillus > Bacillus sp. DWP3-1. Next base: position 217,248 of record NZ_JAFCUN010000006.1, read on the forward strand.
AGAGTTTCTGCACTCCTAATGACTTTGCCTGCTCCTCTAATGCAGCAATGGCCTGCTTTGCAAAGCCTTTTCCTCGATAAGCTTCAAATAAAATAAAGTTATAAATGAATCCTTCCTGCTGAGGGTGATTCGGGTCATAACAAAGCCAAACCCAGCCAATCGCTTCTTCCCCGTTCAAGAAATTCCATAGCTCATGATGCTCTGTCTGCAGACCTTCGGGAAGCAGCCGATCAAATTGTTCTTCTGCGTTCGCAAGTGATTCTTCCTTTTCCCATGTCCCTGCGAGTACCTTTTCTTCTGCGTACCGCTGAATGGCCTTCTCCATCAATACATCGTAATCCGTTTGTGACATTGGTTGTAGTGTAACCAATCGCATCGCCCCCTTTCCTCCATCATATGATGAGCATGCAAAAAAAACCAGTCCCATCAAGGAACTGGTCATCCACCGAACCGGTCGGTTTGAGAAAGTTTGATCTCTACTGATTTTTTCTTTCCGCTTCGGTAAAACTCCATCTTTACCTTGTCGCCGACTTTCTTTTGATATAAATACTTACGAAGATCTACGATATTCTGTACACTCTTGCCATCAAAGGAGGTGACGACATCCAGCTCTTTTAGTCCCGCTTTTCCCGCTGGAGACAAAGACTCGACACTCATCACGACAACCCCTGATGTGACTTTAGATGGCAGCTTCAACGTTTCCTGCCAGTGATAGCTCGCAATATCTGCTAATGATTTCATGCCAACGCCTAGATACGGACGCTTCACCTCTCCGTAGCGCTCTAAATCTTCTATGACAGGGATGACTAGATTCGCCGGGATAGACAGCCCGATGCCTTCTACCTCTGATTCAGCAATCTTCATTGAGTTGATGCCGATCACTTTTCCGTCCATATTGATCAAGGCACCACCGCTGTTGCCTGGATTGATGGCGGCATCTGTTTGCAGTACCTCCGCATTCCAATCCGCCTGTCCGTCCCCATTCGAGTCTACAGGAATCGCACGTTCCGTTCCCGAAATGACACCTTGTGTGACAGAGCCCGCGAATTCAAGCCCTAACGGATTTCCAATGGCGATGACTGGCTCACCTGGCTTCACATGATCTGAATTGCCAAAGGCGGCGGTCTTCTTGATCTTATCACTTTTGACGGTGAGAACCGCTAAATCCATCAGCTGATCGCTTCCAACAAGATTGGCACCAATTCTTGTCCCATCCTGAAGGCTCACTTCAAGCTGGTTGGCTCCTTTGATGACATGGTGGTTGGTCACGATATAAAAGGTATCACCCTTTTTCTTATAAATCACACCTGACCCGCTGCCTGCCTCCCCGCCTTCTTCCCAAAAGCTCGACTTTTGGATATTAATGACGCCGACAACCGTATCCGACATATTAGATACGACTTTCGTGACCGCATCATTGACGTTCACATTGACGGTCTTTAAAGGGCCCTGTGCTGATTGCCCATCTCCGTTCTGCTGCCACCCAAAGGGACTGCCGCTCTGTCCTGACACATAGGGGAAAAAGAATCCCATTAAAAAAGCTCCTACCAATACACCGATCAGACCAGATAGGAAATATCCTTTTCTGCTTCGTCTCGGCTTCCACTCTACATCGCGATAATCCACTATGTTTCCTTCCTTTCAGTGAATAGATGATGTATATAGTGTTGGTAAGAAGCTCTTATCTTAATCATACGATTGTAAAAATCATACGGCGCAAAGCGGGGTTGCTTTTTTCGGGTCCGTATCATATAAATCAAAGCCATCCCCGACAACAAAGCCCTTCATCTCAAGCGTCTGCTGGACCGCCATACGGGCTAAATCCTTCATGTTGTTGTCTTGACTCAAGTGAGCCAAATAAATGCGTGAGGTCGCATCTCCAATCACATCTGTCATCGCAAGAGCGGCATCTTCATTTGATACATGTCCGACATCGCTCAGAATTCTGCGCTTAATGCTCCACGGGTATCGGCCCATTTGCAGCATACCGACATCATGATTGCTCTCAAATACAAACGTATTGGCTGACTGAATGATGCCTTTCATACGATCACTCACATAGCCTGTATCCGTCATCAGGGCAAGTTTGCGCCCGCCATAATGGAACACGTAAAACATGGGCTCAGCCGCATCATGTGAGACGCCAAAGGACTCAACATCGAGACCACCAAAGGATTGGACGGTTTCCATATCAAAGTGGAATTTTTGCTCTGTGTCAATCTTCCCGATATGAGACTCCATCGCCTTCCATGTTTTCGCATTTGCATAGACAGGGAGCTTGTACTTTCTTGCCATGACACCGAGCCCTTTAATATGATCTGAGTGCTCGTGTGTCACAAAAATGCCGTCCAAGTCTTCAGGCTTGCGGTCGATTTGACCAAGCAGCTCGACCATCTGTTTGCCGCTTAATCCAGCATCCACTAAAAAGGCATGCTCGTCTGTTTCTAAATAAAAAGCGTTCCCCGTACTTCCGCTCGCTAGTACACTGAACTGCAAGCTCATGTTCTCTCACTCCATTGAAGATTTGTCATCTTTCTCTATATGATCAAGTGTTGAGCCATCAATGGCATTGATCAAATATTCTTCTTCTGTCTTTTTCTTTGAACTAACTGATACGCCTTCAAGCTCGACTCGCCATACAGGCACCATGACCTGCGTGCTTGCACCCGGGTATTGCGTATAGTAGCCAAGTTCTACCTTTTTCACGGTCGTGTTTTGGCTCAGCATGTTTTGTGTATATAAGTCCTTCACGGTTTCAAGGGCTGGGACAAGGGTTTCTTTTCTCACTTCATTAATCGACGTCACCATCGACTGCTGATACGACACGACCTCGTTTTGATCGTTTACATCTAAGGTGATTTTCCCGATGGTTTCGGTGTCATCAAGGCCTTCTTGGAAGATGTATTTCCCTTTATACGTTTGGAAAAAGACGATCTTCCCTGTCTCTTCATCAATACTCCACAGCTTATAATTCTTACCATCCAGCAAACGCTGGTTTACGAGGTTTGTCGCCGCTGTTTTTATATCCTTTTTTGGCAATGCAACGGGTTTATTGAAGGTCATCTCAAGCAGTGTGACAGGATCATCTTTGTCCGTTTTCGGGAATGTGCTTTTCGCCTTTTGATCAGCTAATCCGTCGACATCCTTTTTCGTATATTGCTTCTTTTCAGCTGTAATGCGGTATCCAATCTTCGCTTCATCTGATAGATTGCCATATTTGATCCCATCTGCCTTCATTTCTTCCAGCGTATCCGTTTTTTCGATAATCGCAAAATGATCGGTTGATCGTTTTTCAAAGTATTGAAAACCTAGAAAGATATCGAGAACGAGAAAGGCTAGGATAAAGATCGTTTTGGTCTTATTCCACTCCATTATTCTCGCTCCCCTCTGTCAACAAATCATGCGATAGTATCACGGTTTTGCCGTTATATTTCATGCACCATACTGGCTCCAGCCAGACAAACATCGCTTGATCTTGATCTGATGCGGTTGAAGTAGCTTGATAGGCCGGGAAAATTTGTTCAATTTTCTCCAGGTCATCATATTTCGTCTGCTTGACGATTAAGTCCTTCAGCTCTGTCCCGTTCATCAGCTTGACCTGTTCACTCTGACTCGCTTTGTTGCCTAGAATATAGTTTGGACGCTTGTAATTCAAGATGTCATCATTCGCCCACTGTACTTCAAGAGAGGTCATCCCAAATGGATGCTTTGTACTGTTGACGATCGGCAGACCATCCATAAACATATTAAAGGAAAGCTGCTGGTTGCTGTTGATGCCAAAGTATTGATAGTCATCGGTAAAGCTCCCCGTATCATTGAAATACTTCACACTTCGCTTGATCAAATCCCCCGTTTGGAAAACGGTACTGGAATTGATATTGCGGTGCTGATATTGGATGCGGTGGTCTTTTTGATTGGCTTCAAGACGGCTTGTGCCATCTGTGTACACTGTCCGATTTAAATTAGACTCCTCGCCCACAAGACTCGGGTCCGTAAACAGAGCGTCCTTGAATTTGCTTGTCTTAATCGTTTCGATAAAGAACATTTTCGCTTCAAGCTGCTTTTGCTTTCTCGGAAGGAGGAAATCTCGTTTAGAATTCGCTGAGAATGTATAGAGATCGTAGCGCGGCATCTCGTTTTGAGCGGCTGAGATACTGTCCATTAGATTCCGATAGTTAGCGGATTCTATTGTCAGCTCAAGCACCGTTTCCTTGCTGTATGAAACCAAATAGACTTTCTTATTGGCCTTGTCCTGCTGGGAGAACGGCACAATCATCCGATCAAACGAGTTGTATTCAATGGACTTATTCGGCCATTTAAACAGCGCTTGGAAAATATCAATCGGAATCGAGTCATTGAACACAAGATCCAATGTCTTCCCCTGTCCTCCGCTTCCATAGAAGAAATTCTTAAATCTCTGCTCAGAATATTGATCCGACACATCCGAAATCTCTTTGACATCCCAAAGGCTCACATCATTCCAGAAGTTTTGAAAGAGTTCCTTTTGATCGACTTTAAAGTGCTCCCCATTTGAATGGATGAACATCTCGCGCGGCTTCACGACATCAATGAGACTTCTAGGCTCATCGCTTGAAATCTTCTTCGTTTCCACGACCTGTGTGCCGGCATCTGCCTGGTCCTGCATGACGGGCTGGAACATCCAAATATTCCACGTAAACACAAGACTGATTGCAATTAGGATTGTCAATATTATGGTTTTAAAGGTCTCACGCTTCATCCCAATCATCCTCTTGTTCTTCATTGTACGGAAGGGTAAAGGTCACCGTTGTTCCTTTTCCTTCAATGCTGTCAGCCCAAATATCTCCGCCATGAGCCTGAACCATTTCTTTTGCAATCGCAAGTCCTAGGCCGGTTCCGCCAAGCTTTCTTGTTCTCGCCTTATCCACTCGATAAAAACGTTCAAAGATTTTATCCATATCCTTCTTCGGAATACCGATCCCTTCATCTTTGACGCTGAATAACACAAGGCCATTCTCCTCATCCAGATCAACGGTAAACGTGATATGTCCACCCTCTGGGGAGTATTTCATGGCATTGGAAATGATATTATCGAGCACCTGTGTGATTTTATCTTGATCAATTTCCACGTATATTTCACGCTGCGGCAGATTGCGGATAAACTCGACATGCTGCTCTTTCGTCATTTCAAAACGATCAATGACCAATGAGATAAACCTGATAAAATTCGTCCACTCACGGTTGAATTGATAATCCTTGCTGTCGAACTTAGACAGCTGCAGCAGGTCATTAACAAGCCGGATCATGCGTTCTGTTTCATTTTGCGTGACACTGAGGAACCTTGGCGCAAGCTCTTTATCACCAATTGCCCCTTCAGCCAGTGCCTCAAGATAGCTTCGCATCGTCGTCAGCGGTGTGCGTAGCTCATGTGATACGTTTGCGACGAATTCACGGCGTTCTGCATCAATTTTCTCCTGCTCTGTGACGTCATAAATGACCGCAATTAAACCATCAATCTTCCCATGCTCTTTCTGAATGACTGAGAAATTCACACGCAAAACAGACAGCTGATCTTCGCGTTCAATTTCTATCAGCATGGAATCTTGATTTTCGACTAAATCTTCAAATGTATGCGTGTCCTCGAGGCCCAGTAAGGACGTAATCGGCATCTCTAGAGCTGTTTCACGTGAAACATTTAACAGCTCTAATGCGGGGCTGTTTAATAGAATAATCGCACCGTTTTGATTCGTGGCGATGACGCCATCCGTCATATAGGCAATGACAGAAGAAAGCTTTTTCCGCTCACCCTCCGTCATCAGCTGCGCTTCCTCCAGTTCTCTCGTCAGATGGTTAAAGGTTGTCGCAAGCTGGCCAATCTCGTCATGTCCATACTTTCGGACTTTCCTGGAAAAATTCCCTTTGGCAAGCTCGATCGCTTGCTTTCTCATATCCGAAATAGGATGAGTGATTGTTCTAAAGATGAAGATACCAAGCAGTGCGGTCGTCCCAAGTGCGATCAGTGTGCCAGTCGCCAAAATGGTGTTAATGGTTCGCATTTGGTTAAACACACTTTCCATCGAAGACACAACATAAATCACACCGACGGTTTCTTGGTTCTCATTTTTCACGGCTGTCGCAGAAATACGCACCCGTTTATTGGATTCTGGGTCATAGAATTTCTTTTCATAGTCTTTGCCAACCGCGAAAATACGGCTAATGATTTGATCAGTGATTTTCTTCCCGGCAATCTCCTGACTGCCATTATTCACAGAGGCAATGACCTCTCTGCTTTCGTCAATATAGCTGACTTCAGAAATTTCATTAGACTCATCTTTGTTGTTAAAGTCGTTTAATATCTTTTGAGCATCCTCTTTTAATTCTGCCTTGCTTTTCGATGAATCTTGTTCTAGGTAATACGATAACGAGTAGATTCGCTGATTCAAGGAATTATCATAGGAATTAATTAAGGACTGCTCTAGCTGCTTCACAAAGTACACGCCAATGATCTGCATGGCGACAATGATCAGCAGCACGTAAATTAAGGTCAATTTGAAGTGAATCGAGCGAAAAAAACCTACTTTACTCATAAGAATCTTAGTCCTGCTCTGGGTTTCTTAAATAGTAGCCAACGCCTCGTCGTGTCACGATCCAGCTCGGGTGGCTAGGATTGTCTTCAATTTTCTCACGAAGACGGCGGACTGTGACGTCCACTGTACGCACATCCCCGAAATAATCGTAGCCCCATACGGTTTGCAGCAAGTGCTCACGTGTCATAACTTGTCCGATATGTTTCGCTAAGTAATGAAGCAATTCGAACTCACGGTGCGTCAATTCAATTGTTTCCTCACGCTTAGACACCACATATGCATCTGGATAAATGACAAGTGATCCAATCTCAATATCATTTGATTCAGATTCTTCCTCTGTCTGCGGCGCAGCAATTTGTCTTCTCAAATTCGCTTTCACACGGGCAAGCAGCTCGCGCGTGCTAAATGGCTTCGTCACATAATCATCTGCGCCAAGCTCAAGACCGATGACTTTATCAATTTCAGAGTCTTTTGCTGTCAGCATGATAATCGGCATGTCATATTTTTTTCTCACTTCACGGCATACCTCAACGCCATCTTTGTTCGGCAGCATAATGTCGAGCAGAATGATGTCCGGTTTGATTTCTTCTACCATTTCAAGGGCTTCATTTCCGTCATATGCACAATGAACCTCATAGCCCTCTTTTCTTAAATTAAACTCCAATATATCAGCAATCGGTTTTTCATCATCTACGACAAGAATCTTTTTTTCCATTGTGATTTCCTCCTGCATTTTTAGCATCTATGTCATTCCATTTTGCATCTCTCATCAGGCCTTTTCGTTTGAGCAAAAAAGGCTCACTGTCTATTATAACGTTTTACGTGGCAAAGATAAAAATAATAACGGCTTTCTTTTCTAGTAAACGTTGGATAGGAAGTCACCTCTCAAAAAAATTGATGGCTTTTTTCCTTTTTTATCGAAACTTTTCCAGTCACCAATCGTCTATATAGATGTAACGTCTTCTTCTTATGGAGCCGGGCCCTACCTAGGTCCGGCTTCTCCCTTTTTATGCCTTCTTTTCATAAAATAAAAACGCACCTGCGATTGCAGATGCGTTTGGAAGTGGCTCGGGACGGAATCGAACCGCCGACACACGGATTTTCAGTCCGTTGCTCTACCAACTGAGCTACCGAGCCATCATCAAAAGATGAATATGTATAAATGGCGGTCCGGACGGGACTCGAACCCGCGACCTCCTGCGTGACAGGCAGGCATTCTAACCAACTGAACTACCGGACCTCAGTAACTTGCCCGAAAAAGCAATCGTGGTGCTCCTTCAAGCAAGTGAGGAAAAATTAGCTTAACGCTAAAGTAAATCAATGACCCGTACGGGATTCGAACCCGTGTTACCGCCGTGAAAGGGCGGTGTCTTAACCGCTTGACCAACGGGCCAATACATGGTGAGCCATGAAGGACTCGAACCTTCGACCCTCTGATTAAAAGTCAGATGCTCTACCAACTGAGCTAATGGCTCTCGGTTTGTGAAAAGTGAATCTGAAGAAGCCGTATTGCGTCAAACCAATCGCTTTAAAAAAGCTGGAACATCGCATCCTAACAAGTTTCAGAGACCTTTGCAACAACGAGATTTATAATATCATAGAGTAATTACATATGGCAATACGTTTTTCGACATTTTTTTAAAAAAAGTGTCGGATTTGAAATCTCCTGCCAAAGCCCTTCTATTTGCAACCGCCTTCATTTCTGTTGCCCCTTTTCATGACTACTGCCTATTCAAGCACATAGAAACGTTTTAGACCGCCCGAAATTGGTTATACATGAAACAAGTAACATTGTGATTGAAAAAGGAGGAAGCAGTATGAGTTCATTTAAATTAGGAGATAAAATGCCCAACTTTTCACTTCCAACCATTCAGGGCGAACATATTGATTTTCACAAACATTTAGAGGAGCATCAAAGCTGGCACCTCATCGTCTTCTTTAGAGGCTCATGGTGCCCAGTATGTGTAGAAGAATTAAAAGAGCTCGAACAGCAGCAATCATACTTTCAAGACAAGGATATCCACTTAATGGCGATTTCAACGGATCATCCTGATGACTTGAAGGAATTTGCGGATAAAGAAGGACTATCTTTCCCGATCATGTCTGACCAGGACCTTACTTCATTAAAAGCATATGAAGTCCACTATCACGGAGAAGATGCTCCTTATGAAGATCACGGAGTGCACGGGGAACCTGCCTATTTCTTATTAAATGAAAAGGGCCAAGTCCTCTATCAGCAAAGACAAACAAGTCCGTTTGGCAGACCGCATGCCAACGAACTGCGCAAAATCATTCAGTACATCCGCAAAAACTTAAAAGGCCAATATAAAAGCTTGAAATAAGAAAGAACCCTCGTAATGAGGGCTCTTTTTTTATGATTGTCTTTTGTTAAACAGCCAGTCTGCGGCGAAAAACACAAGAAGTCCCGCCATGAGAATGACAAAAGTGACGGGTGGTCTGTCACATTCGACATACGAGTACAGCGCATGCCCTCCTAATGCGAGAAGATAAAAGACAAACGCTGGTACAGCTGCTTTATGTGAATTCGCTTGTTCTCTTTTCGTCATTTTTTTAAAAAACATTGTAGCTATTCCCTTTTATGCTGCCTTCTTCATCGTCACTCGGCGAAGTGCCCGCGAACGAATATATTCCATTGGACCCATTCTCCAAACCTTTAGACAAAATGCTGATACGGCGATTTGCAGAAGAGAAATGAGCAGCCATGCCAATACGATAAGAGGGGCGTTGATTTGTCCGCCAAGACCCAATCCCCAGCTATAAAAAAGAACCGAGCAGATGATATTTTGCAGGATGTAACAGCTGAGTGCCATTTTCCCTACATATTCAAACCAATTCCACATGAACCATGATTCCGTGTGAACCAGGAGCTTCGCAATGACAGCGATATAGAAAAGAGAAAGGAATGGCGAAAACGCATAGCGCACAACGAATTCCACTAGTTCGTTCGGAACGAAGACAAGTGCATTCAGCGGCAGACCCACCCACAGACCGACTCGGAATAGTATTTTCCGTAGAGATTGCCCGCGTTCGTTTGCATAAAAAACACCGGCTCTCATCATCCGCACACCTAATAAAAACAGAAATGTGTTCATTGGAATGATAAAGATCGCTTCTTCACGGTACATGAAAAAGTGTTGTAATCGTTCTTGAACCTGCGAGATCCATGTCTCTGGCAGCTGCTCTTCCAGCGCCGGTTCACTGCTTTGATCATACGATTCTGTCTCCATTTCAGAGAGGGAGAACACCATCAGACAGGACAGAACAAGCAAATGAATGACTCCAGAGAACATCATGCCTCTTTTGATGCGCTTGCTCCCTCCTCGTACAATAAATGCCACAAGCAAACCGGTCACAGCGTAACTCATGAGCACATCATATTCCATCACAAGTGCAAAATGGACAAAGCCTTCGATAAATAAAAATAAAAGAATCCATAAATATGTACCTGGCCAAGGCATATTTTTTCTTTTGGCCTGCTGATATTTCAGCTCTAGCCCTACACCGAACATGATTGTGAGCAGTGAGAGCATTTTCCCATAGACGAACATGGAAACAAGGCTTTCTAGAAAACTGCCATGTTCATATTCATCTGCAATCTGATCTGTCGCAAAGGTATCCCCTGCATACGCAAAAAACCAGACGTTCGTTCCCAATGTGCCTAATATGGCAAAACCTCGTAAAATATCTAATAATCTTATTCTTTCTTTCACTAGAACGCTCCTTCCCCCTATACAGTTATCATATTTTGGTAATGATCGGAAGCCTGTTCTACTGAAATTAAGAAATATTTAAACAAAAAGACACCAGTAAAATGTGCAATTTTACTGGTGTCTGATCAGTCTATTATTATGGACGGTACACGCTGCGGACAACGTTCGTTTGGGAACGATCTGGTCCGACTGAGAAAATGGAAAGTGGAATACCTGTTAATTGTGAAATGCGCTCTAAATAATGACGGGCATTTTCAGGCAGTTCGCTTAAATTCTTCACGCCTGTAATATCCTCTGTCCATCCTGGCATTTCCTCGTAGACAGGCTCACATTTCGCTAGTTCATTTAGACTTGCTGGAAATTCTTCTGTGATTTCTCCGTTCAATTTATAAGCGACACAGATTTTCAATGTTTCAATCCCTGTCAGTACATCAATTGAGTTAAGAGATAGATCTGTAATCCCGCTCACACGGCGAGCATGACGGACAACGACACTGTCAAACCAGCCAACACGGCGCGGACGTCCAGTTGTTGTACCGTATTCACGGCCAACCTCACGAATTTGATCGCCAATTTCATCATGGAGTTCTGTCGGGAATGGGCCATCTCCAACACGTGTTGTGTACGCTTTTGACACGCCGACCACATGTTGAATTTTCGTTGGTCCTACACCAGAACCAATCGTCACTCCTCCAGCTACTGGGTTAGATGACGTGACAAATGGATATGTCCCTTGATCAATATCAAGCATAACTCCTTGTGCTCCTTCAAATAGCACACGGCGGCCTTCATCTAGTGCGTCATTCAAGACAACAGATGTGTCCACGACATATTTTTTCACTTGCTGGCCATATTCATAATACTCGTCTAAAATATCTTCAATCTTGAAGCCTTCTGTGTCGTACATTTTCTCTAAAAGACGATTTTTCTCTTCTAGATTACGTGCAAGCTTCTCTTCAAACACTTCACGATCTAATAGATCTGCGACACGGATACCGATACGAGCTGCTTTGTCCATATAAGCTGGTCCGATTCCTTTTTTCGTCGTACCGATCTTGTTAGCCCCTTTCCGCTCTTCTTCCACCTCGTCCAATTTTAAATGGTAAGGCAGAATCACATGGGCTCTATTGCTGATTCTGAGGTTATCTGTACTCACATTCCGTTCGTGAAGATACGCAAGCTCAGTGACCAACGCTTTAGGATCAACCACCATTCCATTACCGATGACACAAGTTTTCTCTTGATAAAAAATACCGGACGGAATGAGGTGTAGCTTGTAAGTCACTCCATCAAATTTGATCGTGTGACCTGCATTGTTTCCCCCTTGATAACGGGCAATCACCTCTGCATTTTCTGAAAGGAAATCGGTAATTTTCCCTTTCCCTTCGTCACCCCACTGCGTACCTACTACGACTACTGAAGACATATCGTGCACCTCCGTTAACCTTTCAAAACGTTATCTCTTTCAAACACATTTATTTTATCAATGCAAAACGAAAAAGTCAACGTGAAATCCGAACATTAATATCTCGAAATCAAATTTTGTTCGTTTTAATTATGAGAAAAAGCGCTTTAATCACTTCTTCAGCGCTTAAAAAGGGAGATTTTGAGTAAAAACAACTATTTTGATGGTTCCTAATTTCTATTGATTTTCAATTAAATGAATCATCGAGCTTGCCATAAAATCAGGTGAGTACGGTCTCCCTGTCCTCAACCACCATTCTGCTGTTCCAACATAAGCAGAAATGACGAATTGCTGCTGCATGTCGATTGGAACGAGATGTGGATGAGGCTTTGAGCCTGCGATTTCCTCTAACCCCATAGAAAAGCTTTCTTCAAAAAAAGCACGAACCGTTTCATGAATATTGAGCTCTCGTCCTCGTTTCAAAAGAATTTGATACTCCTCTTCATGTTCCTGCAAATGCTGATAAAATCGAAAAATATACACATATGCCGCATGCTCTTTTTTCACATCACCTTCTTGTACAGGAGCAAAAATGGCACATTTCATCACATCAAACATCTCATCCATCACCTGCTGGGCAAGATCAAATTTATCCTCATAATGCTGATAAAAGGTGGTGCGGTGGATGCCCGCCACTTTCGTCAAATCCTGTACAGAAATCTTCTCCCACTCTTTTTCTCTTAATAACTGAAATAACGCTTTTCTTAATTGCTGCTTCGATTCCGTTGCACGCTTATCCCCTCTGTAGCAGTCCGCCACAAGCCATTCTCCCCTTCCTATGAACTTCAACAGATTCCGCTTTTCTGTTGGTTGAATCCTCAAGGCTGATGAATTAACTTTAATCTAACACAATGAAAAAAAGGAAGCATCTGACAACCTATAAGGAGTGATGATCATGGAAACAACTACACCAACTGCCGTGCAAAAAGCGTTATTAAGAGGAAAAAACAAGCAAGATCCGTATAACCCATTTGATTGGTATGCCAACATGCGTCAGACATCACCTGTTCATTTTGACGAAGCCAGCCGAACATGGAGTGTATTCACCTATGAGGAAGCAAAACGTGTGACAATCGATAAAAATACCTTTTCTAGTCAGCCTCCTAAAGACCAGCGGAAGCATTCACTGATGAAAACAATGGTGATGATGGACCCTCCCAAACACACTCGAATCCGCTCCATTGTGAGCAAAGCCTTTACACCTCGAGTCATGAAATTGTGGGAGCCGCGTATTCAAGAATTGATGGAGGAACTCATGGCACAAATAGAAGGAAAAAACGAGATTGACCTAGTGCAAGCCATCTCTTATCCGCTTCCTGTCATTGTCATTGCAGAGCTTTTAGGTGTGCCCTCAGAGCATAAACAATCCTTTAAAGAATGGTCTGATATTCTCGTCAGTATGCCTAAAAGTGAAGATGAGGAGGATGTCGCTGAATGGCAGAAAATTCGGGACCAAGGAGAGGCTGATATGATGGCGTTTTTTGCAGACATCATTGAAAGGAAACGTCACAACCTCGGTGATGATTTGATTTCCCTCCTCATTCAAGCTGAGGAGAATGGAGACAGGCTGTCAGCGGATGAATTAATACCATTCTGTAATCTTCTTCTTTTAGCCGGCAACGAAACAACCACCAATTTGATCTCCAATCTGATCTTCAGCTTGTTAGAACAGCCGGGTGCGTATGAAGCGCTCGTTCAATCACCTGAGCTCATCCCGCGTGCTGTAGAGGAGGCCGTCCGTTTTCGTGCACCCGCTCCTACGATCGTCCGCTATGTCACAGAAGACACAGAGCTTGGGGGAAAAGTGCTGAAAAAGGGAGACAATGTGATTGTGTTTCTTGCTTCTGCCAACCGGGATGAGCGTCAATTTTCAAATGCACATGAATTCGATATACACCGCCACCCTAATCCTCATATTGGTTTCGGGCACGGTATTCATTTCTGTCTTGGCGCACCACTTGCCCGCTTGGAAGCATGTACTGCCATCAAGGCCTTATTGGACCGATATGAGTCACTAGAGCTCCTCTCCTATATGCCGATGACAAACAGCGGCATGTATGGGCTGAAAGAGCTGAAGCTGCGCGTCACACTTCGTTCATAACAGAAAAGACTCCCACCAAGCATGGGAGTCTTTTTTAAACGGGGGTAATTCCTTCTGTGTTCATGAGCACAACTCGATATCCATCTGGATCTTCAATGGTTGCCCCTCCTCGATCCCAGTATGGGTTCGTAGAGGTGACTTGCCGTCCGCCAAATGAGATCAGTCTCTCTTTCATCTGCTGAAACTCCTGTTCATCAGGAATATAAAAAACAAGCAGCTGTTCTGGATGCGGAACGGGCAGGCTCTCTTCTTCTTCATGTTTGGTGATTTCTAAATGAACATGCTGATGAGGAAGCCCCAGCATCACACCATCGTATCCTTCATGCTGATCAAATGAACCTATTCGTTTGAGCCCTAAGCCTTTTTCATAAAAAGAAACAACCTCTTCCATGTTGACGGTTGGACGTGCGATGCGTAATTGAGCGGCTTCGAACTGTTGAAATTTCATCAGTCATCACTCCTTTTCTCCTTTTAGTATACGATTTCTCTCTCTCCCTCTCCTCCTCATTTCGACCGTTTTTCAATCATTCTTTCGATGTAGATCCATCAAAAAAAAGCCCAGCTTCTTGAGCTGGGCTTTAAGCACCGGGCGGAACACCCGCATCGTCAAACCTTCTTTCCAGATTGACGAATTTGTTATATTCTTTGACGAACGCCAGTGATACTGTACCAACTGGACCGTTACGCTGTTTGGCAATGATGATTTCAATAATGTTCTTATTCTCTGATTCTTTGTCGTAGTAATCATCACGATAAAGGAATGCCACGATATCGGCATCCTGCTCGATACTTCCTGATTCACGAATATCAGACATCATTGGACGTTTGTCCTGACGCTGCTCTACTCCGCGTGAAAGCTGAGACAAAGCAATAACCGGAACTTCAAGTTCCCTTGCCAGCGATTTTAACGCCCTAGAGATTTCAGAAACCTCTTGCTGACGGTTATCGCTTGATCGTCCGCTCCCTTGAATGAGCTGCAAGTAGTCAATCAGGATCATGCCAAGACCGTTTTCTTGCTTCAAACGGCGGCATTTCGAGCGAATTTCACTTACCCTGATTCCAGGTGTATCATCAATGAAAATCCCACTATTTGATAGCGAGCCCATCGCCATTGTCAGCTTGCCCCAGTCCTCTTCTGTCAGATTACCGGTTCTTAGGTTCTGTGCATTGATATTTCCCTCTGCACAAAGCATACGCATGACAAGCTGCTCAGCCCCCATCTCTAAACTAAAGATGGCGACACTTTCGTCTGTCTTCGTCGCGACATTTTGTGCAATGTTCAATGCGAAGGCTGTTTTCCCTACCGATGGACGAGCCGCTACAATAATCAAGTCATTTCGCTGGAATCCAGCAGTCATCCGGTCAAGCTCAGAGAATCCCGTTGGAATCCCTGTGATATCGCCTTTTCGGTTATGAAGCTGTTCAATATTATCATATGTCTGAACAAGAACGTCCTTAATGTTTTGGAAGGCTCCTGAGTTTTTACGCTGCGCCACTTCCATAATGGTCTTTTCAGCATCACTCAACAGATCCTCTACTTCATCCTCACGCGTGTACCCATCCTGTGCAATGGTTGTCGCCGTACGGATCAGACGTCTTAAGATTGATTTCTCTTCTACAATTTTTGCATAGTATTCTATGTTTGCGGCAGTTGGGACAGAATTCGCAATATCGGTTAAATACGAAATCCCGCCTACCTCTTCTAGTAAATCTGTATTGGCCAGTTCAGAAGTCACCGTAACAAGATCGACCGGTTCCCCTCTATCGCCAAGTACAAGCATCGCATTGTAAATCTTTTGATGCGACATTCTATAGAAATCCTCTGGAATTAATACCTCAGAAGCGAGCGTGAGCGCAGATGGTTCTAAAAAAACAGCACCTAATACGGCCTGCTCGGCTTCTATATTTTGCGGCGGCAGCCGGTCATCGAGAAGTTCCGTCATGCCAAGCACCGTCCTTTCATAAAAAAATACGCTACTCATCATTTTAACATTTTCATCAATAAAAAAGTGAAAAACATCGACTATAGTCAAAATTACCATGAGGATGTTTCGTTGAACAGCCAACCAACGCATTTCAATAGAAAAGACTCTGTAACATAAATTGTTATAGAGTCCTTCTGTATCGGATTTTTATCTGTTGTAGTTCACACATGTGATCGACGCTCCAACATGGCATGTTCAAATGCGTTTTTTTAATCTATCGTTTTCTTCACTCCATAATTTTCTTTTTGCCCAATGTCTTGTAAAGACCCGTTTTGATAACCAATAGATAGCACCAAATCGGGAATTGAATCAAACCCGTTTTTGGCTAGATCAAATAACTGTGCTCCGTAATGTGAAGCGGCAATGCGTGCATTTTCTGCTGTGTATGGATTTTTCAGGAGTTCTTCTTTGTATATATCAAAAATATTCTTCCCTTTATCCGTTACAAATTGACCGTTTACAATGCTTAAATCTTTTAAATTGTAGCCTGTGACCGTTTTGATTTGATTAACAAGGTGGAATTTGGCAAGAGAATCAGGCGTGAATTGAGTAGAATCGTCAGATCTGCTTTTCATGATGTGGAAAAATAATTCTCTTGTATTGTTGGTTGTATTTAATAGGTCTTCTATTTGTTTGGTCAGCGATTCGTCTGTTGAACCACTCACCAATAATTTGAAATGATTTGGGTCAATGGTAAAAGTTAAATTTGTGTTTTTAGGAATGGTTATACCGTTTTTAGAGAATAAATCTTGCAATTGTTCGTTGACCTTTTGCCGATTGAATATTTTTTTCTCTACGCTTTCTTGGGTAGGATCGTACCGTTTTTCATTACGGAAGATGGCGTCATTAAAGTCATATTGACCTCCTTTTCCAGAATTAGCCCAGCCAATCTCCATCGTATAAGCAGCTTCTCTCTCTACTTTAGTTAGATCATTCCTGAAATAAGGAGAGTAAGAATTTCTATACTTATCGTGTATATGACCATGGGGATTTTTGAAACGTTTATTTTGTTCATTTATTTTTTCATATTTTTCATCTAATATTTTCATTCGTCTATCCGCTTCGGTCATCACCTCATTTGTACTTTTAATAGCTGATTGACCTTTATAGTCTATTCGGTTCTGATTGTTTGAAGCACCTGCCGTGTATGACGTATTAATATTCATTTTGATTCTCCTTTTTAAAAAATTAGTGATTATTAAATATATCGGCAATTAAGTTAAAATTTGTTAGTTCTGATCCGATATAGTAATTATTACAAGGAGGGTTAAAATATGACAAATACTATCTTCAAACGTTTTTTATTACCTGCATTGGTATTAGTGCTTGTTACTAGTTTTTTTGCACCTAATTCAGCGGAAGCAGCTATTACAGGGAATAACAGCCCTAACACAGCAAGCTCAATGGGATATTGGAAAAATAGTCGTCCAGATACAACAATCTTACCTGAAGGTGAAAATGAAGCGTATTATCAGTTCACGATTAATAAGGGTGAAAGGGTTTATGTGCGAAGTTCATATGATAAGCAATATACGGGGATGAAAATCGAGGTGTATAATTCGAAGAGTTCTAAGCCAGGGTCAAGAGTGATTAATCCTGATTCAGTAACGCCCTTTATATTTGCAAATACTGGTGACGTTACTTCAACTTCAGAAACTTATTTTGTGAAAGTGACCCGTGGTACATATACAGGGAATATGTATTTTACTGTCTCCATTCAAGATCGTATCAAATCTGGAAATGGGACATTCAATTTTACGGGAGCCGCTACCAACTCGGGGAATACTTCTTTGAATTTTTTGGGAGTTGATTCTTCTATCATTACAATGGATTTAACGAACAATTCTTCTATCCCTAACAATGCAATCGTTAAATCGATTTCAACAACTAGTACCCAATCGCCTAACCAAGGAAATGTCACACACAAACTGATGGCTGATGAAAACAAGATTTGGAACGAATCCGTTTTTTCCTCTGCAACAAGCGGTTCTTACCGTATTTCTCTTGAAGATGAATTAAAAGTCGCTCAAAAATGGAACTTTAAGTACAACGCAAAAGCTACAGCGAGATCTACTATGAGCAATGTCAAAGCCGATATCCGTTACGAATATGATGTCACAGATGGATTCTAATTTAATGGTGTTTACAGACATGTTCACCAATTGATCAAAAAGTAAGGGTACATTCCCTTACTTTTTTAATTGTGTCATTTTTGATGCTATACTTCGCCACTTTTAAAACAGCTACGCATGATATTGAATAAGTTGTGAGATATGATCACCAGCTTTTTGCAAAATCCTCCTCTTTTTGCCTAAAAATATAAGAGGGTCTATAGACTCATTTTTCCTCAAAATTATTTCGAGAAGAAAAACCTATATTTATTCCTGAATCAAACAGAAGAAAATGGTAAATATTCCGAGGCAGTCAAGGTCTTTTGACATTTCTCCTCTTTTTAAATGACAAGGTCCGGTATTCCCTATTTCAAATCATTTGTTAGTGAGTTAGTCCGTTATTTTCTGAATATTAAGATTAAAATATCAAATACACAACTTAATGAACATTTGACTTCATAATTGATAACCATTATCATTTGATTTGCTTGCGTGATAGTTGAGAATCATTTTCATTTGGAGGAACCATTCTTCAATTACTACACTCATCCAATATCCGCAAGCCTGCTTTTATCATCGTATGATGGTCGAATTTGAGGAAGGAGATTTTTTACATATGTCCAAACGCCCTGAAGGAATGGGTACTGAGGATTCACTTTTCGGAGAAAGCCGTCCTTTTTTTATACCTGGGACGGAGCAACTGGATATCACAGCACACCCATACAGACTTTTTATATTTAAACCGAATACTACTCCTCCAGCGGCTGGTTTTCCAGTCATGTACGTGCTTGATGGGAATTCACTTTTTGGCACAATGGTCGAAGCCATTCGTTTACAGTCAAGAAGACCTGAAAAAACAGGTGTCGTACCTGCCATCATTGTTGGAATTGGCTATCAGACAGAAGCGCCCTATCATCCGCTCAGGCATTATGATCTCACTCTTACCAGCCCTGATGCTTCCATTGGGGGCAAAAGAAAGGACTTCTCCATCCATACATATGGCGGGGCCTCTGCTTTCTTTTCTTTTTTAGAAAAGACTGTAAAGCCTTATATCGAGCAACGCTTTCCGATCAACCTGAGTCGTCAAACACTGTTTGGGCATTCTCTTGGCGGTCTTTTTGTATTACACACACTATTTGAGCACCCTGATGCTTATCAGACATATATTGCGGGCAGTCCTTCTATCCACTGGAATAAAAAATTATTTCTAGAAAAAGAATACCAATTCACCAACCGTATACGTCAGGTGCCTATGGATGTAAGGCTGTTTGTAGGTGTAGGTGAGCTAGAAAAACATCATCCATGTCAAATGAATGATCATGCAAAGTCACTAGCAAATCGTATGTTGCCTTTATCCTCATATGGCTTACATACGGCCTATCATGAGTTCCCTGAAGAAGGACATACGTCCGTTTTACCGGTGCTGATGAATTACGCTTTCCGTTTTGCACTCTATCATGATGATCCTTTAACAACCACAGACATGAAAGAAAGGTAGTGAACACATGAAACATAGTGGTCTATCTCAAAAGATTGCCCTTATCACAGGTGCAGGACAAGGTATTGGGCAAGCAGTCGCAAAAAGACTATCCGAAGAAGGTGCGATCATTGCAGCAGTTGACGCAAATGAAGATCAGCTGCAAAGCACCATCCAACAAATGAATGATGAAGGCATACGCGCCTTTGCCTATCCAGGTGACATTACCAATCAAGCTTCTGTTCAGCACATTGTCGATCAAATTGAAAAGCAGCTCGGACCCATTTATTTACTAGTCAATGTAGCAGGCATTCTTCGAATCGGTTCTATTGACCAGCTTTGTGCAGATGACTGGCAACAAACCTTCGCAGTCAACACACATGGTGTCTTTTACGTATCTCAAGCTGTCTCCAAATACATGATGAAAAGATCAGAAGGGGTCATTGTGACCGTCAGCTCTAACGCAGGTGCCATCCCTAGAATGAATATGGCTGCCTATGCCGCATCAAAAGCCGCAGCTACTTCCTTTACAAAAACGCTTGGATTAGAGCTAGCAGCCTATGGAATCAGATGCAATGTCGTCTCTCCTGGCTCTACCGCAACACCTATGCAATGGGCTTTATGGTCTGATGAACAAGGAGCAGATCAGGTGATTAAAGGTTCATTAGAGACGTATAAAACCGGTATTCCTTTACAAAAAATCGCTGATCCTCAAAACATCGCTGATGCAGTAATCTTCTTTGCATCTGAGCAATCCAGTCATATTACGATGCAGAATCTCACGATTGATGGTGGCGCAACACTCGGAATCTAGCATTTCATCAAAAAGGAGGCCTTTTCATGAAACATTCAATATTGTCGTCAGAAGAAAAAGTACAGTTGATTCAAGACTATCAGCCAGGCGCTTTTTTCCTTGCTTCCCCTAAACGTACGATACTGGCAGAAGGGATTTTCCAGCATATTGAAACCAATCAGCTAAATGAACTATCCACAAGGGTAGCTCACGTATTTGACGCTGCCAAACAAGCTGGTATTCGAACACCGATTGTTGCTGGTGCTGTTCCGTTTGATCCGGCGCAACCCGTTCGTTTAAGTGTTCCAATCCATGTACAGTTTAGTGATCCACTCGAATTTCATCAAGGTGATGAGGAGTCGGAAATGGCAGCTCCATCCTATGAGGTGACACCTGTCCCCTCTCCAGATGTCTACATGAATGGTGTGAACGAAGGGTTAGCTAAAATTGAGAAAGGAGAGCTTAGCAAAATCGTACTCTCTAGATCTCTCCATCTCAAATCAAATCGAGAAATTAATACGAAAGCAATACTTGAACGACTTGCTCGTCATAATACGACTGGCTATACGTTTGCTACAAATGTAGCTGACCCGGAATCTTCCCAAAAGCGCACACTGCTTGGGGCAAGCCCTGAGCTGCTTCTTTCAAAAACTGGTTCAACTGTTATTTCCAATCCACTTGCTGGTTCTCGGCCACGCAGTTCAGATCCAGTAGAAGACCAGCGTCGTCACGATGAACTCCTTACTTCAGCGAAGGATTTACACGAGCATGCAGTGGTTGTCGATGCTGTCACTAAAGCGCTTGCTCCTTACTGTCATACACTAGATGTGCCTGCATCACCATCCGTCATACAAACAGAAACGATGTGGCATTTATCTACTGTCGTTAAAGGTGAATTAGCAGATTCAGGTGTATCCTCAATTGATTTAGCGCTTAGCCTTCATCCAACACCCGCAGTATGCGGAACACCTACAGCAGATGCTCGTGAAGCAATCCAAGCGATTGAACCCTTCGATCGAGGATTTTTCACAGGAATGATCGGTTGGTCAGATGCAAATGGTGATGGTGATTGGATTGTCACCATTCGTTGTGCAGAAGCTGAGGGGCACTCCCTTCGCCTCTTTGCTGGTGCAGGAGTGGTCAAAGGATCAAAGGCAGAAGAAGAGCTAGCCGAAACATCTGCAAAATTCAACACGATGCTTCATGCGATGGGCATCCATCAGTTATAAAAATACATAGGAGATGACAAAACATGTTTGTTCAACCACCTACATGGCCAGAAGAATTTGCAAAACGCTACCGTGAAAACGGCTGTTGGCGTGGGGAAACCTTTAGCGGCATGCTTCGTGAACGCGCCGCATCGTTAGGGAATAAAACAGCAATTACATATGCTGATACGCACATGAGCTACCAAGAACTTGATGAGCGCGTCAGCAGTCTTGCCGCCGGTTTTCATCAGCTTGGAATTCAAAAGGGAAGTCGAGTTGTCGTTCAGCTTCCTAACATTCCTGCTTTTTTTGAAGTCATTTTCGCTTTATTTCGAATCGGTGCTTTACCCGTCTTCTCGCTACCATCTCATAGAAGCAGTGAAATCACTTATTTCATTGAGTTTGCCGAAGCAGACGCATATGTCATACCAGATATCGATGGCGGCTTTGATTATCGATCACTCGCACGTCAAGTGAAAGAAAAGCTTTCCTCATTACCTCATGTCATTGTCGCAGGGGAAGCTGAGGAATTCCTTTCCTTGGATGATCTGCGCAAAGACCCATCACTCGATCCTCAAATTCATGTAGAGGCAAGCGATATTGCGTTTCTTCAGTTATCTGGAGGCAGCACAGGCCTTTCAAAGCTCATTCCTCGCACACATGATGACTATATGTATAGTCTTTGGAAAAGCAATGAGGTGTGCGAGCTTACACAAGATAGTGTGTATCTAGCTACACTTCCAGTTGCACACAACTATCCATTAAGCTCGCCTGGAGTCCTTGGGACGTTATACGCAGGTGGAAGAGTCGTTCTTGCACCTGGATCAAGCCCTGATGTAGTCTTTCCACTCATTGAAAAAGAACGAGCAACCATTACCGCTGTCGTTCCACCTATCGCATTGATTTGGCTAGAGGCTGCTCCTCATCGATCAGATGACTTATCCAGCCTTGAGGTCTTGCAAGTAGGTGGTGCTAAATTCAGTGCTGAGGCAGCAAAACGAGTGATGCCTGCCCTTGGGTGTAAATTACAGCAAGTTTTTGGCATGGCAGAAGGTCTGGTCAACTATACCAGATTAAATGATCCTGAACATGTCATTATTCATACACAAGGACGCCCGATGTCTGAATATGATGAGGTACTAGTGGTAGATGATGAGGACAAGCCCGTCCCGAATGAAGTGGCTGGACATCTTTTAACAAGAGGACCTTATACGATTCGTGGCTACTATAAAGCTGATGAACAAAACAAAAAAGCATTTACACCCGATGGCTTTTACAGAACAGGTGACATCGTGCGATTAACCAAAGAAGGAAATGTTGTTGTAGAAGGCAGAGACAAGGATCAAATCAATCGTGGTGGCGAAAAGGTTGCCGCTGAAGAAGTTGAGAACCATTTACTTGCGCACCCTGACATTCATGATGCCGCCATGGTGTCCATGCCAGATCCATTTCTTGGCGAACGCTCATGTGCCTTTGTTATTGCAAAAGGAAACAACAAGCCAGCACCACATGCATTAAAGTCATTTCTAAGAGAACGCGGGCTCGCTGCCTATAAAATTCCCGACCGCATTGAATGGATCGATGCGTTCCCACAAACAGGTGTAGGCAAAGTCAGTAAAAAAGCATTAAGAGAATTAGCTGCAATCCATACTGCCAACGTATAAAAAAAGAGGAGTGAAAACCATGGCAATCCCTACT
Organism: Bacillus sp. DWP3-1; assembly: GCF_049896565.1. Classification (NCBI taxonomy): domain Bacteria; kingdom Bacillati; phylum Bacillota; class Bacilli; order Caryophanales; family Bacillaceae; genus Bacillus; species Bacillus sp. DWP3-1. The sequence goes on from NZ_JAFCUN010000006.1 coordinate 240,383, forward strand.
ATTCCTGCGTATCCAATGCCGAGCACACAAGATTTACCCGAAAATAAAGTGAACTGGATACCGGATCCGAAACGTGCTGTTCTGCTGATACATGACATGCAACAATATTTTTTAAATGCATTTCAACAAGATACATCACCGATCACAGAGTTAGTTCAACATATTGAACAATTACGTAATACATGCAATGAACTTGGAATTCCAGTCGTCTATACAGCTCAACCTGGTGACCAAGACCCGAAAGATCGTGCCTTATTAACAGATTTTTGGGGACCTGGACTTGGTGATGATGAAGCATTGACAAAAATCATTGATCAGCTTGCTCCATCTGAAGCAGATACAATGCTGACAAAATGGCGTTATAGCGCATTCAAAAAATCCAATTTTTTAGATATTCTTCAAGAAGGCGGGCGTGATCAACTGATCATTACTGGCGTATATGCACATATTGGCTGTATGCTGACAGCCGCAGAAGCATTCATGCTCGATATTGAAACCTTTTTTGTCGCCGATGCCGTTGCTGACTTTTCACTTAAGCATCACAAAATGGCAATGACCTATGCAGCTGAACGCTGTGCGGTCACCACAACGACAAACCAAATCATTAGTCGTTTAACAGGACAGGAAGCAGAAGATGACCTATCTTTTGAGGCCATCCTTCACCAAGTAGCTGAGTATCTCGAAATCAAGCCGAATGAAATACCGCTTGACGAGAATCTCGTCTACCTTGGGCTTGATTCTATTAGAATGATGAGCCTAGCGGAAAAGTGGAGACAGCAAGGAATGACAGTCAATTTCGTTGAGCTTGCAGCAAATCCAACGCTCACTCATTGGCGAACTCTTCTTTTCCCAGAAAAACAGCCATCTATCCCAAATATCGATTACATGTAAAGGAGGTATAGACCCTTGTCGATCCAGTCAGTCGATTCATTCCCACTAACCGGTGCCCAATCAGGCATATGGTATGCGCAGCAGCTTGATCCATCTAATCCCATTTTCAATACAGCTGAGTATATAGATATTAAAGGTTATATTGACCCCATACACTTTGAAGCAGCCATTAGAAAGACTGTCTTAGAAGCAGATTCCTTGTATATGCGCTTCGTTGAGGATACTGACGGTCCAAAGCAATGGTTTACATCTAAGAAAGAGATTCCATTTCAATATATCAATTTACAATATGAAAAACAGCCGCTTGATGCGGCTAAAGCATGGATGAATGCAGATCTTTCAACATCAGTCTCTTTAGAGAAAGATGTATTATTCCGTGAAGTACTTTTTCAACTTGCTGACGACCGATTTATCTGGTATCAGCGCATTCATCACATTGCCATTGATGGATTCGCCTTTTCGCTCATTGCACGCCGTGTTGCTGAGGTCTATTCAGCCCTATCGAAAGGGACACCTGTGCCTCCTCAAACATTTGGAGCCTTACATGACGTAGTCCAAGAGGAGATCACCTATCAACAGTCCAATCGGTATGAAGAGGATCGAGCGTTTTGGAAAAATCGCTTTGCTGATCAACCTGAAATTGTGAGCCTTGCTGAGCTTGCCCCAAGAACTTCAGATGATTTTATCCGAAAAACCGCTAGCTATGATGCTAAAAAGGTAAGCAAAATGAAAAAAATTGCTCAAGCTTTCGGTTGTACCTGGCATGAAATGATTCTTGCCGCATCCGCTCTATATATGCATCGTATGACTGGTGCACACGATATTGTTTTAGGATTGCCTGTTATGATGCGCCTTGGATCTTGCGCCTTGCAAACACCCGGAATGGTCATGAACCTAGTACCGCTTCGTTTAACATGCAAACCAGAAATGACGCTCTCAGCACTTGTTCGCCAAGTATCTGATGAACTGAAAGCCATTCGGCCTCATCAAAGATATCGTCACGAAGACATGCGGAGAGACTTTAAACTCATCGGAAGAAATCAACGATTATTCGGCCCACAGATCAATATCATGCCATTTGATTATGATCTCATGTTCGATCAGAGCATTGGTCAAGCACATAATCTTTCAGCAGGACCCGTAGATGATTTATCGATCAACATATACGACCGCGCGGACGGGAACGGATTTCAAATCGACTTTGATGCAAACCCTGCCGTTTACAAAGAGCAAGCAGTTGACGCTCATCAGCATCGTTTTCTTCAATTGCTCGAGGAAATAACTGGACTAGAACAAGATCAGACAATCAGTCAATTCAACCTTCTTTTGTCTAAAGAAAAAGAGAACATCCTCAAGCACTGGAATGATACAAAACGAGAATTACCAATAGAATCTTTACGGGAACTATTTGAAAAACAAGTCAGCAAAACACCACAAGCAAAAGCAATACAGTTTGAAGGAACCACTTTGACCTACGAAGAGTTAAATCAACGGGTAAATCAATTAGCTCATTATTTGAAAAGGCATGGCATCGGACCAGAACAATTTGTCGCAATTGCTCTGCCTCGATCCATCGATATGGTCGTAAGTCTGTTAGCCGTCGTCAAAACAGGAGCCGCATATCTGCCATTAGACCCTGATTACCCTAGCGATCGTGTCGCCTATATGCTAAATGATGCCAAACCAGCGTGCTTGCTCACAGTCAAAGAGACCGCAGACCGTTTGGACCATCCACACATCGTTCAACTCGATGATTCAACTGTTTATCAGGAGATCGTAGGGAGTCCGCATCTCAATCCGACCTGGAACGAAGGCTCTCCACATCACCCGGCTTACATCCTCTACACGTCAGGATCGACAGGCAAACCAAAGGGTGTTGTTGTAACAAAACGAAATGTGATCAACTTTATATTGTCCATGCAAGATTCATTTTTATTAGATCAAGGAGACCAGCTTTTAGCGGTAACGACCATTGCCTTTGATATTTCCGGGCTAGAAATGTTCCTCCCACTCTTACATGGGGCTGCTCTTTTATTGGCAAAAAAAGAAATCATACAAGAGCCAGCAAAGCTTTCAGACATGATTCGTTCTCATCATGTCACAATCATGCAGGCAACACCAACGTTGTGGCATGTATTGGCAGATGAATACCCTGACGTGATAACAGGTATGCGTGTTCTTGTTGGAGGAGAAGCACTCCCTGCCTCCCTTTTGCACACATTGCAATCTCTTCAATGCGACATTACCAATTTGTACGGACCTACAGAAACGACGATCTGGTCTACGATGGAAAATGTCACAGCACATCAAGAGAATAGCGGGCCGCCAATTGGCAAACCCATTTGGAATACGAGTATTTACATTTTAGATGAAGGGCTAAACCCTGTCCCAGCAGGATCAATCGGTGAACTTTATATTGCAGGTGAAGGAGTATCCAGAGGATATCTTGGACGATATGATTTAACGGCTGAACGTTTTGTGGCTGATCCATTCGGTACAAAAGGCACGAGAATGTATCGTACTGGTGATTTAGCCAGATGGCGTGAGGATGGTTCAATTGATTATATCAGCCGTGCCGATCATCAAATTAAAATCCGCGGCTTCCGTATTGAACTAGGTGAAATCGAAACCGTGATTATGCAACACCAATCCATAAAGCATACATCTGTTATCGTTCGTGAGGATCAACCTGGACAACAGCTGCTTTGTGCGTATGTTGTGCTGACAGATGGCACTTCTCTGCACCCTTCAGAGCTCAGGCAGTTTGTGGCTGCATCACTTCCTGATTACATGGTGCCTTCTGCTGTTGTCGTTTTGCCAGACCTTCCACTTACACCAAACGGCAAAATCGATCGCAAAGCATTACCAGCACCAAATATGTCTTTAGTTAGTTCTGACCGTACACCTAGAACGCCCCAAGAAGACATGTTATGTAGTTTATTTGCAGAAACCCTTGGCCTATCTCAAATTGGCATAGATGATAGTTTCTTTGACTTAGGCGGACATTCCTTACTCGCCGCTCGTCTGCTTAGACGTATACGCGATACACTTGGTGCAGACCTAAGCATGAGTACCATTTTTGAATCACCTCGAGTTGCTGAGCTTGCGCAGCACATTGACAAAGCGAAGGACATTCGGCCGCCGCTTCAGGTAGAAAACAAGCCAGATGAGATTCCGTTATCCTTTGCCCAAAAACGGCTCTGGTTCCTTCATTGCCTTGAAGGGCCAAGTCCAACTTACAATATCCCACTTGTCATTCAGCTGACAGGTACACTAGATCAAAAAGCTTTAATTGGTGCATTGGCAGATATCACTGAAAAACATGAAACCCTTAGAACCATTTTTCCAAATAAGAGCGGCATGCCAAGACAGGTCATTTTACATCCAAAAAGTGTTCAGCCTGAACTCCATGTCACAGCTTCAAGCGATCAACAAATTGAGAATCAGTTAAACGAAGCCATTCGCTATAGCTTTAAGATTGAAGAAGAACCCGCACTGCGAGCAGATTTATTCATGCTTGATGCAAATCGATCCGTACTGCTTCTATTGCTGCATCACATCGCTGGTGACGGCTGGTCACTTGCACCATTGACACGAGACTTAGCTGCTGCTTACGAAGCACGTATACAAGGGAAATCACTCTCCTTGCCAGCCGAACCTGTTCAATATGCTGACTATGCTATTTGGCAGCAGAAGCTGTTGGGCAGTGAAGAAGAGACGGATAGTCTATTTGCCAAGCAACTAAGCTATTGGACAGGTGCCTTACATGACCTGCCAGAAGAACTGGAGCTTCCCTATGACTTCCCGCGTCCACAGGAAGGAAGCTTCAACGGTGCTACGATAGACTTTACGATTGAGCCCGCTTTACACCAGCTGCTCCTTGAGCTTGCAAAGCAGCATCAAGTGAGTTTGTTCATGGTGCTTCAAGCATCACTTGCAGCATTACTGACACGCCTTGGGGCGGGGACAGATATCCCAATTGGCAGTCCAATTGCTGGACGGAATGACGATGCACTTGACGACATTGTGGGATTGTTTGTGAACACACTAGTATTACGTACAAATACAGCTGGTAATCCAACCTTTAGTGAGCTATTGAAGCGAGTTCGAGACGTTGACTTAGCAGCCTATGAGCATCAGGATCTGCCATTTGAACGGCTAGTCGAAATCCTAAATCCAACCCGATCCAGATCACGCAATCCATTGTTCCAGGTCATGCTTGCCTTCCAAAATACACCGAAGGCGGAAATGAAGCTGACACAACTTGACTCAGATCTCTACGTGAAACCAGTAGGGTCAGCTAAATTTGATCTGACCATCGAATTGACAGAACAAAGAACTGAAACTGGATCAGCAGCAGGATTAACAGGTTTGTTTGAATTCAGTACAGATGTATTTAAACAAAGCACCATTCGAGCAATCGCTGACAGAATGAAGCGCTTTTTAACAGAAGTAGCTGAGCGCCCACACCTGCCGATTGGTCAAGTGAACATTTTGTCGGATAAAGAACGACAAACATTTCTCCCTGACAAAAAGACATTCGCTCAGTTAGACCAAGCACCTAGTCTCCCAGCCTTATTTGAAAAAACGGCGCAGCAATACCCTGATCGAGTGGCTGTAACGGATGGCAATCAACAGCTTACCTATGAAGAGTTAAACAACAAAGCCAATCGACTTGCTCATTTATTAATAGAAAGAGGCGTTGGACCAGAACAGTTCGTTGCACTTGCCCTGCCTAGATCAATCGATATGCTCGTAAGCTTATTAGCCGTTCATAAAGCAGGCGCAGCCTATGTTCCGCTTGATCCTGACTATCCAGCAGACAGGCTGGCATACATGATACAAGATGCCAAACCCGTTTGCAGCATCACAACAAAAGCAGATGCAGTGCATCTCCCTGCTGATTGCGATTTGATTTTGTTAGACGAAAAAGAAACGAGCGATCAATTGCTGACTACGCCAAATCACAATCCGGCTGATATAGACAGAATTGAGCCACTATCTTCTCTGCATCCGGCCTATATTATTTATACATCCGGTTCTACAGGGAAACCAAAAGGAGTGGTCATCCCACACCAAAATGTCATCCGTCTTCTGACATCTACTGCACATTGGTTCCATTTTGATGAAGAAGATGTTTGGACAATGTTTCATTCGTATGCCTTTGATTTTTCAGTATGGGAAATATGGGGACCACTTTTATATGGAGGTCGACTTGTCATTGTACCTCATACCATCTCTCGCTCTCCAGAAGAGATGCTGCAGCTTCTAGTCGAGGAAGGTGTGACTGTGCTTAATCAAACACCTTCTGCCTTCTATCAGCTCATGCAGATAGACAAGGAACAACAGACACTTGGTCAAGCATTATCACTCCGCTATGTCATCTTTGGCGGTGAAGCATTAGAGCTTAGCAGATTAGAAGATTGGTACAGCCGTCACCCAGACTGTAAGCCAAAGCTAATTAACATGTACGGCATTACAGAAACCACCGTACACGTTACGTACAATATACTCAATCGAGACATGATCGCAAAGAAATCCAGTAGCTTAATAGGCGAACCGATTCCTGATCTACACGTTTACGTACTAGATGAATACCTACAACCTGTTCCCCCTGGGACGACAGGTGAAATGTATGTAGCTGGAGCTGGCTTGGCAAGAGGTTATCTAAGCAGGCCTGACCTGACCTCAGATCGATTCCCTGCCGACCCTTATGGAGCACCTGGCACAAGGATGTATCGTACAGGTGACCTCGCACGCTGGACAGAAGAAGGGGCACTTGATTACATTGGCAGAGCTGATCACCAAATTAAAATACGCGGGTTTAGGATTGAACTTGGAGAAATCGAAGCCGTTCTGGCACGCCACGATGCAGTTGCACAAGTTGCCGTCATTATGCGAGAGGATCAGCCTGGTGACAAACGCTTAGTCGCATATATCGTAACAACTGAAGAAGACTGTTTCGATACAGAGACCCTTCGTCATTTTGCCGCAGCCAGTCTTCCTGATTACATGGTGCCTGCGGCATATGTACAGATTGATACCATGCCACTTACAGCAAACGGGAAGCTTGATCAAAAATCACTGCCGGCACCTCAATTGCATATAAAGCAAACGGATGGCCGCGGCCCAAGAAATCCGAAGGAGGAAATCCTATGTCATCTCTTTGAAGAGGTGCTTGATTTGCCAAAAATCAGCATTGACGATCGCTTTTTTGACATTGGCGGGCATTCCTTACTTGCGGTTCGTTTAATCAGCCGCATTCGTGATGCACTTGGTGTCAAACTAAGCATCGGAACGTTGTTTGAAGCACCAAATGTTGCAAGTTTGGCAGAGAAACTAGAAACAGGAAGCGATGAAAACGCACTAGAAATCTTGCTGCCACTACGAACAAATGGAGAAAGATATCCTCTCTTCTGTGTTCACCCAGCAGGTGGTCTTAGCTGGTGCTATGCAGGTCTCTTGAATACATTAGAGAAAGACATCCCTATTTATGGATTACAGGCACGAGGAATCGCAAGAAAAGATGACTACCCGCGCACACTAGATGATATGGCTGCGGATTATATCAAGCACATCCAAACGATTCAGCCAAAAGGCCCTTATCATCTTCTTGGCTGGTCACTAGGCGGAAACGTTGTACAGGCAATGGCTACACAGCTCCAGCAGCAAGGTGAAGAAATCTCACTCGTTGCGATGCTGGATGCCTATCCGAACCATTTCTTACCGATTAAAGAAGCACCTGATGAAGAAGAAGCACTAATCGCTCTTCTTGCGCTCGGCGGTTATGATCCAGATACCTTAACAGATGAACCGCTCACAATGAAAAGTGCCGTCGACATCTTGAAAAAAGATGGCAGTGCACTAGCAAGCTTAAGTGAAGATGCCATTAGAAATCTAAAAGAAACCTATGTCAATTCAGTTCGATTGCTCGGAGAATATCAGCCAAAAACTTATCATGGAGATATATTATTCTTTAGATCTACCATTATCCCAGATTGGTTTACACCAATTGATCCCGAAGCATGGGCACCTTATATCAACGGAAAAATTGAACAGCACGACATTCATTGCCGGCACAAAGACATGTGCCAGCCTAAACCCCTAGCAGAAATTGGTGTCATCTTAGACAACACACTGCATCGGGTCAAACAAAAGCACTAAGAATAAAGGAGAGATGACAAATGACAAATCCCTTTGATCGTGAAGACGGTGTCTTTCTTGTGCTTGTCAATGAACAAGGACAGCATTCACTTTGGCCATCATTTGCACCAGTGCCAGATGGATGGGAAAAGGTCTTTGGTGAAGACACTAGAAATGCCTGCATCGATTATATCCAGACACACTGGCAGGACTTACGGCCTTTAAGCTTAACAAAAGAACCTGCCCTAGCACATGGAAAAACGGAATAAATCATCGCACCCTGATCTCACTCAGGGTGCTTTTTTGACAGAATAAACATCACCATCTTTCCAGCCCTTTCTGCTACAATTTAATTGAGAATGTTTATCAATCATTAAGAGATCAGGTGGTTTTATGGGAAATAACAATCAATTACGTACAATGGCAAATGCCGAACAATTCATCTATCGATTAACATATACTGAAAAAATAAATAATGCAGAGCTTCCGCATACGGAGCAACAGCTATCAGATACATTCTGCCTCCTCTTCAGCATAAGCGGCAGCGGTTTACTCACATTGAACGATCAAAAATGGCGATTGAAAAATCTGACACTCTATACGATCATGCCTGGGGAAACATTTATGTTGAAAACAGAGCCTTATCGAAAACACGAGCTCTATCTGTTTCGCTTTCAGCTCTACACACTGCAAGATCAAAACATAGGAGAAGTATCAACTGAACATGCCCGTTCTTTACTGAATGTATGGCAATTTATCGATATTAGCTCGATTGAACAAATTCATTCTTTACTGCCTGAAATGACAGAGGAATGGAAAAGACCTGAATCCATTAGCTTTTTTAGAAGCCAAACTCTTTTTCAACAGCTCATTATGCAGCTTTTCACACTGCATCAAGAAGATATTTGTGACACGGCACATGCCCTTTTCAAAACAAAACAATATATTGATCAACATTCCGAAGAACCCCTCAGCCTTACAAGTCTATCTCATATGGCTGGCATCAGCGCCAATCATTACAGTGAGCTATTTAAAAAGCATTTTGATGTGAGTGTCACTGATTATATCACCAAGAAAAGGATGGCTAGAGCCAAACAGTTAATGGCAAAAAGCAATGCAAAGCTCAAAGACATTGCACTGGAAATCGGCTATCAAGATCCCTATTACTTTAGCCGCATCTTTAAGAAAAAAACTGGCATGACCCCTTCTGCTTATATGAAAAGCCGTCAGCGGAAAATTGCAGCCTATGGTCATTCCATACTCGGTCAGCTCACACCAATTCATATCATCCCATATGCTGCCCCTCTTCATCCTAAATGGACAGCACATGATTTTGAGCATCATGCAGAAGAAATTCCGATTCACCTGAGTGCACATCGTATCAACGAGCACGCTGAAGCCAATTTACAGCAATTAAAGGAAACAAAACCTGAGCTGATCATTGCCAATGATCATGTGACAGAGGAAGAAAAACAAGTGTTGAAAACCATCTGTCCTGTTCACTTTGTTCCATTCACACAATTGAATTGGCGCGCTCAATTCAGACAAACAGCTATGTTCCTGAACGAAGCGAAGGAAGCAGAAGAATGGTTGCTTCATTACGAGGAAATCGTCATTCAAGCGAAAAAGGCATGCCTTGTTGATCATCCACCAAAAACCGTCCTGCCTCTTCGTATCTTTCAAGATCAGCTCTACTTGTCTGTAAATCGCACCATGTCAGAAGTGATTTTTCATGACATTGGTCTTCTGCCAGCTTTTCAGAATGATGGTCAGCTAATAGAAAAAAAAATCAGCATTCGTTCCATACAACAGCTAGACCCAGACGCCATCTTCCTCTTCTTGCATAAGGAGCCAAAAACCATTGCATTTTATCAAAAGTTAAAGCAACAGGAGGCTTGGCAAAATCTCAAGGCTGTGAGTCAACAAGCAGTCTATCCACTCGCTTCTGACCCTTGGCGTGAATACACAGCAGCCAGTCATCAACGAGTCATTCAGGACCTTTTATCTTTTTTTCCGTAAAAAGTCCATCATTTAATAGAGAATTGTCTATGGCTAAAAGGACGAAAGCCTAATACAATCTTTAATTGAGAACAATTATCAGTTAAAGGAGAAAACAAATGAAAAAATGGTTAGCATTGCTTACCCTTTGTATCATGACGATCACCACAGCAGCCTGTGGTGCTACAGAAAATAAACCTGCTTCAAACACAGCCAAAAGCAAGTCAGCTGAAGCAACAGAAACAAAAATCAATTACTTAGATCAAACGTACAAGCTCAAAACACCAGTGAAACGAATCGTCATTGCTGGAAGCCTAGAATCAATGGAAGATGCAAAATTACTTGGTATCCAACCTATTGGTGCTTCTACCGTAGGCGGCACATTCCCTGAATTATTTAAAGACATCACAGCGAAAACAGAAGGCATCGGTGAAAAAACAGAACCAAACCTAGAGAAAATCTTAAAACTAAAACCAGACGTGATACTCGGATCAACAAAGTTCCCGCCTGCAACAATTAAAAAACTGGATAAAGTCCAAACGACGATCCCAGTATCCCATGTCTCTTCTGACTGGGAAAGCAATCTTTTATTGCTCGGTACACTGACTGGAAAGAGTGAAGAAGCCAAAAACATCATTTCTGATTATCAGAAAGATCTCAAACAAGCGAAAGAAACCCTGAAAGACAAAAGCAACAACAAAACAGCTGTCATTTTACGCATTAGACAGGGCGACCTGTACGTGTATCCTGAAGACGTATACTTCAACTCTACCTTATATGGGGACTTAGGATTTTCAGCACCAAGTGATATCAAAAAAGCCAAAGCACAAGCGATGATTTCGATGGAGCGCCTGGGCGAACTAAATCCTGACTATATTTTTGTTCAGTTCTCTAAAGCGGAAAACTCATCGAATCCAAACGCATTGAAGGACTTAGAGCAAAATAAAATTTGGACAAGCCTAAAAGCTGTGAAAAATGGGCACATCAATGCAAATGTCGTTGATCCTATGCTTCAAGGAGGAACAGCACTAAGCAAAACAACCTTCCTTGATAAAGCTGTCAAATGGTTAGAGAAAAACAACTAAAAAAAGAAGCGCCAATTTGCGCGATCAGATTGTTGACAAAGGGCTAAAATGATCTTTATTTTTAGCTCTTTGTCTTCTTTTCAGCGTAGTTGAAAACCTTGAGGAGAGAATACACATGAACGGAACGTTTCTATATGACGAGTTTAATGGGCGTCAGCTTGATATTTACCTTCCACAGGACACCTCTATTGATGTTCCAGCTGTCTTTGTACAAGATGGCTCTTCTTTGTTTAGAACACACCTGCTAGAGATCGAAAGAATGATCGAAGCCAATACCATCTCGCCAATCATCATTGTCGGCATACACCCCTTCAATCGACTTGATGAATATACACCATGGAAGGCGTCATCACTGCGTTCTGAGTTTCCTGACTTTAATGGCGAGGCACAGACGTATATGTCATTTTTAGCAAATGACTTGCTCCCATATATCAAAAGAGAATATCCAGTCAAGCAGACCTGTCATCAACATAGTCACGTAGGTGCTTCATTAGGTGGACTATTTGCTATTTATACCCTATTGATGCACCCTGCCCTTTTTAAAAACATCGCATCTATCTCTGGGTCATTTTGGTATCAAGATTTTCTACCGTTTGCTAAACAACAAAGCATTCAGTGTGTGGAGCACCTTGTCTATTTATCTGTAGGCAGTGAAGAAGGTAAAGGCAAAACATCTGCTCAACAGCACATGCCTTTATTCAACAAACAACTACATGACCTTTTATTACAGAAAGGGATGCAGGATTGGCAGCTGCAATATCACATCGAACAAGGGGAGGGCCATCATCTGAAACAATTTCAAAAAAATTTCTTATCGGCCATAAAGTGGTTTTATAAAAGAGAACTCTAATTTTTTATCAGCATGGCACAAAGCTGATATGTTATATTGGAACGTATAGATTGAAAGAGGAGGGATTTGCTCATGAGACCTTTACAAATCTCAGCCGATACAGCACAAAAACTTGCGGCATCACTCAATGTACCCATTGAACAAATCATGCACATGCCGCAGCATATCTTAATCGCTAAACTAGCAGAACTTGAACAGAAGAAAGATCGTTCTTCTTAAAGAAATAAAGGAGTTTACATTCATGGAACAACATCTAGAACAATCAACATTACATCCTCGCAGTAAAGGACAAACCATCCTGCTGATTGCTGGGATTTTACTCATTGCATTTAATCTGCGGCCTGCCATTACGTCCGTGGGGCCTCTCATCGGCGCCATTCGTTCCGATTTACAGCTTTCAAATGGACTTGCGGGTTTTCTCACAACATTACCACTGCTCTCATTCGCATTGCTTTCTCCAATTGCACCTAAAATCGGAAAACGTCTTGGCAATGAACGAACCCTTTGGCTTGGGCTTGCTGTCCTTTTATTTGGGATTGTGATTCGCTCGTTTGGCACGATCATCTTCTTAATGATGGGAACCGCGCTTGTCGGTGTCGGGATTGCAATATGTAATGTGCTCTTACCGGGGCTCGTGAAGCATAAATTTCCTGCACATGCTGGATTGATGACGAGCGTGTATACGACCTCGATGTCCGTCTTTGCGGCACTTGCATCAGGTGTCAGTGTTCCACTCAGTCATACGATGCCTGGCGGCTGGAATACATCATTCCTCGTATGGGCTGGCCTTGCTCTTCTCGCGATGATGGTCTGGGCGCCACAGCTTCTTCATCAGAACACAGCGGCCGTCAAAAGCATTTCGCTCACAGAGCAGCCAATATGGCGTTCACGTGTCGCATGGCAGGTGACCTTTTTTATGGGGTTGCAGTCATTCCTTTTCTATAGCAGCATCGCCTGGTTTCCCGATATTTTAACATCACATGGAATGAACCTGTCGACAGCCGGCTGGATGCTGTCCATTATGCAGTTTGCTGGACTGCCATCCACCTTTTTAACGCCTGTTTTTGCAGAAAAATTAAAAACACAAAGACCGCTTGTCTTCGGACTTGTCCTTGTGTATTTACTCGGCATGATCGGACTTCTTCTCGGAGGATCGACGCCTATTCTCGTGATCTCTGTTTTATTGATCGGTATTGGACAAGGTGCCAGCATCAGTCTGGCGCTCACATTTATCGGGTTACGAACGACCAATATGGAGCAAGCCGCTGCCCTTTCCGGAATGGCGCAGTCTCTCGGTTATTTATTAGCCGCCGTTGGTCCGTTCATGATCGGTATCCTTTTTGATCTCACACATACATGGACGCCATCCATTATCATCTTTATCATCATCCTATTTTTCATGTTTTTATCCGGTATGCGAGCCGGACGAAGCGTCTATATTTCAGATCCATCATAAAAAAAGAACCCGCCTCCTCGTGAGACGGGTTCTTTTCTGCTTTATGCTTGTTCTGTCACATGAACCTTTAACGTTGCTTGTACCTCTGGATGAAGCTTCACCGGTACATTTGTGTAACCTAATGCACGGATGGCGTCATTCAGCTCGATTTTGCGCTTATCGAGTTTGATTTGATGATCTTTTTGTAATTTATCAGCGATTTGTTTGCTTGTAATCGATCCAAACAGACGACCGCCTTCACCTGATTTTGCAGTGAGCTCCACTGTTAACGCCTCAAGTGTCTCTTTTAGTTGCTTCGCTTGTTCAAGCTCTTGGATGGCATTCTTTTTCTCTTTGTTTTTCTGCCCTTCCAATGCGCTTAGGTTCGTTGGATTTGCTTCAACCGCTAACCCTTGTTTGATGAGAAAGTTGTGAGCGTATCCGTCAGCTACATTCTTGACTTCGCCTTTTTTCCCTTTGCCTTTTACGTCTTTTAGAAAGATGACTTTCATCTTTGAACCCCTCCTTCGAAATATTCATCAATGGCAGCTTTTAACTGCTCTACCGCTTCTTCAATGGTTATACCATACATTTGGGTGGCAGCGTTAGTCAAATGACCGCCGCCATCTAACGCTTCCATGATAATTTGGACGTTGATATCTCCTAATGATCTCGCACTAATGCACACCGTGTTGTCATCTCGTCTAGCGACAGCAAATGACGCTTCTACCTCACTCATTGACAACAGAGAATCAGCCGTCTGGGCAATCGTAATTTGATCATAATACTCCGAGCTGTCTGACGGCAATGAAGCAATCGCCACCTGATTTTGATACAAATCTGTATGTTGAATGAGTTTTGCCCGTTTGATGTAATGATCAACTGTCTCTTTTAGGAATTTTTGCACAAGGACAGGATCTGCCCCCTTCGCACGAAGATAGGATGCTGCATCAAACGTTCTTGATCCCGTTCTCAGCGAGAAACTCTTCGTATCCACGATGATCCCTGCGAGAAGCGCAGTAGCTTCAATCATGTTAATACGCAATTTCTTCGGCTGATACTCTAAAAGCTCTGTCACAAGCTCTGCTGTGGATGAAGCATACGGCTCCATATAGACAAGTAATGGATCACGGATAAACTCTTCGCCGCGTCTATGATGGTCAATGACCACGACATTTTCAATCTTATTGAGCAGTCGTTCTTCCATGACGAGAGACGGTTTATGTGTATCCACGACCACAAGCAATGTATCATCCTCTGCAAGCTCCATGGCTTCCTCTGGGGTGATAAAACGTGACCAAAGATCTTCATAATTCTTAATCTCACTAATCAAGCGTTGAACACTGTCACCAATCTGGTTGGCATCAATGACAATATAGCCTTCTTTCCCATTGGCCTGGGCGACCTTTAAAATTCCAATTGATGCACCGATCGAGTCCATGTCTGGGAACTTATGCCCCATGATCATGACATTTCCGCTTTCAGATACAATTTCTTTTAAAGCATGAGAAATGACTCGTGCGCGTACACGTGTCCGTTTCTCCATTGGATTCGTTTTCCCGCCGTAGAATTTCACTTTTCCATTTGGCTGCTTAATGGCTACCTGATCCCCGCCTCGTCCGAGGGCAAGATCAAGACTCGACTGCGCAAGTGCCCCAAGCTCTTTTAAAGAAGGAACGGACGCTCCAATCCCGATACTCAGAGTAAGCGTCGCACTATGCGCCCCTGTTTTCTCACGGACCTCGTCTAAAATGGAGAACTTCGACGCTTCCAGCTCTGCTAAAATGCTCTCATTTAGAACCGCCATAAATCGTTCAGACGAAATTCGCTTCAGGAAAATGCCATATTCTTGTGCCCAATTGTTTAACAGCGACGTCACTTCACTATTAATGGTGCTGCGCACCTGATCATCAAGACCCTGCGTGACATCATCGTAATTGTCTAAAAAAATATAAGATAACACCGTTCGTTCATTTTCGTACTGTCTTTCAATCTGCACCTGTTCCGTGACATCAAAGAAATATAAAAGGCGCTCTGACCGTTTAATAATGACTTTGAATTTCCGGTCATTCAGCGTCACATTTTCTGTCTCGACCTCTTGTTTAATAAGAGGCACAACGGACTCGAATGTATCATACAAAGATCTGCCGACAAGCGTGCTTTCATGAAAGCACGAAGCGAGAAATGGATTTGTCCATTCGATATAATACTGGTCATTAAACAGCATAATACCAATTGGCATTTCCATTAATGCTTCTTCTCCAACCTTTTTGACTCGATAGGATAATGTTGAAATATATGAATCAATCTCTTTTTGCACTTGCGTATCTGCCCACTTTAAGAAGTAGAGCACACCTGCAAGAACGAAAAGACCAACCGCTCCTATGATCCAATTATAATAAAGGTTGAGGAGGACTGTGACCACCGCAAGGACAATCAAAGCGATGATCGGATACTTGATGACAGGTTTTCTATAGAAGCTTGGCACTGATATCAACTCCTCAACATTCAGAGTGAATTATTTGTTTTTTACTTTCTCTCTTAAATCAAAGCCTATGTCAGCAATCCCTATAATACGCACAATCACACCGACTGGCGGATAGAGAACCCCTAACACGATAGCGAAAATGGGCACCGCTTTTGAGATGCTTTTTTCGTGGCAATAATAGAAGATAAAAGAAAATCCCTGAATAAGCACCAGTATAAATAAAATTTGAAAAGCACTCGTTTGAACAAGCCATAAAAAGCTGCCTTTTTCCGTCTGAATCAGCATCAAAAGCAGTGTGAGTAAATAATACCATACCATGCTTTTTGGCAGCCGCATATCCTTAAATTTCTTCAAGACCGGCATGTCTTTGACAAACCGTTTGATCAGAGGCTGCACGAACCAGTGATTCACGAACGCCAGCAATGTGACACCAATTAACAGCGCTACAGGCAAAGCACTCAAAGCAGCATCCTGCATCTCTCTGAACTGCTTCAGCTGCTTCGCAATGTTCTGCTCAGAAGCGCCGGATTGCTTTAAGACACTCTCTAACATCGGAATCATTTGTTCAATCGACTCTTTCGCGATACCCATGATATCGACTTGAAAAAGCTGAACACTGACAATAAAGGAGATAAGAAAACTGAATAAATAGATCAGCGCACCTGTAATGATGGCATTCCCAGGCTGCCTTCTGCTGTAGAAAACACCCATGCCTAATCCGGCAGCAATCAGAATTGGCGCACTCATGAGTCCAGCAAGAGACCCAATTAAAAAGCTGATCACTATCCCAATAGCGCCAGCAGCAATTCCTTTTTTCAAGCCGTGCCTGATTGTATAGAGGATAATCGGTATCGGAGCAGCTAGAAAGAAAATAATGGATAATAGCGGCACATACAAATAAAACAGCATCATGACAGAAAAAATACTGATCATGATAGCGCCCTCTACTAACGCTTTTGTTTGTTTCACACCTTCACCTCTATCCAATCCTTTTTCTATATCTTGCTCAATGTGTCCTTCTATGTATACGTACGATGTAAGCTACACCATGTCTTACCCCAACCTTTATTTTACCATAGCGGCAAATCGCAAGTAAAATGCAGGCTATCTTAGGAGCGTTTCACGTGGAACACCAATATAGATTCGTACATGCAACTTTTCAATCAGCATGTTACAATTTTTTAGATTATTCTTAGCTATAAACCCTGAATTCAAGGTCAAAAGCTGTTAGAATAGAAACATCATCAATAAATGTAAGAAGGAGAATTCACATGGGAAAAACACTCGTATTCGGACACAAAAACCCTGACACAGACACGATTTGCTCTGCTATCGCTTACGCTGATCTGAAAAGCAAAATCGGCGTTCAGGCAGAAGCGGTCAGACTTGGAGAAATCAATGGAGAAACACAATACGCATTAGATTTCTTTAAACAAGAAGCACCTCGTTTCATTGAAACAGCTGCAAACGAAACAAAGCAAGTCATTCTTGTCGATCATAACGAATTCCAACAAAGTGTAAGCGATATTGATCAAGTACAAGTGACTGAGGTCATTGACCATCACCGTATTGCCAACTTTGAAACAAGTGAACCTCTATACTATCGCGCTGAGCCTGTTGGCTGTACAGCAACAATCTTAAACAAAATGTACAAAGAGAACCAAGTGAAGATTGAAAAAGAAATCGCTGGTTTGCTTTTATCTGCAATCATTTCTGATTCCTTGCTATTCAAATCCCCAACATGCACACAGCAAGACATTGATGCTGCGCATGAGCTAGCTAAAATTGCAGGGGTAGATCCAGAAGTTTACGGCCTAGACATGCTGAAAGCTGGCGCTGACCTAAGCCAAAAAACGGTTCAAGAATTAATTACAATTGATGCAAAAGAATTCGCACTAGGCAATAGCAAAGTGGAAATTGCGCAAGTTAATACAGTAGATATCGCGGAAGTAACAGCAAGACAGGCTGACATTGAAGCGAAAATCAATGAAGTCATCGCAGCGAAAGGTCTTGATCTATTCGTTCTAGTGATCACAGACATCTTAGAAAATGACTCCCTTGCTCTTGCACTCGGTGCAGAAGCTGCAAAAGTAGAAAAAGCATTTAACGTCACACTTGAAAACAACACCGCTTTACTAAAAGGTGTTGTATCAAGAAAGAAACAAGTGGTACCTGCACTGACAGAGGCACTTTCTTAATCAACACAACAAGACTGCTGACATGTTCAGCAGTCTTTTTTCTTCTTTTAATGAATGTACATATCGCTGACAAGAATATCCTTTAGCACACTTGTTGGAATCGTGAATTCAACTACACCCATGTAACCAGGTGCCACATCATATTCATTAAAGGAAATCACCAGTTTGCCTTTTGAATTGATATAGAAGCTTTGATCCGGCTGAATCTTCTTAAATGGGTCCATATCATCCTTGCCAATCCAGTAAATCTTATTTGAATCCTCTTTCATCTGTTTCTTCATTTGATCTTTAATATTTTCACTAATGACATCTATATACCGGTCATCTTTAAACAAGCTTGGTAATGTAATGAGTACATGGTTTTTCTTATCCACCGTATCATATGTCATTTCCTCTGCCGCAGAAGCTTGAGTCGTCACCTTGTATCGACCTAACGAGAGAATTTGGTCATTGTTTGTTCTCACTTCATATCCGCTCTCTACACTTAAATGACCATTTTTATACCCCTTTGTTTCCTTTTCAAAATCTTGATACAGTTTTTTGTTTTCAGCTAAATATTTTTGATTCAGGCTGTCTTGTAATTTTCCGTCCCCAAGCCCTGAAACGTGTGGTGTTTTAAGGTCAATATTCGTTCCTTGATCACTCTTTTTAAATTCTGTGAATGTCACGACTTTCACCAGCTCGCCAATGACAGGCACCTCTGAAATGGCTCTTGCCGCCTGTGGACTGACATTAACTGTCGTGACAAATAGAGCAGCCGCAGCAACAAGTCCGATGGTCCATTGCTGAAAATGAGGTTTTTTGTTTTTTCGTTTCAATGTTCGTTCAACCATAGCATCATATTCCGGTGGAATAGGGATTTCTAAATATTCCTCTTTTAACTGTTCCAAATGCTTATCCATTTATATTTCCTCCTGCGATAATTCTACTTTTAAAAGCCGCAACGCCTTATATAATCTTGTTTTGATGGTGTTTTCGTTTTCTTCGAGAATATGGGCGATGTCCTCTAATTTTAAATCTTCAAAGAATCTCAAAATGATGATAACCCGGTACATCTCAGGCAAATCCTCTATGGCTCGTCTGACATCTTGATCCTCATAGACATCTGACTCACCCTTTGACAAGAATTCGAGTGTGTCATCATCTGTCACTTGCACCCGCTTCTTCTTTCGTAAAAAGTCTAGGGCAGCGTTCACCACGATTTTATAAAACCAGCTATGCATCTTGGTCGCATCCTCTAATCGGTGAACAGATTTGAGTGCTTTATGAATCGCCTCTTGAACGACATCCATCGCATCCTCTGGGTTTTTGACATAACTATAGGACAATCGATAAAAACTGTGTTTATGCTCCATTACGTAATCAGCAAATTGATCCTCAATCTTTCGTTTCTTCATTTTACAAAGAGCTCCTTTATCTTAAATGCGCATCGGTTATTTCTTACAATGGATAGACGCGCGCCTTTTGAAAATAGTTTGCGCTCGGTTATTTTTTTAACATGTCATCCCATTTCCGTTTCTATACAAAAAGAGCGAACCAGACAGGTTCACTCTTTCAAAGCAGATATTGTTTGATGGACAAACTGTTTAAGTGGAGAAAGCGGATGAATGATCGGAACGCCTGTCTCCTCTTCCATCTGCTGTGCCGCATGAACCATCGATAGCTGCATCACGCAAATATCTCCGCTTTTTTTCATACATCTTCTAAGTTGCTTTTTGATTTGCTCCTCATAAGCCTGCATATCACCATTTAGGCAAAGGTGAAAGACATCCTCCATCACCATAACTTCTGCATCAATCTGTTTGCCGTGCTCTTTTGCATATGATTTAAGCCGCTTCATCGTCCCTTCCACTGTATCCGGGTTTGAAAACACAAGTTGAAGAGGCCCTTTTCCCTGACAAATCAGCTCAAACAACGGTTCATCGATCGGAACAATCGGTTGTTTAAAAAGATGCTGCTGATTACCCAAAGCGGCAATGTATTGTGTACACGTGAGCAGAATGAGATCGGCTTCATCTTCTTGCATCAGTTTGTTGATGACATAGGCTTGCTGCTTGTGTTGATCAAAAGTGGGATCTTGTGTAGCGCGTTCTATAAATGATGAATCGACCGTGTGATAAAGCGCAATATCGGTATCGCCAAAAACATCTTCTATATATGACTGATTGGACGGATGGGCGTGAAGGCAGTGTAATCGAATCATCAGGTTCGCTCCTCGTGAAAGTTTTCAATCATTATATCAATCCTTGTATGAAATAGGGAGCATGATGACCATATTGTTAGGGAGATATTGAAGGAGGGATTTAATTGAAAGAAGAACAACACCCTAAACCATCTTCAGAGTCAGAAGACACTTTAACCAATCGGCAAGGTCATCCCGTAACAGACAATCAAAATATGAGAACCGTTGGGAATAGAGGACCAACTACGCTTGAAAACTACGATTTCCTAGAGAAAATTAGTCATTTTGATCGTGAACGCATTCCTGAACGTGTCGTCCATGCGCGCGGGGCCGGAGCTCACGGTTATTTTGAAGCCTATGGCACATTCGGTGACGAACCCATTTCCACTTATACAAGGGCAAAATTATTTCAGGAAAAAGGAAAAAAGACACCTGTTTTCGTTCGTTTTTCTTCTGTGATTCACGGCGGTCATTCACCAGAAACATTGCGTGACCCTAGAGGATTTGCGATTAAATTTTATACAGAAGAAGGCAACTGGGATCTCGTGGGGAACAACCTCAAAATTTTCTTTATCCGAGATGCTTTGAAATTCCCTGATTTGGTTCATGCCTTTAAGCCTGATCCTGTCACCAACCGTCAAGACGGCGAGCGTATTTTTGACTTCGTCTCGCAATCACCTGAAGCGACGCATATGGTGACATTTCTCTTTTCACCATGGGGCATCCCAGCAACCTATCGGCACATGCAAGGCTCAGGTGTCCATGCCTACAAATGGGTGGACCATGAAGGAAAAGCAGTGCTGGTCAAATATCACTTTGAACCGAAGCAAGGCATTCGCAACCTGACGCAAGAACAAGCTCAAGCGATTCAAGGAGAAAACTTTAATCATGCCACACAGGATTTGTATGAAGCCATTGAGCAAGGAGATCATCCTGAATGGGAGGTATATGCGCAGATCATGGAAGATGATGCCCATCCTCACCTTGACTTTGACCCGCTTGATCCGACAAAGCTTTGGTACAAGAATGACTATCCATGGAAACCGATTGGACGAATGGTGTTAAACAAAAATCCAGAAAATTATTTCGCAGAAGTCGAGCAGGTCGCCTTTGGGACTGGCGTTCTCGTAGACGGTTTGGATTTCTCAGATGATAAGTTGCTTCAAGGGCGCACCTTCTCCTATTCTGACACGCAGCGATATCGTGTGGGGCCAAACTATTTACAGCTGCCGATCAATGCACCGAAAAAGCATGTGGCCACGAATCAAAGAGATGGGCAAATGGAATACCATGTCGATCAAGGCAAAGAGCAAAACCCTCATGTGAATTATGAACCATCGATCCTCGGCGGATTAAAAGAAGCCAAGCAGGATGGAAAAGATCATACGCCTTTTGTAGAGGGTGACGTCAAACGAGAAGCCATTGACCGCCCGAACAACTTTGGCCAAGCCGGAGAAACGTATCGCCGTTTCAATGATTGGGAACGTGAGGAACTGATTAAGAACTTAGTCAACACCCTTGCGACCTGTCAAAAAGACATTCAAGAGCAAATGATCGAAAACTTTACAAAGGCTGACCCTGATTACGGAAAGCGTGTCGCTGATGGCTTAAAAGCCTTCAAACAAGAACAGCCAAGCGGACCTATAGGCTCTACAGGCGCCGCACAAGCCGTGGACGAAGCGATTAACAACAGCACACCATCAGATCCTTATTAAATAAAAAAGAATGCAGCGCCTAGGCTGCATTCTTTTTGTATTCATCGATTAAGCGTTTTGACCCTTTTTGATCCATTCTGCTACATTGACTGTACGTTTTGCTTGATGTTTTGCAGCAGCTTCTGCATCCTCTTGGATCTTTCCGTTTTGGTCAACAGTGACACTCACGCCATAAGGGTTGCCCCCTGCACCGTATAACGAGTCATCTGTGTATC
Source organism: Bacillus sp. DWP3-1 (assembly GCF_049896565.1). Classification (NCBI taxonomy): domain Bacteria; kingdom Bacillati; phylum Bacillota; class Bacilli; order Caryophanales; family Bacillaceae; genus Bacillus; species Bacillus sp. DWP3-1. Next base: position 262,583 of record NZ_JAFCUN010000006.1, read on the forward strand.
CAGGAGCGGCAATAATCGCTCCCCAGTGGAACATCGTTGTGTAAAGGCTAAGAATGGTCTGTTCCTGCCCGCCATTTGGGTTTTGTGCAGAGGTCATCGCACTCACTGCTTTGTTTGCTAATTTCCCTTGGAACCATAAGCCGCCAGTTGTGTCTAAGAATTGCTTCATTTGAGCCGGTAGGTTACCAAAACGTGTTGGCATGCTAAAGATGATAGCATCTGCCCACTCTAAATCACTTAATTGAACCTCTGGAACATCCTTTGTTTCGTCTAAATGTGCTTTCCATGCTGGATTTGATGCTACAACTGCTTCTGGTGCCAATTCAGCAACCTTTAATACCTTCACTTCTGCGCCAGCTTCTTTCGCTCCAGCTTCAGCCCATTTTGCCATCTGATAGTTTGTACCTGTTGAACTATAATAAATAATCGCTAATTTTACGTTTTCCATTTGTTCCATCTCCTTTTGTTTGGTTTGCCCAAAAAGCTTCTGTAAAAATCCCACCTGTATTCCCCACCTTCATTAAAATTGACGACGATACCATAATGCCGCAGCATCGACTTCTTCTCTCGTTAGCTGATGTCCGCGATTTTCCCAATGAAGCGTAACTGAAGCGCCTGCGCCTTGCAGCAATTGCTCGAGCTCCTGTGATTCCTCTGGACGGCACATTGGGTCATTTTCACCAGCTGCGATAAAGACTTGTTTCCCCGCTAATGAAGGCAATGAAACCCCGCGTCTTGGGACCATTGGATGATGCAGGATAGCTCCTTTTAACGCATCCTCGTAATGGAATAAAAGACTTCCAGCAATGTTTGCCCCATTAGAATATCCGATAGCCACCACATTGTGCCGATCGAACCCATATTCATCTGCTGCTTCTCCGATAAATGTATACAGTTCCTCTGTCCGCTCAATTAAATCCTGCTCATCGAAAACACCCTCTGCTAAACGTCTGAAAAAGCGCGGCATACCGTTTTCCAACACATTTCCTCTCACACTAAGAACAGAAGCGTCAGCATCAACCAAATCGGCAAGCGGCAATAAATCTTCTTCCGTCCCGCCAGTACCATGCAGTAATAACAAAACAGGTCTTTGTTCATTCTTTCCTTTTCGAAAAAGATGTTTCATCATGCATCTCCTTTCCCTTTCAACTCTCTCACTTCTATTGGCAGCACAATTTGTTCAATCTGACTGCGCTGCGCCTCATATTGCGGTGGCAGTTTCAATGCTTCACCCATAGTTTCCACTGATTCATCGTGTGCAAACCCTGGAGGATCAGTCGCAATTTCAAATAATATGCCGCCAAGCTCTCTAAAATAAATGGCATTGAAGTAATTTCGATCTTGCACAGGTGTCACTTGATACCCGCTTTGCGCAATATGTCTTTGCCAATCTAATTGATCCTGATCATCTGTCGCTCTCCATGCAATATGATGCACAACCCCAACACCAATACGTCCGCGTGCAACAGGTGTCTTGTTCACATCAATGACATTGCCTATCTCACCAAATGAACGGAATCTTACATAATCCTCTTCTGCTCCAACTCGTTCAAAACCCATTGTTTGTTCTAGCAGCTGCATCGTTTGCTCTGGCTGTGATGTTAATAAAACAGCTCCGCCAAATCCTTTTATCGCGACATCTGGTGTGACCCCGTTAAATGTCCACTCATTTTGTTTTCCCTCCGCTCGTTCTACTAGCTCAATCAACAAGCCGTGTGGATCTTCAAATGAGAGAAAGGCTTCATCAAAACGTTCAACCATTTCATAAGAAATATCAAACTGCTCAAGACGTTCCTTCCAGAAAGAGAAAGCGCCTGGCGGTACGACATATGTCGTCACGCCCACTTGACCTGCGCCAATTTGTCCCTTTTGTGCACCTGGCCATGGGAAAAACGTGATAATCGTCCCCGGAGATCCCCCTTCATTTCCAAAATATAAATGGTACGTACCCGGATCATCAAAATTAACGGTCTTCTTCACGAGACGAAGTCCTAAAACACCTGCATAAAAATCAACGTTCTCCTGAGGATGACCTACAATTGCTGTGATATGGTGAATTCCTTCTGTTTTCTTCACTTCTAATGACCTCCTCATCATGAAGTACAAGCCTCTATTCATTATGTCTTTACTGACGTCTTTATATTATCTCGAATTCGAGATATTAAATCAAAAAAATATATTTATCTCGAATTAAGGATATGATGTTTTTAAATAAATGTCAACGGTTTTTGTTTTCCCTTTTAAAAAAGCAGGTCTGCTTTTTACATAACAGACCTGCTCTTCCTTGATTATTGCAGTAATTTTTTCTTTTTTAAATAGGCTTTCGCAACTTGAAATGCATCCTTACCTTTCACATTTACTTCATAATTCATTTCTCTCATCTCATCATCTGTGATTTGACCACCAAGCTTATTGAGAGAGGTCCCGATCTCAGGGAACTCAGTTAATGTCTCCTGTCTTAGCAGCGGTGCTCCTTGATATGGCGGGAAAACATGCTGATCATCATCAAGCACCTTTAATTTGTATTCCCTCAATTCACTGTCTGTCGAATACGCATCGACTAAATTGATATCTCCTTTTTGAATCGCTCGATACCGAAGCTTCGGTTCCATCGTCACCACATCGTCAAAGGAAAATTGATAGGTCTTTTGAATACCTAGATACCCATCCTGTCGATCAGAAAATTCCAACGTGAAGCCAGCCTTTATGCGATTCTTGATCTTGCCTAGATCTGAAATATTGGATACATCATATTGATCAGCCAGCGACTGAGGCACGGCTAAAGCATACGTATTGTTGTAAGCCATCGGCTCAAGAAGGCGGAGCTGAAAGGATGATTCCAAACCACGCCGCGCTTGCTCATACACTTTTTCTTTATCTGTGCTTTTCGCTGTTTGTTTGAGGAACTCAGAAATCGCAGTACCGGTAAACTCAGGATAAATATCAATATCACCAGACCGTAAAGCTTGAAAAACAAAGGACGTCTTGCCAAGACCAGGCTTAAGATTGACTTGAATATCCGTATCCTGTTCAATTAAAAGCTTATACATCGAGATCAGGATTTCAGGCTCTGATCCTAACTTTCCACCGATGGTGATTTCTTTCTTTTCTTGTTGAAACAGTAATGGGCCCGCGACAACTGCTCCTGCAATCACAGCAAAAACCGTCACAGAGATCACAGTCTTTTTAAAAGAGATTTTCTCAAAAGTGCGCAGCACCACATCAAATAAGAGTGCGAGTAAGGCAGCTGGTATAGCGCCAATGACAATGAGCGACATATCATTTCGATCAATTCCCAGCAAAATCAGACTTCCTAATCCCCCAGCTCCGATCAGTGCGGCAAGAGTGGCAGTTCCCACAATGAGAACCATCCCGGTTCTGATACCTGCCATGATTACTGGCATGGCCAAAGGCAGCTCCACCTTTAATAACCGTTTGCGGTGATTCATTCCCATGGCAAGCGCCGCTTCTCTCAGGGAAGGGTCGACCTCCTGAATGCCTGTATATGTATTTCTTAAAATAGGGAGTAAGGCATAGACGACAAGCGCAATAATGGCAGGCACTTGTCCAATCCCAACGAGAGGAATCAACAAGCCAAGCAGCGCGAGCGACGGAATTGTTTGCAAAACCGCCGTCACCCCAATCACCCACTCTGCAAGCTTTGGCACCCTCGTTAAATAGATACCTAATGGAATGGCAATCAAAATCGCTAAAAATAAAGCAATAAAAGAAATTTGAATATGCTCAAGTAAGGCGTGTCCCAATTGTTCTTTTCGGTCCAATAACACACTGATCCAATCATTCATGTGACTCGCCCCTCTCTCTAGGAGAATCAGCTAAAAACTGAATCACCGCTTGACGATTCACTAGTCCAATTCGCTCCCCGTCCTTTTCTACAGCCAATTCCTCATGCTTTGCCAATTGGGATAAGACATCGTCCAGCGTGGCATGTGCTGTGATCGCTTCATAGCCTAAAAGAGCCTCAGGAGCCATTGGTCTAGCCATGGCCTCTAGCTCAAACGCTTGATGTCCCACATGGCGAGCAGCCCCTGAAACAAACTCCCGAACAAAAGCATTGACTGGGTGTTGAACCAATTCCTCTGGACGACCAATCTGCACCACTTCCCCTTCCTTCATGATACAAATTCGATCACCAAGCCTCATCGCTTCCTGCATATCATGCGTCACGAAGACAATGGTCTTTTGAATACGGCGCTGCAAAGCAAGCAGATCATCCTGCAATTTCTCCCTCGTTAGTGGATCTAACGCACTAAAGGGTTCATCCATCAGGACAATCTCAGGATCAGCTGCAAGTGCACGTGCCACACCGACACGCTGCTGCTGTCCACCAGATAGCTCTGATGGCCTTCGATTTCGATACATTGCAGGGTCAAGACCGACCATCTGCATCAATTCATCCACTCGCTTATTGGTCTTTTTCCGGCTCCACTGTTTGAGCTCTGGTACCACGGCGATATTTTCTTCAATGGTCATATGAGGAAAAAGAGCAATTTGCTGCAGAACATACCCAATATCCCAGCGCAGCTCATACATATCATAATCATTTATTTTTTGACCTTTTATGTAAATCTCACCTTCTGTAGAAGAAATGAGACGATTGATCATTTTCAATGTCGTCGTTTTCCCGCTTCCACTAGGTCCAATAAATACAAAAAATTCACCTTTCTGAATCTCTAAATCAACCGATTGAACGGCATAGCGCTCATCAGAAAATTGCATCGATACCTTCTTAAATTCAATCATCTTCCCACGCCCTGACTGCAATTATTTTCTAGACTATCAATATGACAGATTGACCCCGTATTTGTATAGAACAAACTGTCACTTTCTCTCTCTTTTACATACTTCCCCTAGGATGCCCGCCAAAAACAGCTCTAGCCAATTCGGATGAGATTCTTAGTGAAACAAATAAAAAAAGCGAAGAGCTCGAGGCTCTCCGCTTTTAAGTCAACGACTTACTCACCAGTAACGTATGGAAGTAATGCCATTTGACGTGATTTTTTAATCGCTAATGTCAATTTACGTTGATACTTAGCGCTAGTTCCTGTTACACGACGAGGTAAAATTTTACCACGCTCAGAAACAAACTTTCTAAGAAGATCAACATCTTTGTAATCGATGTGCGTGATACCGTTAGAAGTAAAGAAACATACCTTACGACGTTTCGCACGACCGCCTCTGCGTCCACCTGCCATTTGTTTTCACACCTTTCCTTTAGTCAATTTTTCAGATCAATTAGAATGGCAAATCATCATCGGAGATGTCAATCGGTTTACCATCATTCGCAAATGGGTCATCATTGAAGCTATTTCCCTGATTACGATTTTGTTGGTTGCTCTGATTGCCATATGGATTTTGATTTGGTTCATTTCCGAATGGATTCTGATCGTTTTGGCTACCGCCATAATACTGGCCTCCGCTATTGCCACCGCCGCTGTATCCACCTGAACCAGCACCGCCGCTCTTAGGCTCAAGAAATTGAACACTTTCAGCTTGAACCTCTGTCACGAAGACACGCTGTCCTTGCTGATTTTCATAGTTTCTTGTCTGCAAACGACCGTCTACACCGGCAAGACTTCCTTTTTTCAAGAAATTAGCCACGTTCTCGGCTTGTCTTCTCCAAGTAACACAGTTAATGAAATCGGCTTCACGCTCTCCAGATTGATTCGTAAACGTACGATTCACAGCTAGAGTAAACGTGGCTACAGCCGCACCATTAGGCGTGTAGCGAAGCTCAGGGTCTTTTGTTAGTCTTCCGACCAATACAACACGGTTTAGCATATTGAAAGACCACCTTTAAATATATATTTCAATGATTTATACTTCTTCTTTAACAACAATGTGGCGAATGATATCGTCACTGATCTTAGCTAAGCGGTCAAATTCTTGAACTGCTGCAGCGTCAGATTGAACGTTTACGATTTGGTAGAAGCCTTCACGGAAATCGTTGATTTCGTATGCAAGACGACGTTTACCCCAATCCTTTGTTCCAGTGATCTCCGCACCGTTAGAAGTTAACACGTTATTGAAACGCTCGATAACTGCTTTTTTAGCCTCATCGTCAACTGTTGGGCGGATGATGTACATAACTTCGTACTTTCTCATCTGATTGCACCTCCTTTTGGTCTAAGCGGCCCTAAACGGGCAAGGAGCAATAAATTATATTACTCACAATTGTATATTATAACAAATTACTTGGCCTATGACAAGAACCTATACATTAAAACGGAAATGAATGACGTCTCCATCTTTCACTACATATTCTTTACCTTCTAGACGGACTTTTCCAGCCTCTTTTGCAGCAGACATGCTTCCACCAGCAAGTAAATCTTCATATGCAACCGTTTCAGCACGAATAAACCCACGTTCAAAGTCCGTATGAATGATTCCAGCACATTCCGGTGCCTTCATTCCTTTTTTAAACGTCCAAGCGCGTACTTCCTGCTCACCTGCTGTGAAATAAGTAGCTAAACCAAGAAGTGAATAAGATGCTTGAATCAGCTGATCTAGACCTGACTCTTTGATGCCAAGCTCTTCAAGGAACATCTGCTTCTCTTCTCCTTCAAGCTCTGCAATTTCAGACTCGATCTTCGCACAAACGACGATGACTTCAGCATTTTCACCAGAAGCAAACTCACGGATTTGCTGCACATATTCGTTACCGTCATGATCCGCTACTTCATCCTCACTCACATTTGCTACATAAAGAACTGGTTTAGATGTGAGTAAATGAAGCTGTTTCACAAGCTTCTGCTGCTCATCTGTAAATTCTACAGATCTTGCCGATTTCCCAGCTTCAAATGCGTCCATTAGCTTCGACAAAATATCAAATTCAGCTACCGCTTCCTTATCCTTTTGTTTTGCAAGCTTACTCACACGAGCCAAACGCTTTTCAACTGTTTCTAAATCAGCCAAAATTAATTCTAAATTAATGGTTTCGATATCTGACACAGGGTCAACCTTACCTGATACGTGTGTGATGTTATCATCTGCAAAAGCTCTCACCACGTGACAGATCGCATCTACTTGACGAATGTGAGAAAGGAATTTATTTCCTAAACCTTCACCTTTAGAAGCCCCTTTGACAATACCGGCAATATCAGTGAATTCAAAAGCAGTAGGAACTGTCTTTTTCGGCTGCACCAATTCTGTTAGTTTTTGCAAACGCTCGTCTGGAACTTCTACAATTCCGACGTTTGGATCAATGGTACAAAACGGATAGTTAGCAGACTCCGCTCCAGCCTGTGTAATTGCATTAAATAGCGTTGACTTCCCGACGTTAGGTAAGCCAACAATACCAGCTGTTAAAGCCATTCTTTCATCTCCTCTATATCAAACGTGCTCGTTATACTGCGTAATATGAACCTAGAGCAATTATAAGTAGGTTTACATGAAAAGACAAGCTAACCGTTATGCATTATCAATAGAAGAAACATTGCCAAAAAGGATAAATCAGTGCTTTAAAACGCGAATTCACACCTGCTTCTTCTATACAAAAGACGAATTTCATCAAAAAAGCATGAGGCCTACTTAAGCAGTTGGCTCCTCATGCTTGACGAGAATTTTCTTCATTTTTCGTTCAAAGTCTCTTCTTGGGATCATCACGCTGTGCCCGCAGCCTTCACATTTAATGCGAATATCCATGCCCAATCGAATAACTTTCCACCGATTGACACCACATGGATGGGGTTTCTTCATTTCAACGACATCATGTAACCCAAACGCTTTGTCTGCCATCAGCCTTCACCTCTCTTGCTCACTTCATTGAATCTATTGTACAAAAAAACGGCGATGAAGAGCAATGTACAAAACAAAGAACCTCTTTCAATCATTCATCCTATTCTTTTTTATAGAAAAAACCCTTCTTTTAGATCATTTTATTTGTGACCAATAGTTACTTAAACTCCGCTTTTTTTCAATATTGTCACAAACACTGTAGGTCAAAAGGTTTTTATTGGTAGAACGCTGTGGTTTTTCCATATTTTTTGATTTATGATATCTGCATAAATGTTATGTGAGGGAGCAGGTACGATGGTCAATCGAAAGGATAGATTAACTGATAAAGAATATAAAATCATATCCGATCATGCTGGAAACATAGACAATTACCAGCAGCACCATACGATAGAAATAGGTCAGCAAACGCTCACTGTCCATGATTTTCTCAAGGTCGATCATCAGTTATATGGTTTAACGATGCAGCCGGAACAATCAGACGAGTTCATCGTCGCTTTTCACTGTCCACAGCCAAATCAAATGCCGGTGACCTCGCCACAAGATGTACACACCGCGGCACAGTCATTGCTTAAAACGGATTATGCCTATCCCATTGAAAGGAAGTCCCTTGATGGCAATCAAGATCATGTCTTTTTTAAAGGAAAGGAATACATAGAGCAAGTCTGTCAGCAGCATCCAAATGCAGGTATCTATCTCACTGGACAAGCCCTTGCCGGTGCTGTTTGTGCTTATGTTGCAACAGAACAGCCAGCTGTCAAAAAAGCCGTCACCTTTGATAGCCCAAATATATGGAGCAGTCTGTCGCCTGCGATTCAGCAGAAAGCGCAGCAAGGTCAATACACACGGATATTGACTGAATATATTCAACCTAGTCATTATGTAGGTTTACTCAATCGTCATGATCATGGGGTTGGTCAAGTCAAGTATACTGTACCGCCACGGCAGCAAGACGCCATCCAAGAACCCGTTAAATACAAGAAAAGAGAAATTGACACCTTTTTAAAATCAGCTTTTGCGTCTATGAATATAGAATGGAACGAATCCTTTGATACAAATGCTTTTTTAGCTCTTATTTCTGGGAGTTACAAAGTAAATGGGTATTCATTCCACACAGATGGGTCTGCCCGTATTTTAGATGAACAGCTTGATCATAATACAAGTTTTACAGCCATGCTGTTGCAAGAAATCCATTCTGGACGTGCATATGCACAAAGCGGCCTTGAAATTATCATAAAATCCCATTTACTGAAAAATTCATCCTACGATCTCCAAAGCGTGATTGAACATGAAGTACACACTATATTTGAGAAAATCGATGGGATCGATGAAAGTGTAAAAGACGCCGTCCAGCATGTAAAACAGGAGCTCAAAGGACTCGTCGGCTTTGGTCACTATGATTTACTAAGTCCTAGTGATGTGGAAGCACTAGTAGAGGAAGTGAGGATGGAACAACATCATTCCTCCTTTTATTCACACGAAAAACAGCTGAATGCCTTGTACACCCTGAGAGATTACGAACAAGAACTTTCTACCCTTTCAAGACATATGTACACAATGGGTGATGACTACGCCAAGGCAGATAGACGCCTTGCGATGCAAATGGGTATTCATTAAGAAAGGAGTCATCGCATGATCAATCAAAATAAACCTCCTAGTGACGCCCAGCGTTTCTTGCAAAATGTGAGTGCCCGCCGCTCCATGTCTGTATTTGAAAATCAATCGGCACCGCAAACACAGACGCAGTCCCCCGAAGAAATGGCCGCAATTCAGGCCATACGCAGAGAAGGACAGCGAAAGGATCTAAAACGGCTGCTCAAAATGCGGCTTCATGACGAATTAGCAAACACTCGCGTGCACTTGGAGTATCAATTGTCTAAAACCGAAGATATGATCAACCAGACGACCATTGTCAAACAACACATCTCTCAGCATTTAAAAGGACAAGCCATTTCAGAATTAGAGGAACGCCTTCAGCGTCTTAAGCAAATGCCAGTCTATGATGATATCAAAGACGCCATTGATTCTATTCGTATAAAATAAGCACAGCTCTGACAAAGAGAGGTGCTTATTTTATTTTATCAATATAATTTTTAGAGCGGGAAAATATCTTTTTACTTAAAATCGGATATAGCATTAAACAGACAAGCAAATAAAGATTCAGCAAACTATATATCGGATACAAGAAAGCAATCAAATCGGCAAACCCAAGAGATGTTAAAGGCGCCATCAAAAGAAGCATCACCAGCACAACCAGCCAGCGAGGCAATGGTACAAAAGAGAGCATCCGGCTGGATAAACCAAATAAACCTGCCGCTGTCGTCGTATAAATAGCTAGACAAAGGACAACGGTCATAAACACAAACAATGATGTCGGCGCTCCTTCTAATACTGTAAACAAAGGAATGCCTTCTGCTGATAGGCTCCCAGAAATATCAACCAGTATTTCGTTATACACGTACGAGATGACCCCAAAAATCAGGCCGCTTAATATACTCGCCACTTTGGCCTCTCCAAGCCCCTTCATTTCTTTCCCAACCGAAGACAGCACTGCCACCACAGATAATATATTCAAAGAAGCAAAGACAATGCTGGCAGGCCAATTGTACTGCTGCCCAAAATCAATCCGCCACATATGATCATGGTTCATATAATAAAAAACAAACGCATAGATGAGCCCCGCCACCAAAATTGGTATAATGAAAGCATTCACAGATAAGAGCCCTTTCACATCCCAGAAAAAAATCATAAATGAAAACAGACAAAATGCGCCGATGCCAATCCAAAATGGTACATGATACATCTCGAGTGTCACCCCGCCACCGGCAATCATGACTGTCGTTGTCGTGAATAAATAAAGGACAATTAAAACGTCATACACTTTAGCCAGCCATGGACCGACAAGCCGCTCTAGCACTGGCACAAAGTGATCGGCACGTACCTCATAACTGATTTTCAACACCACATAGGTAGACAGCATAAACATCAATGTAAACAGTAGAATGGCTAGTCCGCTATCAATGCCAAAAAACTGCCAAATTTCTTGGCCGGAAGCATACCCCGCTCCTATTAAGCTTCCTAAAATTAAAAGCGTCCACCTTGAACCAGCCTTCCACACAATCATCACCTCATAGGTATAGAATTAAGCTTGTTTCCGTATACTGTTACTAACTACTATGACAAGGAAGTGAGACCTATGAATAGCAAGAACGGTCTTTTTTTTAGAAATAGGGTGAAAGAATACGTGTCCCATACGGATACAAACGCCATTCAACAGCTTAAAAGTATTTTATTCTCGCATCTTCAGAAAGCAGGAAAAAGACCCGTTGCCATCGTTTGTATTGGAACAGACCGCTCAACAGGCGACTCTCTAGGTCCACTTGTTGGTACAAAACTTTCAGGTCTTGATTTGAAAAAGCTTCATGTATATGGAACGCTCTCTGACCCAGTTCATGCGGTCAATTTAAAAGAAAAGCTCGCTGAAATTGAACAAGCTCATAAACATCCGTTTATTGTAGCGATTGATGCCTGTTTAGGAAGAGTGAAAAGTGTAGGCTCCTTCCAAATTGGAGATGGCCCGTTAAAGCCTGGGGCGGGTGTACAAAAGGAGCTGCCAGAGGTAGGAGATATTCATATTAATGGAATCGTCAATGTGAGCGGTTTTATGGAATACTTCGTTCTCCAAAACACACGTCTTCATCTTGTCATGTCTATGGCTAATACACTTTCTGAAAGTCTATCTCACATTGATCAAATGGATTGGACAAGAGAAAAAAGCCGTTCTCTTTTCGCTCCTATTCAAAATATCACTGGGAGAATATAAAAAAGACCATCTCGTATCAAGATGGTCACTCTGATGATTCTCTCGTAGAAAGCAATTCGAGGATTCTTTCTAAATCTTCGTTGGAGAGAAATTCAATCTCAATTTTTCCTTTTTTCTTCTGTTTCTTGATCGTCACTGAAGTGCCAAAGTAGTTTTGTAAGAAAGACTCTCTTTCTTTCAACACTCGATCCTTTGGTGCTTCTTTTTTCTTTGTTTCACGTGGAACATTTTCGTTTAACTGCTGAACAAGTTTCTCAACCTGGCGTACGTTTAACCCCTCATCCACGATTTTCTTTACCAATGGCGCTAGCTTATTTTTGTTTTTCAAGCTAAGCAATGTTCTTCCATGTCCCATCGATAATGTTCCATCTGCAATCAGCTTTTGTACGTCATCCGGTAAAGTCAAAAGACGGAGATGGTTCGCAATATGCGGTCTGCTCTTCCCTAATCGCTTCGCTAATTCCTCTTGCGTCACACTTAGATGATCTAGCAAGGAAGCATAGGCTTCCGCTTCTTCTAATGGAGATAAATCCTCGCGCTGCAGGTTTTCTAAAAGGGCAATCTCTCTCATCAGCGTTTCTGAGAATTCTCTAACGATCGCAGGAATTGTTGTCAGACCAGCTTGTTGCGCTGCACGAAAACGGCGCTCTCCTGCTACAATGTCATATCCTTTAATCGATTTACGGACAATGATCGGCTGTAAAACACCGTGCTGCTGAATTGATTCTTTCAGATCAGACAATGCATCATCATCAAACGTTTTCCTTGGCTGATAAGGGTTCGGACGCAAATCCTTTAATTTGATTTCTTCGACCGTTTCTTCATTTGAGTCTACATGGTTAAATAGTGCATTAATACCCTTTCCAAGACCTTTAGCCATTCGCATCCACTTCCTTTGCTAAGTCTAAATAGACATCTGCACCTCTTGAACGTGGATCATACAAGATAATCGGCTTCCCATGACTAGGCGCTTCACTCAGTCTCACATTTCGCGGAATCACGGTCTGATAGACTTTATCTCTAAAGTATTTCTTCACTTCTTCGATGACCTGAATCCCAAGATTTGTTCGTGCATCAAGCATTGTCAGCAAGACACCTTCAATGGCAAGATCAGTATTTAAATGTTTCTGCACGAGACGAACTGTGTTTAACAATTGGCTCAATCCTTCAAGCGCATAATATTCACACTGTACCGGGATTAAAACGGAATCGGATGCTGTTAACGCATTAATCGTCAGTAATCCGAGTGATGGCGGGCAGTCAATAATCATATAATCATAATTTTGCTTAACAGATTCAAGTGCTCTCTTCAATCTCACTTCACGTGAAATCGTAGGCACAAGCTCTATTTCAGCCCCTGCAAGCTGTATCGTCGCAGGAATGACATCAAGATTTTCGACCTCTGTCGTCTTAATCACATCAAGGACATCTGCATCATCAACTAAAATATCATACACACACTTCTCTACGTCGGCCTTCTCAATCCCAATACCACTCGTGGCATTGCCCTGCGGATCAATATCAACTAACAACACTCGTTTACCTATGTATGCTAAACACGCACTCAAATTAACAGAAGTTGTCGTCTTCCCGACGCCGCCCTTCTGGTTGGTAATCGCTATGATTTTTCCCACGATGTCACCCACTTTCAACTTAACAAGTTTCTCATTTTATTCATACTTCCTATTCTATCAAAAAAAGTATGAAACGTTTGCTTTTTTTGTTTCTCCATTATATATTCGTCAGCAAATGTCTATTTTCGTACATGAAAGGACAAACCAAAACGGATTAAAAAATATATCGATATATCTTTTTGGTGGAAAAGACAAGCATAAAAAACCCTCACTTTCATCAAAAGTGAGGGGCACATGTCAAAAATGTAATCCACCAATTTTACGGCCTTCGTTCACAATGACTTTAGGAGTCACTGTATGATAGCTTCTCTTTTTTAAGAATCCGTAGGGGGTTTTAATGGTATATGTCGCATGTCCCAAAGCGTCACCTGTTTTGGCATAGGCCTGCCACACAATCTTTGAACAATACGTCGGATCGAGTGATTGAATTGACAGGGTGATGGAGTATCGAGCCTTTGGATGAGTTTTCACATAATCGTGCGCCCATTCCCCTGCCAGGTCTGCTGTTTCCTCTTGATTAATCCGAATTACCTTTGTATTGGCATTATAGCGAAACCAGTTAAGAATGGAATCAAGCTGAGGATGCTGTCGAAACCCTGGAATAGAAGCAAAGCTTTTCTCATTAATGACGATACCTGCATGTCCAACGATACCCTTCAAAGCATCAGTACTTGTCACCAATATATCTCCTTTTTTAGGCATAATATCGGTACCAGGATACGGCTTTCCTAAAAGGTGCTTGATGGTGTGCGGCTTTTCATCCGTTACCAACTCATCCTGCTTGTTTTGTTGTAAGCCATAGTCCTTCAAAACATCGCTAGCTGAAATCAAGTCAATTGTGTCGTCCTGAGACTCATGCTCATGATTTAATTGCTGTAAAGTGACCTCCTTAGAAACAACACCTTGTTTCTTCAGAACGTTCAGTTCTTTTTTGGCCAACGGGCTTTCTTCTGCAGGAGCCGTTGGCGAATTCACAGCAAATATGGTTGTTTCATTTGTAAAAAGAAAAAAAGAAAATAGTAAATAACAAATAATAACAAATTTCGTCTTTTTCATTTTCATCGAGTCATGTCACCTCCTTTCTTCTATGAAAATCATATTTTACCAATTTATGAATAATAAGTAAATATAATGTGGAACCAATAAAAAAAGCTGACGAGTGGCTCTCATCAGCTTTTTTCTATTTAGGAATCCGAATCGTTAATTGGATATATTCCTCAAACTCTTCTTCCTCGGTATTTATTTTAAGCCCGCTGTCTTCTACCATATGGAGAGACTGACGAATGGTATTCATCGCAATTCGTGTATCACGACTAAACGCCTTACGTTTTGGCTTCGGTTTGCGATCTGTTTTTTGTTCAAGCATTTTCACTACACGCTCTTCAGTCTGTTTTACATTCAGCTGCTTTTCGATGATTTCCTGCAATAGCGCGATTTGTAATTCTGGAAGCTTTAGGGGTACAAGTGAACGTGCATGCCTTTCAGAGATTTTTTTCTCTAAAATGGCCTGTTGTACCTCTTCAGGCAACTTTAAAAGTCTTAATTTGTTTGCAACAGTTGATTGTCCCTTGCCTAAACGCTGAGCAAGCGCCTCCTGTGTTAAATCATGAAGCTCTAAAAGACGTGCATAAGCATGAGCCTCTTCAATAGCAGACAGCTCTTCCCTTTGCAAATTTTCAATCAATGCCACAGATGCCGTTTCCGTATCAGTAAAGTCTTTTATAATAGCGGGGATTTTCTCCCATTGAAGAGTCTGTACCGCTCTCCAACGTCTTTCGCCGGCGATCAGTTCATATTTACCTTCTTCTTCTGTTGGTCTGACAACAATAGGTTGGATAATGCCATGGGTATGAATCGTCGTGGCCAGCTCATGTATCTTTTCTTCTGAAAAAATGGTGCGTGGCTGAAAACGGTTTGGCATAATTGTGTCGACCGGGAGCTCCTGTATCTCTTCCTTTAATGTATCATGCTCAGCAATCTCTGCCTCTATTTCGGTTTCACGCTCAGGATGTTCTTTGTCACCAAGCCCGAAGAAGCGTGAGAGTGAATGCTTCATGAACCTACACCACCTTTAAAAACTACCTTTTTATAATTCTATTTTCTCATGTTTTTTCCTTCTGTAAAATCTTAAATATTGAAGAAAAACCGACCTTTTACATGATCAACCTTCTATTGGTGATTTATTAGGTGTTCCTGGTTTTCTAGGATATTTTTTTGGTGTTTGCTTTTTCTTTTCAATGACAATGATGTTCCGTTCGCTTTCTTCTAAAGGAAGAACAAAGGAATGCTTTTCAACAACCTCTCCTCCGAGGACAGTAACAGCTTTTTTCCCTGCTTGCATTTCTTCATCAGCGGCAGATGCTTTTAATGCAACAAACAATCCTTCCTTTTTTACAAGGGGCAGACATAGTTCGCTCAAGACGGATAAACGCGCAACCGCTCTAGCAGTGACAAGATCATAGCTTTCACGCTTTTCCTTACGTTGTCCAAACGTCTCCGCACGATCATGATAAAAAGTAGTATCTTGTAAGTTTAACCCTTTTGCTAACTCATTGAGAAACGTAATTCGTTTCTGAAGAGAATCAACAATGGTTACATGTAGATGAGGGAAGCAAATTTTAAGAGGAATGCTTGGGAAACCAGCACCAGCTCCAATATCGCAAATCGTCGTCACTTTGTGAAAATCAATAAAAAATGCTGCTGAAATTGAATCATAAAAATGCTTTAAATACACTTCTTCCTTTTCAGTAATGGACGTTAAATTCATTTTCTCGTTCCATTCTACAAGCATGCGGAAGTAAGTTTCAAATTGTTCAAGCTGCACAGGAGAAAGAGTCATCCCTTTCTCCTCTAGTGCTGCTGTAAATTGTTCAATGTTCATGCCGACATCCTTTCTATTCTGCTATCTTCGCAATACGTCCCTGCTCTAAATATACTAAAAGGATAGAAATATCAGCAGGGTTAACGCCTGAAATACGAGAAGCCTGTGCAACAGAAAGCGGTCGGACTTCTTTCAGCTTTTGTTTCGCTTCAGTTGCAATCCCTTTGATGGCATCATAATCAATACGATCAGGAATCTTTTTGTTCTCCATCTTTTTCAGCTTTTCAACTTGTTGGAGTGACTTTTCAATATATCCTTCATATTTAATTTGAATCTCTACCTGCTCACACACATCAGAAGGAAGTGGTGTTTCAGCAGGAGCTAACGTCACAACAGATTCATAGTTCATTTCTGGACGCTTCATCAAATCACTTGCACGAATACCGTCCTTCAGCTCACTTCCACCAAGTGAACGAATAAATTCTTGTGTCTCTGCTGTAGGTTTGATGATGACAGAATATAAACGTTTTTTCTCTGCTTCAATGGCTTCTTTTTTCTGCTGGAATGTCTGGAATCTTTCTTGAGAAATTAATCCAATATGATAGCCAAGTTCAGTTAATCTTAAATCCGCATTGTCATGACGAAGAAGCAAACGATACTCTGCACGGGATGTCAAAAGACGGTAAGGTTCATTTGTTCCCTTTGTGACAAGGTCATCAATGAGAACACCGATATATGCATCAGATCGGCTTAAAATGACTTCTTCTTTACCCAATGCTTTTCTTCCTGCATTAATACCTGCCATAATTCCTTGACCTGCTGCTTCCTCATAGCCAGATGTACCATTAATTTGGCCCGCTGTATATAATCCAGAAATTTTCTTCGTCTCAAGTGTAGGCCACAACTGAGTAGGCACAATTGCATCATACTCAATGGCATAACCCGCTCTCATCATTTGTACATTTTCGAGCCCTGGGATGGTGGAAAGCATGCGCTGCTGTACATCCTCTGGAAGACTTGTAGACAATCCTTGAACATACACTTCCTGCGTATTACGACCTTCTGGCTCTAAGAAAATTTGATGTCTCGGTTTGTCATTGAAACGAACCACTTTATCTTCAATGGAAGGGCAGTATCTAGGACCAGTTCCTTTAATCATACCTGAATACATTGGAGAACGGTGAAGATTCTCATCAATAATTTGATGTGTTTCTAAACTCGTATATGTTAACCAGCATGGCAGTTGGTCTGTAATATATTCAACCGTTTCATAGGAGAACGCCCGCGGAACATCATCACCTGGTTGAATTTCTGTTTTACTATAGTCAATCGAGTGACTATTCACTCGAGGAGGTGTTCCTGTTTTAAAGCGAACCAAATCGAATCCTAACTCTGCTAGGTGATCCGATAATTTGATTGATGGCTGCTGGTTATTAGGACCACTTGAATACGATAGATCCCCTAAAATAATGCGGCCTTTTAAGAAAGTCCCAGTCGTTAATACAACAGACTTCGCACGATAGTTTGCTCCTGTTTGGGTAACGACACCTTTACATTCATCATCTTCTACAATTAAATGATCCACCATACCTTGAAGCATTGTCAGGTTCGGTTCATTTTCCATTGTTTTTTTCATTTCATGCTGATATTGGAACTTATCTGCTTGCGCTCTTAACGCACGGACAGCAGGTCCTTTCCCCGTATTCAGCATGCGCATTTGAATATGCGTCTTATCTATATTTCGTGCCATTTCTCCGCCCAGTGCATCAATTTCTCTAACGACAATCCCTTTTGCAGGACCGCCTACGGACGGATTACATGGCATAAAAGCAACCATATCGAGGTTGATAGTCAATACAAGTGTTTTAGCGCCCTGTCTTGCAGAAGCAAGAGCAGCCTCAACCCCAGCATGACCGGCACCCACGACGATTACGTCATAATTGCCAGCTTCATAACCCATTTCTTATGTTCCTCCCTTTACTTTCCTAAACAGAATTGAGAGAATAGCTGATCAATCAAGCTTTCATGAACAGCATCTCCTATAATTTCACCGAGCTGTTCCCAGCAGCGTGTTAAATCTATTTGAACAATGTCGATCGGTACGTCCATTTCAATGCCTTCAAGAGCATCCTCAATTGATTGTTTTGCTGCCTGAAGGAGGGCAATATGCCTTGTATTACTTACATACGTTAAATCTCCACTTTCAATTGATCCAGTGAAGAACAGTGATTGAATCGCCATTTCAAGCTCATCAATGCCCTTTTCTTGTAATAATGATGTGGTGACGACCGGACGATCCTTCGCTAACTGCTTGACCTTTTCTACATCAAGCTTAGGCTCAAGGTCTGTCTTATTCACAATCACGATGATATCCATACCTGAGACAGCCTCAAAAAGCTTCATATCTTCTTCTGATAATTCTTCGCTATAATTGAGCACAAGTAAAATCAGGTCAGCTTCTTTTAAGACCTGTCTAGATCGTTCAACCCCTATACGCTCAACAATGTCCTCAGTCTCACGTATACCCGCAGTATCGACTAGACGAAGAGGTACACCTCTTACATTCACATATTCCTCAATGACATCTCTGGTAGTTCCAGGAATATCTGTGACAATCGCCTTTGTTTCCTGTACAAGGCTATTCAGCAAGGAAGACTTTCCAACATTCGGCCTTCCTATAATCACAGTGGATAAGCCCTCTCGAAGGATTTTCCCTTGCTGAGAAGTCGAGAGCAGCGACTCAATTTCTTTTTTGACCGATGTCGCTTTTTCCACTAAGACGCGATGTGTCATTTCTTCAACATCGTCATACTCAGGGTAGTCAATATTGACTTCAATATGCGCCAGTGTTTCTAGGATCTCGCCGCGCAGTCGCTGAACCAAACCGGAGAGACGTCCCTCCATTTGAGTGATTGCTACGTTCATCGCACGATCAGTCTTTGCCCGAATCAAGTCCATGACAGCCTCTGCTTGCGAAAGATCTATTCTTCCATTTAAGAAAGCACGTTTTGTGAACTCACCTGGCTCCGCTAATCTTGCTCCTTCTCTTAAAGCAAGCTGCAATACTTTATTGACCGTTACAATTCCGCCATGGCAGTTAATCTCAATAACGTCTTCTCTCGTAAATGTTTTTGGCGCTCGAAGTACTGACACCATGACCTCTTCTATTACTTGATCAGTACTTGAATCCACAATATGACCATAATGAATTGTATGGGAATCCACTGATACAAGTTTTTTCTCCTTAGGCCCTTTATACATCCGATCAGCGATCTGTACCGCATCAGGCCCACTTAAACGAATAATCGCAATTGCTCCTTCACCCATCGGTGTAGAAATGGCTGCAATTGTATCCATCACTCAATCACCTCTTTCTCTACTTAATAGACAGTCTTTTATCTATTAAATGGACGTTGTCCATCTCTATATTAAAAACGCTTAATCCAAAATTTAAAGATACCATAAATGAAAGCGAAGTGAAAGTATCCCATATCTAATTATCCACAGCTTTGCATCCTATCTATTTTAACACTTAACTTATCCACATGTGAATAACGACGTTCTAAACTTACCTTCACATCTTACACCGAAATCCAATAAATTTAAACGCCCTGATCCCTTTGCTTACTTGTAAAAATGGCGTTTTCCACTCATATCACACACTAATTTTTTAGAAATAAAGGATGAATCTTCTATAGAAAGACAATTTTTCAATAAAAAAAGACTAAAATCCAGCTTTGCTGAATTCTAGCCTTTCTGTTATTTTTTATACAGCACCACAACATGACGCTTGCTGCCTGTATCTTCCGATGCCGTTGCAAGTTCTTTAGAAAATGCGGCGATCGTATCATGAATTACTTTTCGTTCATTAGAAGGCATTGGTTCTAAATGAACCTTTCTCTTCGTTTTTAAAACTCTGTTTGCTGTCTTGATGGCATATTGTTCAAGTGCTTCTTGTCGCTTTTTCCTATAATCTCCAATATCAATGGTAATATGATGATACTGATCAGAATAGCGATTAAACACTAACTGTACCAATGTTTCTAAAGAGTACAAAGTTTGTCCTCTTTTTCCAATCATTAATGACGTTTTATCTCCATCAATGTGGAAAGAAATCTTTTTCGGTTCCTTTTTGGAAACAATCTTCGCTTTAGGATCAATTGATTTAACAATATTATCTAAATACTGTGTAGCTAATTTAAGAGCATTTCTCTTTTCTATCAACTTGACTACAGCTTGTCTTTTGCCAAATAATCCTAAGAAACCTTTATTTCCTTCATCAACTATTGTGATATCTACTTCTTCTTTTAGAAGTTGAATTTGTTTAAGTCCGGAATCTACTGCTTCTTCGATTGTGCGACCGACAGCAGTTATTTCCTTCATTTTTTATTCCCGCCAGCTTTTTCTTTTGTATCCAATTTTACTTGAGGAGTTTTAATCACTAATGTTTGGATGATCATGAAAATGTTACCTACAACCCAGTACAATGAAAGTGCTGCTGGGAAACTAATGGCAAATACAATGATCATAATCGGCATAACCCATAGCATGATAGCCATTTGAGGGTTGTCCGAAGGATTTCCAGCCATCATCAGTTTTTGCTGAATGAAAGTAGCTACCCCCGCAATGATCGGTAATAGGAACAATGGATCTGGACTGCCTAAGTCAAACCATAAGAATGTATGCTTTTTAATTTCTGCTGTTCTCATAATCGCATGATAAAAACCAATTAGGATTGGCATCTGAATTAAAATCGGGAAACATCCAGCTAATGGATTGACGCCATTTTTTTGGAAAAGGGCCATTGTTTCCTGCTGAAGCTGCTGCTGAGTTTTTTGGTCTTTAGAGCTATATTTTTCACGAAGCTTTTTCAATTCAGGCTGCAATGCTTGCATTGCTTTTGTACTTCTTAACTGCTTAATCATTAATGGTAAAATGAGCAAGCGGATTAACAGTGTCACAATAATGATCGCAACCCCGTAGTTTTCACCAGTCAAATTTGCCATGTACGTGATTAATTGAGATAGCGGGTAAACAATATAAGAATTCCAGAATCCCTTACTATCTGATGTGATTGGTTCATTGATTTGTGTACATCCTGCCAATAGAACCAACACGCCAATCAAGCTAAATATTAGTAATAATCGCCTTTTCAACAAGATTCCTCCCATTACTTCAAACTTTATTTAAGTTGGAATTGATTACGAAAGTGACTCACCTAATCAGTATGGTAACATTTTTTCATTACAAAGTGGTGGTTTCATTTTAATTCACTAGATGAAGGAAGCGCTTTTAAAAATTGATTCAACGAAAGTTTCTATTACGAAGACTTTTTAGGTTGTTGTTGATAAACAGCGGATTTTCTAAATAAATGTTGGAGAGACTTCTTTGTTTCTTCAAAGGTCAATTCACTTGCTGGTTTTCTTGCAATGACAATGTAGTCTTTTTCTTGCTTTAACTTATGACCTTCCTCTAAAAACACCTGGCGGATCAGTCGTTTAATTCGATTTCTCATCACTGCATTACCAATCTTCTTACTGACAGACAATCCCAAACGCAGTTCATCTTGATTTGGTTGATCCAGCTGGTAAATAACGAATTGACGATTCGCCATTGATTGACCTTTTCTGAACACTTTTTGAAACTCTTCATTTTTTTTTAGCCTGTTTCGCTTCTTCATGTTTTCTTCCACTCCGATAAAAACTGACAGTTCATTTACGATTTTATGTAAAAAAGACCACTGACATTATTCAGTGGCCTAAGCTGATAATTTTTTTCTACCTTTGCTGCGGCGTCGCTTTAAAACTAGACGTCCGTTTTTAGAACTCATACGGCTGCGGAAGCCATGAACTTTACTACGCTTACGGTTATTTGGTTGAAACGTTCTTTTCATTTATGACACCTCCCTGAGGAATAGCTGTTTAAGACAGTCTAACTCATTATATTTGTGTAACCCATCGATTGTCAATATCAATGATAAAACTCTTATTATCAACCTTATAAGCATAACATAATTTATCAAACGAAGAAACCTTCTTTTTCAGTTTCCAGCATTTTATTCTTTTTTCCTCCTAAAAGGCCTGCAAAACAAGGGTGTGGATATTTTTCCGGCATATTTAGACTATCCACATCCATTATCGACATTTTTTTCACACAAATAACCGATGTGGATAATTATTTTTCAACAGGATGTAAAGTGTGTGGATAAGTTTGTGACACCCATTGCACCATCTTGTTTATTTTGATATTATATTTGTGTTTTAACTCTTAATTACTTATCTGACCTATTTGCGTTATCCACAAATTGTGGATAAGCTGTGGAAAGATATTACACAGGCTGTTGAATTATTTATCCACAGACTGTGTAATTTGTCGAAAAGACGTTTTTCTACTATATTATTTGTTTTCAACAACGTATGTGCACGAATGGTGATGACCATTTGCTCTTTTTCGTGTTCTATAACAGTTTGATATTGGTCATTTTATAAAGAAAAGGAGGGGGGAGAAGCCTTATGGAAAATATTTTGGATCTGTGGAATAAAGCACTTCAAAAAATAGAGACAAAGTTGAGCAAACCCAGTTTTGAGACATGGATGAAATCGACAAAAGCCCATTCTCTTCAAGGCGATACGCTTACAATTACGGCACCTAATGAATTTGCTAGAGACTGGCTGGAATCAAGATATCTCCACTTAATTGCTGATACCATCTACGAACTGACAGGTGAAGAGCTCAGCATTAAATTTATTATTCCTCAAAATCAGGATGAAGTGGAAGCCATGCCAAAGTCTCCAATTAAAAAAATGTCTAAAGAAGAGGCCGTTGATATTCCACAAAATATGCTGAATCCAAAATATACATTTGATACTTTTGTTATTGGTTCAGGCAACCGATTTGCGCATGCCGCTTCACTTGCAGTTGCGGAAGCACCGGCAAAAGCATATAACCCGCTCTTTATTTATGGGGGCGTTGGTTTAGGAAAGACCCACTTGATGCATGCGATTGGTCATTATGTCATCGACCATAATCCATCAGCCAAAGTGGTCTATCTATCATCTGAAAAATTTACAAATGAATTTATCAACTCAATCCGAGACAACAAAGCTGTCGATTTCCGTAATCGCTATCGGAATGTAGATGTGCTTTTGATAGATGATATTCAATTTTTAGCAGGAAAAGAACAAACACAAGAAGAGTTTTTCCATACATTCAACACACTTCACGAAGAAAGTAAGCAAATCGTCATTTCTAGTGACCGGCCGCCGAAAGAAATTCCGACACTTGAAGACAGATTACGCTCTCGATTCGAATGGGGCTTAATCACAGACATTACCCCGCCAGATTTAGAAACACGTATTGCAATTTTGCGAAAAAAGGCAAAAGCAGAAGGCTTAGACATTCCGAATGAAGTCATGCTTTATATTGCCAATCAAATCGACAGCAACATTCGTGAACTGGAGGGTGCTTTGATTCGTGTCGTTGCTTACTCTTCTTTAATTAATAAAGACATCAATGCGGATCTAGCAGCTGAGGCCCTAAAGGACATCATTCCTTCATCGAAGCCAAGAGTCATTACAATTAAAGATATTCAAAGAATTGTAGGGCAGCAATTTAATATTCGCTTAGAGGATTTCAAAGCGAAGAAACGTACGAAGTCAGTTGCTTATCCAAGACAAATTGCCATGTATCTCTCTAGAGAAATGACCGATTCCTCTCTGCCTAAAATAGGAGAAGAATTTGGAGGTCGTGATCATACGACTGTCATTCATGCTCATGAGAAGATTTCGAAATTAATGGTTGAGGATGAACAGCTTCAGCAGCATGTGAAAGAAATCAAAGAACAATTAAAATAACCAAGCTGATATAATAAGTACGGGAAAATGTGAATAACTAGAGCATAGTCATACACAGTCTGTCCACATGTGGATAGGCTGTCTTTCCTTTCTTTTTACCGACTTATCCACATATTCACAAGCCCTACTATTACTTCTACGATTTTATTAATAAAATATATATACATGTCATTAAGAAAATTTAGGAGGACCACTATGAAATTCACGATTCAAAAAGATCGCCTTGTCGAAAGTGTCCAAGATGTATTAAAGGCCGTATCCTCTAGAACAACGATACCTATTTTGACAGGGATTAAAATTGTTGCATCTGATGAGGGGGTTTCTCTCACAGGAAGCGACTCTGATATCTCAATTGAATCCTTTATTCCTCAAAGAGATGGAGATTTAGAAGTAATCACGATTGACCGTCCAGGGAGTATTGTGCTTCAGGCCCGCTTCTTTAGTGAAATTGTGAAGAAACTGCCAATGGCTACTGTCGAAATTGAAGTAGAACAAAATCACCTCACGATCATCCGTTCTGGTTCAGCGGAATTTAACTTAAACGGCTTAGATGCTGAGGAATATCCGCATCTGCCGCAAATTGAAGAGCATCATGCATTTCAAGTCCCGACAGATTTGCTTAAAAACTTAATTCGTCAAACCGTTTTTGCAGTGTCCACCTCAGAAACACGACCTATCTTGACAGGTGTAAACTGGAAGGTAGAGAAAGGTGAATTAATATGCACGGCGACGGATAGCCACCGTCTTGCTTTAAGAAAAGCGAAGTTGGATATTGACGAGGAAAGCTCATACAATGTCGTAATTCCAGGGAAGAGTTTAACAGAGCTAAGTAGAATCCTTGATGACGGACAAGATCTTGTGAGCATCGTGATTACAGAAACGCAAGTTCTCTTTAAAGCACAAAACGTGTTATTCTTCTCAAGATTGCTGGATGGTAATTATCCAGATACAGCTCGCCTGATCCCGCAGGAAAGTAAAACGGATGTCGTGGTCAACACGAAGGAATTCCTTCAAGCCATTGACCGTGCATCACTTTTGGCAAGAGAAGGACGCAATAATGTCGTAAAGCTGTCGGCTGATCCTGAACAAAGCCTTGAGATTTCTTCTAATTCACCTGAAATCGGTAAAGTAGTCGAAACGGTTCAAGCAGATGACATTAAAGGGGAGGACCTCAAAATCTCCTTCAGTCCAAAATATATGCTGGATGCGTTAAAAGTATTAGAGGGAACAGAAATTCATGTAAGCTTCACTGGTGCCATGAGACCGTTCCTGTTGCGCACGCCAAATGATGATTCAATCTTGCAGTTGATTCTCCCAGTCAGAACATATTAATCCAATCTAAATTAGCTGCTGTGTGAGTGCACAGCAGCTTTTCTTCTCGTTTACCATGCTTTCTTTCATCCTAGTTCGCTTTCCCCCTTTCCTTCTTGTCTTGTTTTTTAGTACAATTAGATATTAGTGATATTGAAAGAGGTCGATATAATGCCTAATCTTATAACCATTGAGAAAGAAATGATTACATTAGGGCAGTTTTTGAAATTAGCCGAAGTCATCCAATCTGGCGGAATGGCGAAATGGTTTTTAAGTGAACATGAGGTGTTCATTAATCAAGAGCCAGATAATAGACGGGGACGCAAACTATACCCAGGAGATGTTGTCGAGATAGAAGGTTATGGCACATTTCAAGTTGTGAATTAGAAACGGGTGACAATACATGTACATTCAAAGTCTGGCGTTAACTTCATACAGAAACTATGAACACACTGAGCTTCAATTCGACAACAAGGTGAATGTCATGATCGGTGAGAATGCCCAAGGTAAAACGAACTTGATGGAAGCGATCTATGTATTGTCGATGGCAAAGTCGCATCGTACGTCAAATGATAAAGAACTTATCCGATGGGACCAAGACTATGCTAAAATAGAAGGTAGAGTCATCAAAAAAAATGGTCCACTCCCAATGCAGCTCGTGATCTCAAAAAAAGGGAAAAAGGGCAAGGTCAATCACATTGAACAACAGAAGCTCAGTCATTATGTTGGTGCGTTAAACACCATCATGTTTGCACCAGAGGACTTAAGTCTTGTGAAGGGCAGCCCGCAAATCCGCAGAAGATTCCTCGATATGGAGATTGGACAAGTTTCTGCTGTCTATTTGCATGATTTATCGCTCTATCAAAAAATCCTCTCTCAGCGGAATCATTACTTGAAACAATTGCAGACAAGAAAGCAAACGGATCAAGCGATGCTGGAGGTTTTAACAGAGCAGTTGATTGATGCGGCAGTGAAAGTTGTCAAAAGACGACTGACTTTTACGAAACAGCTCGAGAAATGGGCGCAGCCGCTGCATTTTGGCATTTCTAGAGAGCTAGAAACACTCACGCTCCAATACCAGACTTCGATAGAGGTATCAGAAGCGTCAGACTTGTCGAAAATAAAGAATAGCTATGAAGAATCGTTTCAGAAACTAAGAGACAGAGAAATAGACCGAGGAGTGACACTGTGGGGACCTCACAGAGATGACCTTCTTTTCTTTGTGAATGGTCGGGATGTTCA
This sequence comes from Bacillus sp. DWP3-1, assembly GCF_049896565.1. NCBI lineage: Bacteria > Bacillati > Bacillota > Bacilli > Caryophanales > Bacillaceae > Bacillus > Bacillus sp. DWP3-1. Next base: position 289,022 of record NZ_JAFCUN010000006.1, read on the forward strand.
GACATATGGCTCTCAAGGGCAGCAAAGAACAACAGCTCTTTCACTAAAGCTGGCAGAAATCGACCTGATACATGAAGAAATCGGAGAATATCCCATTCTTCTACTCGATGATGTTTTATCTGAACTTGATGATTACAGACAGTCTCATTTGCTCCATACCATTCAGGGACGTGTACAGACCTTCGTCACCACAACAAGTGTTGAAGGCATCGATCACGCCACCTTGAAAGAAGCGGAAATTTTCAGAGTAGCCAGTGGAAAAGTAATTGACTGATAAATGAGGTGTGAGTCTTGTATATTCATTTAGGTGATGATTGTGTTGTTTCTACACGAGAGATTGTCGCAATTGTTGATTACAAAATGAGGTCGTCTTCTGTTGTAGAAGAGTTTCTCCAAAAACAAGAAGAACAAATCATTTCGTTATCACAAGGAACACCCAAATCCATCGTCGTCACAACTGAATCTGTTTATTACTCTCCTCTTTCCTCAAGCACGCTCAAAAAACGTGCTTCATTTGTGATTGAAATTGAAGTCTAAAAGCTCAATTCATATAAATATATCGTTTAAGAAAAGTGTAGGTGAATGTACGTGGCAATGGAACAGCAACATAATAGTTATGATGAAAATCAGATACAGGTGCTCGAAGGACTAGAAGCTGTTAGAAAACGTCCAGGAATGTACATCGGGTCAACCAGTGCAAAAGGACTTCACCATCTTGTATGGGAAATTGTCGACAACAGTATTGATGAGGCTTTAGCTGGATATTGCACAGATATTACGGTGCAAATTGAAAAGGATAATAGCATTACAGTGAAAGATAATGGCCGCGGGATTCCGGTTGGGATTCATGAGAAAATGGGACGTCCTGCTGTAGAGGTCATTATGACTGTTCTTCACGCTGGCGGTAAATTTGACGGCAGCGGTTATAAAGTATCTGGCGGTCTGCATGGCGTAGGGGCATCTGTTGTTAATGCGTTATCTACGACCTTAGACGTGACCGTATATCGTGACGGGAAAATTCATTATCAACAATTCAAACGCGGTGTTCCAGCTGGAGATTTAGAGATCATTGGTGAAACAGATGTTACAGGGACAACCACTCATTTTGTGCCAGATCCAGAAATTTTTACTGAAACCATTGAATTTGATTACGACACACTTGCCAACCGTGTACGTGAGTTAGCTTTCTTAACAAAAGGTGTAAACATCATTATTGAAGATTTACGTGAAGGTAAAGAACGACGAAATGAATACTGCTATGAAGGCGGTATTAAGAGCTATGTAGAACATTTAAATCGCTCAAAAGAAGTCGTTCATGAAGAACCCGTTTACATCGAAGGTGAAAAAGACGGAATCACGATTGAAGTGGCATTACAATATAACGATTCCTATTCAAGCAACATCTATTCCTTCGCCAACAATATCAACACGTATGAAGGCGGAACGCACGAAGCAGGCTTTAAAACAGGTTTGACGCGTGTTATCAATGATTATGCTCGTAAAAATGGCGTATTCAAAGATGGAGACTCGAATTTGAGCGGTGAAGATGTGCGAGAAGGCTTAACAGCCATTATCTCCATCAAACATCCAGATCCTCAATTCGAAGGACAAACGAAGACAAAGCTTGGGAACTCAGAAGCAAGAACCATTACCGACTCCCTTTTCTCTGAAGCACTTGAGAAATTCCTCTTAGAGAATCCTGATGCTGCAAAGAAAATTGTGGAGAAAGGTGTGATGGCAGCTCGTGCGAGAATGGCTGCCAAAAAGGCACGTGAGCTGACAAGACGTAAAAGTGCACTGGAAGTCTCCAGCTTACCGGGGAAACTGGCGGACTGTTCTTCTAAAGACCCTTCCATCTCTGAACTCTATATCGTAGAGGGAGATTCTGCGGGCGGATCTGCTAAACAAGGCCGTGATCGTCACTTCCAAGCGATCTTACCGTTAAGAGGGAAGATCCTAAACGTTGAAAAAGCGCGACTAGATAAAATTCTATCGAACAACGAGGTTCGTTCAATGATTACAGCATTAGGAACTGGAATCGGAGAAGACTTCACTTTAGAGAAAGCTCGCTATCACAAAGTTGTGATCATGACGGATGCCGATGTGGATGGAGCGCACATTCGAACGCTGCTTTTAACATTCTTCTATCGCTACATGCGTGAAATTATTGAAAACGGTTATGTGTATATTGCACAGCCGCCTTTATATAAAGTGCAGCAAGGAAAACGTGTTGAGTACGTGTATAACGACAAACAGCTAGATGAGCTGTTAAAATCACTTCCTCAAACACCAAAACCTGGACTTCAGCGTTATAAAGGTCTTGGAGAGATGAATGCTACTCAGCTTTGGGAAACAACAATGGATCCTGATGCGAGAACACTTCTTCAAGTCACACTTGAGGATGCGATCGATGCTGATGAGACATTTGAAATGCTCATGGGAGATAAAGTAGAGCCGAGAAGAAACTTTATCGAAGAAAACGCGCAATACGTGAAAAACCTCGATATTTAGATAGATCCCTACTGAGAACAACCTTATTTCTTGTTTGGAATAAGGTTGTTTTTCAAGAAATAGGGGCGTATAACCAATGTCCTGTTTTTCCGTGTTTTCGTTGATTTTCTAGTAAATAAATGTGTATAAAGACGAGATTATTGATATAATGGAGAATAGTCTTGTGAAGATAAATACATATTTTACTCCCACATAATTTATTTCATGTGATACGTAAAGGGAGGTTCTTATAGTGAGTGAACAACATACACCAAATGTACGCGAAGTGAATATTAGTCAAGAAATGCGTACGTCCTTTTTAGATTATGCAATGAGTGTGATTGTGTCGCGTGCATTACCAGATGTGCGAGACGGATTAAAGCCCGTGCATCGAAGAATTTTGTATGCGATGAATGACCTAGGTATGACAAGTGATAAACCATTTAAGAAATCTGCACGTATCGTTGGGGAAGTTATCGGTAAGTATCACCCTCACGGTGACAGCGCTGTATACGAAGCAATGGTTCGTATGGCGCAAGACTTCAACTATCGTTATATGTTAGTTGATGGTCATGGAAACTTTGGTTCAGTCGATGGAGACGGAGCAGCGGCGATGCGTTATACCGAGGCGCGTCTATCGAAGATTTCTATGGAAATCCTCCGTGATATCACAAAGGACACCATTGATTATCAAGATAACTATGACGGCAGTGAAAGAGAGCCAATGGTGATGCCTGCAAGATTCCCGAACTTATTGGTCAACGGAGCGACAGGAATTGCTGTAGGAATGGCGACCAATATTCCGCCGCACCAATTAGGTGAAGTGATTGACGGGGTATTGGCCATCAGTCAAAACCCGGAAATGACAACACAGGAGCTTATGGATATCATCCCAGGGCCAGATTTCCCAACAGCAGGTCAAATCATTGGCCGAAGTGGTATTCGAAAGGCGTATGAAACAGGGCGCGGCTCTATTACATTAAGAGCAAAATCGAATATTGAGGAAACATCTAGCGGTAAACAGCGCATTGTTATCAATGAGATCCCGTACCAAGTCAACAAAGCCCGTTTGATTGAAAAAATTGCTGATCTTGTGCGTGATAAAAAGATTGATGGCATTACAGATTTGCGTGATGAATCAGATCGTAATGGTATGCGTATTGTCATTGAACTGCGAAGAGACGCAAACGTCCATGTTCTATTAAACAATCTTTATAAACAAACGACACTTCAAACGTCATTTGGTATCAACTTATTAGCACTTGTTGATGGACAGCCGAAAGTCTTGTCCCTCAAACAATGTCTTGAGTATTATCTAGAGCATCAAAAAGTGATCATTCGCAGAAGAACGGCGTATGAGCTGCGTAAAGCAGAAGCAAGAGCACACATTTTAGAAGGCCTCAGAATTGCACTTGATCACTTAGATGAAGTCATTGCTTTAATTAGAGGCTCTCAAACTGCGGAAATTGCTAGAAATGGTTTGATGGAAAACTATAGCTTGTCTGAAAAACAGGCACAGGCCATTCTTGATATGCGACTTCAGCGTTTGACTGGCCTAGAACGAGAAAAGATAGAAGATGAATATAAAGGACTTGTTGATTTGATTGCTGAATTAAAAGCCATTTTAGCAGACAATGAGAAAGTACTTGAAATCATTAGAGAAGAATTAACAGAAATTAAAGAACGCTTCAATGATACGCGTCGGACTGAAATTGTGACAGCGGGTATTGAAACAATTGAAGACGAAGATTTGATTCCTGTTGAGAACATCGTGATTACGCTGACGCATAATGGTTATATCAAGCGTCTCCCTGCATCAACATACCGCAGTCAAAAAAGAGGCGGTAAAGGTGTCCAAGGAATGGGAACCAACGAAGATGATTTCGTTGAACAGTTGATTTCAACATCGACCCACGATACGATTCTTTTCTTCTCTAATAAAGGGAAGGTTTATCGTGCGAAAGGGTATGAGATTCCTGAATTCGGACGGACAGCGAAAGGGATTCCGATCATTAACCTTCTTGAAGTAGAAAAGGGAGAATGGATTAACGCCATTATTCCAGTAAGCGAATTTGATGAAAATTCGTATCTCTTCTTTACAACAAGACACGGTGTATCAAAACGGACGACATTGTCTCAGTTTGCTAACATTCGAAACAACGGTCTTATTGCACTCAGCCTTCGTGACGAAGATGAACTGATGGCTGTTCGTTTAACCAATGGAGAAAAACAAATCATCATTGGAACGAAAAAGGGGATGCTGATCCGTTTTGACGAGACAGATGTTCGTGAAATGGGACGTACGGCAGCTGGAGTGAAAGGTATCACACTTTCCGAAGATGACATTGTCGTGGGTATGGAAATCCTTGAGCCAGATGCAAACGTATTGATTGTAACTGAAAAAGGATATGGCAAACTAACCCCTGAAAAAGAATACCGTGTTCAAAGTCGTGGAGGTAAAGGTCTTAAAACGTGCAAAATCACTGATAACAATGGTCCGCTTGTCACAGTGAAGGCAACTAATGCTGAAGCCGAAGAAGACTTGATGATTATTACAGGAAGCGGTGTAATCATTCGTATGGCCGTTTCTGACATTTCGACAACAGGTCGAGTCACTCAAGGTGTCCGCCTAATCCGCCTCGGTGATGAGGAACATGTCGCTACAGTGGCATTAGTTGAACAATCACAAGAAGACGATGAAGAGATTAGTGAAGAGAACGTAGAAAATATAGAGTCAGATCAAGAGCAACCTGAGTAAAATGAAGCCGGTTCTTCACCGGCTTTATTTTTTTTTGAAAAAACATCATTTTTTTTGAAATTTATAATGCTTTTTTCATAGATATGTGTTAATCTTTCAAAGGAGCAAAAAGAGGCTCTATTTTTTATCTCATTCTCAGTAAAAACTTCTTAAAAAAACAAAATGTTTTTTAAGAAAAATGTTGACTGTTGATAGAGATACATGATATATTTAAGTGGTCGCTTTAAGAGAGTGGCACACAAGTTCTTTGAAAACTAAACAAGACAAAACGTACCTGTTAATTCGAGTTTTTATAAAAAAATCCTATGATACATCATAGGTAGTCAGTCAAACTGGCGAAAAACAAAACTTCGGTTTTGTACTTTTTCGGAGAGTTTGATCCTGGCTCAGGACGAACGCTGGCGGCGTGCCTAATACATGCAAGTCGAG